>NZ_JACBZR010000001.1:2029500-2706000 GCF_013408335.1 Nocardioides panzhihuensis | reverse complement strand
GTGCCGGTGCCGACCGGCTCGATCGTCGACCTCTCCTTCGAGGCCTCGCGCGAGACCTCGGTCGAGGAGATCAACGAGATCATGGAGAAGGCCGCCGACGGGAAGTACCTGGTCTACTCGACCGACCCGATCGTCTCCTCCGACATCGTCACCAACCCGGCGTCCTCGATCTTCGACGCTCCGCTGACCAAGGTGATCGGCAACCAGGTCAAGGTCGCGGCGTGGTATGACAACGAGTGGGGCTACTCCAACAGGCTCGGGGACCTGGTTGCGTACGTTGGCGCGAGCCTGTGACCCAGCGACGCTGGTCACAGGTTAGTCTCTAGCCCGTTATGTCTCTGAATCTCACGCAGCTCATCGAGCAGGGTGTCGAGGGCAAGCGAGTTCTCGTGCGCTCCGACCTCAACGTCCCGTTGGAAGGCACCACGATCACCGACGACGGTCGGATCCGTGCCTCGGTGCCTACGATCAAGGCCCTGGCCGACGCCGGTGCCAAGGTCGTGGTGGTCGCCCACCTCGGTCGCCCGAAGGGGGAGCCGGACCCGGCGTACTCGCTGGCGCCGGTGGCGACCCGCCTCGGTGAGCTGCTCGGTGCCGAGGTCGCCTTCGCGACCGACACCGTCGGCGACTCCGCCGGCTCGGTCGTCGGGGGCCTCGGCGACGGTCAGGTCGCTCTCCTGGAGAACGTACGTTTCAACGCCGGTGAGACCAGCGAGGACGACATCGAGCGGGCGACCTTCGCCACCCAGCTCGCGGCCCTGGCTGACGCGTTCGTCTCCGACGGCTTCGGCGTGGTCCACCGCAAGCAGGCCTCGGTCTACGACGTCGCCAAGCTGCTCCCGAGTGCGCAGGGCGACCTGGTCTCGACCGAGATCGACGTGCTCAAGCGGCTCACCGAGACCCCCGAGCGTCCCTACGTGGTCGTCCTCGGCGGCTCGAAGGTCTCCGACAAGCTCGGCGTGATCGACAACCTGCTCGGCAAGGCCGACAAGCTGCTGATCGGTGGCGGCATGGTCTTCACCTTCCTCAAGGCCCAGGGTCTCGAGGTCGGCGAGTCGCTGCTCGAGGAGGACCAGATCCTGACCGTCCTCGGCTATCTCGAGCGAGCCGAGGAGATCGGCGTCGAGATCCTGCTGCCGACCGACGTCGTGGTCGCCGACTCCTTCGGTGACGAGGCCTCCGCCCGTGTGGTCGCGGCCAACTCGATCCCAGCCGAGTCGCTCGGTCTCGACATCGGCCCCGAGGCGGCGCAGACCTACGCCGCGGCCCTTGAGGGCGCCAAGACCGTCTTCTGGAACGGGCCGATGGGGGTCTTCGAGCAGCCTGCGTTCGCCGAGGGCACTCGCGCGGTCGCCCAGGCGCTCACCACGATCGACGGCCTCTCGGTCGTCGGCGGTGGTGACTCCGCCGCGGCGATCCGTCAGCTCGGTTTCACCGATGACCAGTTCGGCCACATCTCCACCGGTGGCGGCGCCTCGCTCGAATACCTGGAGGGCAAGACCCTCCCGGGTGTGGCCGTGCTCGAGGAGTCGAACATCGTGGGAGGCCTGGGCTGATGGCAGCGAAGAAGCAGACCGGTGGGCGCACCCCGCTCATCGCCGGCAACTGGAAGATGAACCTCAACCACCAAGAAGCGGTGGTCCTGGTCCAGAAGCTCGCCTGGACGCTCTCCGACAAGCGCCACGACTTCGCCGCCGTCGAGGTGGCGATCTTCCCTCCGTTCACCGACATCCGTTCGGTGCAGACGCTGGTCGACGGCGACAAGATGCGGATCACCTACGGTGCTCAGAACGTCTCGACCGAGGAGTCCGGCGCCTACACCGGCGAGGTCTCGGCCTCCATGCTGGCCAAGCTCGGCTGCTCCTACGTGATCGTGGGCCACTCCGAGCGTCGCGAGCACTACGGCGAGACCGACCAGATCGTCGCGCAGAAGGCCAAGATCGCTCTCAAGCACGACATCACCCCGATCGTCTGCGTCGGCGAGGGCCTCGAGATCCGCCAGGCCGGCAACCACGTCGACCACTGCACCGGTCAGGCCGAGGCGTCGCTCGCCGGGCTCACCGATGCCGAGGTCGGCAAGGTCGTGATCGCCTACGAGCCCGTCTGGGCGATCGGCACGGGGGAGACCGCCACGGCGCAGGACGCTCAGGAGGTCTGCGCCGGCATCCGGGAGCGGCTGGAGAAGGTCTACGGGGCCGAGGTGGCCGGCGGCGTACGCATCCTCTACGGCGGCTCTGTGAAGCCCAACAACGTGGCCGCGCTGATGCAGGAGGCCGACGTCGACGGTGCGCTGGTGGGTGGTGCGAGCCTCTCGGCCGACGACTTCGCGGCGATCTCGCGCTACTACGACCTACCAGTGCTGTAGGGCAGTGCTCTACTCTTGGCGCTCTCCAGATAGGATTCAAACGTGGAACTTCTCTTCACCATCATCCTGGTCATCGCGAGCGCGCTGATGATCGTGCTCGTGCTGCTTCACAAGGGCCGCGGTGGCGGACTCTCCGACATGTTCGGCGGCGGCGTATCGAGCTCCCTGGGTGGATCCTCGGTCGTCGAGCGCAACCTCGACCGGCTCACCGTCGGCATCGGCGTGATCTGGTTCGCCTGTGTGATCGCGCTCGGCCTGCTGATGGCCTACTGATCCATTTCCCTTCGGAGCATGCGCGATAGCGTCTAAACTCATTCGACGCTGGACGGAGATTTTGCCGTCCAATTCCCCCAAAGTGGCCTCTCGGGGCTGCGAACTTAAGTTGAGAGAGGACACCGCAGCACCATGGCAGGTGGAGGGAACGCGATTCGGGGCTCCCGAGTCGGTGCTGGGCCGATGGGTGAGGCGGAGCGCGGCGAAGCTGCGCCGCGAAAGGCCGTCACCTACTTCTGCGCCAACGCACATCATTCGGTCATCACCTTCGCCGTCGAGGCGACGCCACCAGACTCGTGGGACTGCCCCAAGTGTGGGCTCCCAGCTGGACTGGACGAGGAGAACGCGCCCCCGGCGCCGAAGACCGAGCCTTACAAGACCCACCTCGCCTACGTGAAGGAGCGCCGCTCCGACGCCGAGGCCGAGGACATCCTGGAGGAGGCAATCGCTCTGCTCCGATCCCGCCGGAAGTCCGGCGAGATCATCTTCTGAGCTCATCAGCCGAGTCGGCGCATCTGTCCTGGACAGAGGCGCCGACTCGGTGCATTTGCGTTCGTCCGCAGCGGTCAGCAGGCCGCGCCGAAGACGGCGTCGGCGTACTCCGGGTGGTCGACGAACGGGTTGCGGTTGCGCTGGTAGGTCGAGTAGATCCGGTCGTTTCGCGAGCGTTCGGCTGCGGTGACGGGGTCGGCGCTGTGCCAGCCGAGCAGGACGCAGACCTTGCCGAGGTAGTTGGTCGAGCCGTTGATGGCGTTGTTGACCTCCAGGTCGGCGAACCCGTCGTCGCCGTTGTAGCGAACGGCCATGTAGAGGATGCCGCGGGCGAGGTCGCCCTTCACGCTGTCACGGGGCTCGAACGAGTCGGAGTCGGTCCAGCAGTCGCCGCACTCGGAGACGGCCGACCCGCCGAGGTCGAAGTCCTTGCTGCCGCGGGTGGAGTTGACGGTGACGTCCTCGGGCCGCAGGTGGTGCACGTCGGTTCCCGGTCCGTTGCTCGTGCCGAAGTCGCCGTGGCTCTGCGGCCAGGTGTGCTCACGGTTCCAGTTGTCGGCGCCGCCACCGTTGTTGGTCTTCGGTGTGGAGACGCCGGAGTAGAACTCGATCACGTTCGCGGAGTTGTTCGGGTCCTGGTCGAGCACTTTCAGCGTCTCCCACACCGCGCTGTAGGACAGCGTGGTGTGGCCGTCGATGATGTTGTGCAGCGCCGACTTCAGCTGCGCGCCCGAGAGCCCGGACGCCGAGTCGTAGTAGCCCGACGGAACGCCGGGCGCAGTCGTGGGCGGATCGGTCGGGTCGGTGGGCGGGGGAGTGGAGCCGGCGAACGCGAAGGCGGTCGCGTTCTTGTGGCCAGGATGAGAGAAGTACGCCGCCAGGGTGCCGGTGGCGTCGATCTGGCGGCCCTTGAGGCTCGGGTTGGACCGCAAGCCCCAGGCGGACCGGAACGCGGGCGGAATCTGCACGTAGAGCATCCGCGAGGTGTTGGTCTCCGTCGCCGAGTCCGCGATCGCGAGGGCGTAGTCGTTGGGGTAGCTGCTGGTGACGACGGTGTTGGTCGCCGTGGGTTGGCCGACGACGTAGCCACGTACGGTGGCCGTCGAGCCGTTCTGGGAGGCGATCGCCGTGGTGACGTTGATCGTGGCCGCCTGGGCCGGGGCGGTCGTGATCACGACCGCCATGAAGCTCGCCAGGGCGAGGGCAACGAGGCTGGCCAGGGTGAGGCGCAGCCGCCGAGAGGCGCTGATGGGCATGCTCGGATGGTGGCATGTCGAACAGGGTGCGGGACACCCGATGTGGGAAAGATTTACCTGGCGTTATCCCCCTGGGTAACTGAGTTCCCTGGGCGTTTGCGCCGAGTCGGCGTGGGTCAGAGTCCCGAGGCGGCGGCCCGGTCGAGGAACCAGGTGGTCTCGTGGGTGCCGATGACGCCGGCGGCCGGGATCTCGGAGATCGGGGCCCCGGCGTGGGCCTTCGCCACGGCGTCGGCCTTGCCTTCGCCGCTGACCAGGAACCAGACGGTCGTGGACCGGCGCAGGGCCTCGAAGGTGAAGGTGATGCGCTCGGGCGGTGGCTTGGGGGAGCCGGTGACGCCGACGGCGATCGCGTCCTTCGCCTCGAGCTGCGGGAAGCCGGGGAAGAGGGAGGCGATGTGGCCGTCGGGGCCGACGCCGAGCATGAGGATGTCGAAGCCGCCGCCGCCATGACTGCGTACGTCATCGGAGAACTGTGCCGCGGCCTCGTCGACGCTCAGGCCGGAGTCGGTGGCGGGCATCTCGTGGATGCGGTGGTCCGGCACGCCGACGGAGCTGAGGAACGCCGCGCGGGCCTGGCCGGCGTTGCGGTCGGGGGAGTCGGCGGCGACGTAGCGTTCGTCGCCGAAGTAGAAGTCGACCGCACCCCAGTCGACGCCCGACTCGGGCGAGAGCCGCGCGATCTCGCGGTGGATGGCCTCGGCGATGGTGCCGCCGGTGAGGCCGATGGTGGGTACGTCGCCGGCGGCCTGCAGGTCGGCGACGCGGCTGAGGAACTCTCCGGCGACCGCGGAGGCGAGCGCTTCCGCGGTGTCGTGGACCTCGATGAGTGACTCGGGGTGACCGTCGCTGGTCGTCACTGACGCTTCTCTCTGTAGTAGGCGATGAGGGACTGGGTGGAGGTGTCCTGCTGGCGGGCGGTGCTCGCGTCGCCGGAGACGGCGGGGCTGATCTGCTGAGCTAGCTGCTTGCCGAGCTCGACGCCCCACTGGTCGAAGGAGTCGATGCCCCACACCACGCCCTGGGTGAAGGTGATGTGCTCGTAGAGCGCGACGAGCTGGCCCAGGACGCCGGGTGTCAGGGCCGGCGCCATGATGGAGGTGGTCGGCCGGTTTCCGGAGAAGACCCGCGCGTTGACGATGTGCTCCGGGGTGTCCTCGGCACGCACCTGCTCGTCGGTCTTGCCGAAGGCCAGCGCCTGGGTCTGGGCGAAGAAGTTGGCCAGGAACAGCTCGTGGACGTCGACGTCCTGCCCGTCGTGGTTGTCCGCGAGCGGGTAGGCGGGGTTGGCAAAGGCGATGAAGTCGGCCGGGATCACCCGGGTGCCTTGGTGGATCAGCTGGTAGAACGCGTGCTGCCCGTTGGTGCCGGGCTCGCCCCAGAACACCTCGCCGGTGTCGGTTGTGACCGCGGTGCCGTCCCAGCGCACCGACTTGCCGTTGGACTCCATCGTCAGCTGCTGAAGGTACGCCGGGAACCGGTGCAGCAGCTGGGAGTAGGGCAGCACGGCGTGGGTCTGAGCGTCGAGGAAGTTGACGTACCAGACGTTCAGGAGACCCATCAGGGCCGGCACGTTCTGGGCCAGCGGAGTCTCGGCGAAGTGCTTGTCGATGGCGTGGAACCCGCCGAGGAACTCACCGAACCGCTCCGGCCCGATGGCGATCGCCAGGCTGGTGCCGATCGCGGAGTCGACCGAGTAGCGACCACCGACCCAGTCCCAGAACCCGAACGCGTTCTCCGGGTCGATCCCGAAGTCCGCGACCTTGTCCAGCGCGGTGGAGACCGCGACGAAGTGCTTTCGCACCGCGTCGGCCCGGTCCACGTCGCCGTTCTCGGCGAGCGCGTCGAGCAGCCAGGCCCGCGCGAGGCGGGCGTTGGTCAGCGTCTCCAGCGTCGAGAAGGTCTTCGAGGAGACGACGAACAGGGTCGTAGCAGGGTCGAGGCCCTTCAGCTTCTGGCCGGCGTCGGTCGGGTCGATGTTGGAGATGAACCGGCACTCGATCTCCGGGTGGCGGAACGGCTCCAGCGCTTCGTAGGCCATCACCGGACCGAGGTCGGAGCCGCCGATGCCGATGTTGACGACCGTCCGGATCCGCTCGCCGGTGACGCCCGTCCACTCACCTGAGCGGACCCGGTCGGCGAAGGCGTACATCTTCGCCAGGGTCTCGTGGACGGCGGGCACGACGTCGGTGCCGTCGACGACGAGGGACGCGTCGGCCGGCAGACGCAGCGCGGTGTGGAGCACCGCGCGGTCCTCGGTCACGTTGATGCGCTCACCGGCGAGCATCGCGTCGCGTCGAGCCTCCAGGCCGACCTGCTCGGCGAGCGCCAGCAGTCCGGCCAGGAGGTCGTCGGTGATGAGGTCCTTGGAGAGGTCGACGTGGAGGTCGGCCGCCTCGAAGGTGAAGCGTGAGGCCCGGCCGGGATCGTCGGCGAACCACGAGCGCAGGTCGGGCTCGAAGCCGGCCCGCAGCTCGGTGAGTGCCTTCCATGCGTCCGTCGTCGTCGCGTCGACCGGGCCTCGAGTCACTTCTTGACCGCCTCGATCTGGGCGACCACGGTGTCGACGAGCTCGGTCCAGGAGCCCTTGAACTTGTCCACGCCCTCGGTCTCCAGCGTCAGGAAGACGTCGTCGACGTCGATCCCGACCGAGCGCAGCGACTCGAAGACCGTCGCGGCCTCGGCGCCCTTGCCGCTGACGACGTCGCCCTTGACCTCACCGTGGTCGGCGAAGGCGTCCATCGTCTTCTCCGGCATCGTGTTGACCGTGTCGGCGACGACCAGGTCGGTGACGTAGAGGGTGTCGGGGTAGGCGGTGTTCTTGACCCCGGTCGAGGCCCACAGCGGCCGCTGGGCGTTGGCGCCCTCGCTGGCCAGCGCGGTCCAGCGCTCGCTCTTGTGGACCTCCTCGAACGCGGCGTAGGCAGCGATGGCGTTGGCGACCGCGGCCTTCCCGAGCAGCGCGTTGGCCTCGGGGCTGCCGATCACCTCGAGCCGCTTGTCGATCTCGGAGTCGACCCGGGAGACGAAGAACGAGGCGACGCTGCGGATGGTGGAGAGGTCCTTGCCGGCCGCCTTGGCCTGCTCCAGGCCGGTCAGGTAGGCGTCCATCACCTCGCGGTAGCGCTCGACCGAGAAGATCAGCGTCACGTTGACCGAGATGCCCTCCGCGATCGCGGCGGTGATCGCGGGCAGACCCTCCAGGGTCGCCGGGATCTTGATCAGCACGTTGGGACGGTCGACCGTGGCCCAGAGGGCCTTCGCCGAGGCGATGGTCGCGTCGGTGTCGTTGGCCAGGGTGGGCTCGACCTCGATCGAGACGCGGCCGTCGTCCTTGGTGGCCTCGGCGACGGGAGCGAGGATGTCGCAGGCGTTGCGTACGTCCTCGGTGGTGAGGGCGAAGATGATCTCGTCGACGGACTTGTCCTCGGCGACCAGCGAGCGCAGCTGCGCGTCGTAGCGTTCGCCGTCGGCGATCGCAGCGGCGAAGATGGTCGGGTTGGTGGTCACCCCGACGACGGACTTCTCCTTGACGAGATCGGAGAGGTTGCCGGTCTCGATCCGCTCCCGGGAGAGGTCGTCGAGCCAGATGGACACGCCGGCGTCGGCCAGCGCCTTGAGACGATCAGACATGTTCATGCTCCCTTGTTGATGGCGGCAAGGCTCTCCTTGGCGGCGGTGACGACCGCCTCAGGAGTGAAGCCGTACTCCTTGAACAGCAGCGCTCCGGACGCCGAGGCGCCGAAGTGCTCGAGCGATACGATCCGGCCGGCGTCGCCGACGTACTCCCGCCAGCCCTGCTTCACGCCGGCCTCGACGCTGACTCGGGCCTTGACGCTGGGCGGGATCACCGAGTCGCGGTAGTTCTGGTCCTGGGCCTCGAACCACTCCAGGCAGGGCAGCGAGACGACGCGGGCGCCGATGCCCTCCTTCGCGAGCTCCTCGCGGGCAGCGACCGCGTACTGCACCTCGGAGCCGGTGCCGAGCAGCACGACGTCGACGTTGTCGGTGGGGGAGTCGAGGAGCACGTAGCCACCGTTCGCCACGCCCTCGGTGGTCGCGTAGCCCTCCTTCCCTCGCGGGAAGGTCGGCAGCGCCTGGCGAGTCAGAACGAGCGCCGAAGGGCGGTCGTTGTGCTTGAGCACCTCGAGCCATGCGGCAGCGGTCTCGTTGGCGTCGGCGGGACGGATGACGTCGAGGCCCGGCATGGCCCGGACCGCGGCGAGGTGCTCGACCGGTTGGTGGGTCGGGCCGTCCTCGCCCAGGCCGATGGAGTCATGGGTCCAGACGTGGATCACGGGCAGCTCGGACAGTGCCCCGACGCGCACGGCGCCGCGCATGTAGTCGGAGAACTGGAAGAACGTGCCGCCGAAGACCCTGGTCGGGGAGTGGGCCACGATGCCGTTGAGGATCGCGCCCATGCCGTGCTCGCGGATGCCGAAGTGGAGCACGCGGCCGGCGTACGGGTCGGCCTTCCACTCACCGGTGGAGCGGTCCTCCGGGACGAAGCTGGGCGCGTCCGAGATGGTGGTGTTGTTGGAGCCGGCGAGGTCGGCCGAGCCGCCCCACAGCTCGGGCAGCACCGGCGCGAGGGCGTTGATCACCTTGCCGGAGGCGGCCCGGGTGGCGATGCCCTTGGCGTCGGCCTCGAAGACCGGGAGAGCGTCCTCGATGCCCTCGGGGAGCTCGCCTGCCTGGAGACGCGCCAGCAGCTTCGCGCCCTCCGGGTTGGCCTTGGCCCAGGCAGCCTCCTCGGCGCGCCAGGCCTCCTCGGCCTCTTCTCCGCGCTCGATGAGCTTGCGGGTGTGGGCGAGCACGTCGGGGTCGACGTCGAAGGTCTTGGCCGGGTCGAAGCCCATGAGCTTCTTGGTCGCGGCGACCTCTTCCTCGCCGAGAGCCGAGCCGTGGGAGGCTCCGGTGTTCTGGGCGTTGGGCGCGGGCCAGGCGATGACGGTGCGCAGCACGATCAGCGACGGCTTGTCGGTGACCTCGGAGGCCGCGTTGATCGCGGAGAACAGCTCCGGCACGTCCTCCTTGTAGTCGGTTCCGTCGTTGGTCCAGTCGACGACCTGCACGTGCCAGCCGTACGCCTCGTAGCGAGCGGCGACGTCCTCGGTGAACGCGACGTTGGTGTCGCCCTCGATCGAGATCCGGTTGGCGTCGTAGATCATCGTGAGGTTGCCGAGCTTCTGGGTGCCGGCGATCGAGCTCGCCTCGCTGCTGACGCCCTCCTGCAGGTCGCCGTCGCTGGCCAGGACGTAGGTCTTGTGGTCGAACGGGCTCGGCTGGTCGGCCGGGGTGTCCGGGTCGAGCAGGCCGCGCAGCCGGCGCTGGGCCATCGCGATGCCGACGGCGTTGGCGACGCCCTGGCCCAACGGGCCGGTGGTCACCTCGACGCCGCGGGTGTGGCCGCGCTCGGGGTGGCCCGGGGTGAGCGAGCCGAACGTGCGCAGGCTCTCCAGGTCGCCGAGCTCGAGACCGAAGCCACCGAGGTAGAGCTGGATGTAGAGGGTGATGCTGGAGTGGCCGACGGAGAGGACGAACCGGTCACGGCCGAGCCAGTCGGTGTCGGCGGGGTTGTGCTTCATCACCTTCTGGAAGAGCAGGTACGCCGCCGGGGCCAGGCTCATCGCGGTGCCAGGGTGGCCGTTGCCGACCTTCTGCACGGAGTCCATGGCCAGAACACGGACGGTGTCCACGGCCTTGCTGTCCAGATCGGTCCACTCGAGTACAGGTTTGGTGCTCACGAGGTGCCTTTTCAAAATCGTAGAGTCCACTGTGGGATGTTCTTGGGCTGGCCGTGGGGGCTGCCGAATCCGAGCCTACTCACGACCCGGGTTAGACTGCGAGCCGCATGCTGTGAACTGCCGCTGTGAGCCGCATGTGACGCCTCAACCCGATCGAGAAGGATCTTCTCAGTGACGCACGTCGAACAGCCGGTCCCCGACCTCGACCAGCGTAGCGACCGCGCGTCAATGCGCGATGTCATCTCGGCGTACGTCTCCTTGACGAAGCCGCGCGTGATCGAGCTGCTGCTGCTGACCACGGTGCCGGTGATGTTCTTCGCCGCCCAGGGTGTCCCGGGCGTCGGTCTGGTCGCTGCCACGGTCGTCGGTGGGATCTTCTCGGCCGGTTCGGCCTCGGTCTTCAACTGCGTCTACGACCGCGACATCGACGAGCAGATGAGGCGTACGCGGCGCCGGGCTCTGCCGCGGCACGTGGTCACTCCGCGCGCGGCCCTGATCTTCGGGTCGGTGCTCGCCGTCCTGTCGGTCGTCGTGCTCGGGTTCTTCGTCAACTGGCTCTCCGCGGGCCTGTCGCTGGCCGCGAACGCGTTCTACGTCTTCGTCTACACGATGCTCCTCAAGCGGCGCACCACCCAGAACATCGTCTGGGGCGGCATCGCGGGCTGCTTCCCGACCCTGATCGGCTGGACCGCGGTCACCAACCAGGTCTCCTGGGAACCGCTGATCCTGTTCATGGTCGTCTTCTTCTGGACCCCGCCGCACACCTGGGCGCTGGCGCTGCGCTACCGCGAGGACTACGCGCAGGTCGACGTGCCGATGCTGCCGGTGGTCAAGTCCGCCCGCCACGTGGGCGGTCAGATCGTGGCGTACTCCTGGGTCATGGTTGCGACCTCGCTGCTGATGTGGCCGCTGGCCTCCACGGGCTGGCTCTACCCGGTCGCGGCCATCGCACTCGGCGCCGTCTTCCTCGTCCAGGCCCACCAGCTGCACGCGCGTGCCAAGGGCACCGAGGACCTCACCAAGATCCGCCCGATGCAGCTCTTCCACTCGAGCAACCTCTACCTGAGCCTGCTCTTCGTCGCACTCGCGGTCGACCCGCTCATCCGCTGACCTCGAAAGAGCGCTGGTCCGTGTGGTCGCGGGCCGTCCGCCTCGCGGTGGCGGCGCTGGCGTGGTTCGCCGTCGCGGTGGGCCTGATCTGGTTGCTGCTGGCGTTGTCGCTGGGAAGCGAGGCAGCCGGCGGAGCGGGGTATCGCCCGTTTCCCGACGAGCTGCGCTACTGGGCGCCGGTGCTGGCAGCGACTTGTCTGCCGGGAGGGGTGCTCACACTGGTGCTGCTGGACACTCCGTCGGTGGCACGGGTCTGTGCCGGCCTCACCGGAGTGATGGTGGTGTCGGCGGGGTTCAGGATCGCTCTGGTTCCCGATGCAGCGGATCACGCTGTGCCCTATTACCAGTGGCTTCCGGTCACAGCGGGTGTCCTGCTCGTCCTGCTTGCGCTGGTCGGCTGGCGCTCCGCCGGTGAGCGACCTGCTGTGGAGCGCGGGCTGGAGTCGGTGCTGCTGGCGGTCCTCTTGTTCGGCTGCGCGTTGATGGTCGGCGCCTGGGTGTTGCTGCTGTCGGGCGACTGGATCGGGGCGTACGAGGATCAGGAGTCGACATGGGACGACGGTGGTCCCGAGGCGGTGCTCGTCTTCGTCGCGCTGGTTGCTGCCGGCCGACAAGCGCTTCGCCGCTGACCTGATCGTCAGGTGTGGGCGCGGGTGGAGACCACGACCCGGGCGATGCCGGCGGAGATGAGGGCCGCGCCGAGCATGTGGAAGCCGACCAGGACGACGGGGAGGTCGGTGAGGTACTGCACCCAGCCGATCAGGCCCTGGGCGAGCTCGATGACCAGCAGCACGATCGTGACCCGCCGGACGTACGCGTGCTTGCGGCCGAGCCAGAGGGTGACCAGGGTCGCGGCGACGAGCCCGTAGACGACGTAGGCGTGGATGTGGGACATCAGCGCCGGGTCGAGGCCGGTGCGGCGGGACTCGAGGTCGCCGGAGTGCGGGCCGGAGCCGGTCACTACTGTGCCGAGCCAGAGTGTGACCCAACCGAGGGCGAAGGTGACCAACGAGGCCACGCGCACGGCGCGCGGCGCCGCGTCACGCACGGGGGAGCGGAGCTCGTCGAGCAGCCAGACGCACAGTCCGACCATCGCCATCGACAGCAGCAGGTGGAGGGCGACGACGTACGGGTTGAGATCGGTGAGCACCGTGATCCCGCCGATGACCCCCTGGAACGGTACGCCGCAGGCGATGATGATCGCCAGGTTGCGGATCACCCCACGGCGGTTCCAGACGGCGAGGACGACCGTGATGGCGATCGCGGCCAGGACGTAGGTCAGCATCCGGTTGCCGAACTCGATCACGCCGTTGATTCCGAGCGCCTCGTGAGCCACGTAGGACTCCTCGGTGCACTTGGGCCAGGTGGGGCAGCCGAGGCCGGACCCGGTCAGCCGGACCACCGCACCGGTCACCACGATCCCGATGTTGGCCACCAGGTTGGCGATCGCGAGCCCGAACGCATGGGCACGGAGCCAGGCGACGACCTTGTCCTTGGCCGAGCGAGCCGGGCCTGTGGAGGGTTCGGTGGTGGTCATTCCCACTTGAAGGTCCTAGCTGTGAGGGTGGAACCGAGGAGGGCCCAGATCAGGAGCACGCCGAGGTCTCGCCAGGCGGGGACGCCGTCGAGGAAGGCGGTGCGTACCGCCTCACCCAGCGCGCCCGAGGGCAGCCAGCGGGCGACGTCGCCGAAGGCGCCGTAGGCGGTCAGCGGCAGCACCACGGCACCGCCGGCGAGGAGAAGCAGGTAGATGAGGTTGGCCGCCGCCAGGGTCGCCTCGGCACGCAGCACGCCGGCGACGAAGAGCCCGAGCGAGGCGAAGGCCAGCGTGCCCGTCGCGATGGCGAGGAAGAAGGCGAGGACCGTGCCGAACCCGGCGGCCGGAGTCCAGCCGAGGAGCTGGCCGACGGCGCCGATCACGAAGAGCTGCACGAGCTGTACGCAGCCGAGCGCGAGCACCTTGCCGGCGAGCAGGCCGATCCGGGGGAGCGGTGAGGCACCGAGCCGCTTGATCACGCCGTAGCGCCGCTCGAAGCCGGTCGCGATCGCGAGGCTGGTGAAGGAGGTCGACATGATCGCCAGGGCGAGGACGCCAGGGGTGAGGAGATCGACCAGCGACTGGTCGGTGCCGAGATCGAGGTCGATCGCGTTGCCGGCGGTGACGCCACCGATCAGCACCATCACCGGGATCACGACAGCGAGCAGGAGCTGCTCGCCGTTGCGGAGCATCAGCTTGGCCTCCATCAGCGCCTGGGCGACCACCTGACGGGTGATCGGGGCGGTGCCGGGCTTTGGGGTGAAGGTCCCCGTGGTCACCTCAGACATGCTCGACCCCGTCCGTGAGAGCGATCCCGCCGGTGAGGTCGAGGAAGACGTCCTCGAGGCTCCTGCGTCCCAGGGTCAGCGACTCCGGGAGGACGTCGTTCTCCTCGCACCAGCGGCTCACCTTGGCGAGCGTGGTCGGGTCGGCCCTACCGGTGACCCGCATCGAACGCTCGTCGAGCAGGGTGACCTCGGTGTCCTCGCCGAGCGCCTTGCGCAGGGACTCACGGGCACCGGGCGGGAACGGCTTGGTCACCACCAGCCGCACGGTCGCCGTCGCACTCATCCCATTTCCTGGGCCTCGGGTGAGCTCGAGAGGAGTCCCCGAGGCGATCATCCGCCCGCGGTCGATGATGTGCACCTGGTCGGCCAGCTCCTCGGCCTCCTCCAGGTAATGGGTGGTGAGCACGACGGTGACGCCGTCGGCGCGGAGCTCGCGGAGCAGCTCCCAGGTCGTACGCCGCCCCTGCGGGTCCATCCCCGCCGTCGGCTCGTCCACGAAGACCAGCTCCGGGCGGCCCACCAGGGCCATCGCGAGCCCGAGCCGCTGCTGCTGGCCACCGGAGAGCCGTCGGTAGGGGGTGCGGCCGCACTCGCCCAGCCCGAGGCGCTCGGCAAGGTAGTCGACGTCGAGCGGGTGCGCGTGGAGCCGTGCGATGTGCTTGAGCATCTCCATGGCGCGTACGCCGCTCCAGGCGCCCTGCCCCTGCAGCATCACCCCGATCCGGGGGAGCAGCCGCTTGCGGTCGGCGATCGGGTCGAGCCCGAGCACCCGCACCGTCCCCTGCTGGGGGCGCCGATAGCCCTCGCAGGTCTCCAGCGTCGTCGTCTTCCCGGCGCCGTTGGGCCCGAGGACTGCCGTGATCGAGCCGGACGCGACGCTCAACGAGAGCCCGTCGACGGCTGCCTTGTCGCCGTAGGTCATGCGCAGGTCGCGTACCTCGACAGCGGGCCTGGCGACGGAAGATTCCACGGCGGCAGTCTAAGAAGGCCCACGCCACCAGCCCAATCGCGTGCCTGTGCACTCGCGGATTCTTAGGTGTCTATAAGGACGTTGGCCGCCCAACTCCCACCGAAGGACGGCCAACGCGGGGATGAGACGCGATGCCCCTAGTCCTATGACGCGGTGTCTCAGAAACAATTTCTGCTCAGAAGGTCAACAAGCAAGGCGGTCAGGAATCGAGAAGCCCCCAAGCCCCGGGATTCCTAAGGTCGAGACATGTTCACACTTCGGACCATCACCCTCGACGCAGCAGACCCCACGGACGCCCGGGCGTTCTATGACAAGGCCTTCGGCCTCACCGACCAGATCTCCGTACGCCAGGGTCCGGGAACCGGCACCGGCCGGCCGTTCACGCTCTCCCTCGTCGTCGGCCAGCCCTCGACGGTCGACAGCCTCGTCGACTCGGCGCTCGCGGCCGGCGCCGTCTCCCTGAAGCCGGTCGAGAAGTCCTTCTGGGGCTACGGCGGCATCGTCCAGGCCCCCGACGGCTCGATCTGGAAGATCGCGACCTCGGCGAAGAAGGACCGCGGGGCCGCCACCCGGGAGATCGACGACATCGTCCTGCTCCTCGGTGTCGCCGACGTCAAGGCGAGCAAGAGGTTCTACGCCGAGCGGGGGCTCGGGGTGAAGCGGAGCTTCGGCGGCAAGTACGCCGAGTTCGAGGCCGCTCCTGGTGCGGTCCAGCTCGCGATCTATCCCCGGCACGCGCTGGAGAAGGAGACCGGCGTCGCGCTCGACCCGTCTGCGGCGTACGGCATCGCTCTCGGAGGTGGCGGCGAGGCCTTCATCGACCCGGACGGGTTCGCCTGGCAGGCTGTGGACCATGGCACGCACGATCGCGACGAACACGACCGTTGATCTCGAGGGGCTGCTGGAGTTCGTGCGCCCCCGGCACCAGATGGTCCTGGTGACCAGCCGGTCCGACGGATCCCCGCAGCTCTCCCCGGTTACCGGCGGCGTCGACGACGACGGCCGGATCGTGATCGCGACCTACCCGGAGCGGGCCAAGACCCGCAACGCCCGCAGTCGTCCGCAGGTCAGCGTCCTGGTCCTCTCCGAGGAGTGGAACGGCGCCTGGGTCCAGGTCGACGGCGAGGCCGAGGTGCTCGACGCAACGGCGGGGGAGGCGGTGCTCGACGCGTTCGTCACCTACTTCCGCAACATCTCCGGCGAGCACTCCGACTGGGACGAGTACCGCCAGGCGATGGTCGATCAGGATAAGTCGCTCCTCCGGATCACCCCGCAGCGCTGGGGCCCGGTCGCCACCGGCGGCTTCCCCGCACGCCTCACATAAACCAGTGGCACCAGACGTACGCCGCTGACTACCGTTTCTGCTTCAGCAACACGCGACGAGGAGATGAGCATGCGCAGGTCGGTCGAGATCCGCTCCGCCGCCGGGAACCCCCGCCTGGCGAGCGCTGCCTGCCTGCCGTCCGACCTCCGCTCGGACCGCATCGGCCAGGAGCCGCCGACGCGCTGAGCCACAGCGCACCCCGTCGAAGGGCCGCTCCCGCCGAACAGAACCCGGCCGGAGCGGCCCTTCCGCATCTCCGGCCACTACTCGAGGAGAGAAGATGACCAACGATTTCCCGATCGCCCTGGCCGGCGCCAAGGCCGAGACCCTGATGTGGGCCCGGCCGAATGAGGTCGAGCACGCTGCTCAGGACCAGCTGCGCAACATCTCCAAGCTGCCGTGGGTGCACGGCGTCCGGGTGATGCCCGACGTACATCTCGGCAAGGGCGCCACGGTCGGGTCCGTCGTCGCGATGAAGGACGCAGTCTCGCCGAGCGCGGTCGGCGTCGACATCGGCTGCGGGATGATGGCGGTCAAGACCTCCGTCATGACGAGCGACCTGCCCGACGACCTCGGCGCGCTGCGCTCGGCGATCGAGGAGGCGGTCCCGGTCGGGTTCCAGGCCAACGATGGCCAGGCCCGGGTGGTGCGCAGGGACCTGAAGCTGAAGGTCGCCTTCGACAAGCTCTTCGGCGGCTTCGAGGAGCTGCGGGCGCCGCGGCTCGAGGACCGGCACAAGCGTGCGATCGCGCAGTGCGGCTCGCTCGGCGGCGGCAACCATTTCATCGAGGTGACGTCGGACGACGACGGCATCGTGTGGCTGATGCTGCACAGCGGATCCCGCAACATCGGCAAGGAGATCGCCGAGCGGCACATCTACGCGGCCAAGGGGCTCGACCACAACCTCGGCCTGCCCGACCGCGACCTGGCGGTCTTCCTGGCCGGCACCGCGGAGATGGACGCCTACCTGCACGACCTCTACTGGGCTCAGGACTACGCCAAGCTCAACCGGCGGATCATGATGGCCACCGTCAAGGGCGTCTTCGCGCGTTTCTTCCCGTCGGTGGTGTGGGGCCGTGAGGTCAATGCCCACCACAACTACGTCGCCCGGGAGACGTACGACGGCGTCGACCTGGTGGTCACCCGCAAGGGCGCGATCTCGGCCAAGTCCGACGAGTTCGGCCTGATCCCGGGGTCGATGGGCACCGGTTCGTATGTGGTCCGCGGCCTCGGCAACGAGGCGTCCTACTGCTCCGCGTCCCACGGAGCAGGCCGGAAGATGTCGCGTACGAAGGCGAAGAAGACCTTCAGCGTCGACGACCTGGCTCGCCAGACCGAGGGCGTCGAGTGCCGCAAGGACGCCGGCGTCGTCGACGAGATCCCCGGGGCGTACAAGTCGCTGGAGAGCGTCATCGAGGCGCAGACCGACCTGGTCTCTGTCGAGGCGCGACTCCGCACCCTGCTCTGCGTGAAGGGCTGAGGTTGTGAAGCTGAGCGCGGCCTTTAGGTCACTCTCAGCTTCACAACCATCGGACGGCTCCTTCGGAAACCCGACCACCGGGTCGTGAGGGGCTCTAACGTAAATGCCCATGAAATCTCAGCAGGCGTTCCTGGCGACGGTCGTGGTGGTCAGCACGTTGCTCGTCGGTTGCGGCGAGACGGACGGGTCGGGTTCGGTGGCTGAGAAGTGGTCTCGATCAGGCGGTCCGGAGAGCGAGTTCCCGTCGGCGGGCTCCTGGACCGCAACCGATGACCTGTGGATCTACGCCAACATCGACTCCTCCCGGATCGAAGCCGTCCGTCTCGCCGACGGCAAGGAAGCCTGGCACCTGCCCCTCGAGGAGAACGTGTGCGAGATCTCGCCGGTGAACGACGCCGGGCTCGTCGCTGTGCGTGACCATCCCTCGGGCATGCACGGCTGTGACCGGGTCACGGTCGTCGACACCGCCGACGGAGACGCCTTGTGGTCGGCGACGTTCAAGTCGATCGGCGGACGATCCGAGGGTGGCGGCATGGTCGGGCTGACCGAGGAGACCGTGTCGGCCACGACCGAGTGCGCGGTCGAACGCTGGGACGCGACGACGGGCGACCCGCTGGAGCCGCTGCGGGCTCGTCAGGGCGCAGGCGAGCTGGGCGCGTTCGGATGTCGGGTGGCGACTACCGGTCCCACCGCTCTGGTTCCCGAATCGGACGGCATCAGCGGCTTCGACGTCGACACCGGCAAACGCCTGTGGACCGCCTCCGGCGACCGTCCGCACGTGGGTGCGGTCTATGCCGCCGATCCGATCGTCGCCGACGTCTGGATCGAGGGAGCCCAAGGCATTCGCACGGTCGACTCACGCACCGGTCAGATGGGGAAGGTCGTCGGCCGGTCCGTGGACGCTCCCGCCGCGACGCCGACCCTCGGGCTGGCCGAGGTCGTGGGAGACCGGATCGTCGGCGCCTACGACGATGAGCTGTCCGGATCAGACGCTGCCGCCGATGGCGCCGTTCGAGCGTGGGACCTGAGCTCGGGGACCGAAGAGTGGAGCCGGGCGAGCGAAGCCGGCGACACGTTCCTGGGAGCCGACGAGAAGGGCGTCTACGTCGGTCGTGACACCCGGTCCGGGGACGGCTATCGCCTGATCCGGCGTGATCTCGATGATGGCTCGGACGACGTCCTCGGCGCCATCGGGGTCGGTCCCGCGACGGTGACGAGGGTCGGTGACCTGCTACTGGTAGCCAGCGCCGACGCGGCGAGCGAGGACGGCGAGACGACGGCATACGTGCTGCCGTCGCCGGGGAGCTGAGGGGACTGGTGGGCGTAAACCGGTGACACCGGACGTACGCCGCTGGCCAAGAGACGCCGTTGTCCATCCACAGGCGTTGTTCGCGACGCGGTTTTCCACAGGTCCGAAGATCGCCGTTGCCCGGCCCTTGGCCGGTGCCGAGAGTGTCGTCCATGGGATATCAGACAGACTTCATCGGATACCTACAGGTGCTTCCTGCGCTCAACGAGAGCGAGCGGGCGCTGGTCGACAGGATCTCCGGCTCCATATTCCTGGATCGAAGCGTCACCGGATTGAGAAGTGTTGGTGACCAGGACGCGGCTCGGGCTGAGCTTCTCGGGATGGCCCCAAACGGCTGGTCGAACTGGACGTCGTGCCCGACCGGCTGCTGCCTCAGCTACGACGGAGGTGACAAGGCCAATCACATGATCCCGTGGTTGAAGTACGTCATGGCGACGTTCCTCGTGTCAGGGGCGAAGGCGGAGGGGCGAGCGGGATTCGAGGCCTTCACCTGCGATCACGTCCTCAACGGCATGGTCGTGGGATCGCGCCGCGACAACCGCGAGCTCTACGCGATCACGGTCCGCGACAACCAGGTCGAGGTAGAGATGCTCTGGCCGGGGGTGAAGGGCTGGAGCACTTACCCGCCGCTTGCCTACCAGAACGAGATCGACAGGTTCCGCGAGTGGGTCGTCGAGCAGCCGAGGCTTGACATCCCCGACGACCTCATGGGCTGGCGCGGGTGGTGAGGATCTCCGGCGGCGCCCGTGGTGGGCCCATTTCTTCGGCTCGGTGAACAAGGCATCATGGGTGGAGTTGATAGTGGGTACGCACGCGATGGAGGTGTCATGTCATCGGTCGAGTTCGAGCCGTCGACGGTCGGCATGCACCGGGAACGGATGTCGTACGCGGAATGGCAGGTGCTCCCCGAGGAGTTGCGGGCCGAGTGGGCCAACGGGTGGGCGGTGTGGCCGATGAGCCCGCCGACGTACGACCACGGCCGGGGCCAGGCGAAGCTGGCGGTGCTGTTCGACGTCGCGTTTCCCGACCTCTTTGTCGCCACGGAGTCGTTCCTGCAGCTTCCTGGAAGCCGCGTCCGATTGCCTGATGTGGCCCTGGTCGACCATGAGCCGGAGGGTGGCACCATCGTCGATCCTCCAGTGCTGGTGGCCGAGGTCATCTCGCCGAGCACACAGGGCCACGACTATGTGACCAAGTCGCACGAATATGCGACCGCCGGGATCGGGCAGTACTGGATCCTCGACCCACGGCAGCGTCGGCTGGAGGTCTTCGAACTGGTCGACGGTGAGTGGGTGTCGTTGCTCATGCTCGACGACGACACCCCTGGAGGCACCGTGACGGTAGGCGAATACGGATCGGTCGAGGTCGACGTACGGGCTCTGATGCGGCGAAAGACGGACGTCGCCGAGTGACATTTCGCGACCTCCGGCGTGTGTCGAGCGGCAAGTAAGGGTTGCCTTCGTTGAATCACGTCGGGGAATAACGTCACAATGGTGTTGTGAAATTCGACGAGAGCACTCTGCAGCCCGCAGAGACCAACGAGGAGAGCACCCGTCAGCGGGTCGCTCGCTCGCTGCTCGTCGACGGTCCGCAGACCGCTGCGGCGCTGGCGAAGCGGCTCGACCTGACGCCGGCCGCGGTCAGGCGCCACCTGGACGCCCTCGCCGAGGAGGACGCGGTGGAGCAGCGTGAGCAGCGCATCGCTTCCACGCGGGGGCGGGGCCGGCCGGCCAAGCTCTTCGCGCTCACCGACCAGGGTAGGGACGGCTTCGAGAAGAAGTACGACGACCTGGCGGTCGAGGCGCTGCGGTTCCTCTCCGAGGTGGCGGGCGAGGAGGCCGTGCGGGAATTCGCGGAGCGTCGCGCGGCGTTCATCAAGCAGGGACTGGATCGGATCGCCGCCAGCGAGACGGATCTCAGCCCCGCCGAGGTGCTCGCGAACGTGTTCACCGCCAACGGCTACGCCGCCTCCGTCAGGGAGCTGCCGCTGATCAACGGGCACGACGCCGGTGAGCAGCTGTGCCAGCAGCACTGTCCGGTGGCTCACGTCGCCCAGGAGTTCCCCGAGCTCTGCGAGGCGGAGACAGAGGCCATCGCGAAGCTGCTCGGCACCCACGTACAACGCTTGGCCACCATCGCCCACGGCGACGGTGTCTGCACGACGCACATCCCTCCTGGATCCTCCGGTCCCGGCGAAGTTTCGAAGAAGAAGGAGCAGGTCACGACATGACCTCCATCGAGGAGCTCAACCCTGAGCTGAAGGGCATTGGCAAGTACGAGTTCGGCTGGGCCGACTCGGACGTCGCCGGTGCTACGGCACAGCGCGGTCTCAACGACGCCATCGTCCGCGACATCTCCGGCAAGAAGTCCGAGCCGCAGTGGATGCTCGACATGCGCCTGAAGGGCCTCAAGCTCTTCGGCCGCAAGCCGATGCCCACGTGGGGCTCCGACCTCTCGGAGATCGACTTCGACAACATCAAGTACTTCGTGCGTTCGTCGGAGAAGCAGGCGACCTCGTGGGAGGACCTCCCCGAGGACATCAAGAACACCTACGACCGGCTCGGCATCCCCGAGGCGGAGAAGCAGCGCCTGGTCGCCGGTGTCGCCGCGCAGTACGAGTCCGAGGTCGTCTACCACTCGATCCGCGAGGACCTCGAGGAGAAGGGCGTGCTCTTCCTCGACACCGACACCGCGCTCAAGGAGCACCCGGAGCTCTTCCAGGAGTACTTCGGCACGGTGATCCCGGTCGGCGACAACAAGTTCTCCGCGCTGAACACCGCGGTGTGGTCGGGTGGCTCGTTCATCTACGTGCCCAAGGGCGTCCACGTCGACATCCCGCTGCAGGCCTACTTCCGGATCAACACCGAGAACATGGGCCAGTTCGAGCGCACCCTGATCATCGCCGACGAGGACTCCTACGTTCACTACGTCGAGGGCTGCACCGCGCCGATCTACCAGTCCGACTCGCTGCACTCCGCGGTCGTCGAGATCATCGTGAAGAAGAACGCCCGCGTTCGCTACACGACGATTCAGAACTGGTCGAACAACGTCTACAACCTCGTCACCAAGCGCGCCGTCTGCGACGAGGGCGCGACCATGGAGTGGGTCGACGGCAACATCGGCTCCAAGGTGACCATGAAGTACCCGGCCGTCTACCTGATGGGCGAGCACTCCAAGGGTGAGACGCTCTCCATCGCCTTCGCCGGCGAGGGTCAGCACCAGGACGCGGGCGCCAAGATGGTCCACGCCGCGCCGAACACCTCCTCCTCGATCCTGTCGAAGAGCGTTGCTCGCGGTGGCGGCCGGACCTCCTACCGGGGCCTGGTCCAGATCAACGAGGGCGCTCACGGCTCGAAGTCCAA
This sequence comes from Nocardioides panzhihuensis, assembly GCF_013408335.1. Classification (NCBI taxonomy): domain Bacteria; kingdom Bacillati; phylum Actinomycetota; class Actinomycetes; order Propionibacteriales; family Nocardioidaceae; genus Nocardioides; species Nocardioides panzhihuensis. The sequence goes on along the minus strand of NZ_JACBZR010000001.1, from coordinate 2,683,987 downwards.
CGTCCTGTGCGACGCGCTCCTGGTCGACCAGATCTCCCGTTCGGACACCTACCCCTACGTCGACATCCGCGAGGACGACGTCTCGATGGGTCACGAGGCCTCGGTCTCGAAGGTCTCCGCCGACCAGCTGTTCTACCTGATGTCCCGCGGCATGGCCGAGGACGAGGCGATGGCGATGATCGTGCGCGGCTTCGTCGAGCCGATCGCCAAGGAGCTCCCGATGGAGTACGCCCTCGAGCTGAACCGCCTGATCGAACTGCAGATGGAAGGAGCGGTCGGCTGATGACCGCAGCTGTACAGGAGGCCCTGGAGCTCGGCAAGGTCGAGTCCCACCTCCACCCCGAAGGCTCTTTCGACGTCGACGCCCACGAGGTGCCGAAGGGTCGCGAGGAGATCTGGCGGTTCACCCCGCTCAAGCGCCTCAAGGGCATCCACGACTCGGCGCCCTTCGCTGACGGTGCGACGAAGGTCGACGTCGAGGCTGCCGCCGGAGTGAGCGTCGAGACCGTGGCGGCCGACGACGCCGTACGCGGCTCCTCGGGTCTGGTCCCGACCGACCGCGTCTCGGCGCGGGCCTGGGCGGCGTCGACCGGTGCCACCGTCGTGCGCATCCCGACCGACACCGTCATCGAGGGCGCGACCGTGATCCGTCACCACGGCACCGGCTCGGCGACCGCCGGCGCCGGTCACGCGGTGATCGTCGCGGAGAAGTTCGCCAAGGCGACCGTCGTGCTGGTCTTCGAGGGCTCTGCCGTCGTCGCCGACAACATCGAGATCGTCGTCGAGGACGGTGCCGACCTGACCGTCGTCTCCGTCCAGGACTGGGCGGACGACGCCGTCCACCTCTCCACCCAGCACGCCAAGGTCGGACGCGACGCCAACCTGAAGCACGTCTCGGTGAGCTTCGGTGGCGACGTCGTGCGCCACGACTTCACCGCCGAGTACGCCGGCCCCGGCGGCTCCGTGGAGGCGCTCGGCCTCTACTTTGCCGACGCCGGCCAGCACATCGAGCACCGTCTCTTCGTCGACCACACCGCCCCGAAGACCAAGTCCAACGTGGTCTACAAGGGCGCGCTGCAGGGCGAGAAGGCCCACGCGGTCTGGATCGGCAACGTGCTGATCCGCAAGGAGGCCGAAGGCATCGAGACGTACGAGGAGAACCGCAACCTCATCCTCACCGACGGTGCCTGGGCCGACTCCGTGCCCAACCTGGAGATCGAGACCGGCGAGATCGAGGGCGCGGGCCACGCGTCGGCGATCGGCCGGTTCGACGACGAGCAGCTTTTCTACCTGCAGAGCCGCGGCATCGCCGAGACCGAGGCCAAGCGCCTGGTCGTGCACGGCTTCTTCAACGACCTCATCCGCCAGATCGGCGTCCCCGAGCTCGAGGAGAAGCTGACGAGCACGGTCGAGGCCGAGCTCGCCAAGAACATCAACACTCTGATCACGAAGGACAACGTATGAGCACGCTTGAGATCAAGGACCTCACGGTCTCGGTGGAGACCGAGGACGGCCCGAAGGAGATCCTCAAGGGCGTCACGCTGACCATCAACTCCGGCGAGACCCACGCGATCATGGGCCCCAACGGCTCGGGCAAGTCCACCCTTGCCTACTCGATCGCCGGCCACCCGAAGTACACCGTCACCGGCGGCACCGTCACCCTCGACGGTGAGGACGTCCTGGAGATGTCTGTCGACGAGCGCGCCAAGGCGGGTCTCTTCCTGGCGATGCAGTACCCCGTCGAGGTCCCCGGCGTGAGCGTCGTCAACTTCCTGCGCACCGCGAAGACGGCGCTGGACGGCGAGGCTCCCAAGCTGCGTACGTGGGTCAAGGACGTCAACGGTGCGATGGACAAGATGCACCTGGACCCGACCTTCTCGCAGCGCTCCGTCAACGAGGGCTTCTCCGGTGGCGAGAAGAAGCGCCACGAGATCGCCCAGCTCGACATCCTCGACCCGGCCTTCGCGCTGCTCGACGAGATCGACTCCGGTCTCGACATCGACGCGCTCAAGGTGGTCTCCGACGGCATCAACGACTTCCGCGCCCGCGACGGCAAGTCGGTCCTGCTGATCACCCACTACACCCGCATCCTGCGCTACATCAAGCCTGACCACGTGCACGTCTTCGTGGCCGGCCGGATCGCGGAGTCGGGTGGGCCGGACCTCGCCGAGGAGCTCGAGGCCAGCGGCTACGAGCGGTTCACGAGCGCGGCGGTCTGACATGAAGGGTCTGCTGCCCGACCTGGATCTGGTCCGCAAGGACTTCCCGATCCTGGAGCGCACCTTCGACGGCGGCGAGACCCCGTTGGTCTACCTCGACAGCGCCAACACCTCGCAGAAGCCGCAGATCGTGATCGACACCATGGTCGACCACCTGGAGCGGCACAACGCCAACATCGCCCGGGCGATGCACCACCTGGGCGCTGAGGCGACCGAGGCGTTCGAGGGGGCGCGCGACACCGTCGCGCGCTTCCTCGGCGCGCCCGAGCGCGACGAGGTGATCTTCACCAAGAACGCCTCCGAGGGCCTCAACCTCGTCGCCAACACGGTGCCGCTGAGCCCCGGTGACGTGGTCGTGACCACCGAGATGGAGCACCACTCGAACATCGTTCCGTGGCAGCTCGCCACGCAGCGGTCCGGTGCGTCGTTGAAGTGGTTCGGGCTGACCGACTCCGGTGAGCTCGACCTGTCGAACATCGACGAGCTGATCACCCCGGCGACCAAGATCGTGGCGCTGACCTGGGTCTCCAACATGCTCGGCACCATCAACCCGGTCGCCGAGATCACCCGGAAGGCCCACGAGGTCGGTGCGCTGGTCGTCATCGACGCTGCCCAGGCCGCACCGGTGCTCCCGATCGACCTGGCGTCGATGGCGGAGGAGGAGCGTCCTGACTTCCTCGTCTTCACCGGCCACAAGGTCGTCGGCCCGACCGGCATCGGTGTCCTGTGGGGTCGGCGTGCCGCCCTCGAGGCGCTGCCGCCGTTCCTCGGCGGTGGCGAGATGATCGCGACCGTGACGATGGAGAAGGCGACCTACGCTCCGATCCCGCACAAGTTCGAGGCCGGCACCCCGCCGATCGCCGAGGCTATCGGTCTCGGTGCGGCGCTCGAATACCTGATGCACATCGGGATGGAGAACATCCACGCCCACGAGCAGGCGATCACGGCCTATGCGCTGGATCGTCTGGCGAGCGTGCCCGGTGTGAGCGTGCTCGGCCCGGACGACGCGGCCAAGCGCGGTGGCGCGATCTCCTTCGAGCTCGACGGAGTGCACCCGCACGACGTGGCTCAGGTCCTCGACTCCAAGGGCGTCGCCATCCGCGCCGGGCACCACTGCGCCAAGCCGGCCCACCAGCGGTTCGGCGTACAGGCCTCCAACCGGATGTCCTCCTACCTCTACACCACGCCCGCCGAGATCGACGCGCTGGTCGAGGGGTTGGAATACGTACGTAGCTTCTTCAAGTTGGACAAGTGATGACTGCCGCGAACCTCGAGAGCATGTACCAGGAGATCATCCTGGACCACTACAAGAACCCGCACGGAAAGGGTCTCCGCGACCCCTTCGAGGCGGAGGTTCACCACGTCAACCCGACCTGCGGTGACGAGATCACCCTGCGGGTGCACGTCGACGGCGGCAAGATCGAGGACATCTCGTACGACGCCCTCGGCTGCTCCATCTCGCAGGCCTCGGCCTCCGTGCTCAACGACCTCGTCGTCGGCAAGACGGTCGATGAGGCGCTGATCATCCACGAAGAGTTCCTGCGGCTGATGCAGGGCAAGGGCCAGGTGGAGCCCGACGAGGACATTCTGGAGGACGGCATCGCCTTCGCCGGCGTCGCCAAGTTCCCTGCCCGGATCAAGTGCGCGCTGCTGTCGTGGATGGCTTGGAAAGATGCCGCCGCCCAGGCAAACGAGCACGCGCTCGCTGAGGAGAAATGATGACTGAGACCGACCACAGCACACACGACCACGCCGGTCATGACCACGCCGGTCACGATCACTCCGAGCACGACCACTCGGGCCACGACCACTCAGGCCACGACCACTCGGGCCACGGGCACGGAGCCCCGGAGTGGCAGGGCATGCGTTCGTCCACGGTCGAGGGCGCGAGCCTGAAGATCGAGGACGTCGAAGAGGCGATGAAGGATGTCGTCGACCCCGAGCTCGGCATCAACGTCGTCGACCTCGGCCTGGTCTACGGGATCCACGTGGAGGAGCACTCCAACGTGGTCCTCGACATGACCCTGACCTCGGCGGCCTGCCCGCTGACCGACGTCATCCAGGACCAGACCTCGCAGGCCTTGGAGGGCATGGCCAGCGACGTGCACATCAACTGGGTCTGGATGCCGCCCTGGGGCCCCGACAAGATCACCCCCGACGGTCGCGAGATGCTGCGCGCCCTCGGGTTCAACGTCTGAAGGTCTCATCGGCGCTGACCTGCGGGATAAATTCGCAGGTCAGCGCCGATTCAGGTGCCAGTAACTTCTCGGCGCTCGGCCGAGCGTTTGAGGTTGTCTCGTGGCGACCTGAGTGGCCAATGGAGCCTTCAAACGGCCTGTGCGAGCAAGTGCGCGTTCTCCTGGTAGGCGGCGGTGAGTTTGACCTTGCTGAATCGCCAGCCGTGCTCGGTGCGAACTGCTTCATTGTCGTAGAACCCGACGACGAGCCAGCGGTTGAATCCGCCGCCGGAGACGTTGTCCCGGACCCAGTGTTCGGCGCGCACGTGCGCGTGAGCTCGCGCGCGGTCGCCGTCGATATCGATGACGTGTCCGGTGATGGCATGGTGGGTCGCGACGAACGGATCGAAGGATCCGCGGAGGATGTGGACGTATTCGTCGAGGGCTGTCTCTGTCGGCGGAATGCCTGCGACGGACTGGAAGTCGACGGTGAACGGGTCGGTGTGGACGAGGCGGGGTAGTTCGTCGAAGCTCTTCGTGTCTGCGATGTCGGCGTAGAGGCCAAAGAGTTCGACGATCTCGCTGCGGTCGGATTCCAGGGTCATGAGCGGTGTCTTCTCCTCAGTTGTCGGTGCCGGTCATGAATGTAGTCAGTGACAACAGTGTTGTCAATGACTACATCGGTCGCTATCGTGTCATCATGAACGTTCAGTCTGAGGAGCGGCGGTATCACCACGGGGATCTTCGGACCGCTCTGCTTGATGCGGCGGAGCGAAGCGTGCGCGACCACGGTGCTGCTCAGCTGTCGTTGCGAGACCTGGCTCGTGAGGTCGGAGTCAGCCATGCGGCTCCACGCAGGCACTTCGCCGATCGCCAAATGCTGCTCGACGCGTTGGCGGAGGCCGGCTTCGCCCGGTTGGGTGAGAGTATCCGGCGTTCCTTGGCGGAAGAGGGCGAAGAATTCGCTGCGCGCACGCGGAGCGCGGTGTCCGCGTTCGCCCATTTCGCGACCGAGAACTCGGCGTTGCTGGAGTTGATGAACTCGGCCAAGCACCAGGGCGCATCGAGCACCGCACGCGCTGGCCAGGCGGCGTTTGAGCCGATCGTCGAACTGATCCGTGAGGGCCAAGCCCAGAACGTCCTCGAAGCCGGCGAGCCGGAAGAACTCGGACTCATCCTGTACGCCACCGTCAACGGCATCACCATGCTTGTCAACACGGAGATGGTGCCCGCCGAGCGGCTAGACGAGCTCACCGACACCGCGGTTGCCCAGTTCCTTCGCGGGGCAGCTGGAGAGACGCGCGCCCTCGGGCTCAACGCCTGAGGTTGCGCCTGGCGTGGGAGTCCTGACGACTCCCACGCCGTCGTTTTCAGGCGACGCTCCTGGCGCGCTCGATCGCCTCCTGGCTACGCTTGTAGGGCTTGCGTCCGGGAATTCTGGGCTGGAGGCGGGGCTTTCCGCTCTCCAAGAGCACACCGCCCCAGACTCCCCACTCCCGCCGAGCGGTGCCGAGATCAAGACAGGTTTGACTCATCGGGCAGCCCGCGCAGACCTGCTGGGCCTCGGCGAGCTGGGTGAGGTCGTCGGGATGAAAGAGCTCCGGGTCTTCGCCCACGCAGGCCCACTCGTCGGTTCGGGGAGTCGGGTGCTTCAGCGTCAGCTCGTAGGTCTTGGAGCTGAAACCCTCTCCGAATAGCGTGATGATCTCCATCTCGTTCACCTCCTGGTGATGCTGCTGAACACGGAAAGGGCCGCTCCTCGTCGATCGGAGCGGCCCTGGTGGGTGCGGTGAGCACCTACGTCTGACGCGGCTCCATGCGCGCAAACTCCACGCCCCGGACCGGCTGGGTCGGGACGTCGTAGGTGTTGATGCACTTGCGCATGTCCTCAACGCTACTGACCGGATCCCTGCTCGGCCACCGGTTTGTTTGCCATAGTGAAGCCATGGACGTAGCTGCCCGCACCGCAGTCAACCGCCGTCTGCTCGCCGACTTCTTCGACAGCCTCGACGAGTCCCAGCTGGAGACCCAGAGCCTCTGCTCGGCCTGGACCGTGAGGGCGGTGCTGGGCCACAGCGCGATGCCGTTCTCGGTCGGGATCGGGCGCCTGCTGTGGCGTACGTTGCTGGCCGGCGGCTCGATCGACCGGGCCGCCGCCGCGATCGCGGAGGAGCAGGCGCGGCGGCCGGTCGCCGAGCTGACCGGGCTGCTGAGGACGTACGCCGAGAAGCGGGTGCCCGCACCCGGTGTCGGCCCGATGGGGCAGTTCACCGACCACTGCATCCACCTGCGTGACTGCGCCCGGCCGCTCGGTCTCGATGCGGACGTCCCGCTCGAGGACTGGCGGGCGGTGCTCGACTGGCTGCCGACCAAGCAGGCCTCGCTCGGGGTCGTCCCTGCCGGTCGGCTCGACGGGCTCGCGCTGCGTACGACCGACCAGGACTGGTCCTGGGGTGCCGGCGCGGAGGTGGCTGGCCCCAGCGAGGCCCTGGCGATGGCCCTCGCCGGTCGGCGGGCCGCGTTGGCGGACCTCGACGGACCAGGGGTGGCGAGGTTGCGAGAGCGGCTCGTCTGAGGAGGCCGACCGGCAGGTAGGCTCCGCGGACGTGGAGGCTCCCGGTCGGATCTGGTTCGGATACATCGCCGCGGTGGCGATTGCGCTGGTCGGGCTGGTGACGTTGGACCTGCTGGCGATCGGGCTCGCCGCGCTCGTGCTGGTCGCGACGGTGCTGGGGGAGTGGTATCGCGGTCGCCAGGCCGCCCTCGCCGTCGCGGCCCAGGACGCCGACCTTCCCGAGCTGGTCTCCCGGTGGGCCCGGGGCTGGGCCTACTCGCGGGGCTTCCCGCGTCCCGAGGCGGTCCCCGGAGGCGTACGCGTCGAGGTCAGCGAGCCGGGACGCCGGGTCGAGTGGGTGACGACCGACGCCCCGGACACCCTCGCCGGTCTGGTCGACACGGCCCGGGCCACGCCGGAGGCCTGGTTGTCGGTGGTGACCGACTCGCCCGGCGGCGTACGTCCGTGGTTCGCCGAGGGCGGGCTGCAGGTCGACGGGGAGGAGGCGCTGATGTCTATCGACCTCGCGGACCACGGTTCGCGGGAGCTCCCGGACGGCTACCGTGCCGAGGTGGAGCGCGAGGGCGGCATCATCGTGGTGACGGTGCGTTCCGGGGAGACGGCCGCGGCCACCGGACGGATCGCGGTCATCGGCACCGACGCCGTCGCCGACCGGATCCAGACCGATCCTGAACATCGTCGCCGTGGGCTCGGGGGCGCGGTGATGGGCCTGCTGGTCTCAGCGGCCCGAGAGGCGGGCGCAGTCCGCGGTCTCCTGGTCGCCAGCGAGACGGGCGAGCCCCTCTACGCCGGCCTCGGCTGGCACGCCGAGGCCCGTGTGGTGATGGCTCGATCGGCCGCGCCACCGACGTCAGTCGAGTCCCGCCACGGCTAGGTCGAACTGTGATTGAGTGTCGTCCATGAGTGACGACGCGGTTATGGTCCCCAACGATCCTGAACAAGAGGCAGAGATTGCCGCGTTCTGGGACGACGTCAAGCACCATGCCCACCTCAGCGCCGCGCCCGGCTACTTCGGTGCGTCCCCGTTGGAGGCGCTGCAGCCCCCGGCATGGGCGTTCGGGGGCACGCCTGAGGAGGCCGACGGACTGTTGGAGCTCGTGCTCGCGGGAGTGAAGACGGCGACGGCCACTGCCGAGTGGGACTTCGAGAGCGGTGACGAGCCGTTTCCCTCCGTGGGCGGCATGAGCATCATCCTCGACGGGTCCGGTCATCCGCGGGCGCTCATCGCCACCACGCAGGTCGACGTCGCCCCGTTCCGGGACGTCCCTGAGGAGTTCGCCCGGCTGGAGGGTGAGGGTGACCTGTCGCTCGACTACTGGCGCGAGGTGCACGAGCGGTTCTTCACCGAGTTCGCCGGTCCCGACCACGAGTTCAGCGAGGACATGCCGGTCGTGATGGAGCAGTTCGAGCTCGTCTGGCCGAAGCCTGAGTGACCGCTGCGTGGGGGAGCAGCGGCACGTCTGTGAGGCTCGTCCGCGAGGGCGGGTGATGGGCCTATGACACCGCAGCAGCTGACCGACCGGGTCCGGGAGATCTGTCTCCGGTTCCCGGAGGGTGCCGAGCGGATCACGCACGGTTCGCCGGGGTTCTTCGTGAGGAAGCAGTTCGTGATGCTGTGGCCGCACGGCCATCACGGGCGCGACGAGCCGCACCTGTGGGCGGCCGCGGCGGCGGGGGTGCAGGACGAGGTCGTCGGCGCGGACCCCGAGCGCTTCTTCGTACCTCCCTACGTCGGTGGCCGTGGCTGGGTCGGCATGCGGCTCGACGGCGAGGTCGACTGGGACGAGGTCGCCGAGATCTGCGAGGACGCCTATCGGCACATCGCGCCGCCGCGCCTGCTGCGCGACCTGGACCGGTAGCGTACGGACATGCCCAACGTCGCCGTCCCGGTCGCTCGGATCCAGCGATGGGTCGACAACTTCGCCGCGCGCCACGGCGAGACCCGGCTGGCGGTCGACTCCGGTGCGCTGACCGGTGCCGCGGCCGACGGGTCATCGTTCATCGCGGCGCTGCCGTTCGAGAAGACGTATGCCGGTCCGGCCGAGGTCGAGGCGTTCATCGCCGCCTCGGCGCCTCCGGCCCAGTGGGGCATCCTGCTGGTGCGCAAGGGCGGTTTCGCGATCGCCCGGATGGGCCGCGGCGGCATCGCCGAGCACAAGATCGGGCGGCGGCATGTCCAGGGGAAGACCAAGGCCGGTGGCTGGAGCCAGCAGCGCTTCGCTCGCCGCCGGGCCAACCAGGCCAGCGCTGCGTACGAGGCGGCGGCCGAGCATGCCGCCCGGATCCTCGACGGGCTGCGAGGCCCGCTCGTCACCGGCGGCGACCACGGGGGTGTCGACGACGTACTCGGGGACCGGCGGCTTCAAGCGCTCACGGTGACCGGACCGTGGCTGCCCGTTCAGGATCCCAACCGCGCAGTGCTCGATCAGGCCATCGAGGACGCCCAGAAGGTGCGGATCGAGGTTCTCAACGCCGACGGCTGACGCCTCGACGTCAGGGCAGCTGCCAGACTCCCGGCGAACCCTTGACCATCGAGCCGTCGGCCAGGAGCGTCTGGCGGGCACGCCGCGCCGCGTAGCGCCAGCGGAGCTCGCCTTCCGGCGTGGTCTCGAAGTCGCCCGGGAGGAGGCTGTCGGCCAACTGGCTCTCCAGCTCGTCGAGAACGTCGTCGGCGGACATCGAGCCACCGGCGGTCTCGAGGATCTCGAGGATGAGCGGCGCGAAGGCGGCAGGCGGGGTCCACTTGCGCGGAGCGGACTTGGTGACGACCTTCGGCGCGGCGGCCGAGGAGCTCGTCGTGGTCTTGCGCGTCCTGGTCACCGGCTTCTTCACCGGTGCGGGCGCGGGCGGGGCCGGGGGCCGCCCATGGATGCACTGTGACCTCGGCAGGTCGCACAGCTCGCAATAGTCAGTCTCGGACATCGGCACAACCATATCGGCCCCAGCCCCGGACTCAGCATCCGTCGTCGCGTCCCGGCGATGAATGCCCTTTCGACCTGCGAGGATGCGCTACTTTGGCAAGCATGTGGCAGCCCGATCCCGGGTGGCTAGTCCTTCCCGGAGGCACCGGACCCTCCACGTTGGGGGTCTGGCGAACCGCCGTGGGCGAGGAGCCCGTCGTGATCAAGCGGCTCGGGCAGCCGGGGACGTACGATCCGGGCGAGCTGAGCCGCCGTCGACACTTCGCCTACTGGCGCAGGGCTGCCGACGTCGCCACCTCGGGTCTCGTCGACGACACCCCCGGCATGATCGGCGCCCGCACGAGCGTCGCCGAGGACGACGAGGGGATCACGCTGACCACCGACTGGGTCGAGGACGCCGCCAACTCCGGGCTCTTCGCGGCGCTCTCGATGGGGCGCTTCGCCGGGGCGGACCTCGGCGAGGTCCGCTGGCTGGCGCGGGACCAGTTCCGCGACCGGATGGCGCGGGTGGAGTACAACGGCGGCTGGCCGACCATGATGCGTACGACGGCCTCGGACATCGCCCACGTCCTCTGGGAGCGTCGCGGGCACTTCATCGACCTCCTCGACCGGCTTCCCCAGGTCGCCCAGCACGGCGATCCCGCGCCGCAGAACCTCATCGGCCGCACCGAGGACGGCGAGCGGCTGATCGCGATCGACTGGTCGAGCCTCGGCCGTGGTCCCGTCGGCGGCGACCTCGGGCTCTATCTGCTGCACGCCAGGGAGTCGTTCGAGCCGCTGCTGGAGGCGTACGTCCTGGGGCTGCCCGCCGGCCTCGCGACTCGCGAGGAGGCGACCCTCGGTGCGCAGATCTGTGCCGCCTACACCGCCATGAGCCGGGCCGAGTGGGCGCTGAGCCGGATCACTCCCGGCGAGGGCCCGCTGCTCGCGAAGTTCCGCCATCCTGCGGTCGCGCCGCATCTGCGTACGCTGCAGAAGCAGGCTCCGCTGGTCGAGGCGCTGCTCGAGATGTGACGGTTCTCGCTGGTCGAGCCGCGAGCGCCAGCGAGCGTGTCGAGACCAACACAGTCGCGATGGGAATGTGTTGGTCTCGACACGGAGTCGCTCGTTCCTCACGACTCCGGCTCGACCAGCGAGGACTGCTAAGGGTTGTCCAGATCCCGCGCCCGGAACGTGTCGCAGCCGGCGATCGAGTCGGGATTGGTCATGCCCTTGCGGAACCAGGCGATCCGCTGCTCGGAGGAGCCGTGGGTGAACGAGGAGGTGTCGACGCGGCCGGTCGTCCTCGACTGGATGTGGTCGTCGCCGACGGTCTTGGCGGCGTCGATGCCCTCGGCGATGTCCTGGTCGGTGATGTCCTCGACGAAACCGTCGTTCTCGGCGGCCGCGGTCCACATACCGGCGTAGCAGTCGGCCTGCAGCTCCAGGCGAACCGCGTCGGAGTCGGGGCCCTGCTGGGTGCGCACCTGGCCCATGGTGCCGAGCAGGTTCTGGATGTGGTGGCCGTACTCGTGCGCGAGCACGTAGGCGCGTACGAAGGTGGTGTCCTGCCCGCCGAGCTGCTCGAAGATCGAGTCGAAGAACGTCGGGTCGAGGTAGATGGTCTGGTCGGCCGGGCAGTAGAAGGGCCCGACGGAGCTCGACGCGGAGCCGCAGCCGCCGGTCTGGACCTGGTCGGAGAAGATCACGACCGCCTGCTCGGGCTGGAACCGGCCGGTGAGGTCGCGGTGGGAGTCCCAGTAGCCGGTCATCGAGTTCTCCAGCGCCACCAGAGCGCAGTTCTCGTCGCTGTTGGCGTCCTCGCCGGTCCGGCACGACCCGAAGTCGCCGGTGTCACCTCCCTCGGCACCCTGCATGCCGCCGAAGGTGCCGGTGCCGATCGACGTCGAGCCGCTGCCCTCCCCGAGCACCTGTGGGCCGACGCCGGTGCACTGGGTGACGAGGAAGAAGACCAGCAGCACGATGACGGTGCCGATCCCGCCGCCGGCCCTGCCGCCAGGAATCGGGATCCGGGCGCCGCCGCCGCCACCGAAGCCTCCGCGGCCACCTCCACCGGACGTCCGGCTGGTGTCGAGTCTGGCTTTCGGGTTGAACCGCATCTTGTCCCCCTGGGGTGCTGATGTGTGGGACCGAGTGCCCCGCCCATACACTAGTGACGGAGATGATCACTGCCCATGACCTAGAAGTCCGCGTCGGCGCCAGACTTTTGATGGAGAACGTCACCTTCCGAGTCGGACCCGGCGACAAGGTCGGGCTCGTAGGCCGTAACGGCGCGGGTAAGACGACCCTGACGAAGGTGCTCGCCGGAGACCACCTACCCGCAGCCGGATCGGTGTCCAACACCGGTGAGATCGGCTATCTGCCCCAGGACCCGCGGGTCGGCGATCCCGAGGTGATCGCCAGGGACCGCATCCTGTCCGCGCGTGGGCTCGACGATGCCGTACGCCGCATGCGGATCGCCGAGGAGGAGATGGGGTCCGAGGACCCGAAGCTGCGCGAGAAGGCGATGAAGCGCTATCAGCGCGCCCACGACGAGCTCGACGCGGGCGGTGGCTACGCGGCCGAGACCGAGGCCCTGCAGATCGCCCAGTCGCTCGGCATCCCCGACCGGATCATGACCCAGCCGTTGAAGACGTTGTCGGGCGGCCAGAGGAGACGCGTCGAGCTGGCGCGCATCCTCTTCTCCTCGGCCGAGGTCCTGATCCTCGACGAGCCGACCAACCACCTCGACGCCGACTCGATCATCTGGCTGCGCGACTGGATGAAGTCCTACAAGGGCGGCTTCATCGTGATCTCCCACGACAACGACCTGCTCGCCCAGACGGTCAACAAGGTCTTCCACCTCGACGGCAACCGCGAGGTGATCGACATCTACAACATGCCGTGGAAGCAGTACCTGATCCAGCGCGAGACCGACGAGGCCCGCCGCAAGCGCGAGCTGATGAACGCGCAGAACAAGGCGAAGACGCTCACCGACCAGGCCAACAAGATGCGGGCCAAGGCCACCAAGGCGACCGCTGCGCAGAGCATGCTCAAGCGCGCCGAGAAGATCATGGCCGGCGTCGAAGGGGAGCGGCAGCAGGAGAAGGTCGCCGCGATCAAGTTCCCCTCACCGGCGCCCTCCGGCAAGACCCCGCTCACCGCCCACGACCTCTCGAAGTCCTACGGCGCCCTGGAGGTCTTCACCGCTGTCGACCTGGCCATCGACCGCGGGACCCGCGTGGTCATCCTCGGGCTCAACGGTGCCGGCAAGACCACCATGCTGCGCATCCTGGCCGGGGTCGACAAGCCCGACACCGGCGAGGTCGTGCCGGGACACGGGCTCAAGGTCGGCTACTACGCCCAGGAGCACGAGACGCTCGACACCAAACGGTCGGTGCTGCAGAACATGCAGTCCGCCGCGCCGCAGCTGACCGACACCGAGGCCCGCACCGTGCTGGGCGCGTTCCTCTTCAGCGGTGATGACGTGCACAAGCCCGCCGGGGTGCTCTCCGGTGGGGAGAAGACCCGGCTGGCGCTGGCCTCCCTGGTCGTCTCGGCGGCCAACGTGCTCCTGCTCGACGAGCCCACCAACAACCTCGACCCGGCCTCTCGCGAGGAGGTGCTCAACGCGATCCGCCGTTACGAGGGCGCGATCGTGCTGGTCACCCACGACGAGGGCGCCGTGCACGCGCTGGAGCCCGACAAGGTGCTCATCCTCCCCGACGGTGTCGAGGACCTGTGGAACGAGGAGTACGCCGACCTGGTCTCGCTCGCCTGATCCTCGTCCGCGCCCTCAGGAGAGGGTGCGGACGAACCTCACCGGCATCGAGGTCGGGTAGCGGTAGGAGAGCGAGTCGGTGTGGCGCTCGACCCGGTCGGCCGGCACCGCGAGGGAGACCTCGGGAAGCCGCTCCACGACGGTGCGTACGGCTGCCTGCACGATGATCGTGCCCGGTCGCTGCGCGGGACAGGAGTGCGGGCCGGCGCTCCACGACATGTGCGCCCGGTTGCCGATCTCGAGCCACGGGTCGTCGCCGGTCATCAACGGGTCGAGGTTGGCCGCCGCGATGCACGGCACCACGGCATCACCCTTGCGGATCAGCTGGCCGCCGAGCTCGACGTCGCGCAGCGCGAAGCGCGGGGTGATGTTGTAGCAGGGCGGGTCGCGCCACATGACCTCCTCGATCGCCTGGTCGACATCGAGACGCCCACCGCGCAGCCGGCCCGCGAAACGATCGTCGGAGAGCATCAGCAGCAGGGTCTGGGTGATGGTCGCGATGGTCAGCTCGTTGCCGGCGATGATCATCACGATCATCGCCTCCATGACCTCGTTGTCGTCCCACAGGCCGGGATCGTCGATCAGGTGGGAGGTGAGGTCTTCTCGAGGATCCCGGCGCCGCCTGGCGATGTGGTCGACGATCTCCACGGCGAGCTCGATGACCCCCTCCTGGGCGAGCTGGCCGCCACCGAGGACCTTGTGGGCCGCCTTGCGCATCGAGTCCCCGACCTCGGGACCCATGCCGAACATCGCGGCGACCGAGAGGAGCGGGATCAGCACGGCGTAGTCCTGGACCAGGTCGGCCTCGCCACGCTCGAGCATGTCGTCGACGAGGTCGTTGCAGATGCCGCGTACCTGCGCGGCGTAGCCGTGCTCGTCGACCCGCGAGAGGGCCCGGTCGATCGGTGAACGCAGCCGCTGCCGGAGCTCGCCGTCGTTGTGGAAGGAGTTCTGCCGGGTGGTCACGAACGGGTAGATCGGCATGTCCGGCTGGATCCTGCCCTCCTGCACGGCGCTCCAGTTGTCGCCGTTGCGGGAGAAGACCTCCTCGTTGCGGATCACCTCGCTGAACTCGGCATAGCCCATCGCGAACCAGCAGCGTACGTCGGGGGAGAGCTCGCCCGGGGCGACCGGACCCCACTCGGCCCGGAGCCGTTGGTGCACCTCTCGCGCGCGAGGGCCGACTGTCTCGTGCGCCTGGGTGAGGTCGGTGAGGTCGGCGAGACGTACGGTGCGGGTGGGAGTCATCGCGATGGTGCCTGTTCGGTCGTGGGTCGGGGTCAGCGCGTCTTCAGGGCGTGGCGCACGAGCGCGGCGAGCGCTCGGGCGCAGGCGTTGCGGTTCTTGGCGTTGCACACCACGATCGGCGTCTCGTCATCGAGGTCGAGCGCCTTGCGGATCTGGTCGGGCTCGTAGTTCGGCGCGTCGGGGAATTGGTTGATCGCGACCACGAACGGCAGGGACGTACGCGTCTCGAGCTGGTCCAGCACCTCGAAGGAGTCTGCCAGGCGGCGGGTGTCGACCAGGACAAGCGCGCCGGCGGCGCCCTCGGCGAGGCCGGACCACAGGTCCCAGAAGCGCCGCTGCCCGGGAGTGCCGAACAGGTAGAGCGCGATCTCGTCGGTCAGCGTGATCCGGCCGAAGTCCATCGCGACCGTGGTCGTCGTCTTCTCCGGGGTGGCCTCGACCTCGTCGATCCCCTCGCTGGCCTGCGTGATCGTCTCCTCGGTGCGGAGTGGGTCGATCTCGCTGACCGATCCGATCAGCGTGGTCTTGCCGACTCCGAAGGAGCCGACCACCAGGATCTTGACCGACTCGACGACCGTCGGTGCCAGATAGTGCTGATCGCCTCGGGCTCCGCTTCGGCCGTGGCCATCAGAGGTGGTTGAGAGCATGCAGGACCTTCTGGAGGGTTTCGCGGGAGGGGCCGGCGGCGGTGTCGCTGTCGGGCCGGATGCCGATGAGACCGGCGTCGATCATGTCCGAGACGATCACCGCGAGGACGCTGACCGGCTGGCCGAGGTGGACGGCGATCTCGGCCATCGAGATCACACCCATGCACTGGGAGAGGACCTCGCGCTCCTGCCGGCCGACCGACGTGGCCGTCGGGCTGATGTGGCCGATCAGGAGCGTCGCCGGCGTCAACCGATGGGTCGGGCGCACCCGACCGCCCGTCCGGACATAGGACCGGATCGGGTGGTCGACGTAGTCGTCGTCGGGGGCGTCGGGCATCGGCTCGGTTGGCTCAGACCGAGCGTCTCGGGGTGCTCATCGCGCGCTCGCCGATCATCAGGACGGTCGCCTGCATCTGCTGGGCGACCAGCGCCGGATCGATGCTCATCTCGGTGATCACCGCGAGCCGGGAGCCGTCACCGGCGCCACGGATGAACAGGAAGCCGCCGTTGAACTCGACCATCACCTGGCGGGGGTGGGAGTCGGCGCCGAACTGGCGGCTGATCCCGTGGCCGAGGGAGGTCAGGCCGGCGCACGCCGCGGCGAGCTTGTCGGCCTCCTCGCGCGGCGTGTGGCTCGTGCGGACCCGGACGAGGCCGTCGGCGGAGAGGACCACGACATGACGTACGCCGCGTACTCCCGCGACCAGCTCCAGCATCCAGCTGTTCTCGTCGGTCATGGTCTCCTCCATTGGCTCTCGGGTGCGGGATCGGTCTCAGCGGCGGTGCTGAGGAAGCTGCTCATCCAGGCGCCCGCCTGCTCCGCGGTCGGCTCCGATCGAGGAGCCACGACCTGGCTTCCCGCCGCTCGGGGCTGTCCGGTCGCAGGGCGCTCGCCGCGTTTCGACCGGCGCTGTGGCAGGCCGTCGGACGTGAACGACGACGGCTGGTGCTGCTCTTGCGGGGGGAGGGCGGTCGGGGCCGGGGTAGGTGGCGCGACCTGCTCGGGGATGTCCGCGCTCATCGGGGCGATCATCGCCTCGGGGACGAGAACGGCTACCCGCAGGCCGCCGTGGACGGACTCGGTCAGGTCGACCCGAAACCCGTGACGGCGTACGTAGGTGCCGACCACCGCGAGGCCGGTCTGCGGGATCTCGCCGAGATTGTGCAGGCGTACCTGCCGGGTGCCGGAGGCGATCTCCCGCATCCAGGCCAGGTTGGTCTCGTCCATCCCGACGCCCGCGTCGTCGATCTCGAGGGCCGCGCCGCGGCGTACGGAACGGATCGTGACCAGCACCTCGGTCGCCGGTGGCGAGGACTGGGTCGCGTTGGCCAGCAGCTCGGCGACCAGGTGGATCAGCGGCTCGACGTAGGCGCCTTGGACCGCGACCGGCGGGTCGCCCTCGACGCGGACCCGTCGATAGGCGGTGATCCGGCCGGCTGCCCCGCGAACGACATCCGCGATGGGGAGCGGGTCACGCCAGTGCTGCCCGGGCTGCTCGCCGCACAGCGTGGCGATGCTCTGCGCCAGCCGCGCCTGCTGCGCCGCCGCGTGGTCGACCCGCATCCCGGCCTCGAGCACGTCCGGCTCCGCAGGGAACCTCGCCACCATCCGCGTCGACTCCTCCTGGATCCGGTGCGCGGAGGCCTGCACCTTGCGGGACAGCGACAGCACCGCCACCCGCATCCCAGCCTCCCCACCCCGCCCTGCCGAGACGTCAGGTACGTCGGCCGAGACGTCAGGCAGGTCGGCCGAGACGTCAGGCAGGTCGGCCGAGACGTCAGGCAGGTCGGCCGAGACGTCACTTACGTCGGCCGAGATGTCATCCGATGCCGACTCGGCCGACGTAAGTGACGCTTCGGCCGGCGGGGCTGACGCTTCGGTCGACGCGGGTGACGCTTCGGCGGGAGTCCGCTTGGGCTCGGAGTCGTACGCCATCGCGGTCAGCCACAGGGTGAGGGCGACGACGGGTACGCCGGCGAGGATCCAGCGCCAGAGCCACTCGTCATCGCTGGCGGTGACGAAGATGACGGGGGAGAGCGCGACGAAGAGGAGGATCGCGGTACTGCAGAACCATGGACCGGCTCGGCGGAGTCGGTCCAGTGTCGGTCGGGTCATGTCAGGCACCTGGTGTGGGGGTGAGCAGTCAGGGCATGAGACCGCGGGTTCGGGGCTGTCTGGATGTCCTGAACCAACCCCCGGAGCCGGCGCACACACGCGCACCACTTCTTACCACCAACTGAGCGCTTGGTCACCTATCTGAGGTGATTTTGACCATAATTCGCCGATGCCTCCTCGGCGCGGCCGGACGGCCGCGGGCGACTAAGGTGACGGGGTGTCACAAATGGGTCCAGGTTTCGGTGCGTCCGGTGGAGCGATGGGCGGCGGCGGGATCATGCGCAACCTGCGTGCCGACCGGACGGTTCTCGAGCGCGGCCTGCCGAAGGGCACCCTGAAGCGGGTCGTCTCCTACGCCCGGCCCCACCGAGCTCTGCTCGGCGCGTTCTTGCTGTTCACGATCTTCGACGCCGCGCTGGTGGTGGTCACCCCGCTGCTGACCCAGCGGATCATCGACGACGGTGTGCTCCAGAAGAACGTCACGCTGGTCATCTGGCTTGCCGCTGCGATGGCGCTGGTGGCCGTGGTCGACATGATCTTCGGGGTCATCTCGGGCTGGCTCTCGACGCGGATCGGCGAAGGACTCATCTTCGACCTGCGTACTCAGGTCTTCGGGCACGTCCAACGGCAGTCGCTGGCCTTCTTCACCCGCGCGCAGACCGGTGCTCTGGTGAGCCGGCTCAACACCGACGTGCTCGGCGCGCAGCGGGCATTCACCTCGACCCTGTCGAACAGCGTCTCCAACCTGATCTCGGTGGTCGTGGTGGGCGCGGCGATGATGGTGCTGTCGTGGCAGGTGACGCTGATGTGCGTCGCGCTGTTCCCGATCCTGTTCCTGACCTCTCGCTGGGTCGGTCGCCAGCTGGCGGGTCTGACCCGCGAGCAGATGGACGGCAACGCGGCGCTGGCGACCACGATGACCGAGCGGTTCAATGTGGGCGGGGCGCTGCTGCTCAAGCTCTTCGGCCGCCGCGAGGATGAGGACGCCGCCTTTGCGCAGCGTGCCGACGTCGTACGTCGTCTGGGGATCCGGATCGCGCTGCTGACCCGTATGTTCGGGGCGACCATGCAGCTGGTCCCGGCGCTGGCGACGGCCCTGGTCTACGGCTTCGGTGGGTGGATGGTGATTCAGGGCGAGGTCACCCTCGGCACGCTCACCGCGCTCGGTCTCCTGCTGGTGAGGCTGCTGGGGCCGCTGCAGGCGCTCTCCAACGTACGCATCGACGTGATGACCGCGCTGGTCTCGTTCGATCGCGTCTTCGAGGTTCTCGACCTGCCCTCGCTGATCCAGGAGAAGCCGGACGCGGCCGAGGTGCCCCGGGACGCCGCCTCGGTGCGGTTCCGCCATGTCGCCTTCACCTACCCGCGCGCCGACGAGGTCTCGCTCGCCTCTCTGGAGGCGATCGCGCGGCCCGAGAGCCGCGAGGTGCGCGAGGTGCTGACCGACATCGACTTCGCTGCCGAGCCGGGCGAGATGGTCGCCCTGGTCGGTCCCTCTGGGGCCGGGAAGTCGACGATCACCCATCTGATCGCGCGGCTCTACGACGTACGCTCCGGGTCGGTCGAGGTCGGTGGCCAGGATGTCCGGGAGGTGACGCTGGAGTCGCTCGAGGCCGCCGTCGGCTACGTGACCCAGGACGCGCACATGTTCCACGACACCGTGCGTGGCAATCTGCTCTACGCCCGGCCGGGTGCGTCCGACGAGGAGGTCTGGGCAGCCCTCGAGGCCGCCCAGATCGCGGCCGTCATCGAGGCGCTCCCGGACGGTCTGGACACCGTCGTCGGCGACCGCGGCTACCGGCTCTCCGGCGGCGAGCGTCAGCGCCTCGCGATCGCCCGGCTGCTGCTGAAGGCGCCCCACATCGTGGTGCTCGACGAGGCCACCGCCCACCTCGACTCCGAGTCCGAGGCCGCGGTGCAGACCGCTCTGGATGCCGCCCTGGCGGGACGCACCTCCATCGTCATCGCCCACCGGCTCTCCACCATCCGCGCCGCCGACCGCATCCTCGTCATCGAGGCCGGACGGGTCGTCGAGTCCGGCACCCACGAGTCGCTGCTCGCCGATGGCGGGCTCTACTCGGAGCTCTACGAGACGCAGTTCCGCCGCTGACCCTCCGGGCCGACGGGTCAGGACTGTTTCGTCTTCTCCTTCTCGTACGCCGCCTGGTAGGCCGCCTTCACGGCCTGCTTCTGCGCTAGCTTGGCAGCCTTCTTCCGGGAGCGCTCGTCGGGCGCCTCGTCGCCGGCCGGGCCGTCGGCGGCCGGCGTGGCCGGCTCGTCCTGGCGCTGCGTACGCCGCTCGTCGTACATCAGATAGAAGAACCCGGCGATGGCGAGCACGCCGAAGAACCACCACTGCAGGCCGTAGAAGAAGTGGGGGCCGTTGTCGAGCTCGGGGAGGTCGGCTTTGCGGAGCTCGGTGGCGGGCGAGGGGGACTCGGTGTCGAGGTGCAGCCAGCCGGTCAGCAGCTCTTCGTCGACCACCTTGGCGACCTGGGTCGAGGAGAGCGCGCGGGTGGCGTGGTAGCCGTCGACCTGGGCGATGTCGGTGGAGTCGCCGGTGCCGTCGGCGCGCACCCAGCCGGTGATCGTGACCTCGCCCGACGGCGGCGCGGGGAGGTCCTCGAACTCGTCCTGCGAGGCGGTCTGGAGCCAGCCGCGGTCGACCAGCACGGCGGTGCCGTCGGCGAGCACCAGCGGGACGACGATGTCGACGCCCTTGGCCTTGTCGGGGGTGCGGTAGCGCCAGATGATCGTGTCGTCGACCGCGTACGTCCCGGTCGCGGTCACCCGCCGCCACTCGTCCTTCTCGGCGACCTCCTCGCCGGGGGCGAGCACGTCTGAGACCGGCACGGGTTCGGCGTGCTCGTTGGTGCTGACGATCTGGTTGCTGGCCTTGCGGTCCTCGAGACGATCGAACTGCCACTGGCCGAGCCACCAGGTCCCGTAGGCCAGGATCAGCACGAACACCGCGAAACCGGCCCAGCGTCGGCTGAGCAGGAAACGGAACGAACTCACCGTACGAGATTAACTGGAATGCGGTCGTGGCTCACGATCCGGGTGGCGCCTGCCTAGACTGGTGTGATGACGACCTCTCCGACAGATCAGGCCCAGCCGCGGCTAGTCGACCGGTTCGGCCGGGTCGCTACCGATCTGCGGGTCTCGCTGACCGACCGCTGCAACCTGCGGTGCACCTACTGCATGCCCGCGGAGGGGCTCGACTGGATGCCCGGGGACCAGGGACTCACCGATGACGAGGTGGTGCGGCTGATCGGCGTCGCCACCGGACACCTCGGGGTCAAGGAGGTGCGGTTCACCGGTGGTGAGCCGCTGGTGCGGCGAGGGCTGGTCTCCATCGTCGCCCGCACCCGCGAGGTCGCTCCCGATGCGGAGCTCTCGATCACGACGAACGCGCTCGGTCTCGCCCGGATGGCCGTGGCGCTCGCGGAGGCCGGGCTCGACCGGGTCAACGTGTCGCTCGACTCGGTTCGGCGCGAGACGTTCGCGGACATCACCCGCCGCGACCGGCTGGACGACGTTGTCGCAGGTCTGGAGGCCGCCGCCGACGCCGGTCTGGGGCCGATCAAGATCAACGCGGTCCTGCTTCGCGGGGTCAACGACGACCAGGCCGCCGAGCTGCTCGGCTGGTCTGTCGAGCGGGGCTATGAGCTCAGGTTCATCGAGCAGATGCCCCTCGACGCCCAGCACGGATGGTCGCGCGACAACATGGTCACCGCCGACGAGACCCTCGCGGCGCTGTCGGCGGCGTTCGAGCTGACCCCGGCCGAGGAGCCGCGCGGCAGCGCCCCCGCCGAGCTCTTCCACGTCGACGGCGGCCCGGCCAAGGTCGGCATCATCGCCTCCGTCACCCGGCCGTTCTGCGGTGACTGCGACCGGGTCCGCCTCACCGCCGACGGGCAGGTGCGTGACTGTCTGTTCGCGCGCTCCGAGTCGGACCTGCGTACACCACTGCGTGCCGGCGCCTCCGACGACGACCTCGCTGCCCGGTGGGTCACCGCCATGGCCGGCAAGCGCGCCGGCCACGGCATCGATGACCTCGGCTTCCTCCAGCCCGACCGCCCCATGTCCGCCATCGGCGGCTGATCCACCCGCCGAGACGTCGCTCGCGTCGGCCGAGACGTCACTCCCGTCGGCCGAGACGGCATCCAGGTGACGCTTCGACCGACGTACCTGACGCCTCGCCGAGTCAGGACCCGACTCGGTCGATGGCGTCGAGGACCAGGTCCCAGTAGGCCTCGACGTCGAGGGTGAGGGCGACCTGGGCGTTGGGCGGCTCGTCGAGACGGCCGTGGAGGTCGACGACGGTGGCGCCACGGGTCCAGCGGCCCTCGGTCTCGACGGCTAGGAACGACTTCTGCCACGTGATCAGCGCCGGGTCGACGAGAGCGGCGATGGTGCACGGGTCGTGCACCGGGGGAGCGGCGAAGTCGAAGACGTCGGAGTAGGTGTCACCGAAGAAGCCCATCAGGTCGGCGCACGCTCTGCCGACCGGGTGGTCCATGGCCCGCATCCGGGCGACGACCCCGGGCGTGGCCAGAGCCTGGTGGGTCAGGTTGAGCCCGACCATCCGGATCGGCAGGCCGCTGGTGAGAACGATGTCGAGCGCCTCGGGGTCGGCGTAGGCGTTGAACTCGGCAGCCGGCGTCGCGTTGCCGCGGTCGGTCGAGCCGCCCATGAAGACGACCTCGGCGATCTTCGGGCCGACCTCGGGATGGCTGCGCAGCAGGCGGGCGATGTTGGTGATCGGCCCGGTGGCGACGACGGTGACGGGAGCCCGGGCGGCCAGGAGCGAGGTGCGCAGGAACTCGACGGCCCCGAGCGAGATCGGCGGTGCGAGCGGCTCGGGAAGGTCGGGGCCGTCGATCCCGGTGGCGCCGTGGATGTAGTCGCCGATGTGGGCTTCGCCGGCCAGCGGTCCGGCGGCTCCGGTGGCGATGGGGATGTCCGGGCGCTCCGCCAGAGCCAGGATGCGCTGCGTGTTGTAGGTCGCCTTCTCCACCGAGCAGTTGCCGAAGGTGGTGGTGATGCCGATCAGGTCGATGCGTGCGCTGCCCAGGGCCAACAGGAGCGCGATGGCGTCGTCGTGGCCGGGGTCGCAGTCGAGGAGCACGGGCATCGGGTTCATCGCAACGACCTCTCGGAGGCAACGGCTAGTGAGGCACGACGTCCTTGAGGAACCCTCGCGCTCCCAGGAAGTCGCTCAGCGACTGCTTGTGCGCCGCGCACGCGAGCCAGATCTTACGCCGCTCGGGCGTGTGGATCTTGGGATTGTTCCACTGCAGCTCCCAGGATCCGGAGTCCTGACAGCCCTTCGCCGAGCACAGGTCGGAGTCGAGCGCGCCCATCAGAGCTCGCCCTTCTCATGGAGCTGCTGCTCGCGGCCGCTGGTGAGCTGCGGCCGACCGTACGGCGAGTCCATGAGGTCCATCTGGTCGCTCTTGTTGTTGGTCGCGTTGGCCATGACGACCGCGATGTAGGGCAGGATCAGGGCCGCCGCGATCAGGATCGGCCACAGCCAGCCGATGCCGGCCAGACCGGCGATGACGGCGCCGATGAAGCACAGCGAGCGGATCGACATCGAGATGGCATAGCGCTTCTGACGGACCGCGATGTCCTCGGCGCGGCTGCGGCCGGCTGTCGTGATCCTGATCGGTTGCGCCTTGGACATACCGCCAGTCTAGGTCGTGGCCGATGGCGCGCCTCCGTTGGTGTGGTCCCAACAGGGGCACTCCGAGGGACGTTGGAGGATTCTCACAAGCAAATCGATGGCATTGGTCGTACGCCGAAGTAATCGCTACCGTCGCGCCTGTGACTGACAGTGAAAACCCCACAACGCAGAGTCCATCGCCTGCGCCCCGCTCGGTGCTGGTGACCGGTGGCAGCCGTGGCATCGGCCGGGCGATCGCCGAAGCCTTCCTGGCCAACGGCGACCACGTGGCCGTGACCTCCCGCAAGGGCGGGGCTCCGGAGGGGGCTCTGGACCTGGTCTGCGACATCACCGACCCCGCGGCCGTCGAGGAGGCGTACGCCGCGGCAGAGGCCGCTCACGGCCCCGTCGAGGTCCTCGTCGCCAATGCCGGGATCACGAAGGACACCCTCGTGCTCCGGATGTCGGAGGAGGACTTCACCTCGGTGATCGACACCAACCTGACCGCGTCCTTCCGGCTCGCCAAGCGCGCCTCGAAGGGGATGCTCCGGCTGCGCCGCGGGCGGATCATCTTCATCTCCTCGGTCGTCGGGCTGATGGGCAACCCGGGTCAGGTCAACTACGCGGCCTCGAAGGCCGGGCTGGTCGGCATGGCCCGCTCGCTCGCCCGCGAGCTCGGCTCGCGAGGGATCACCGCGAACGTGGTCGCACCGGGCTTCGTGGACACTGAGATGACCGCTGTCCTCACCGAGGAGCAGCAGAAGGCGATCACGGACCGGGTGCCGTTGGGGCGCTACGCCTCACCGGACGAGGTGGCCTCGGCCGTGACGTGGTTGGCAGATGCGGGTTATGTGACCGGGGCCGTGATCCCGGTCGACGGCGGACTTGGAATGGGGCACTGATCATGGGTTTGTTGGACGGCAAGACTGTTCTCGTCGCGGGAGTCACGATGGACTCCTCGATCGGCTTCGCGGTGGCCCGGGTGGCCCAGGAGCAGGGCGCCCGCGTCCTGATCTCCAACTTCGGACGCGCGCTGTCGATCACCAAGCGGATCGCGAAGCGGCTTCCCGAGGAGCCGCCGGTCCTCGACCTCGACGTGACCAACCAGGAGCACCTCGACGGCCTGGCCGACGTGCTCAGGTCCCACGGTGTCGAGCGGCTGGACGGGGTCGTGCACTCGATCGCGTACGGCAATCCCGAGACGCTCCTCGGCGGCAAGTTCCTCGACGGCCCGTGGGAGGACGTCTCCCAGGCGGTCCAGGTCAGCGCCTACTCGCTGAAGTCGCTGGCGATGGCCTGCCGGCCGCTGATGTCGGAGGGCTCGTCGGTCGTCGGGCTGACCTTCGACGCGACGGTCGCCTGGCCGGCGTACGACTGGATGGGTGTCGCCAAGGCCGCGCTCGAGTCGACCTCGCGCTACCTCGCTCGTGACCTCGGACCCGACGGGATCCGCTGCAACCTCGTCTCCGCCGGGCCGCTCAAGACGCTCGCCGCCAAGGCGATCCCGGGCTTCGAGGAGCTCGACGCGGGCTGGGGCAGCCGGGCGCCGCTGGGCTGGGACAACACCGACCAAGGCCCGACCGCGAAGGCCGTCTGCGCGCTGATCTCGGACTTCTTCCCGGCCACCACCGGCGAGATCATCCACGTCGACGGGGGCTATCACTCGCTGGGCGCCTGAGGCCATAGGCTTGCCGCATGCGGACCCTTGTCATCATGCGGCACGCCAAGGCCGAGGCGTCGGCACCGACCGACTACGAGCGTCAGCTGACCGAACGCGGCCATGCCGATGCGGTCGCAGCCGGGGAGTGGCTGGCCGAGCAGGGCGTGGTCCCGGACTACGTGCTGGTCTCGGCGGCCGACCGCACCACCCAGACCTGGGAGGACGTCGCGATCGGGGCCTCGTGGGACCTGACGCTTGCGGAGTACGACCAGGGTCTGTACGCTGCCGGCCCCTCCACCGCGCTCGACCTGATCCGGGCGGTCGAAGACGGTCATTCGACGGTCGTGGTGATCGGTCACAACCCCACCATGTTCTCGCTGGTGCAGCTCCTGGACAGCGGCGAAGGCGACGACGACGCCGGCAACGAGCTGGCCCTCGGCTTCCCCACCGCGTCGGTCGCCGTACTCACCTACGACGGTGATTGGTCCGAGCTCGACGAGGCCGAGGCCGCCGTCACCGCCTTCCACGTAGCCCGGGCCTGACCGCCGAGGCGTCACTCCCGTCGGCCGAGAGGTCGCTTACGTCGGCCGAGGCGTCGCTTACGTCGGCCGAGACGTCACTCGCTGCCATCTCGGCCGACGCGAGTGACGCTTCGGCCGACGCGAGTGACGCTTCGCCCGACGTGAGTGACGCTTCGCCCGACGTAAGTGACGCCTCGGCAGGGCTCAGATCAGCGGAGGGGCGGGGGTGACGATGCCTGCCTCGGCGTCGGCGGCCTCGATCTCCTCGCGGGAGATCCCGAGGAGGTACATGATCGTGTCGAGGTAGGGGACGTTGATGGCCGTCCCGGCGGCCGAGCGCACGGCGGGCTTGGCGTTGTAGGCGATCCCGAGGCCGGCGGCGGCGAGCATGTCGAGGTCGTTGGCGCCGTCGCCGATGGCGACGGTGGCGGCCTCGGGGATGCCGATCTCGGCGGCGAACTCGCGGAGCGCGCGGGCCTTGCCGGCCCGGTCGACGACCTCGCCGACGACCTCGCCGGTGAGTACGCCGTCGACGATCTCGAGCTCGTTGGCGCGGGCGTAGTGGATGCCGAGGTCGGCCGCCAACCGGTCGGTGATCTGCGAGAACCCACCGGAGACGATGGCGAAGCGGTAGCCGAGGCGGCGCAGGGTCCGGACCATCGTCCGCGCGCCGGGATTCAGCTGCAGCCCGGCATAGACCTCGTCCAACGCGGTCGCGGGGACACCCTTGAGATACTTGACGCGCGCACGGAGCGACTCCTCGAAGTCGAGCTCGCCGCGCATCGCCGCCTCGGTGACGGAGGCGACCTCCTTCTCGTAGCCCGCGTGGGCGGCGATCATCTCGATTACCTCGCCGTCGATCAGGGTCGAGTCGACGTCCATGACGATCAGGCGCATGCCGCGGCGGACCAGGTTGGCGGGCTGCACCGCGATGTCGACGCCCTGGGCGGCGGCCTCTGCCGCCAGGGTCACCCGGAGCTCGTCGGGTGCGGCGCCGGAGACGTGCAGGTCGAAGGCGGTGACCGGGTAGCGGGCCAGCCGGATGATCCGGTCGATGTTGCCGCCGGCAGAGGCGATGGTGCGTGTCACGGACGCCAGCGCGGCCGCCTTCAGCGGCAGCCCGAGCACGGTGACCCGGGCGCGGTCGGCGGGCTCGCGCGGGGTGTCGCCGACGCCCTCCTCGATCTCGACGGTCATGTCGAGGGCGTGGGCGGTCTCCTCGATCGCGTGCTTGAGCGCGTCGATGCTCGCCGCGTCGGCCGGTGCGGTCACCAGCAGCCCGAGCACGAGCCGCGCCCGCAGCACGATCTGCTCGAGGTCGACGACGTCGACCCCAGCCAGCGCGAGCGTCGCCAAGGTGGCCGAGGTCAGGCCGGGACGGTCGTTTCCGGCGAGGGTGATCAGCAGGGTGTCGGGACGCCGCTCCAGCGCGTCGAATTCCTCGGTCATCGCTGCAAAGGATAGTGGAGCCGGTGCCGGTGTCTCAGTCCGGCGGCCACACCTCGGGCGATCCGGCCGCGGTGAGCGCCCTCCGGGCCGCGCGGTCGAGCCCAACGAGCGCCTCGCGCCGCCGAAGCATCTCCGCGGCCGACACGGCGCCGCCGTCGTCCTCCAGCGCCACCGCGACGATCTCCCGAGCCTGTACGCCGCGGGCGGCAAGCTCCACGCACCGCATCGGCACCCCAGGCGCTCCTGCCAGCGCGGGCCGGTGACGCAGGTTCATCAACCGGTCGGCGACCTCGGGCCGCCAGCGGGCGACGTCGAGCTCGGCGAGCGCCGTCGCGGACTCGCTGAGCTCGAGCCGGAGAGCCCGGTCGGCCTCGCCGACGTCGGGGAGCTGACGACGCTGGGCGGCGTACGCCTGCCACTCGAGGACCGCGCCGACCCGGACCGGCACGAGTCCGGCGCCGGCATCGCTCACCACGGCCTCGCCGGCCTCGAGGGCGGCATCGTTGAAGGCCTTCGGCCCACCCAGCCCTACCGGGTCACCCTCGGCCGGGAACGCCACTCCGAGGGCGGTCGCCCCCTCCGTACGCAGCCGGCCCAGCCCGCTCACCAAGGTGTCCGCGACCCCCTCGGTCCCGCCGAGCCCGAGCGCCGCGAGCCCGCTGACCGTGTGGGTCGCGTCGGGCCCGATCACCGCGTCCAGCACCAGGTCGGTGACCGCCTCGCCCCGCAGCCAGGCCGTCACCCACCACGCCAGACGCAGCCCCTCCGGGGTCGTCACGACGGGCTCAGAATCCTCGACACTCACAGCCGCCCACCCTAAGGGGCCCTATCCCCAAGGCCGACGACCCCTGCCGATAGATTTGCCGCCATGGCAGCCGTGCTGGAGTTCACCGACGTCACCGTACGCCGCGGGGGCAACGCCCTTCTCGACTCTGTGAGCTGGGTGGTCGAAGAGGATGAGCGCTGGGTGGTCCTGGGCCACAACGGCGCCGGCAAGACCACGCTGCTCCAGGCCGCCGCGGCCCAGCTCCACCCGACGTCGGGCGTCGTGAAGATCCTCGGCGAGCAGATCGGCCGCATCGACGTCTTCGAGCTGCGCCCGCGCATCGGCCTCACCTCCGCCGCGCTCGCCGACCGGATCCCGCGCCGCGAGCTGGTCCGCGACGTCGTGGTGAGTGCCTCCTACGGCGTGGTGGGACGCTGGCGCGAGCACTACGACGACCTCGACCACGACCGTGCCCAGGAGCTGCTGATCGAGGTCGGTATCAAGCACCTCGGGGAGCGGCGGTTCGGCACCCTCTCCGAGGGCGAGCGCAAGCGCGTCCAGCTCGCCCGGGCCCTGATGGTCGACCCCGAGATGCTGCTCCTCGACGAGCCCGCGGCCGGTCTCGACCTGGGCGGACGCGAGGATCTCGTCTCCACGCTGTCCACGCTCGCCTACGACCCCGACAGCCCGGCCACCGTGCTTGTCTCGCACCACGTCGAGGAGATCCCGCCCGGCTTCAGCCACGTCCTGATGATGCGGGCCGGCCGGATCACCGCCCAGGGGCTCCTCCAGGACACCCTGACCGCGGCCAACCTCTCCAAGACCTTCGGCATGCCGCTCGAGCTCGAGGAGAACGAGGGCCGCTACTGGGCCAAGCGCCGCGCCCGCCACACCCGGTAGGCCGAACGTTAAGAAGTCGGTACCCAAACCTCCCCACAGGGTGTGGCCCGTGTGGGTAGGGTGACGCCATGGACTGGCAGGACTGGGATTGGGCTCTTTGGACGGGACTCGGAGCGCTGCTCGTCGTCGGCGAGCTCTTCAGCCTGGACCTGATCCTGCTGATGCTCGCCACCGGTGCCTTCGCGGGCGCACTGACCGGTGCGTTCACCGACAGCTTCGTGCTCCAGGCGATCGTCGCGCTGGCGGTCTCGGTCTCCATGCTCGCGGTCGTACGACCCGGGCTGGCCAAACGGCTCCACAACGGCCCGGAGATCCAGATCGGCGCGGAGAAGATGATCGGCGCCCAGGCCGTCTCGACCGTCGAGATCAGCGCCCACAAACCTGGGCAGCTCAAGTTCGGCGGCGAGATCTGGACGGCCCAGCCCTACGACGAGACCCTCGTGATCGCGCCCGGCACGCCGGTCGAGGTCCTCGAGATCAGAGGAGCGACCGCGTACGTCCATCCTCTCCCGGAGCTCGGGACCCTGTAGCTCTCGGGCAATTGACGCAACTGAACTAGACAAGGACTGAATGGCAATGGGTGGCATCATCCTGGCCCTACTGGTCATCTTGGCGGTGCTGGTTATCACCACACTGGCCAAGACGATCAAGATCATCCCGCAGGCGCGGGTCGGCATCGTGGAGCGCTTCGGCAAGTTCCAGTCGAAGCGAGACCCCGGTCTGAACGCGGTGATCCCGTTCGTCGACAAGGTGCGCTACATGATCGACATGCGTGAGCAGGTCGTCGCGTTCGCGCCGCAGCCGGTGATCACCGAGGACAACCTGACCGTCTCGATCGACACGGTCATCTACTTCCAGGTCAACGACCCGGTCGCCGCGACGTACGAGATCGCCAACTACATCCAGGCCGTCGAGCAGCTCACCATGACCACCCTGCGCAACATCGTCGGTGGCATGACCCTCGAGGAGACGCTGACCAGCCGCGAGCAGATCAACACCGGCCTCTCGATCGTGCTCGACGAGGCCACCGGCCGCTGGGGCATCAAGGTCAAGCGCGTCGAGATCAAGTCGATCGACCCGCCCATGTCCATCAAGGACGCGATGGAGAAGCAGATGCGCGCCGACCGTGACAAGCGCGCGGCGATCCTCACCGCCGAGGGTCAGCGCCAGTCCGCGATCCTCTCGGCGGAGGGAAACAAGCAGTCCGCCATCCTCAACGCCGAGGGTCAGCGTGAGTCGCAGATCCTCTCGGCGCAGGGCGACCGTGAGGCCGCGATCCTGCGGGCCCAGGGTGAGGGCCAGGCCATCCAGACCGTCTTCCAGGCGATCCACGACGGCCGTCCCGACCAGTCGCTCCTGGCCTACCAGTACCTCCAGATGATGCCGAAGATCGCCGAGGGCGACGCCAACAAGGTGTGGATCGTCCCGAGCGAGATCGGCAAGGCGCTCGAGGGCCTCGGCTCGACGATGAACAGCCTCAAGGGCATCCCCGACGAGGTCGAGGGCCCGGTCAAGCGCGTCGACATGGGCTCGGCCGAGCCGACGATCGACCTCGAGCAGTCCTCCGCGGCCGCCGCCGTCAAGGAGGCGCTCGCCGAGGCCAAGGAGGCGCAGGCCCCCAACCGGCCGAAGCCTCCCGTCGAGCCGACGGAATAGTGTCCGGAGACTGAGTGGATCTTCTCCAAGCCGCCCTCATCCTGCTCGCCGGGGTGGGGGCGGGCACCATCAATGCAGCCGTCGGGTCGGGGACGCTGATCACGTTCCCGACCCTGCTGGCGTTCGGCGTACCTCCGGTGGTCGCCAACGTGTCCAACACGATCGGCTTGGTGCCGGGCTCGTTGGCCGGCGCCTGGGGCTACCGTCGTGAGCTCTCCGGTCAGCGCGCACGGATCCTGCGGTTCGGGGTCGCGGCGCTGATCGGCGGCGCGGTCGGCGGCATCCTGCTGCTGGTGCTGCCGCCGGGAGCGTTCGAGGCGATCGTCCCGGTCCTGATCGGGCTCGGGGTGGTCCTGGTGATCACCGGGCCGCGCATCTCCCGCTGGGTCGCCAAGCGGCACGGCGAGGTGCCCGACGACGGCAGCGAGCGCTGGTGGGTCTGGCCGGCGATCGCCCTGCTCGGCGTCTACGGCGGCTACTTCGGTGCCGCTCAGGGCGTGCTGATGATCGCGATCATCGGGATCGGGGTCGCCGAGTCGCTGCAACGGCTCAACGGGCTCAAGAACGTCCTGGTCGCGATCACCAACGGGATCTCGGGGCTCCTCTTCGCCCTCGTGGCCGACGTCGACTGGACGATCGCGGCGCTGATCGCAGTGGGCGCGACGATCGGAGGCCTGCTCGGCGCGAGGATCGGCCGTCGGCTGCCGCCCAACGTGCTCCGCGGCGTGATCGTCGTCGTCGGCATCACGGCTCTGGTCGCCTTCCTGCTGGGCTGAGCCCGCTGGGGCGGCCCGCGGCTGGGCCGGTCTGATGGGATAGGCCCCATGGAGCTCTACGAGGCGATGCGGACCACCCATGCCGTACGCGACTTCACCGACGACCCGCTGAGCGACGAGGTCCTCGCCAGGATCCTCGACAACGCCCGCTTCGCGCCCTCCGGCGGCAACCGGCAGGGCGCCCACGTCGTGGTCGTACGCAGCCAGGAGACCCGCGAACGGCTGGTCGAGCTGAGCGCGACGGGTGCTCGCAGATACCTCGCGCAGCAGGCGGCGGGGGAGATGCCGTGGAACACCATCCACCCGAGTGCGGTCACCGACGAGCAGATCGCCGCGACCCGGGTCCCGCGCGCGATGACCGAGCCGCTGCTCACCGCGGCGGCGGTGCTCGTCTTCCTCGTCGACCTCGGTGTGGTCGCCTCCATCGACTCCGAGCTCGACCGCGTCGGGGTCGTCTCGGGCGCCTCCGTCTACCCGCTGGTGTGGAACACCCTCCTGGCCGCGCGCGAGGAGGGCTTCGGTGGGGTCATCACCACGATGGCCGTCGCGGAGGAGCCGGCGCTCCTCGATCTTCTCGGCGCCCCCGAGGGCTACGCCGTCGCGGCGGTCGTCCCGCTGGGGAAGCCGGTCAGGCAGCTCACCAGGCTCAGCCGGCAGCCGGTCGAGGAGTTCGTCACCCTGGAGACGTACGCAGGGACGCCACTGACAGACGACTGATGGCGGGGTCCCGAGGGACCCCGCCATCAGTTTCAGACCTCGAGGATCAGCCCTTGTCGGCCGGACCCTCACCAGGCTCGGACACCGAGGTGGACCCGGTGTCGTTGCTGTGGTCGTCCTCGACGACCGCGAACGCGAAGTCGTCGCCGTGCTCGGTGACACCGGTGATGACGGCCTGCTCGACCGCGTCCGCGGCGTACTGTCCACGGACGATCAACGGATCGGTCTGCAGGTCCTTCTGCAGCGAGACCGCGAGTCCGACCATGATCACCGTGAACGGCAGCGCCGCCACGATCGTGATCGTCTGCAGGCCGGAGAGCGCGTCCGCGCCACCGGCGATCAGCCCCAGGATGGCCACGACACCGGTGGCGACACCCCAGAAGATGACGGTGGCCCGCTTGGGCTCCTCCACGCCACGCTCGGAGAGCGTGCCCATCACGATCGAGGCCGCGTCGGCACCGGAGACGAAGAAGATCGCCACCAGGACCATGACCAGGACGCTCATCACCGTCGCCAGCGGGAACTGGTCGAGGGTGGTGAACAGCTGAGACTCCACCCCGCCGAGACCGGCGATGTCGACCGCACCGTCACGCTGCAGGTCGATGGCGGTGCCACCCAGGATGGCGAACCAGATGACGCTGACCGCACTGGGGACCAGGAGCACGCCGGCGACGAACTGCCGGATGGTGCGACCACGCGAGATCCGCGCGATGAACATGCCGACGAACGGCGTCCACGAGATCCACCAGGCCCAGTAGAAGATGGTCCAGGAACCGAGCCACGCGGAGGTCTCCGCGCCGCCGACACCGGTGCGGGCCGACATCTGGGCGAGGTCACCGATGTAGGTGCCGAGCGAGGTCGGGATCAGGTCGAGGATGAAGACCGTCGGGCCGACCACGAACAGGAACACCGCAAGGAACAGGGCCAGCACCATGTTGATGTTGGAGAGCCACTGGATGCCCTTGGCCACACCCGAGACCGCGGAGATCACGAAGCAGATCGTCAGGACGACGATGATGCCGATCAGGACGTTGTTGCCGACCTCGCCGAGCCCGGCCACGATCTGCAGGCCGCTCTCGATCTGGATCGCGCCCGTGCCGAGCGAGGTGGCGGAACCGAACAGTGTCGCGAAGATGGCGAAGATGTCGATCGCCTTGCCCGCCGGTCCTTCGACGGTCTTCTTGCCGAGCAGCGGCGTGAAGGCCGAGGAGATCAGGCTGACGCGACCCTTGCGGTAGGCGCCGTAGCCGATCGCAAGACCCACGACCGCGTAGATCGCCCACGGGTGCAACGTCCAGTGGAACATGGTGGTCGCCATGGCCGTCTGGATGGCCTCCGGGTTGCCCGCTTCGCCGGTGCCCGGTGGTGGGGTGACGAAGTGCGAGATCGGCTCGCTGACGCCGTAGAACATCAGTCCGATGCCCATACCGGCGCTGAACATCATCGCGATCCAGGAAGCCGTCTTGAATTCCGGCTTCTCGTCGTCGCGGCCCAAGGGTATGTTGCCGTACTTGCTGACGGCGAGCCAGATGATGTAGATGACGAAACCGCTGGCAGTCAGGACAAAGAACCAGCCGGCCTTGTCCAGCACCCAGCCAAGGGCGTTGTTGGCTACCGAGCTCAATCCGTCGGTATTGATGAAGCCCCAAGCCATGAACGCGATGGCGATGGCGGCGGCAATACCGAAGACGACCCAGTCGATGCCTTTGCGGCGGTCCTGTTCGCTCGAGATCGGCAGGTCCAGCGCGGGGTGGGGGACCACGTCGCCTGTGGGGGACTTGATGAGGCCGGTGGGATTGCGATGTTCGGAATGTTTCGGACTGTCTGTCTTCTTATCAGAAGTCACACTGTTGTCCTTCCGGTTGGGATCGGGACCACAGCACCCTAACGCCCACCGGCTTTGTCTTTCGTCCACCGGGGGTCAACGGCCAGGCGATTGACAACATCAAATGGCCTGACTGTGTCGGGCCATTTGATGAGTTGTTCTGGGTTTGGGCGGGAAGAATATCTAGACGCCGTACGCCGCCAGCCAGCGCTCGATCTCCGCGTATGCCTGTTTGCGGACATCGGGGCGAGACAGGATCACATCGTGTTTCGCGCCGGGGACCGCGACGTAGGTGACGTGCCTGCCGATGGCGGTCGACCAGCGGCGGATCTGGCGTACGTCGAGGACGATGTCGGTGGAGTGGACGATGTCGCCCATCGCCTTGGGCTTGCTGGAACGGTCGGAGGAAAGCACCAGCACGGGCGCCTTCACGTCCAGGCCCCGGTGGAGCCTGGCGTGGCCGTCGCGGATCGCCTTGAGCCAGCCGAGCCGGATCGGGTAGGAACCGACCGGCTTGAGCCCGAGGTCGAACTCCCACTCGCCGTCGTGGTCGACGTGGAGCGACATCGTGTAGTAGCCGCTCACGTCACGACCCAGCTCACGCATCGGGACCCGGTGGCCGATCCGGCGCACCACCGGCGTCGCCAGCTCCCGCAGCAGGAACGAGCCCTGCAGGTCGAGCCACGGGGAGTTGAGCACCATCCCGGCCAGGGCGTCGGGCTGGCGGTCATGAGCCCACAGCGAGACCGTCAGCCCGCCGGTGGAGTGAGCGCTGAGCATGATGTGGGAGTGGCCGTCGCGCTCGGTGATGCGCTCCCAGGCGGCGTCGATCTCGTCGAAGTACTCGGAGAGATCACCGATGTACGTCCCCGACTGGTGCTCGAGGAGCGAGCGACCGTACTTGCGCAGGTCCAGGGCGTAGAAGTCGTAGCCGCGTGCGGTCCACCACTCGGCGTACTCCTTCTGGAAGAAGTAGTCGGAGAAGCCGTGGACGTAGAGGACCGCGCCCTTCGCGTCGCCGTCGGCGTCCCGCTTGACCAGCGTGGCCACGACCGTGCCCTCGAAGTCGTCCGAGAGTTCGATGGTCTCCACGGTGTAGGGCTCACCGAGTACGTCGATCGTCATGACCGCATCTTCTCACCAGAACCCAGGCGTGCGCTCGCGACGTCCGTCGACGCCCGAAGTGTGGGGAGTCCCACGTCTGGGATGGTCGAGGTCCGGGCGTGCGAGCGGGCACAATGGTTGGTGACACGAGACGACATCTGCTGCCGTCATCGGCGGGTCGTCTTCTCGGGCTACGGCGTTCTTGAGGTTCGTTCAAGTCCCGGAGATGGCGCCTGCCACCATGAGCCCACCTCAGAGAGGACCTCCACGCTCCGATGGAGTACACCGAGCTGTCCGCGTACGACGTACCCCCGGGCGAGGTGACCGCGTGGATCCCCACCGCGGAGCCGAGCGCCTGGGTCGACGACGACCGCCGACTGTCCCACAACCACGAGCTGCACCTCGACACGGCTGAGGCGGGCTCTTGGATCGGGTCTATCATGCGGCTGGCAGGGCCGCTCGACCACACGGCGCTGACGCTCGCGCTGCGGGCCTGGCTCGGACGCCACGAGGCGCTGCGTGGGACGGTCGAGGAGACCCCCACCGGCCGCCGGCGCCGTGCGGTCGCACCTGCGGACGTGTCGATGAGCGCCACCTCCCTGGGCTGGTTCGACGCCGCGGGCGCCAGGTCCTGCGTCGCGGACCTCCTCGCCGACCACATCGACCCGTCGGCCTGGCCCCACGTCGTGTTCGCGACGGTGGCCGACACCAACGGCTTCACCCTCGTCTTCGGTGCCGACCACGGGGTCATGGACGCCTACTCCCAGCTGCTCTGGTTCGAGGAGATCGCCACGCTCTACGAGCGGGCACGGGCCGGTGAGCCGTTCGCCGAGCTGGCTGTGGCCACGACCGGCAGCCACATCGACCACTCCGCCGCCGAGCGGGTCACGGGCGAGGCGATGTCGCTGGAGAGCGAGTCGGTGCGGGTCTGGCGCGACTGGCTGACGACTCCGGACGGCACGCTGCGGTTCGCCGACTTCCCGGTCGAGGGCATCACCGACGTACCCGCCTCGGCGGCGCCGCTGCCACAGGCCGGCCTGTCGCAGTGGCTCGGCGACCCCCGTCAGGCACGGGTCCTGGGCGAGCTGTGCAAGAGCGCTGGGGTCTCGTTCCAGGCCGGGATGATGGGCGCGATGGCGTACGTCCTGCGGGCTCAGCACGGCGTCGAGCGGATGCGTTTCGTGGCGCCCATGCACACCCGCTACACCACGGAGCACGCCGCCGCCGTCGGCTGGTACGTCGGCCTGGTCCCGGTCACCCTCGACATCACCGGCGCCGAGACGCTGCCCGAGGTAGCAGGCCGTGTCCAGGCCGCGCTCGCGGAGACGAAGCCGCTGGTCCGCCAACCGTTCGCGCGGGTTGCGGACCTGCTCGGGGTCGAGGACGCCCCGCACTTCGTCGTCACCTTCGTCGACACCCGCTTCACCGCCGGCGCCGAGCGTTGGCACGACTGGGACGCCCGTACGCTGCGGGCCCCCGCCCGCGCCGACGACGAGGTCTACCTGTGGCTCGTGCGTGACCCGGACGGTCTCAACGTCGCGACGCGCTACCCGGCGGCCGTCGCCGCGGAGCGGGCAGTGCGTGGCCTCATCAGCGGGATGAGCGCGCTCATCGACGAGATCGCGCAGGTCGAGACGTCCGAGC
This sequence comes from Nocardioides panzhihuensis, assembly GCF_013408335.1. Lineage (NCBI taxonomy): Bacteria > Bacillati > Actinomycetota > Actinomycetes > Propionibacteriales > Nocardioidaceae > Nocardioides > Nocardioides panzhihuensis. The sequence continues at coordinate 2,647,638 of NZ_JACBZR010000001.1, read as the reverse complement.
TAGAGGGGACGGCATGAGGGCCGGCCGAGGTCAGCGCGAGTAGAGCTGCCGGATGACGTCCTCGATGTCAGGCTCGTGGATGGAGAGGTCGGCGACGTCGTACGCAGCGGTGATCTGGGCGACCAGCGGCGCCGCGGAGGCGCCGGCGGGGAAGGCCAGCCATTGGCGGGGGCCCTCGATCTTCACGACCCGGGCGCCCTCGATGGCGATGGGGGAGGCCTCGTCGACGAGGTCGACGACGAGGGTGCGGGACGACCCGCCGGTCGCGCGTAGCGACGAGAGCGGGCCGTCGAAGACGGCGGTACCGTGGTCGATCACGATCACCCGGTCGCACAGCGCCTCGATGTCCTGGAGGTCATGGGTGGTGAGCATCAAGGTCGTGCGCCGCTCGTGGTTGAGGGCCCGCAGGAACTCCCGCAGGCGCCCCTTGGAGACCACGTCGAGGCCGATCGTCGGCTCGTCGAGGTAGAGGATCTCGGGGTCGTGGAGCAGCGCCGCGGCGATGTCGCCGCGCATCCGCTGGCCGAGGCTCAGCTGTCGCACGGGAGTGTCCATCAGGTCGCCGAGGTCGAGCAGCGCGACGTGGTCCTCCAGGTTGCGGCGGAAGGTCTGGTCCGGGATCCGGTAGATCCGTCGCAGCAGCTCGAAGGAGTCGTGCAGCGGCAGGTCCCACCACAGCGACGTACGCTGCCCGAAGACCACCCCGATCCGCCGGGCCAGCTCGCGGCGCTGGCGAGAGGGCTCCAGGCCGGCGACGAGCGCAGACCCGCCGGAGGGCACCAGGATCCCGGTGAGCATCTTGATGGTGGTCGACTTTCCCGCCCCGTTGGGGCCGATGTAGCCGACCATCTCGCCCGCCTCGATGTCGAACGAGAGGTCGTGCACGGCGTGCTTCACCACTGACGTACGTCTGAAAGCACCCGCACGCTTGCGGATCGTGAACTCGCGAGAAAGGTCCCGCACCTCGATCAGAGACACATCAGCTCCCGGTGGATCGGTAACGACGGAGCCCCTGACGCCACACGAGCGTGGTGACACCGACCAGCACCAGCGCGGCCAGGGGCGAGGCGAAGCGGAACCAGTCCGGGGAGCCGAACGGATCGGTGCGGCCGAGCAGGAACAGGCACGGGTACCAGTTCACGAACGCCAGCGGCAGCAGGTAGGTCAAGGACCTGACGACCTCACGCGGGAAGATCGTCATCGGATACTGCATGATCGTGTTGCCACCGTAGGTGAAGGCGCTGGCGACCTCCGAGGCGTCCGTGGTCCAGAACTGGATCGTCGAGAAGATCACGAACACGCAGAAGTAGATGACCACGCCCGAGACGAGCGCGAGCACGAGCACGGCCAGCCGCTGCGGGCTCCACTCCACGATCGGTGCCGCCCACGCGAACACTGCGAGACCCTGCGCGATCTGGCCGAGCCGGCGCAGCTCGAACCGGTCGGCGCACAGCTGCACCAGCACCGGGACCGGCTTGGTCATCATCGCGTCGAGGTCTCCGCTGCGTACGTATCGACCGATCTTCTCCACGCTTCCGACCAGCATGTCGGCGATGCGGAACGCGATCGAGGTGAGCCCGTAGAGCAGCGCGATCTCGCGCAGCGTGAAGCCGCCGTAGGTGTCGACGTGGGTGAACATCAGCCAGATCGCCACGAAGTCGAGGAACGTGATGAGCACGCCGCCGACCAGCATCGTCCAGAACGAGACCGGATAGGCCATCGCCGCTCGGATCCACAGCAGCGCGATGAGCCAGTAGGAGCGAACCGCATGAGCGACGTACGCCGCAGGCGTGTCGGCATCAACCACCCTGGACCACCACCTTGCGCGTCGCCGCGCGCAGCACGAGCGCGCACGTCGCCAGGAGCACGACCGCCCACAGCACCTGCAGCCCGATCGCGGCGATCATGTCGAGCCCGGTGTGACGGCCCAGCCAGATGTCGGCCGGGGTCTGGATGTAGGAGGCGAACGGCAGCGCGAGCGCGACCTGGCGCAGACCGTCGGGGAAGAGGTTGAGGGGAAGGGTCAGCCCGCTGAAGAAGGTGGCCAGCACGCTCAGCAGCACCCGCGGCCCGGTCGCGTCCAGGAGCCAGAAGGCGCTGGCGGCGAAGAGGAACCGGACGGCGAAGCTGACCACCACGGCGAGGACGACGCTGACCAGGAACCCGGCCGCGCCGACGACCGAGGGCGTGACGAGCCCGAACAGCAGCGCGCCGACGATCGCCGGCGCCACCCCTCGGGTCGCGAAGTGGTAGAGCCCGCGGCCGAGGTCGGCGGCGAGATACCAGCCGAGGACGCTGACGGGGCGGTAGAGGTCGACGGCGATGTCACCGGTGCGGATCCGCTCGGCGAGGTCGTCGGTCGAGCCACCGCTCCACAGTGCGACGGTCATCAGCAGCGCCTGCCCGATCCAGACGAAGGTGACCGCCTGGTCGGCCTCGTAGCCGCCGGCCGAAGGGTTCTGCTCCCACAGCGCCAGATAGGCGAAGCTGAGGATGATCCCGAAGACCGAGTTGGTGAAGATCCCGGCGAGCGTGGCTGCGGTGTAGGTGGAGTAGCGGCGGAAGGACCGGGTCGCGATCGCGGCGTACAGGCTGATCTGTGGATGCAGCGGCCCGGACACCTGACGTACGTTGGCACACGGGGTCCCGCGTACGCCAAGGGGTTTCCTGGAATAACGTTGATTGAGCAACTGTTTGCCGAGTAGTTCGGATTTCAACTACCGTGGACCGGGACAGTCTCGGGTCACGAAAGGGGCAGGGGAACATGGGTATGCAGTTCGGCATCTTCACCGTCGGCGACGTGACGACGGACCCGACGACCGGCAGGACCCCGACGGAGCACGAGCGGATCAAGGCGACCGTCGCGATCGCCAAGCACGCCGAGGAGGTGGGCCTGGACGTCTTCGCGACCGGTGAGCACCACAACCCGCCGTTCATCGCCTCCAACCCGACCGCGACGCTGGCCTACATCGGCGCGCAGACCGAGCGCATCATCCTGAGCACGGCGACCACGCTGATCACCACCACCGACCCGGTACTGATCGCGGAGGACTACGCCAAGATCCAGCACCTGACCGACGGCCGCGTCGACCTGATGATGGGCCGCGGCAACACCGGCCCGGTCTATCCCTGGTTCGGCAAGGACATCCGCCAGGGCATCAACCTGGCGATCGAGAACTATGCCCTGCTGCGTCGGCTGTGGAGCGAGGACGTCGTCGACTGGTCGGGCCGTTTCCGTACGCCGCTGCAGGGCTACACCTCGACGCCGCGGCCCCTGGACGGCGTGGCGCCGTTCGTCTGGCACGGTTCGATCCGCTCGCCGGAGATCGCCGAGCAGGCTGCGTACTATGGCGACGGCTTCTTCCACAACCACATCTTCTGGCCGGCATCGCACACCAAGCAGATGGTGCAGCTCTACCGCCAGCGCTTCGAGCACTACGGCCACGGCACCGCCGACCAGGCGATCGTGGGTCTGGGCGGGCAGTTCTTCATGCGGCCCAGCTCCCAGGACGCGGTCAACGAGTTCCGGCCCTACTTCGACAACGCGCCGGTCTACGGTCACGGCCCTTCGCTGGAGGACTTCTCCGAGGCCACGCCGCTGACCGTCGGTTCGCCGCAGCAGGTCATCGAGCGGACGCTCTCGTTCCGTGAGTACGTCGGTGACTACCAGCGTCAGCTCTTCCTGCTGGACCACGCCGGGCTGCCGCTGAAGACGGTGCTGGAGCAGCTCGACCTCTACGGCGAGATCCTGCCGACCCTGCGCGCGGAGTTCGAGAAGCTGCGTAAGCCCGGTGTCCCGGACGCCCCGACCCACGCCTCCCTGGTGGAGAAGGCCGGCGGCTCGAAGGACTCTACCGTGTACGCCGAGGGCGACTCCGCCACCGGCTCGTCCGACCGCACCGACCTTGGTCTCGGGGCGGACGACCCCGAGGTCGCCAAGGTTCTCGAGGGGGAGCTGTGACCCGGATCGTGGTGGTCTCCGCGGGGCTCTCGGTCCCGTCCTCGACCAAGCTGCTCGCCGACATGCTCGGCGAGGCGACGACCCGGGCCGTGCAGGCCCGTGGCGCCGAGGTCGAGGTCGAGCACGTCGAGCTGCGAGGCCTGGCGCACGAGCTGACCGACAACCTGCTGACAGGGTTCGCCAAGCCGGCGCTCCAGGCGGCCATCGACCAAGTGCGCCGCGCCGACGGCGTCATCGCGGTGACCCCGGTCTTCTCCGCGTCGTATTCGGGCCTGTTCAAGACGTTCTTCGACGTGCTCGAGCAGGGCGTTCTCGACGGCAAGCCGGTGCTGGTCGCCGCGACGGCTGGCACGGTCCGGCACTCGCTGGTGCTCGAGCATGCGCTGCGGCCGCTTTTCGCCTACCTGCACGCTGTGGTCGTGCCGACCGGCGTGTTCGCCGCGACGGAGGACTTCGCCGGGGGCCCGGAGCTCGCGAAGCGGGTCGACCGCGCTGCCGCCGAGCTGGCCGCTCTGCTCGCAGTGTCGGATGGCGCGCCCGCTCCGGCGCCCCACCGGACGCTGGTGGAGGACGAGTTCGCCAGTCCGACCTCGTTCGAGACGCTGCTCAAGCGCGCCTCGGAGGGGCCGCCGCAGTTCTGACGGGGTTCTGCCGGGAATCTGACGGGCTTCTGACGGGCTTCTGGGGGCCGCCGATGCGAACACGGCCGCTAGATCCCGGGGGTTTGCGGTGGCATGCGACAGAATGCGTCTCGACCGCTACCCCGAACCGCGAGCGGAGCCGTTGTGCACAGCTATGAGCCGAGCGTCGTCGTTGCCGACGAGTCGCCTCTCCTTCGTGCTGGACTCACGGCCCTGCTTGCGCGCGGTGGTTACCAGGTGGTCGCCGACGCCGCGGACGCAGAGGGGCTCATCCAGGCGGCGACCGACACGCTGCCGACTCTGGTGGTGACCGACGCGCGGCTGGGCGCGGGTCTGGCCGACGAGGGCATCCGCGCCGCGCTCCGGCTGCACGAGAAGGTGCCGGAGATGGGCATCGTCGTGCTCGGGGACTCGGTCGACACGGCCTACGCCGCCTCGGTCTTCGCCAGCATCGGCACCGGCGGTCTCGGCTACCTGCGCAAGTCGCGCGTACGCACCGTCCCGCACTTCTTCGACGTCGTCGGCCGGGTGGCGTCGGGCGAGGTCGTCGTCGACCCCGAGGTCATCTCGCGGATGGTCGAGGCGTCGCCCGACGCCGATGCCGAGGCGATGGCGAGGCTGACGATGCGGCAGAGCGAGGTGCTGGGCCTGATCCACGCCGGGTTCCCCGAGCGGTCGATCATCAGCAGGCTCTTCAGCGGACGACGGCAGTTCGAGCAGTGTCTGAGCGAGATGTTCCTCGCCTTCGGGCTCTCTCTCGACGTCGAGCATCGACGTACGCCGACGCCGCTGACCCATCTCGCCTGAGAGGTGCTGAGTGGGGTGGGGCCCGGGGTGACCCGGGCCCCACGCGCGTCTCAGTGCTGGTAGGTGCCGACCAGGACGGCGCGGGCCAGCGCCTTGAAGGCCAGGTTGAAGGAGACGACCGCCGGGGTGACCTCGTCGTTCACGCCCAGCGTCTCCTCGCCGACGGCGTGGACCACGAAGTAGTAGCGGTGGACCTGGTCGCCGGCGGGAGGTGCGGCGCCGCCGAACTCCTTGGTGCCGAAGTCGGAGGCGACGTGGAACGCCTTGCCCGGAAGCTCGGCGCTGCCGGCACCGGCGCCGGCGGGGAGCTCGGTCACGTCGGCGGGGACGTCGACCAGCGCCCAGTGCCAGAACCCGCTGGGCGTGGGCGCATCGGGGTCGAAGCAGGTGATGACGTACGACTTCGTCCCCTCCGGCGCTCCGCTCCAGCTGAGCTGTGGAGAGGTGTTGCCGCCGTCGTGGACCTGGTCCTGCTTCAGCGGCTGTCCATCCGTCACGTCACCGCTGGTCAGCGTGAAGGAGGGGAGGGCGGGCATGAGCGAGTAGGGATCCGGCTTCACCGGGCGATCGAGTGCCATGCCCACCAACGTAGTCCGCGAATCGACCCGTTGTCAGGCCGCACCCCGGTGTTGGGCGAGGATGTACCCATGAGTTCAGAGCACGTCGTTCCCTACCCCGCCGGCCTCATCCTCGAGGGGCGGAGGGTGGTCGTCGTCGGTGGCGGCCGGGTCGCACAGCGACGGGTGCCTGCCCTGATCGCCGCGGGGGCGCGGGTCGAGGTCGTCTCGCCGTCACTGACGCCCGCGCTGGAAGGCCTGCTCGGGTCAGGGGAGATCACCTGGCACCAGGCCCGGTTCTCGGCCGAGGTGCTCGACGACGCGTGGTACGTCATCGCCGCGGCCCAGCATGCCGACGTCAACGAGGCGGTCTCGGCCGCGGCCGAGGAGCGTCGGATCTTCTGCGTACGCTCCGACGACGGCACGCAGGCCACCGCCTGGACCCCGGCGACCGGCCACGACGGCGACCTGACCGTCGCCGTGCTCGCCAACCGTGACCCGCGGCGCTCCGCGGGCGTACGCGACCGGATCCTCGACGGGCTGCGCTCCGGTGACCTGATCGCTCCGCACGAGCGCCAGCGCGTGCCCGGAGTGACCCTGATCGGTGGCGGCCCGGGTGACCCCGGGCTGATCTCGGTCGCCGGCCGCAAAGCCCTGATGGAGGCCGACATCGTCGTCGCCGACCGGCTGGCGCCGCGGGAGCTGCTCTCCGAGCTGCCCGCCGACGTCGAGCTGGTCGACGTCGCCAAGCTCCCCCGCGGCCGCTCGGCCCAGCAGGAGGAGATCAACCGGATCATCGTCGAGGCAGCCAGGGCGGGGAAGGCGGTCGCGCGCTTCAAGGGCGGCGACAACTTCATCTTCGGCCGTGGCTTCGAGGAGGTCCTCGCCTGCCGTGAGGCCGGTGTCCCGGTGCACGTCATCCCCGGCCTGACCTCGCCGGTGACGGTGCCCGGCGTCGCCGGGATCCCGGTGACCCACCGCGGCGTCGCGCACGAGTTCACCGTCATCTCCGGCCACGTCCCGCCCAACGACCCCACCTCGCTGACCAACTGGCCTGCCGTCGCCGGCCTGGGTGGCACCCTCGTCCTCCTCATGGCCGTCCAGAACGCCCCTGCGATCGCGACCGCCCTGCTCGACGGCGGCCGCGACCCAGGCACCCCCGTCGCGGTCATCTGCGACGGCACGATGCCCACGGAGCGTACGGTCCTGGCGACCCTCGAGACCCTCGAGAAGGTCCTGGTCGACGAGAACGTCCAGCCCCCGGCGATCATCGTCATCGGTGAAGTGGTCCGCGTCGCCCACCCGGACTCGTTCTAGGCGCCTGATGGTTGAGCTGATCGAGATCTCCGACCCCGCCGATCCGCGGCTCGCCGACTACCGCGACCTGCGCGACGTCGAGCTGCGCAAGTCCCTCGAGACCTCGGAGGGGCTGTTCCTGGCCGAGGGGGAGAAGGTCGTACGTCGCGCGGTGGCCGGCGGCTTCGAGCCGCGGTCGTTTCTGATGGCGCCGAAGTGGCTCGACGGTCTCTCCGACGTGCTCGCCACGACCGATGCGCCGTGCTACGTGATGAGCGAGAAGGCCGCCGAGGAGGTGACTGGGTTCCATGTTCATCGGGGCGCGCTGGCGTCGCTGAAGCGGCGGCCGCTGCCGTCGGTCGAATCGGTGCTCGAGGGCGCCCGCTCGGTCCTGGTGCTCGAGGACATCGTCGACCACACCAACGTCGGCGCGATCTTCCGATCGGGCGCGGCGCTCGGGTTCGACGCGGTGCTGCTCGCTCCCCGCTGCGCCGACCCGCTCTACCGGCGCTCGATCAAGGTCGCGATGGGCGCCGTCTTCGCGCTGCCGTGGACCCGCCTGCCGGACTGGTACGAAGCGCTCCCGACCCTCTCCGCCGCCGGCTTCACCACCGTCGCCCTCACCCTGGCCGACGACGCCGTCGACATCGAGAAGGCCGTCGAAGGCGTCGACAAGGTCGCCCTCGTCATGGGCTCCGAGGGCCACGGCATCTCCCCGCGCTGGCAGCAGGCCTCCGACCGCCGCGCCATCATCCCGATGTCCGCCGGCATCGACTCCCTCAACGTAGCCGCCGCCACCGCCGTCGCCTGCTACGTCACCGCCCGCCGCTAGCGTCGAGGCGTCACGTACGTCGGCCGAGTGGGCACAGATGTGCCAACTCGGCCGACCGGAGCGACCTCTCGGCTAGAGCTCCCACCAGACGGTGGTGTCGCCGGGGAGGTCGGCGGAGCCGTCGGTGAGGGGGAGGGGGCCGGAGGAGGAGAGGAGTACGCGGCCGGGGGCGGTGATGCGTACGCGCTCCTTGGTGGTGTTGACCGTGCAGGCGAAGCCGTCGCGCTCGAACCAGAGGACTCCGGCGGGGGCCCCGTCGCGCCAGGTCACCGCGTCGCCGGCGCCGAGGCCGGGGACGTCGCGGCGGATGGCGATGGCGGAGCGGTAGAGCTCGAGGGTGGAACCCTCGACGCCGGTCTGGGCCTCGACGCTCAGATCCCCCCACTCCGCGGGCTGCGGTAGCCACGAGTCACCGTCGCCGAAGCCGTACGACGAACCCGACCGGGTCCACGGCAGCGGCACGCGGCAGCCGTCGCGGAAGCCGTCCTGGCCGCTGGCGCGGTGGAAGGACGGGTCTTGGCGGACCTCGTCGGGCAGGTCGGTGACGTCGGGGAGACCGAGCTCCTCGCCCTGGTAGGCGTACGCCGAGCCCGGAAGCGCCAGCATGAGCAGCGTCGCCGCGCGGGCCCGCCGCAGACCGAGCTCGCGGTCACCCGGCGTACGGATCTGGGTGCCGGAACCCGGCGGGTTGGCGAACCGCGTGGCGTGACGGGTGACGTCGTGGTTGGACAGCACCCAGGTCGCCGGGGCGCCGACCGGCCGCATCGCGTCCAGGGAGCTGTCGATGACCTTGCGCAGTGCCGAGGCGTCCCAGGCGGTGTCGAGGTACTCGAAGTTGAAGGCCTGGTGCAGCTCGTCGGGGCGTACGTAGTTGGCCGACCGCGCCACCGTGGGTGTCCACGCCTCGGCGACGAAGATCCGGTCCGGGTAGTCCGCCAGCACCCGCCGCCAGGTGCGGTAGATCTCGTGGACGCCGTCCTGGTCGAAGAACGGCATCACGTCGTTGCCGAGCAGGTGGAGCTGGTCAGCGTGGCCGATGGAGGGCAGGCCCTCGGCCTTGACCAGGCCGTGGGCGACGTCGATGCGGAAGCCGTCGATGCCGAGGTCGAGCCAGAACCGCAGGATGTCGAGGAACTCGGCGGCGACCTCGGGGGAGTTCCAGTTGAAGTCGGGCTGCTCGGGGGCGAAGAGGTGGAGATACCAGTCGCCGTCCGGCACCCGGGTCCAGGCGGGTCCACCGAAGATCGAGTCCCAGTCGTTGGGCGGCTCCTCGCCGTTCTCACCGCGCCCGGGGAGGAAGTGGTAGCGCGACCGCATCGGCGACCCCGGCCCCTCGGCCAGCGCCTGCTGGAACCAGACGTGCTGGTCGGAGGAGTGGTTGGGGACGATGTCGGCGATGATCTTCAACCCGAGCTCGTGCGCCGAGGTGATCAGCGCGCGAGCGTCGTCCAGCGTCCCGTAGCGCGGGTCGACCGCACGGTAGTCGGACACGTCGTAGCCACCGTCGGCCTGCGGCGAGGCATAGAACGGGCTCAGCCAGACGGCATCCACCCCCAGGTCGCGGAGGTAGGGGAGCCGGGACCGGATCCCGGGAAGGTCACCGGTGCCGTCGCCGTCGCTGTCGGCGAAGCTGCGGGGGTAGACCTGGTAGATGACGGCGTCACGCCACCATTCGGTGCTCAGGGAGGAGCTGTTCATGTTCGTGGGGCCTTTCAGCCTTTGACGCCGCCGGCGGTCAGACCGGTGACGACGTGTCGTTGGACGAGGTAGAAGAAGATGGTCACGGGGATGGCGATGAGGACCGCGGTGGCAGCCATCAGGTTCCACTGCGCGTCATGCTCGCTGATGAAGCTCTGCAGCCCGACCGCGAAGGTGTACTTCGAGTCGTCGAGCAGGAACGTCGAGGCGAAGGCGACCTCGGCGAAGGCGGTGATGAAAGCGTAGAACGCGGCCACAGCGAGGCCCGGGCGAGCCAGCGGCAGGATCAGTCGCCAGAACGTACCGAACGGGGTGAGCCCGTCCATCATGCCGGCCTCGTCGAGCTCGATCGGGATGGTGTCGAAGTAGCCCTTCAGCAGCCAGGAGCAGTAGGGGACGATGGTGGTGCAGTTGACCAGGATCAGACCGAAGTGGGAGTCGACCAGGCCGAGCCGGGAGAAGATCTCGTACATCGGCACGATCAGCACCGCGATCGGGAACGCCTGCGTCAGCAGCAGGACCCACATCAGCGTCCGGTTGCCGGGGAACCGCATCCGGGAGACCGCGTAGCCGGTCGTCGCCGCCGACATCACCCCGAACAGGGTCGTGCCGCCCGCGACCACCATCGTCGACCACAGCCAGTCGAAGAAGGCGGTGTTGGTGAGCACGAACCAGTAGTTGTCGAGCGTCGCCTTCGCGGCGATACCGCCGGGGTGGAGGTAGTCGTCCTTGTCCGGTCCCAGGGACAGGTAGAGGAGCCAGAAGATCGGGAACAGCGCGATCATCGACGCCACCGAGAGCGTCACGTGCGTGCCCACCCGGGCGACCGGGCCGAGTTCGCCGCGTCGCCGCTGAGGCTTTCGGGGCGCGCTGGTGCTAGGCGAGCTGGTCATTGCGTTTCAACCACCGGTAGTAGAAGGACGTGAAGACGATCAGGATCGCGAGCAGCAGGACGCCGTACGCCGCCGACATGGCGAAGTCGCGAGGCTGCTGCCCGAAGCCGAGTCGATAGGCCCAGGTGACCAGGATCTGCGCGTCCGGCGCGGTGTTGCCGAAGAGCAGGAAGATGATCGCGAACTGGTTGAAGGTCCAGATCACCCCGAGCAGGACGACGGTCGAGCTCACCGAGGAGAGCCCCGGCAGCGTGACGTGGCGGAACCGCTGCCAGGCGCTGGCGCCGTCGATCTCGGCGGCCTCGTAGAGGTTCTCGTCGATTGACTGCAGCCCGCCGAGCAGGGAGAGCATCATGAACGGCACGCCGCACCAGGTGTTGACCATGATCGCGGCCGTACGCTGCCAGGTCGGGTCCTCGAGCCAGCTCGGCTCGGCTAGGCCGATCGTGCCGAGCATCGTGTTGATGACCCCCGCGTCGGCCAGCATGATCCGCCAGGCGAAGACGGTGACGAACGTCGGCACCGCCCACGGCAGGATCAGCAGCAGTCGGTACGCCACGCGTCCGCGCAGCCTCTGGTTGAGCAGCATCGCCAGCCCGAGCCCGATCACGTAGTGCAGCACGACACAGGTGACGGTCCAGACGATCGTCCAGACGAAGTGGGACCAGAAGCGGTCGTACGCCGCCGGGCCCCACAGGATCTCGGCGTAGTTGTCCAGACCGATGAACTTGTACGTCGCGTCGATCGTGTTGACGCCGATGGTGCGTGCCGAGTTGAGGCTGTTGGCGTCGGTCAGGGTCAGGTAGAAGCCGCGGGCGAGCGGGTAGCCGACGAGCACGCCGAGGACGATCACGACGGGCGCGACCATCGCGTAGGCGTACCAGTAGCGGAGGTAGGAGTCCCGCATGCGCTGGAAGGGGCCGGGCGCCCGCCGCCGAGACCGCGGGGTCTCGGCGGCGGGCGCTGGTGCTGTCAGAGTCATCGGACGACTTGGTCTTTCTGGCTCACTCGAACTGGTTCACTTCGAGAACGCGGGCAGCAGGTCGGCGAACGCCGTGTCCAGCGTGGTCAGACCCTTGTCGAGGGTCTCGGCGCCGGAGGCGACCTTCGGGAGCTCCTGGTCCATCGGACCCCACAGAGAGGAGTACTCGGGCAGCTCCGGTCGCGGCTGGGCGGCGGGAAGCACGGTCTGGAAGCCCGCGATGCCCGGGTCGGCCTTGACCTCGTCGGTGTAGGCGTCGTCGCGGGTCGGGAGCGTGGAGTTCTTCAGCGCGATCTGGGCCTGGGTCTCGGCCGAGGTCATGAACTTCACGAACTTCGCCGAGGCCTCCTGGTGGGCCTCGTCGGAACCGGCGTAGATCGACAGGTTGTGACCGCCGGTCGGGGCGCCGGCCTCACCGGTCGAGCCGGCCGGGACGGTCGCGATGCCGAGGTTGTTCTTGTCGGCGAACGCCGAGCCCTTGTAGAAGTTCGTGATCTCCCAGGGCCCCTGGATGATCGCGGCGACCTTGCCGTTGACGAAGGCGTCCTGGATGTGGGCGTACGCGTCGGCGGTGGTGTCCGCCTTGTGCAGGCCCTCGCCGTCGAAGAGGCCCTGCCAGGTGGTCAGGCCCTTCTTGGCCTCCGGCGAGGAGATGGTGATCTTCTTGGCCTCGGCGTCGACCGTGTCGGTGCCCTCGCCGTAGAGGAACGGCTGCGCGTAGTAGGCGGAGGTGGAGCCCCAGTAGCCGTCGACACCGGTCTTGGACTTGATCGTGGCGGCGGCGGACTTGAGGTCGTCCCAGGTCTTGGGAGCCTCGGTGATGCCGGCCTTCTCGAAGAGCGCCTTGTTGTAGACCAGCGCGAGGGTGTCGGTGACGAACGGGACGCCGTAGGTCTTGCCGTCGAACTCGGCCTGCTTGATCAGGTTGGGCTGGAAGGCGTCCTTCTCCTCCAGCGCCTCGGTGTCGTCGAGGGGAGCGAGGAAGCCCTTCTGCGCGAACGCCGGGGTCCACCCGACCTCGGCACGCAGGACGTCGGGCGCGCCGCTGGCGCCGGCCGCGGTGTCGAACTTGTTCTGCGCCTGGTCGAACGGCACGTTGACATACTTGACCTTGATGTCCTTGTTGGCCTTCTCGAACTCCTTGACGAGAGCCTGGTACGTCGGGCCCTCGTTGGTCGCGTTCGAGGTGTCCCACCAGGTGATGGTGACCGGACCGTCGCTGCTGTCGCCGCTGCTACCGCCACATGCCGATGCCGCCAGGGCGAGCGATGCCGCCACTGCGGTGGCCACGATGCCACGTCGCATGAGTTCTCCTTCGAAGATGGGGCCAGGCGAGGAAGCCGCCCGGGGTGTGACGAAGGTAACCCCGCGTCGGGGAGAAATGTAAGAGGCTTTCAGCAAAAGTTGCAAACTTGCTGCAACTTCTTGCAGGACGTGTGGGTAGAGGGCATGATGTGACCGTGCCCATAACACCAGCCTCCGCCCGTCTTGCCGATATCGCGGCCCATGCGGGCGTGAGCGAGGCCACGGTCAGCCGCGTGCTCAACGGCAAGCCAGGCGTCGCCGCGGCGACGCGCGAGGCGGTGCTGGCGGCGATCGACGTCCACGGGTACGAGCGTCCCGTCAAGCTGCGTCAGCGCAGCGAGGGCCTCGTCGGGCTGATCACGCCCGAGCTCGACAACCCGATCTTCCCGGCGCTCGCGCAGGTCATCGCCCAGGGGCTGACCCGGCAGGGCTACACCCCGGTGCTCGCGACGCAGACCCCCGGCGGCTCGACCGAGGACGAGCTCACCGAGATGCTCGTCGACCGCGGTGTCACCGGGATCATCTTCGTCTCCGGTCTGCACGCGGACACCACCGCCGACATGACGCGCTACGACAAGCTGCGCGCCCAGGGGGTCCCATACGTCCTTCTCGACGGATACACCCCCGACATCAAGGCGCCGTTCATCTCTCCCGACGATCGCGAGGCGATGCAGCTCGCGGTCACGCATCTGGCCACGCTCGGGCACACCAAGATCGGCCTGGCGGTCGGCCCCGGCCGCTTCGTGCCGGTCCAGCGCAAGATCGAGGGCTTCGTGGCGACCATGGCCGACCGCTTCGGCCTGAGCGCCGAGGAGGTCGAGAAGGGCTACATCCGGCACTCGCTGTTCACCCTCGAAGGCGGCCAGGCCGCGGCCTCCGAGCTCCTCGACGACGGCTTCACCGCGATCGTCTGCGCCAGCGACATGATGGCGCTGGGCGCGATCCGAGCCGCCCGCTCGTGCGGCCTGCGGGTCCCCGAGGACGTCTCCGTCGTCGGCTACGACGACTCCCAGCTCATCGCCTTCACCGACCCGCCGCTGACCACCGTCCGCAAGCCCGTCCATGCGATGGGCCAAGCCGCCGTCCGCGCCATCCTCGACGAGATCGCCGGCACCGGCGCCCCTCACTCGGAGTTCGTCTTCCACCCCGAGCTGGTGGTCAGAGGCTCCACTGCGTCCGGCCCCCGCGTAACCCCCTGACCTCCGCCGAGAGGTCAGAATCTGGCGCCGAGAGGTCAGTTTCTGACGGCGAAGGGTCGGTTCTCGGCGGTCGGTACCGACCTGCCGGCGTCTGAGCAGCGAATCACCAGCGGCGATTGGTCATCGCCGGTTTGAGCGCGGTGCGGACCTCGCGCAGCCAGGCGTCGAGCCTGTCGGCAGTGAAGTCGCCGCGGCGTACGACGATCACTGTCCATCCGTGGTCGCGCAACCATTGACGCCGCTCCATGTCGTGCCTGCGTTGGTCGGCCGTGAGGTCGTGTGCGTCGACACCGTCGTACTCGACGCACACACGAGCGTGTTCGTATGCGAAGTCGAGCCGGTAGGTTGGCATCTCGTCGATCTCGATCCAGAGCTGTGGCTCAGGCAGCGGCAACCCCGCGTCGCGGATCGCGAGGAACGTCCACGCCTCCCGGGCAGACTCGATCCGTGGATCGACGAGCGGCGCAAGCTCCTTGAGCTGTCGGACGCCTCGACGACCTCGGTAACGCGGCAGCATCTGCGCGAGGTCGGCCGCCACCAGGCCGTGCTCCCGGGCCAGCGCGCACATTGCTGCGAATGCATCCCGGCGATGAAGGTTGCATCCGAGATCACAGGCCGTGCGGACGGGGGTGGTCACCGTGACCCTGCCTACTCTCATGATGTCGGTCGGGGTCAGGTCCCTGGTGTGACCTTCGAGTCCCGTACGTCTCGAGCGGGTGTGCCCGCGCAGTGCACACGTCTCCAGGTCCACGTCGAGATCGAGCTCGGCGTAGGTGAGGGCGTTGACCCCGTGGATGATGGCGGCGGTGCGGTCGATCACGACGTGATGGGCCGTGACGACGCGGGCGACCGCGGCTGCCCGCGTCTGCGGGGTGTCAGGTGTGCTCGCGGGGACGAATGCGCCTCGCACGATCCGGCGCACGAGGCCGTCGTCGATCAGTCGGTAGACGTCGTCTGCGCTGAGGCCGAGCTCAGCGGCGTCGGCGAGGTTGAAAGGTCCGGGAGGAATCGTGAGGACGGTCATGACGCCAGCCTCGAGGCGAGGGCCGACAGTCTCGATCGTGAAACCTGTGCCTGGGGATAACTGCATCTCGAGCGGCTCTTGTGGACAGCAAACGGGCCGGCCCGGCCAGATGTGCCACTCGAGTTCGAGGATCGACCTCTCGCGGTCTAGAACTGACTCTTCGGCGTCAGAAACTGACGTTTCGGCGTCAGGAAGTGACCGCTCGGGGAGTGGGGGTGGGCGGCTGGCAGGATGGGCGCGTGACGATTGTGGCTGCTGCTGATGGGTCGGCGCTCGGGAACCCGGGCCCCGCGGGGTGGGGTTGGTATGTGGACGAGTCCACCTGGGCGTGCGGCGGATGGCCGCACGGGACGAACAACCAGGGCGAGCTGACCGCGGTCCTCGACCTGCTGCGGCAGACGGCTCACACCGGCGAGCCGCTGCTGGTCTACTGCGACTCCAAGTACGTCATCAACTCGGTCACCAAGTGGATGGCCGGCTGGAAGCGCAAAGGCTGGAAGAAGGCCGACGGCAAGCCCGTCCTCAACGTCGAGATCATGAAGGACCTCGACGCTGCGATGCAGGGCCGCAGCGTCCGGTTCGAGTGGGTCAAGGGGCACTCCGGGCATCCGCTCAACGAGGCGGCCGACAAGCTCGCCAACGGTGCCGCGCTGGCCTACCAGGACGGGCGTACGCCGAACCCCGGTCCAGGGTTCGCGGGAGCCGTCGAGGCGCCTGCCGTCGCCCCGCAGGTCGCTCGGCCCGCGCCGGAGCCGGACGATCTGCTCGGCCTGCTGAGCGCGGAGCCGACGGCGACCGAGACGCCCGCGGCGTACTCCTTCTCGGCCGAGCAGGGTCGAATCGACCCCGACTGGGTCCACCGGATGCTCGCGCAGTCCTACTGGGCGAGCGATCGGACCCGGGAGGTCCAGGACGCGGCCAACAAGGCCTCGCGCTGCTACGGCGTCTACGACGCGGCGGGAAACCAGGTCGCCTTCGGTCGCGTGGTCAGCGACTTCGCGGCCTTCGCATGGCTGTGCGACGTGATCGTCGATCCCGGCGTCCGCGGCCGAGGGGTCGGGAAGCTGTTGATGTCGGGCATCGTCGCCGACCTCGAGCCCTACCGCATCGGTCGCACCCTGCTTGCCACCGAGGACGCTCATGAGCTGTATGCGAAGTACGGCTGGGAGCCGTTGCCTGCGCCTGAGCGGTGGATGGTCCGGCAGGGCTGAGGCCATCCCTGACCGGGGACGACCTGACGCCCGAGCTTCGACCTGGCCTCACTCGATGTAGCCGGTCTCCGGATCCACCCGCGCCAGGAACGCCCGGATTCCCTCGTCCAGCTCGGCCTCGGACTGCTGGCCACCTCCGCTCGCGCGGCTGCTGAACCCGTAGTCCGGGTTGGGGCCGGAGAGCCAGTCGAAGTGGTATTGGCCGGGGAGGTCCGGGTCTTGGCTGATGCGGAAGGTCTCGCCGTCGACCACGCGCTCGATGGGCTGCTCGGCGCTCATGACACGGCTCCTGCGATCTCGGCGGGTCGCCGGCGGCGGCCGACGGCGACGACACCCCAGGCAACGAGGGTGAACGCGGCGGCGATGCCGACGACGTACGCGATCACGACTCCGTAGCCGCCCTGCAGGTGGTGGTTGAGGAACGGGTAGGGATACCACCACGGGTCGCCGGTCAGGGGGCTGACGACGTATTCGCCACGGATCAGGGTGTAGGCGGCCCACAGGATCGGGAACGCGATGATGGTCCCGATGGTCGGCCAGGGCAGGCGGCGCCGCGGGGGAGCGATGAAGAGGTCGACGAGCAGGAACAGCGGGCCGATCAGGTGCAGGACCTCGTTGGCCCACGGCACCGCGGAGGGCACGAGGCCGCGTAGCAGCAGGTTGTAGACCAGGCCGGTGATGGCCATGAACGTCGTCGCTGCTGCCGCCAGCACCGCGATCCAACGCGGCTCCTCGCGGCCTCGGGCCAGAGCCCAGATCCCGCCGGCGACCAGGGCCGCCACGGCGGCGAGGTTCGACTCGATGGTGAAGTAGCTGAAGAAGTTCACCACCACCGTCGCCGTGCTGGAGCCCTCGGCGGGCGTGATGCTCAACGCCCCGCGGAGCTCGGCGGCCACCGCCGCGAGGATCAGCGCGGCCATGACGAGCCGCAGGATCGACCACGTCCTTGTCACGGACCCACCGTAGTCGCCGAGGTCAGCTGAACCGGCCGTTCTCGACGTGGACGTACGTGTCGATGCCCAGACGGGCGAGGAAGGCGTCGTCATGGCTGACCACGATGAGCGCGCCGCGGTAGGCCTCGAGTGCGGCGACGACCTGCTCGACGGTGGTGATGTCGAGATTGTTGGTCGGCTCGTCGAGCAGGAGCAGCTGGTTGGGCGGATCGGCCAGGAGCACGGTGACCAGCGCGACTCGGAAACGCTCGCCGCCGGAGACGTCACCGACTCTCCGCCGCACGACGTCGCCTCGGAAACCGAACCCGGCCAGCGTCGCGCGGACCTCCTCCGGCTCCGCTTCGGGCTGGGCGCGGCGTACGGTCTCGAGGATCGTGAGGTCGTCGTCGAGGTGGTCCAGTCGTTGGGGCAGGTAGCCGATCCGGTCGGTGAGCGCGGTCGCGTAGGGCTCCTGGGTGACCGCACGTGGACGGATCAGGGTCTCGACGAGCCTGGTCTTGCCGACGCCGTTGCGCCCGGTGATCGCGAGCCGCTCGGGGCCCTGGACGACGATGGTGCGTCCGCCGGCGTCGTGCAGCTCGGCCACCCGTCGACCCGCGGGCAACCCGGGAGAGGGCAGCTCGATCTTGACCTGAGGATCGCGGCGTAGGCGCTCGGCCGTCCGGTCGCGGAGCTCGCGCGCCCGGTCGACCTTTCCGTCGAGCTCGCCCCGGAGCTTGCCGGCCGAGACCTCGGCCTCGCGGGCTCGCGCCTTCATGATGGTCTTCGGACGGCGCTTGTTCTCATAGTCGGTGCGGGCATAGCGCTGCCGCCGGGCGAGCTTCGTCTGCGCCTCGACCCGCTGTCGCTTCTCCGTACGCAGCTTCTGCTCCGCCGTCGTCAGCGCCTGCTCCGCCGCGGCCTGCTCGCGCTCGACGTGCGCGCGGAACGCGGAGTAGGGACCGCCGTAGACCGTCAGCGACCCCTCGCGCAGCTCAGCGGTCTCGTCCATCAGGTCGAGCAGCTCCAGGTCGTGGCTGGCCACCACCAGCGTGCCCCGCCAGCTCGCGACCATGTCGTAGAACCGGTGCCGCGCTTCGCGGTCGAGGTTGTTGGTCGGCTCGTCGAGCAGCGCGATCTCGGCCCCCGAGAGGCTGATCCCGCCCAGCGCCGTCGCGACGGTCTCGCCCCCGGACAATGTCGCGACCCGGCGGTCGAGATCGAGGTCGGGAAGGCCGTTGGACGCCAGCGCTGCCCGAGCCCGCTCCTCGACGCCCCAGTCGTCGGCGAGCGCGTCGAAGTGACGCGGATCGGGATCCCCGGACTCGATCGCCCGCAGTGCGTCCAGGCGATGACGTACGCCGAGCAGGTCGGCCACCGTGGCATAGGTGTGCAGGGTGATCTGCTGGGGCAGGTAGCGGACCTGGCCCCTGGCCGAGACCGAGCCCGCGGTGGGCTTCAGCTCACCTGCGACGACCTTGAGCAGGGTCGACTTGCCCGCGCCGTTGGTGCCGACCAGGCCGGTGCGTCCGGGGTTGAAGGCCGCGTCGAGGCCGTCCAGCGCAGTGGCGCCGTCGGGCCAGAGAAGGGTGAGGCCGTCGACGACGACGGCCGGGTTCTGCGTACTCATCGAGCTCCTGGATGTGTCAGCGGGACGCTGACATCGGAGCCGAGAGGCGATCGACGACGTCAGCGCACGAGGGCGGTGAGGGGCTCGCGGATCAGCACGATGAGTTCCTATCGGTGGGTGATGGTGCGTGAACAGTCTCCTGTACGCCTCGGGGTGGCCGCAACGGGTTTATCCGTCCCGCCGCGACCACCCGGTTCGGGCATCAGCTCCAGAGGTCGACGAGCCGCCCGGCGAGGCGCCTGCCCTGGTCGTGGCCCGCTCTCGCGGCTGGTGCGCGGGTCGCCAGATTCATCATGTTGTCGCCGAACGCCGCGAGCGAGTCGGTGTCCGGAAGGACCGTCTCGACCGTGCTGTCGCCCGAGCGGAGCTCGTCGACCTGGGTGGCGAGATCGCTCCGCCATGCCGCGGGATGCCGGGTCCTGCCGCCCAAGGGCGAGAGCACGAGCACCCGTTCGTACCCGCCCGCCAGGTCGGCGTTCTCGCTGGAGCGCCGGTAGCCGCCGTCGATGTAGTGCCTCTCGCCGATCCGGTACGCCGGGCCGCCGGCGCAGCTGGCAGCGACCGCGTCGACCAGGTCGACGCCGCTGTCCCGGTCGAACCCCACCGGCTCGCCAGTGTCCGCATCGACCGCGGTGAGGAGCGTGCCCCGGTCCGGCCAGCGCACGCCGGAGAGGCGGGCGCGAACCGTGTCGCGCCACCGGGCGTTGCCCTCATCGCCCGCGGCCTCGGCCAGCTCGAGCGCGTACGCACCGGCCCGCCGGCGCATGTCGGCAAGGTCTGAGGAGTCGGCGATGATGGTGTTGGTCCGCTCCAGATGGTTCATCCACACGGCCGCCCGGCCATCGGGGCGTGCCGGCTCGCTCCGGCTGGGTGGTGCCGCGTCGAGGATGGCGGTGAGCAGGTCGGTGGGGCTCGCGCCGGCGATCTGCGCTGCGGCCGTCGCTCCGGCCGAGGTGCCGATGACCAGATCGGCCTCGGTCACATCCAGTCCGCCGTCGTTCAGTCCGGCGATCACGCCGATCAACCAGGCGTTGCCGGCCGATCCGCCACCGCCGAGGACGAGCGCGCGTGAGGGTCGTGAGTCAGGTGTAGCGTTCATGGGAGTGCCTTTCGGGTTCGAGTCGGCGCTCCCGTCGGCGATCAGCGCAGTCGCCGGACCGTGGACTGCAGGGGAGCACCCGCTGTGGACGCTGTGTGCACGGGACTCACCTCCTGTCGAAAGATCACGATCGCCGCGACGCTAGCACGGGTCGAGCGTCTAACGTGTCGCATGCAGCACGTCCGCGAGCATCCAGGAGCGCACCATGACATCCAGCCGCGTCGGCGTGGTCGGTGGCGGGATCGTCGGACTGGCGGTGGCCCGCGAGATCCTGCGGCGTCGACCTGAGGACACCGTCGTGGTGTTCGAGAAGGAGAGCAGGCTCGGCGCCCATCAGACGGGGCACAACTCCGGCGTCGTCCACGCGGGGATCTACTACAAACCCGGCAGCCTCAAGGCCCGGCTCTGCGCGCGCGGGCGTGACCTGCTGAAGGAGTTCGCCGCCGAGCACCGGATCCCGTTCGAGGAGTGCGGCAAGCTCGTCGTCGCGGTCGGCGAGGCCGAGATGGGGCGCTTCGACGCGTTGGAGAAGACGGCCAACGACAACGCCGTCCCCGGCCTGAGGCGAGTCGGCCGCGAGGAGATCGAGGAGATCGAGCCGTACGCGGTGGGGCTGGCCGCCTTGCACTCACCGAGGACCGCCATCATCGACTACGTCGCGGTGGCCGAGACGCTCGGCCGGACGATCACCGAAGCCGGGGGAGAGGTACGCCTCGGCGAGGAGGTCACCGGCATCCAGCGCACGACCGGCGGGATCGACGTCGAGACGACCTCCGGGCGGACCCAGGTCGACCACCTGGTCGTCTGCGGAGGCCTGGAGTCCGACCGGCTCGGTGAGCTCGCCGGCGGCCCCGAAGCGCCCAGGATCATTCCGTTCCGCGGCGAGTACATGCAGGTCAGCGTCGAGAAGCAGGACCTCGTCAGGGGCATGGTCTATCCGGTCCCCGACCCGCGCTATCCCTTCCTCGGCGTGCATTTCACCCGTCGGGTGGGCGGCGGTCTCGAGGTCGGCCCCAACGCGTTCCTGGCGCTGAGCCGGCAGCGCTACGGGCGCACCTCCGTGACGCCGCGCGACCTTGCCGACACGCTGACCTGGCCAGGCTTCTGGCGGTTCGGCGCCGAGCACTGGCGCACCGGTCTGACCGAGCTCCGCGGCGTACTCTCCAAGCGCGCCTACATGCGAGGCGCCCAGCGCTACGTGCCCGCGATCGGGGCCGACGACGTCGTCAGGGCCGGCCTGGGCCTGCGCGCCCAGGCGATCGAGCGCGACGGTTCGCTGGTCGACGACTTCGTCATCCACCACCGCGACGGCGTCACCTCGGTTCGCAACGCGCCGAGCCCGGCCGCGACCTCCAGCCTCGCGATCGCCGAGTACGTCGCGGACCGTGCCTTCGGCTAGACCTCCGCGGGCCACTCAGGCGGGAACTCCTTGGCGAGCCGGTCGTGCTCCTTGGTGAGCTTCTTGCGCGCCTTGGCGGAGATACGGTCGCCGAAGACGGTGCCGTTGGTGTGGTCGGTCTCGTGCTGCAGGCACCTGGCCAGCAGCCCGTCGCCTTCGAAATGGACCGGCTGGCCGTCGAGCCCGAGGCCGTCCACGGCGGCCCAGTCCGGGCGGCCGCAATCGACGAACGCGCCCGGGAAGGAGAGGCAGCCCTCCAGATCCACGTCCAGGTGGCGGTCATCGCCCTCCGGCAGGGTCAGGACCGGGTTGCAGACGACGCCGACGGTGCGCTGGCCGGAGGCGTCGGGGCAGTCGAAGACGAAGATCGCGACGTCCTCGCCGATCTGGTCGGCGGCCAGCCCCACGCCCTCGGCGGCGTACATCGTGGCGACCATGTCGGCCGCCAGCGCGGCCAGCGCGCCGTCGAAGACCTCGACCTGCTTCTTGGCCCGGTGCATCACCGGGGT
This sequence comes from Nocardioides panzhihuensis, assembly GCF_013408335.1. Lineage (NCBI taxonomy): Bacteria > Bacillati > Actinomycetota > Actinomycetes > Propionibacteriales > Nocardioidaceae > Nocardioides > Nocardioides panzhihuensis. The sequence continues at coordinate 2,625,663 of NZ_JACBZR010000001.1, read as the reverse complement.
GCCCCAGCGAGTCATCGGCCGCACGGTCCCGCCTTCGGGCAGGGGGCCGTGGGGCGCGAGCGGGGCTGTGCCTTCGTGAGGAGCGGATTCGAGGGAGGAGTCGGCCATGTCCCAACTCTATAAAGCACTCGTACGCAGTTTGTTACCGCCATCACCCGGCCGAGGTGTAGACCACGTTGTAACTCCCAGTTACAGTTCTACTCATGAGTATCCTCCAAGGCCTACGTGGCGGGGTCGCGCACGGCGTCCCGTCCGGCGAGTCGCGTGATCCGATCGGATTCGCCGTGGCCGGTCTGCGCAAGCTCTCGCAGAGTCCTGTGCTCGACCGGCTCGGTGTCCGCAAGCAGACCGAGCAGGCCGTCTTCACGGTGACCCGCAGCGGGTTCAAGACGATGGCGGCGACCAGTCGTGCGTTCAAGAAGAAGGGCAAGCCGGGCGCCCCGGGCGTCCGTGTACCCAACGCCATCCCCAAGGGCATCTTCGACCTGACCCCGACCGAGGACGAGCAGATGCTCGTCGACGTCGTCACCGAGTTCGCCGCGGAGGTCGTCCGGCCCGCAGCGGCCGAGGCCGACGAGGCCTGCGCCGCACCCGACGACCTGCTCAAGTCGAGCCTCGAGATCGGGCTGCCGATCCTGGGCGTCCCCGAAGAGCTCGGCGGCATCTCCGAGACCCGTTCCGCGGTCGCCGGCACCCTGGTCGCCGAGGCGCTCGCCAAGGGTGACCTCGGCCTGGCGGTCGCCGCGCTCGCGCCCGGCTCGGTCGCGACCGCGCTCGGCCTGTGGGGCACCGACGCGCAGCAGCAGACCTACCTCCCGGCGTTCACGGAGGGCAACGTTCCGGCTGCGGCGTTCGCGCTCAACGAGGACAAGATCCTCTTCGACGTGCTCACCCCGGCGACCACCGCGACCAAGACCGCCGACGGCTACACGATCAACGGCGCCAAGTCGCTGGTCGCCCGCGGTGCCGAGGCCGAGCTCTTCGTCGTGGGCGCTTCACTCGGCGGCAAGCCGACCCTGTTCCTGGTCGAGTCCTCGACCGAGGGGCTGACCATCGAGTCCGAGCCGGCGATGGGTGTGCGGGCCGCCTCGCTCACCAAGCTGACCCTGACCGACGTGAAGGTCCCCGCCGACGCGGTCCTCGGTGAGACCGACGGTTCGACCTACACCGAGGCCGTGCGGCTCTCGCGCCTCGCCTGGTGCGCGCTGTCCATCGGGGTCGGGCAGGCCGTCCTCGACTACGTGACGCCCTACGTCAAGACCCGCGAGGCCTTCGGCGAGCCGATCGCCCACCGTCAGTCGGTGGCGTTCATGGTCGCCAACATCGCCATCGAGCTGCAGGCGATGCGCCTGGTCACCTATAAGGCCGCGTCCCGCGTTGCCCAGGGGATCGACGCGACCCGCGAGATCGCGCTGGCTCGCAAGCTGTGCGCCGACAAGGGCATGCAGATCGGCCTCGACGGCGTCCAGCTGCTCGGTGGCCACGGCTTCGTCAAGGAGCACCCGGTCGAGCGGTGGTACCGCGACCTGCGTGCCGTCGGAATCATGGAAGGCACGGTGCTGGTCTGATGGCCATCAATCTGGAAGACCCCAAGAAGCTCAAGCCGCTGCGCGAGCAGGTCCACCAGGTCGCGATGAACATGCTGCGACCGATCTCGCGCAAGTACGACAAGGCCGAGCACGAATACCCCACCGAGCTCGACATGCTCGCCGCCATGGCCGACGGGCTCTCCGAGTCCGGGCAGGGCGAGGGCGCGGGCGCCACCGGCGTACGCCGTGACTCGAAGCCCGACGACGGCTCGGTCAGGAACGGCGCCAACATGTCCTCGGTCCTCTCCGTCAACGAGATGTGCTGGGGTGATGTCGGGCTCACGCTGGCCATGCCCCGCCAGGGCCTCGGCAACTCCGCCATCGCGAGCGTCGCCAACGACGAGCAGCACGAGCGCTTCGACGGCGTATGGGCTGCGATGGCGATCACCGAGCCGGGCACCGGCTCGGACTCGGCCAACATCAAGACCACCGCCACGCTCGACGGCGACCACTATGTGCTCAACGGCGAGAAGATCTTCGTCACCTCCGGTGATCGCGCCGACGCGGTCGTGGTGTGGGCGACCCTCGACAAGGAGCTCGGCAAGGCGGCGATCAAGTCGTTCGTGGTCGAGAAGGGCACGCCGGGGATGAAGGTCGAGCGTCTCGAGCACAAGCTCGGGATCAAGGCGTCCGACACCGCCACCATCACCTTCACCGACTGCCGGGTGCCGGCCGAGAACCTTCTCGGGAGCCCTGAGGTCAACGTCAAGGAGGGCTTCGCCGGCGCGATGGCCACCTTCGACAACACCCGGCCGCTGGTGGCCTCGATGGCCGTCGGCTGCGCCCGGGCCGCGCTCGACTACACCCGCGACCTGCTCGAGAAGGCAGGCGTCGAGATCGACTACGACCGACCGGCTCACCTGCAGTCGGCGGCCGCGGCCAAGTTCATCCAGATGGAGTCGGACTACGAGGGTGCGTACCTCCTCATGCTCCAGGCCGCCTGGATGGCCGACAACCGCCAGCCGAACTCCAAGGAAGCATCGATGGCCAAGGCCAAGGCCGGCCGGATGGGCTCGGACGTGACCCTGTCCTGCGTCGAGCTGGCCGGCACCATCGGCTACTCCGAGGGTGAACTGCTGGAGAAGTGGGCACGCGACTCGAAGATCCTCGACATCTTCGAGGGCACCCAGCAGATCCAGCAGCTGATCGTGGCGCGTCGGGTCCTCGGCCTCTCCTCCGCGGAGCTGAAGTGACCCCATAGGCTCGGCGGCCATGAGGACTCTTGTGGTGTCAGCGACGAAGGCCGAGGCGGTCCACGTCCCTTCCGGGCTCGAGGTGTTGATCACCGGGATCGGGAAGGTGGCGGCCGCCTCGGCCGTCTCGCGTGCGCTGGCAGCAGGCCGAAGCATCCAGCAGGTCGTCAACATCGGCTCTTGCGGCGCGCTACGCGACGGGCACACCGGCGTCTTCGAGGTCGGCACGGTCATCAATCACGACTTCTCGGCCGCCGCCATCCGGGCCCTCGGCTACGACGTGGTGGACTCCCTGCAGGTCGGCGACTCCGACATCGTCTGCGCCACCGGCGACCTCTTCGTCACCGACACGGTCGTACGAGCCGAGCTCGCCGAGCGAGCTCACCTGGTGGACATGGAGGCGTTCGCGATCGCCTGGGCGGCCCGCGAGGCCGGCGTGCCGGTACGCATCGTCAAGCATGTCTCCGACAATGCGGACGAGACCGCCCTCGAGTGGGCCGACGTCGTCGACGGCTCCGCTCGCGACCTGGGGCAGTGGCTCGCCGCGAACCTGATGTGACGTGCGCCCCTGTCCGGGCGCGTCGCAACGACCCGATGCAACGCCTACTCATCAGTAGCATCACAATCCAGATGTGGACGCATTGCAATCGGGAGCAGCCGAGCTGCTCCGGTCCCGCCTCAGCGGGGACGGTCGAAACGTTGGCGACGAGGCGACCCTGGCCCTCGTGATCGAGGGCGGCGGGATGCGGGGGATGCTGTCGGCGACGATGGCCGCGGTGCTCGCCGACCGGGGCCTGCTGGATGCGGTCGACCTGGTGGTCGGCACCTCCGCCGGTGCGGCGAACGCGACCGCGGTGGCCGCCGGCACGATCGGTGCCTTCAGCGAGTCGTACGCCTCGGTGTTCGCCTCACCCGAGTACATCGGCGCGGGGCGGATGCTGCGCCGCAGGTCGATGGTGGACACCCGAGGGATCACCGCCCGATCGGCGGAGCTGTTCGAGTGGTCGCTGGCGCTGCGGGAGGGCGCGCCCCGGCTGGCGGCGGTCGCCACCGACGTGGTGACGGCGAAGTCCGTCCCGCTCACCGACTTCACCGGTCCCACCGACCTGGCCGACTCGGTGATCGCCTCCAGCCAGCTGCCCCTCGCAGGCGGGCTCCCGGTCACCGTACGCGGCCGCCGCTGGCTCGACGGCGGGCTGGTCGAACCGGTGCCGGTCGCCTCCGCGGCCGCGCTCGGGGCGACGCACGCGATCGTGCTGGCGACCCGGCCGTTCGGGGCCGCGCCGCTCTACGGGCGCGCCGACCGGGTGATCGAGCGTTACCTGCGCCGGCTCAACCCAGACCTCGGCGACCTCTACCGGAGCCGCCCGGACCGCTACCGCAGCGCGGTCGCGGAGATGAGGGCCGGAAGCCTTGCCGGCGTACACACGCTGACGTTCGCCCCGGACGCGGCCGACCCGATTCCCGGCCGCACCGAGACCGACGTCGATCTGCTCCGCGCGGCGCGCGACGCTGCGGCCGCCACCGCGACCCGGATGCTGGCCGAGGTAGGCCTGGCCTGAGCCGCCGTCAGTCGTCGAGGTCGGACAGGTCGAGCACGAACCGATAGCTCACGTCGCCCCTGCCGAGCCGTTCGAGAGCCTCGTCGACGCGGCTGGAGGGGAGGACCTCCACCTCCGCGACGATGCCGTGTTTCGCGGCGAAGGCAAGCAGCTCGGCGGTGGCGGGCAGGCCGCCGCTGCCCGCCGAGGTGAGCCGCTTGCGGCCGATGAGCAGGTCGGTCATGGCGACATCGACGGTGCCGAGATGGCCGAGCTGGCACAGCGTTCCGTCCATGGCGACCGTGCGGAGGTAGGGCGCGAGGTCGTGCGGTGCGGAGATCGTGTCGAGGACGACGTCGAAGCTGTCGCGCGCGGCTGCCATTGCCTCCTCGTCGGTCGAGACCAGTAAGCGATGGGCGCCGAGCTTCTCCGCGCCGGCGGCCTTGTCGGGCGTACGGCTGATCACGGTCGTGTCGGCGCCGAGCGCGACGGCGAGCTTGACGGCCAGGTGGCCGAGACCGCCGAGTCCTGCGACGGCGACTCGGGTCGAAGGTCCGACGCCGAGGGCCCGCAGCGGCTCCCAGACCGTGATGCCGGCGCAGAGCAGCGGTGCGGCCGCGGCCGGGTCGAGGCCCTGGGGGAGCGCGTGCACGAAGCGGTCGCGCAGGACGTACTCGCGGGCGTAGCCGCCGAGGGTGCGGCTGCCGCCGTGGCGGTCGGTGCCGTCGTAGGTGAGCGTAGGGAAGTCGTGGCAGAAGTTCTCCTGGCCGGCCAGGCACATCGCGCAGATGCCGCAGGAGTCGACGATGTTGCCGACCGCGACCGGGTCGCCGACGGCGTATGCGGTCACGGTCGGGCCGACCTCGGTGACCGTGCCGGTGAACTCGTGTCCGGGCACGAGCGGAGGTTGCCCGGCTCCGCCGTGCGCGTGGATCGCGTGCAGGTCGGAGTGGCACACGCCGCAGAAGTCGACGCGCACGGCGACGTCGTCGGAGCGCAGGTCACGACGCTGGATCGGGGCGCGGCGCAGCGGGGTGGCGGGGCCGTCGGCGTGCCAGGCGAGGGTCGTCCTCATGTGGGCTCCTATAAACAGACTAGTTGGTTTGTTTTAGCGTAGGCGAGATCGGCCGAAGTCACAAACAGAACGGTTGGTCTGGCATGATCGACCCATGAGCGACGCGACGACGAGAGCAGCGGGACCGTCGACGGCGCGGGGGATCGCCACCCGTGCGCGGATCATCGAGGCTGCGACCACGGAGTTCGCGCAGTACGGTCTCGCCGGGGCCCGGATCGACCGGATCGTCGCCGCGGCCCGCACCAACAAGGCCCAGCTCTACGCCTACTTCAAGGACAAGGACGGCCTCTTCGACGCGATCTTCGTCGACTCACTGGAGCGGATCACCGAGATGGTGCCGATCCGGGACGGCGACCTCGCCGACTGGGCGGTCCGGCTCTACGACGACTACCTCGCCAACCCCGAGCTGATCCGTCTCGCGACCTGGGTACGCCTCGAGCGCCGCCCCGCCGGCACACTGGCCGAGGAGGCGGAGCCGCTCGAGGACGTGAAGGTGCGGGCGATCAAGGAGGCCCAGGCCGCCGGCCGGGTTCGGGCTGCCGACGCCTACGACCTGAAGGCGCTGGTCATCGGCATGTCGATGACCTGGTCGCCGGTGAGCAACGTCTACGCCGCCACCGCCGACGAGCCGGACGAGGTGCATGAGCGCCGGCGTACGCTCCTGCGGGAGTCGGTCGCCCGGGTGGCGGCGCCGGGCTGAGATCAGACGGTGGCGTAGCTCGCGCCGGCGGACGGATCGGCGATCAGGTGTCCCGGGGCGCCATAGCCGGCCTCGGCGAAGGCCTTGTCGATGGCCCTGCTGACCGACTCCACAGCCGAGGCGGGAAGGATCGAGACGATCGATCCGCCGAAGCCGCCGCCGGTCATCCGGGCGCCGTCGGCACCGGCTTCGACCGCGGTCGCCACGGCCAGGTCGAGCTCGGGGACGGAGATCTCGAAGTCGTCGCGCATGGAGGCGTGCGAGGCGGCGAAGAGCTCACCGATCGCGGCCCAGTCACCGGCTCCCAGCGCAGTCACGGTCGGCTCGACGCGGGCGATCTCGGTGACGATGTGGCGGGCCCGGCGGCGGACGACGTCGTCGCCCAGCGACTCGACCCGGTCCAGCGTGGCCGCGCGCAGCGAGCTCAGGCCGAGGTCGGCGGCGGCCTTCTCGCACTGGGCGCGGCGGGAGGCGTAGCCGCCGTCGGTCAGCTGGTGCTTGACCCGGGTGTCGGTGACCAGGATGGTGCGCTCGCCGAGGGCGAGCGGGACGTTGCGGTGCTCGCCGGAGTCGAAGTCGATCAGCAGGGCGCCGCCCGCCTGGGCGAAGACCGCGACCGACTGGTCCATCCCGCCCGTCGGCGCGTTCGCGACCTCGGTCTCGGCGCGGATCCCGGCAGCGACGACGGCCCGCTGCAGGTCCTCGTCCAGAACCCGACCGGCGACGCCGAGCGCCGCCGCCGCGGTGGCGCACTCGACCGACGCCGAGGACGACAGGCCCGCACCGAGCGGGACCGAGGACTCCAGGTGCATGTCCAGCCCGCTCGTGAGAAGGCCGGCCTCTCGCAGCGTCCACAGCACCCCCGCGACGTACGCCGCCCAGCCTTCGATCTGCGGTCCGAGGTCGTCGATGTGGCCGGTGAACGCCTCGGGCTCCTGGGCCGAGGCGATCCGGATGACGCCGTCGGTGCGCGGCGCGGCCGCGGCGTAGGTGGCGTGGGGGAGCGCCACCGGCAGCACCAGCCCGGCGTTGTAGTCGGTGTGCTCGCCGATCAGGTTGACCCGGCCCGGCGCCCTCCCGACGACCGTGGCCTCGGTGCCGAAGTTCGTACGCAGCGCCTCGGTCGCGCGGGTGGTGAGGTCGGTCGGTTCGAGCATGCGTCAAAGTCTGCCGCGTGAGCGCGACAGACTTCGACTTGGGGCTCAGTAGACGGCGATCACGCGGACGGTCGCGGTCCGGTCGGCGGTGCTGAGATTGCGGAGCACGCCGACCACGACCACGTTGTCACGGTGCTTCAGCTCGTCGAAGTCCTCCTGCTTCCCGCGACTGCCGACGTGCATGGTGATGGTGAGCCCGTGGCTCTCCTGCACCAGCGTCCCGGTGTTGTCGGGCCCGTCGGCGGCGGGCGGCGGCACCGCGAGGATCGCCTGCCGCACGTCCTTTCCGGCGACGGTGAACTGGAGGAACTGGTCATCGGACGCGGTCTGGGCGACCAGCGCGGCCACCCGGTCGAGCTCGTCGTCGGGCTCGTGCAGCAGGCCCCGCTGCTGCAACTCGGCCAGCACATCGCCGATCAGGGTCTCGCGGGTGGGCCGAGCCTCCTCGGCGTACTTCCTGGCGACGTCGCGCACGTACTTGGTGACCGCCTTGACCGGCGGCACGTCGAGCCCGGCCTCGGCGCTGCCGGACGAGCTTCTGACGACCTCGCGGAGGACGTTGCCGACCTCGCCGCGGAAGAGCTGTGCGTGCAGCATCGCGATGCGGGTCTCGGAGAGGAAGTAGTAGGTGTGGATCGGCCGGCCTTCGATCCCGCGAGGTGGTGGCTCGGTTGCGAGCTTCTCGGGGCGGTGGGCAATGGCTGCGGTGCCGGCGCCGACGGTGAGCGCGCCGACCGCGCCGGCCGCCCAGCCCCATGCGCTCGTCGCCACGGCTGCGCCGGCCAAGGGAAGGGACGCGAGCGCTCCGGCGGTGGTCCAGCCGGAGTTGATGATCCTGGAGAGCGTCGACGCGGGCTTACTGGTAGTCACGGATCTCCTGGAAGATCTTGCGTAGGTCGGCGGCGTCCTTGGCGACCACGTCACGGCCGCCGGTGTGCTCGGCGAAGCTCACCAGCTGCTCGAGACTCGGGTCGGCCGAGGTGGCCGCATCGCCGACGAGCACCACGTAGAGCGGCACCCCGAGATCGCGGTAGGCCGACTCGTACTTCTTGCTGAGCTGGGCATAGGACTGCCCGCCGTTCTGCTCACCGTCGGTCATCAGCACGACCGAGGTGGTGACGCCTTCTTCGGACGAGGCCTTGATGGCGCCGTACGCCGCGTCGATGGCGTCGTAGTAGGCGGTGCCGCCGTGGCCGGTCAGGTCGCCGACGCGGTCGATGAGGTCGTTGAGCGCCGGGTCCCGCTCCGGCTGGTCCTCGACGACGACGTCCCCGAGCGGCGCGGCCTCGTCGGCGTAGGTGTAGACCGCGAGCCGCTCGCCCTTGCGGAAGCGTTTGAACTGGCCGCTGATCGAGGTGTCGTCGCCGGCCAGCCCCTCGAAGGCCCGGCGCAGCTGGTTCATCTTGATCTCGTCCATCGATGCGGAGGTGTCGAGGAGGTAGGTCGTCCGGGTCTTGGGTGCGAACTCGTCGAAGTAGGTGAAGATCAGCTCGTCGATCGTGCCGAGGTCGTCGGGGAGCGGGAGCGCCTTGACCTCGTTGTTGGGCACGCCCGCGGACGGATCCACGCTCGTCAGACCTGGGCGGCGGCCGCTGATGGAGCTCAGCTCCTCCTGCACCTCTGCCGTACGCAGCCACGCGACCGCCGTCTCGTAGGCCTTCTGCTTCTCGGGGTCGACGAGGGTGAGCGGGTAGGTCGCCTCGGTGGTGCCGTCGCTGGGGTAGACGATGTCGAGATCCTCGACCTGCTTCGAGAGCGCCAGCAGCTCCGACTCGTAGTTGAAGATCGCGTCGTAGGCCGTCGGGTTCTCGCGAAACTTGTCCGAGAGCCATCCCGAGCTGGCCGCGCGGCCGAGCTGGCCGCTGAAGAGCTGGCGTACGTCGTCCTGGACCACGCCGACGTCTTCGCTCTGCAGCGGTGGATCGGCGTCGAAGGCGGTGGCCACTCCGGCGAGCGTGGACAGGCCGGAGTTGGAGGAGGCGGGGCTGGTCATCAGGAACCCGAGCTCGCCGTCGGCGGCGCGCCGGGCGATCTCCTCCCACGAGACCTCGGCGTCGTCGGTCCAGCCCAGCCGGGCAGCGACCCCGTGGTGCACGCCCAGCGCCACCGGCGAGCGCATGATCGGGTCGGAGGAGGTCAGCTCGTCGGTGCCCTTCGCTGCCAGCGCGAGGCGCAGGTAGTCGTCGGAGGCGAACCAGGCAGCGTCGTAGCGGTCTCGGTCGGCGACGATGGCGTCGGCGGCCTCGAGCGTGCCGATGAACTCCGGCTCGAGGAGGACGTTGGTCTCCTCCCGGAGCCGCTCCACGAGCGCACCGGGCTTGCAGCGGACCGGGGTGCCGGTCGACTCCTCGGCCTGGCTGGTGCCGCCGGCGCACAGGACGTCGTCGAGCTCGGAGCCGGCCGCGACCTTCAGCGTCACCGTGTCCGGCAGCCTGCCAGGTCCGGAGCCGTCCGGGAGCACGTTGGCGACCAGGAACCACCCCAGCAGCACCAGTCCCAGACCGCCTGCGACGACGGTCGTCCACCCCGTGCGGTTCACCTGAGAAGCCTGCCTTCTGTCTTGATCGGGCAGAGTCTAGGGACGAGCACCAGCCGCGCTGGGTGGAATGAGGCTGGCCGGTCCAGATGTCGCCGGGCGTTCATCTGGCATTTGCCGGGGTCGGGCCCTCAGCCGCGGGAGGAGTTCCGCGAGCGGCCGCGGACGATGCCGATGAAGGTCTGCACCCGCTCGTCGTCGTTGTCGATCAGCCAGGCGAGGCCGACGGTCGTGGGCTCGATGCCGACTACGGGCCGGAAGACGGCGTCCTTGCGGTGGAACAGCCGGGCGATCGACAGCGGCACGATCGCCACCCCGGTGCCGGCGGCGACCGTCTCGACGGCGTCCTTCTCGGTCATCGACGGCCACGCCAGCTGCTCGGCGCTCGGCGTCCAGCCGCCGCGCTCGGGGATGACCAGCTGCTCCTCGGCGAGGTCATCGAGGGTGACCTCCTCGAGCAGGGAGAGCAGGTGCTCGTGGCCCATCACGGCGACCGGCTGCTCCTCGTAGAGCGGGATGCAGTGCAGGCCCTCGCGGTCCACAGGGAGACGTACGAGGCACATGTCGAGCTCGCCGGCACGCAGCAGCCGCTCCTGATCCTCCTCGGCGACCGGGACGAGCTCGAGTCGCTCGCGGCTGCGGTCACGCCAGATCCTGGCCCACTTGTCGGGGGTGGCTCCGGTGACGAAGCCGACGGTGAATGTCACTACCGCATCATCCCATCATCAGGCCCAACGATCGGCGCTGAGTCCCGTGATGAAGAACGCAGCGTTCTCCTGCTGCGAGAAGTTTCTATCGAGTGACAGTTTTGCTAGTGTCGAAGACGTCAGCCGAGACTGGCTGCCGGACGAGGGAGCCGTACCCGGAGGCGCGACAAGACGGCCGTCTGGAGTTGGTCATGTCTTGGATTTTTCTTGTTGGATCAGGCGTCCTCGAGGCTGTGTGGGCGCTCGCCCTGGGTCGTACCGAGGGCTTCTCGCGGTTGGTCCCGTCGGTGGTCTTCGGCGTCGCTCTCGTTGGCAGCCTGGCAGGGCTCGCACTGGCCATGCGCACGCTGCCGATCGGCACAGCGTACGCGGTCTGGGTGGGCATCGGCGCGGCGCTCACCGTCGGCTACTCGATGGCCACCGGAGCCGAGTCGATCAGCGCCGTACGCGTCATGCTGATCGTCGCTCTCGTCGGCTGTGTCATCGGCCTCAAGGTCACTCACTGAGAGTTCGTGCCCGGACACGTGGCCTGACGCTTGACTCTTTCGATATGAGTGCGAAACTTGCGCTCTCCCATCTTATCTATCGTACGACAGAAAAAGGCGATGCCACGGTGTCACAGATCTCGCCGCGTCCGGGTCGCGGCCGCCCACGGCTGCTCCCGGGCAAGGTTGCGGCGAACCCTCGAGATCAGATCCTCGCTGCCGCCGCGGAGCTCTTCGTGGGCCGCGGCTATGCCGGCACCACCACCCGCGAGATCGCGGACGGTGCCGGGCTGAGGCAGGCGTCGATCTACTACCACTTCGGCAGCAAGGAGGAGATCCTCGCTGTGCTGCTGGAGCGCTCGGTCCAGGAGCGGGTCGAGCAGGCCGGGAAGATCGAGGCCGAGCTGGGGTCCGTGACTCCCGAGGTGGGCCTGTACGCCCTCGCCGTCAGCGACATGAGCGGCCTGGTCGCGATGCCCCACAACATCGGCATGCTCTACCGCCTCCCCGACGTCATCGCCTCACCCGTCTACGACCGCTACGACCATCTCCGCGGTGACCTCGTCGCCGGCTACGGACGGGTGGCGCAGCGGGCGGCGGGGGAGCGGATCTCTGCGAGCAGCGGCGAGCCGGGGCTCGGTGAGCTCCTCGTGCAGATGGTCGAGAGCGTCGTCAGCCTCCGTCGGGAGGACCGGGTCGGCAGCACGACCGTCGCGACGATCGCCTCGGCCTGCCTGCGGCTGTGCGGGATCGCCGAGGACGCGATCGAGCAGGCACGCGGGGCGGCCCTCACGGCGCTGGCGCGGGCTTAGATCTGCTCCTAGTGCATCCCCGGCTCGTGGGCCAGATGAGTCTCGGGCTCGAGCTGGAAGGTGGAGTGCTCGACGTCGAAGTGTCCGGTCAGACAGGCCTGGACCCGGTCGAGGACCTTCGGTGCGCTGCCGTCGTCGAAGCACTCCGGGCGCAGGGTCAGGTGCGCCGAGACCGCGGGTAGACCCGAGGTGACGGTCCAGGCATGCAGGTCGTGCACCTCGAGCACATCGTCGACCTCGAGCAGATGCCGGCGCAGGTCCTCGACGTCGACCTCCGCCGGCGCACCCTCGAGCAGGATCCGGCCGCTGTCGCGCAGCAGTCGGACACCGGCGTACGTCATCAGGGCGACCACCACGAGCGAGGCCATCGGATCGGCGCGGGTCCAGCCGGTGAGCAGGATGACGATCGCGGCGACGAGGGTGCCGATGAAGCCGTAGAGGTCGGAGAGCACGTGCTGGTAGGCGCCCTCGATGTTGAGCGAGGTGCGGTTGGCGCGCGCCATCAGGGCGGCCGCCACGATGTTGACGCCACAGCCGACGACCGCGACGACGAACATCGGCAGGCCTTCGGCGTCGGGCGGGTCGATCAGCCGCCTGACCGCCTCGACCCCCACGACCGCGGCGAAGACGAGCAGGGTGATCCCGTTGAGTGCGGCGGAGAGGATCTCGGCGCGCTTCCAGCCGTAGGTCCACTGCCCGTGCGCGGGTCGCGAGGCCAGCCGCATCGCCCACAGCGCTGCCGCGATCGCACCGATGTCGGTGAGCATGTGGCCGGCGTCGGCCAGCAGCGCGAGCGAGTTCGCGAGGATCGCGACCGTCACCTCGCCGATCAGGAACACACCCAGGAGCGTCATCGCGGCGATCAGGTAGCGCCGGTCGGCCGCCGGTGAGATGTGTTCGTGATCGTGGCCCATGTCAAGTGATCCTAGGCCGGAAATCAGGTTCTCGGCCGCGCCGTCCCATGGCAGGGTGGCCGCATGTCGCTCGCCGAGAACTTCCTGTCGCTGCACCTGCCAGGCACACCGCTGCTGATGCCCAACGCCTGGGACGCGGGCTCTGCCAAGGTCCTGGCCTCGCTGGGCTTCCAGGCCCTGGCCACGACCAGCAGCGGGTACGCCGCGACCCTCGGGCGGCTCGACGGCGAGGTCAGCCGGGACGAGGTGATCGCGCACGCGGCCGCGCTGGTCGAGGCGGTCCAGGTGCCGGTCTCGGCCGACCTGGAGGCCGGTTTCGCGGCCACCACGGCCGAGGTCGAGGAGACCTTCCGGCGTGCCGCGGCCACCGGTCTGGCGGGCGGTTCGATCGAGGACTACGCCGGAGTCGAGGAGGACACGATCTACTCCCGCGAGGAGGCCGCCGAGCGGGTCGCCGCGGCGGCCGCTGCGGCAGGCGACGGCTTCGTCCTCACCGCCCGCGCCGAGAACCACATCCGCGGCCGTGACGATCTCGACGACACCATCGCCCGTCTGCAGGCCTACCAGGAGGCGGGTGCCGACGTCCTCTTCGCGCCGGGGGTCGTCGCCGTCGAGGACATACGCCGCCTGGTGGGCGCCGTCGACCGCCCGGTCAACGTCCTGCTGCTCCCGGGCGGCCCGTCGGTCCCGGAGCTGGCCGAGGCGGGCGCGGCCCGCATCTCGGTGGGCGGCGCGTTCGCCTTCGCCGCCCTCGGCGCCGTCAAGCGCGCCGCCGAGGAGCTGCTCGGCGGCGGGACGACCGGTTACACGGAGCTGGCGGCCGAGGGTGCCAAGGCATTTCGCAGCGCTGGTTGACTGGGGGCGTGACCGATGAGCTGAAGGTCGTGCGCGCAGGGTTCGCGCCGATCAAGGGGACCAGGCATCTGGCCCACGACCGGCTGGTGCTCGATGACCTGGGAGTCGTCGGGGACCGCGGGTTCGCGCTGGTGTCGGTCGACACCAGCGCGCCGAGTAGGGGGCGGGTGCTGCGGACCGTGCAGCATCCCTCGCTGGTCGCGGTGCGGGCAGAGGTGGCCGGGGGCGGCCTCGAGATCGAGCTGCCGGGCGGCGAGACCGTCTCGGCCGAGCCGGTCGTGACCGGAGAGAGCATCATCTGCGACTACTGGGGCCGCGAGGTCGAGCTCGAGCTGCTCGACGGAGCCCACTCGGAGCTGTTCTCGCGGTGGCTCGGCCGGCCGGTGCGGCTGGCCCGTGCCCGCCGAGGTGACGTCGTCTTCGCCGGTGCGGTGTCGATGGTGACCACGGCGTCGCTGGCCGACCTCGCCCGACGGGTCGGCGACGAAGCCGCCCTCGCGGCGGCGCGGTTCCGGCCGAACCTGGTCGTCGAGACCGAGGAGCCCTATGCCGAGGACACCTGGCTCGGCCGGGAGGTCCAGGTCGGGGTGGCGAGACTCCGGATCGGCGTGCCCATCCCGCGGTGCGCCGTGATCGACATCCACCCGGAGACGGGGGAGCGGGACGTACGCCTGCTGAAGACGCTCGCCTCCCACCGGCCGCTCAACCGGGCCGGCGAGCCGGCGTTCGGGGTCTTCGCCGAGGTGGTCGCACCCGGGGTGGTGGGCTGAGCCGGGCCCCGGCGGGCAACGCGCAGGGAGCCGCGCAGGGAGCCGCGCCGGTGCGGATTCAGGTGGGCCTGCGTACGCTCCGGAATGTGGATATGCAAACGCTGTTGTCGCGCGACTCCGTCAAGGTCGCCCTCGTCGTCAACGCCGGCTCACGCCGTGGAGAGGACGCGCTGGCCTCGTCGGAGAAGATGCTCCGCGATGCGGGGATCGAGGACGTGCGCGCCTACGCAGTCCACTCGGGGGAGGAGCTGGAGAGCACGCTGGACGAGGTGGCCGCCGACCAGCCCGACCTGCTCGTCATCGGCGGCGGTGACGGCTCGGTGAGCGCCGCGGCGGCTCGGATCGCCGGGACCGACGTCGTGCTCGCCGTGCTGCCGCTCGGCACCGCCAACGACTTCGCCCGCACGCTCGAGCTGGACCAGGATCCGGAGACCGCGATCCAGCAGGTGCTCGAGGGAAAGATCATCAACGTCGACATCGGCAAGGCCAACGGCCACACCTATCTCAACGTCGCCTCCTTCGGTCTCTCCGTCGCGGTGACCGATGCCCTGGACCCTCGGCTGAAGAAGCTGATCGGGCCGGCGGCCTATCCGGTCGCCACGCTGCAGGCGTACCGTCATCACCGGCCGTTCACCGCCCGGCTGGAGTTCCCCGACGGTGACCACGACACGGTGGAGCTCGACGACCTGCTCCAGGTCGCGGTCGGCAACGGCCGCCACTACGGCGGCGGCAACACGGTCTCGCCCACGGCCTCGGTGGACGACGACCTGCTCGACGTCTACGCGATCGTCCGCGGCCGCATGCGCGACCACGTCTCCATCGCGCGGCTGCTGAAGAGCGGCCACTTCATCGAGCACGACCAGGTGCACCACGTGACCACCACGGCGGTGCGGATCACCACCGACGAGCCGATGCCGGTCAACCTCGACGGGGAGATCCTCACCGAGACGCCGACCGACTTCACCCTCGAGAGCAACGCGCTCCATGTCGCGGTGCCGATCCGCAGCCGTGCCGGCCGCCTCGACGGTCCGCCGCCGGACGTCCAGGACCAGGAGAGCTAAGGGCGACCGGCTCGGGGCACGTCGACCCGGATGGCCAGCAGCCGCGCCTCGGTGTTGGCCTTGCGCGGCTCCTCGAAGAAGTCGGGCGCGGCACAGGCGTACAGCGTCTTCCCGTCGCTGCCGCCCAGCATGCAGGCGAAGACGCCACCGCCCGGCTCGATCTGCTCGAGGATCTCGCCGCCCTCGGCGACCCTGACCAGCCGGCCGAAGACCGCGTCGGCGGTCCACACCGCGCCCTCTGCGTCCAGGCAGCAGCCGTCGGGTGCCAGGACGGCATCGCCCATCGCCTCCCCGAACGCGGTGTGGGTGGTGAGCTCGCCGAACTTCGCCCACATACGCCGGTTGGTCAGCGACCCGTCCGCGGCGATGTCGAAGGCACTGATCCGGTTGCCGCAGGTCTCGTCGACGATGAGCGTGCCGTCGTCGGTGATCACGCTGCCGTTGGGGAACCACAGGTCGTCGGCGACCTCGGCCACGGTCCCGTCCGGGTCGACCCGAAGCAGCAC
This sequence comes from Nocardioides panzhihuensis, assembly GCF_013408335.1. Classification (NCBI taxonomy): domain Bacteria; kingdom Bacillati; phylum Actinomycetota; class Actinomycetes; order Propionibacteriales; family Nocardioidaceae; genus Nocardioides; species Nocardioides panzhihuensis. The sequence continues at coordinate 2,609,762 of NZ_JACBZR010000001.1, read as the reverse complement.
CGTCGAGGCCACGTCGGCGCCCGCCATGATGTCGAAGCCGAAGTTTCCGACGTACGCCCTGCCCTGATCGTCGACCACCATGTCGTTGAGGTGGTGGTCGACGTGGCCGCTGAGGTCGGCATGGGTGACCAGCGAGCCGTCGCTCTCGCGGCGCAGGATCCGGCGGTCGCGCATCGAGACGACGAGGAGATGGCCGTCGGGGAGCCAGCCCAGCCCGGACGGCTGCCCCGGCACCTCCGCCTCGACCCGGAGGTCCGACCCGTCCTCCCGCGCCGAGTAGACCTTGTAGGAGTAGAAGTCCACGAACCAGATCCGGTCCTGGTGCCACCTCGGGCACTCCAGGTAGTGCAGGTCCTCCACAACGGTGCTGATCTCTCGGGCCACGACGAACGCTCCTCTGGTCGACTGCCCCCATCATGCCGAGAAGTCACCCCCGTCGGGCGAGAAGTCACGTACGTCGGCCGAGAAGTCACTTACGTCGGGCGAGCTGGCACCGAGGTGGCATCTCGGCCGACCGGAGTGACGTCTCGGCCGACGGGGGTGACGTCTCGGCTACTCCTCCAGGCGCCAGGCGGCCTTGAGGGAGAGCTGGCCGCCGGTCTGGAGCAGGGCGCGGCTGTAGAGACGCTCGGCGAGGCGTACGAGGGCAACGCCGAAGGCGATGAGCAGGGCCAGGGCGATGATCGGCTCCCACCAGGCGGCGGTGCCGTCGACCAGCCGCATCGGCATCAGCACCGCGGAGAGCGGCGGGATGTAGGAGCCGATCCGCTCGCCGACGCCGTCGAGGTAGAGGGCGCCGAAGAACATCACCATGAGCAGCATCGTGATCGGGGTGGAGGAGGACTGCAGGTCCTCGGTGCGCGAGGCGAGCGCGCCCGCGACCGCCCACAGGGTGGAGAGCACCACGAAGCCGACCAGGAAGAAGACGACGAACCACCCGATCGCCCCCGACAGGGCCGGCAGCGCGAAGCTGAAGTCGGTCAGGCTCAGTCCGACCAGTCCGACGGCCACGTAGATGAGCATCTGCCCGACGGCGATGACGGCGTTGCCGATGATCTTGCCGGCCAGCAGCTGGCGCAGCGGCACGGCCGCGGCGATCATCTCCACGATCCTCGACTGCTTCTCCTCCACGACGCTGTTGGCCAGTGTCATCCCGAACATGATCGAGGCGAAGTAGAAGACGATGGCGAGGGCGTACCCGACCACCCAGCGGATCGCACTCAGCTCGCTGTCGCCCTCGATCTGGTCGAGCGCGACCGCCGAGCCCTTGGTCAGCTCGGCCGCGCTGGTGCCAGCCGCTTCGGCGTTCCCGGTGAGGACGATCGCCTCGACCGCCTGTTCGACCACGCCGCGCAGCTCGGAGTCGGCCTCCGCGAGCGTGAGCAGAGTCCAACCGTCCGCGTCCGGATGCAGGTACGCGTCGATCTGCTCCTCCTCGAGCGCGTGCTCGGCGGCGTCCGCGTCGTCGACGGCGACGGGCTCGATGTGCACCTTCTCATCGATCTCGGTCGACCGTTCGGCGATGTTCTCGACCATGGCCTGTGACGTCGTCGAGGAGTAGGCGACCTCGTACGTCTTCTCCCGACTCTCGCTCCACGCGGCGAAGCCGAGCGCGCCCACGATCACGGCGAGCATGATCACGGTGCCGATGATGGTCGACTTGTCCGTGACGCGGACGGCGATCTCGCGGCGCGCGACGATCTGCCAGACAGGTTGCGTCCTCATGCGGTGACCTCCCGGTAGATCTCGGACAGGCGGGGTACGACGCGGTGGAAGTCGAGCACGCTCCCGCGGGCGGTGGCCTCGGCGAGCAGCTTCTGCTCGGCGCCGTCGGAGACGATCTCGATCTCGGCCTCGGGACCGGAGACGTCGCGGACGTGGAGGCCCGGTACGTCGCGTACCCAGCCGGCGTCGCCGCCGAGCACGAGCCGGTAGCGCAGCGCGGCCTCGGCACGCAGCTCCTCGCCCGTCCCCTGAGCGACCACCCGGCCGCGGGCCATGACCACGAGGCGGTCGCACAGCCGGTCAACCAGGTCGAGCTGGTGGGAGGAGAAGACGACGGGTACGCCGTCGCGAGCGTGCTCGCGCAGCAGGTCGGCCATCGCGTCGATGGCGTCGGGATCGAGCCCCGAGAACGGCTCGTCGAGGACCAGCGCCATCGGAGCCGGGACGAGCGCGGCGATGATCTGGACGCGCTGCTGGTTGCCGAGGGACAGCTTCTCCAGCGGGTCCTTCGTGCGCCCGCCGAGACCGAACCGCTCCAGCAGCACGGTGATCTCCCGGCGCGCGTCGGCGGCGCTCATGCCGCGGAGCCTGGCCAGGTAGACCAGCTGCTCCAGGATCGGCTGCTTCGGGTAGAGGCCGCGCTCCTCGGGCATGTAGCCGAACCGGCGCCGGTCCTCACGGGTCACCTCGTGCCCCTGCCAGGAGACCGTGCCGGCGTGAGCGGCCAGCACCCCCATGATCATCCGCATGGTGGTGGTCTTCCCGGCACCGTTGCCGCCCACGAACCCGGTGAGCCCACCGGACGGGACCGGGAAGGACACGTCGTCGACGGCGACCATGTCGCCGAAGCGGCGGGTCAGCCCGCTGACCTCGAGCATCGATTCTCCTCTGTGTGTCGGAAACGTTCGAGACTCACGCTATTTCAGTGCCGCGCCGGGCGGATCCGTCGTGAGGATGACCCCGCTCTCAGCCGTTGGGCTCAGCTGTTGGGCGGGCCTGCGGGCAGCAGCCCGTGACGGTGGATGAAGACCACCGTCTGAACCCGGTCGCGCAGCTGCAGCTTGGCCAGGCAGGCCGACACGTGCGTCTTCACGGTCGCCTCGGTCAGGAACAACCGGCGGGCGATCTCGTTGTTGCTCAGCCCCTCGCCGATGAGCAGGAGCACCTCTCGCTCGCGGGCGGTGAGCAGGTCGAGCTCTCTGGGTGGCTTCGGTCTCGCCGCCGCCGGGGCGTTGTCGCTGTTCACCCGGCCGATCACCCGCATCGTGACCTCCGGGGCCAGCAGCGCGTGACCGTCGGCGGCCGCGCGCACGGCCTCGGCCAGCGAGTCGGGGTCGGCGTTCTTGAGCAGGAAGCCGCTGGCGCCGGCCGCGAGCGCGTCGAAGAGATAGTCGTCGCGGTCGAAGGTGGTCAGGATGATCACCTTGGCCTGCCCCTCGGTGACCACCGTACGCGTCGCCTCGATGCCGTCGGTGCCGGGCATCTGCACGTCCATCAGCACCACGTCGGGCTGCAGCTCGCGTGCCTTGGCGATCGCGTCCGCGCCGTCGGAGGCCTCGCCGACCACCGAGATGTCATCCTCCAACGAGAGGATGAGACGGAACCCGGAGCGCACCAGCTGCTGGTCGTCGGCGAGCAGCACGCGGATCATCGTGCCGCCCCTGCCGAGAGGACGTGGGAGTCGAGCGGGAACCTCACCCTCACCCGGTAACCCTGCACGGCCCTTGGTCCGATGTCGACCTCCGCCTTCCGGATGGCCGCCCGCTCGCGGACACCCAGCAGGCCCAGGCCGCTGCCCGAGGTGCCGTGCCGGGGCCGGCCGTTGTCGGTGATCTCGACCTCGGCGTACGGCGCCGCCGCCGAACGGTCGACGCGGAGGACGACCTGGGCGCGGTCGGCGGTGGAGTGGCGGCGGACGTTGGCGAGCGCCTCCTGGACGATGCGGTAGACCGAGTGCGCCAGCGGCGTGGGCAGCTCGTCGACCGGTCCGACGGCCTCGTAGTCGACCCGCAGCCCGTCCTCCCTGATCTCGTCCAGGAGCGCCGGCAGGTCCTCGAGGCGCGGTTCGGGGCGGCGTACTTCCGCCGAGTTCTCGGTTTCCTCGTCGCCGACCGGGTCGCGCAGGGTGCCGGGCAGCGACCGCATCTGGGTGACCGCCTCGCGCGCGGAGGTCTCGACGTTGCCGAGCGCCTCGGCGGCACCCTCGATGTCGTCGGGACGGCCGCGCTCGAGGAGCTTGCGCCCGGCGGCGGCCTGGACACCGACGACCGCGACGTGGTGGGCGACGACGTCGTGCAGCTCGCGGGCGATGCGCAGTCGCTCGTCGATCACGGCGCGCCGCTGGAGCTGTCCGGACTGGGCCGCGATGGTCGCGGCCTGCTGGGCGAGCTCGGCCTTCTGCCGTGCACCGCGCCAGGCGACCTGGCCGCCGACGATCGCACCGGCGAAGTAGAGCAGGTTGATGACGGTGGTGAGCAGCACGTACGCGGCCACCGGGCCGATCAGCGAGGAGCCTTCCGCGTCGGCGGTCGCCTCCCGGAACTCGTCGATGCCGCTGCCGACCGCGAACTGCCAGGCGAGCCAGGCGAACATGAACAGGGTGATCAGCCCCATCACGACGACCATGTCCCGCCGGCGCCGTGCCCAGGCCGCGCCGGCGAAGAAGGCCACGAAGTAGATGATCTGCATGGGCAGCAGACCCATCACCATGGGGAGCCACACTCCGGTGACGAACATGTGGAGACCGGCCAGGAGCGCGACCGTGAGCGGGAAGCGCCGCCGGAAGACCAGCAGCGCTGCGCCGACGAACACCGCTGCCCACTCGACCCAGGTCGGGGCATCGCTGGAGTCGAGCGTCCCGACCCCTCGGATCAGCTCCAGGGTGATCAGGCTGGCGGCGAGCACGCTCACCCCGACCAGCCAGTCGCCGGCCGAGATGGAACCCTCCCGCTCCCAGTCGTCGTCGGTCGCGAAGAAGGTCGCCAGCCGGCCGGAGGAGCCGGCGTCGTCGTGCACAGTCACCCGGCCAACCCTAGTTCCAGGGACGGGCGCCGTCCTCAGTCGGAAGTCGGAGTCACGGGGCCGGTCAGTCGACGGTCAGCAGGTCGCGTACGACATGGCCTGCCGAGTCCACCCCGGAGCTGCCGCCCTCGACGAGCGCGGCGACGGCGATGCGGTCGTCGTACGCCGTGAACCAGCCGTTGGTGTGGTCGCCCTCCTCCGCGGTGCCGGTCTTGGCGCCGACGCCGGGGAGATCGCCGACACGCGGCGCAGCCGAGCCGTGGGAGGCCGCGGCCGCCATCATGGTCCGCAGGTGGCCCGCGGTGCGTGCGGAGATCGGGCGGGGAGCCTTCGCCTGCGGCTGGTTCTTCCTGATGATCGGCTGCTCGAACCCGCCGTTGGCCACCGTCGCGGCGATCGAGGCGATGAACAGCGGGGTGGCGGTGACCTTGCCCTGGCCGATGAACTGGGCAGCCTGATCGCCGCCCTCGACATTCGGCGGGATGGAGGGGTCACGCGTGCCGACACCGCCGCCGATCGACCACGATCCCATGCCGAACACATCGGTCGCCCCGGTGGAGCGCGGAGGCGTCGCCGTCGTTGACCAGGTGGTTGAAGCCGTCCTTGATGAACGCGGTGTTGCACGAGACCGTGAACGCCTCCGCGATGGTGGCGCCCTCGTCGGGGCTGACGCCGGGGTCGTTGCCGAAGGTCTGGCCGTTGGCGAGCACCGAGTCGGGGCACGGGGCGGCGCTGCCGGGGTGCAGCCCCGCGAGGTCGAAGAGCGCGGCGGCGGAGACGATCTTCAGCGTCGATCCCGGCGCCTTGACCGCGTTGATCGCGATGTTGCCGCTGTCTCCGGAGTAGGCGATCGCCAGGATGTGCCCGGTGCGCCAGTCCAGCGCCACGACCCCGGCCGGCTTCCCACCGAGCACCGGGTTCTTGAGCGCCTTCTCGGCGGCCGCCTGGAGGCGGGCGTCGATGGTCGTACGGATCGCCGGAGCCTTCGACGAGGCCAGCACCGCGAGCGTCTTGACCTGGGCTCCGGCGGAGTCGACGATCGCGACGCCGTGGCCGGGCCTGCCGCCGTCGCCGTCGGCGTTGTCCCGGATGGAGCCGGCGATGTCGCCCAGCGACGGGAAGTCCTGGAGGCCCTTCCGCCCGTCGGCGGTGGTCGGCCGGACGGTCATGAACTCGTCCGTGAGCTCACCGGCGACCAGCGACTGGCCGGTCGTGAGCTCGGGGTGCAGCACGGTGTGGTCCCACCGCACCGCCGTGTAGCCGTCCTCGTCCTGGACGACACCGAGCGCGCTCCGGTACGCCCACCGCCCGTCGTTCACGTTCGCCACCACGTCGAAATCGACGGTGGTCGTGCCGCCGGCCGACGAGGATCGGCGCACCGCCAGCCCTTTGAAGGCGATCTTCGTGAGACCGAGGTCGTCGGCGTACGACTGGAGTGTTGCCGTCGCGGAGTCGGGCGCGTCGGTGAGCGCCCCGGCCTCGGCCGGCTCGTCGCGCGCCCAGCCGTCGAGGAACGCCTGCGCGGCTTTCGTCGCCGCGGCGGCCGACGGCGGCTCGCTCGATCTCTCGTCCGGGTCGTAGGTGTTCGTCGTGTCCCGGAAGACGAAGAACCACCCCGCGCCCATGAGGACGAGCAGCGCCAGGCCACCGCAGATGATGGCGGTGTCCGCCCTCCGAGTCATGGGCGGAGAGTAAAGCGATACCCGGCCCCGCATGACCGATACTGCGGACTGTTACCCGGCTGTTCTCATCCCCGCTGTTCGAGCCGGCGTCGTGCGTGACGACGCCGGCTCGAACAGCGGATCACTTGGATCAGCGAGCTCCGGTGGTGCGCTGACGCTTGCGCGAGCGCGAGCCGGGGCGGCTCTTCCGGTTGCCGGTGCCCTCGCCGGCGGGGCGGCGGGGAGGCTGCTGGGCGGCGACCGGGACGAACGGGCCGGGGTGGTTGCGCTCGCCCGGAGCCAGCTCGATGAGGATCGGGTGGTTCGGACCCTCGAGGCGCGTGGTGGTCGGCTTGATCCCAGCGGCTCGGGTCATGGTGCGTACGTCCTTGACCTGGTCGGGCAGCATCAGCGTGACGACGGTGCCGGAGGCGCCGGCGCGGGCCGTACGCCCCGAGCGGTGCAGGTAGGCCTTGTGCTCGGCGGGCGGGTCGGCGTGGACCACGAGGGTGACGTCGTCGACGTGGATCCCGCGGGCGGCGATGTCGGTGGCCACGAGGGTGGTCGCCCGGCCGGAGTGGAAGGCGTCCAGGTTGCGCACGCGGGCGTTCTGGGAGAGGTCGCCGTGGAGCTCGACGGCAGGGATCCCGGCGCGGCCGAGCTGGCGGGCGAGGCCCTTGGCGCCGTGCTTGGTGCGGGTGAAGACGACGGTGCGGCCCGGCGCGGCGGCCAGGTCGGCGAGCACCGGGATGCGGTGCTCGCGGGCGGCGAGGTGGAGGACGTGGTGCTCCATCTCGGCGACCGGCGACTGGGCCGAGTCGGCCTCATGGATGACCGGCTGCTGGAGGAACTGCTTGACCAGCACGTTGACGCCCTTGTCGAGCGTGGCGCTGAACAGGAGGCGCTGGCTGCCCTTGGGCGTCGTCGCCAGCAGCCTGCGCACGGCGGGCAGGAAGCCGAGGTCGGCCATGTGGTCGGCCTCGTCGAGCACGGTGATCTCGATCGAGGACAGGTCGGCGTGACGCTGCGCGATCAGGTCCTCGAGGCGGCCGGGGCAGGCGAGCACGACGTCTGCGCCCTTGCGCAGGCCGACGACCTGCGGGTTCTGGCCGACGCCACCGAAGATGGTCTGCATGCTCAGGCCCGCCTCTGCGGCGAGCGGACGCAGCGCCTCTTCGATCTGGCGGACGAGCTCACGGGTCGGCGCGAGGATGAGGGCACGCGGCTTGCCCGACTTCGCCTTCGGACCGCCGGCGAGGCGGGCGACGAGCGGAAGCAGGAAGGCGTACGTCTTGCCGGACCCGGTCCGTCCACGGCCGAGCACATCGCGGCCGGCGAGGGAGTCAGGCAGCGTCGCGGCCTGGATCGGGGTGGGGGAGGTGATGCCGTGGCGATCGAGGACGGCGGTGAGGTCTGCGGGCACGCCAAGCGCGCTGAAGCTCTGCTGAGACAAGGAGAAGTCAACTTTTCATAAGCGAGGTGTCTCGCCATAGATGAGTTACCGAGTCCAGAGTTCGGCGAGAGCGGCCGGGGGCAAGACCGGAACGGGCCGCTGTTGAAACCGATACTACCGGTAGGTGACCCGTCTACCAGCATCGTGGACGCGTGGGCTCGGTCACGCCCACGGATCGACGAGGATCTTCGCGTGCGTCTCCGGGTCGGCCAGGTCCGAGAACGCCTGTGCGACGCCGTCGAGCCCGACGGTGCCGGTGTGCAGCGGCGAAGGGTCGACCTTCCCGCCGGCGATCAGCTCGAGCGTGCGCGCGAACTCCGCCGGGTCGTAGCCGAAGACGAACCGCAGGTCGATCTCCTTGTGGATCGCGACCGCGGGGCGGATCGTGTCAGGCTGCATGCACACCCCGACCACCACGACGCGCGTGTGCAGCGGCGCTGCGGTCATGATCTGCTCGAGCATCCCCGGCACGCCGACGCACTCGAAGACCACCGGCCCGGTCGGTGACTGCCCGAGGCGATCGGCGTTGAGCAGCACGGTCTCCCAGGGCAGCAGCGGGATGCGGCGTACGACCTGCATCGCGTCGATCCCGAAGCTCAGGTAGTCGGGCAGCGATGTCACCGGCCCGCGCTGCCGGTAGGCGTCCCAGGGCGAGGACTCGCGCGGGTCGACGACCACGTCGGCACCGCACTCGACCGCCAGCGCGCGACGCGCGGGGGAGAGGTCGGAGGCGACGACCGTCTTCACCCCCTGCGCCTTGAGCATCAAGATGACGGCCAGGCCGATCGGGCCACAGCCGATGACCACGGCCGGGCGCCGGGCGGAGACCGCGCCACGGCGTACGGCATGGAGGGCCACGGCGAGGGGCTCGGTGAAGACCGCCAGCTCGGGCTCGACCTCCTCGGGCACCGGGAAGGTGAACGCCTCCTGGACGACGCAGTACTCCGCGAAGCCGCCGGGGGAGTCGACGTCGAAGCCGACCATGTGGATCGCCCCGTCCGTACGCAGCACCGGCAGCGCCGTCACCGAGGTGCCCGGCTTCCAGCGTCCACGTGTCTGGGGTCCGTAGGCCACGACCGAGCCCAGGAGCTCGTGCCCCAGGACGATCTCCTGCTCGGGCGTCATCGCGGTGGTGTAGCCGAGCTCGGTCACGACCTCGTTGAGCTCGTCGCTGTGCTCGCGGACGTGCAGGTCGGAGCCGCAGATCCCGGCGCGGAGCACCTTGATCAGCAGCTGTCCCGGCCCGGGCTCGGGCCGCGGCACCGACCGCACCGAGAGCTCGCCGTCGTGGACCACCGTTGCGCGCATCTGAGTCATCGGCGCTGACGCTACCTCAGCTGGCCCGCAGCGACCCGTCATCAGTGATTCGGTGCAGGTGGGCGGTGAACGAGTGCTGGTGGTCGACGCGCGGCAGTCGTAGCGCGGCGCCGGTGACCAGGTGCAGGGTGACGTCGATGCGTGGGTTGGCCTTGCGCTCGTCGACGACACCGGTGTCGATGCTTGTCACGTCCTCCCAGAGGACGACGTCGGTGTGCCGGGCGTACTCCAGGACCAGGCCACCTTCGTAGAGCCCGAGATCCACCGCGAACGGACGCCGCAGCCCGAGCCAGACCAGCCGGAACCCGAGGATCAGCCCCGCCAGCGCAACCAGACAGCCGGCCAGCACGAGCACAGTCGGCAGTCGAGGCCGAGTGGCGCCCCAGGCGCCGAGCGCGATGAGTGCCGGGCCGAGGACCAGCCCGGTGGCCGCCAGCCACGCCCGTCCATGCGCGGGGTGGGTGCTCAGCCGGATGCCGAGGTCCTCGCTGAGCGCTTCCTCGCCCGGCGTACGCAGCCACGTCCGCCGCGTCGGCAGCACCACCAGTCCGAGCACGGTGAGCGCGATCCCGCCCCAGAGCACCGGTTCGCGGGCCATCCCGAGGATGCGGGCCGGCCACGGGTTGATCGCGTGCTCGCCATAGGCGTCAGAGTCGACGACCCACATCCGGAAGGTCGCCTTCGAGGGGTCGGGGTCGCGGCCGATGTCGCGCAGGGTGCCGTGGATGCTCCCGGTGACCTGCTCGCCGCCGACGCGCCACTGGCCGCGGCAGGAGGTGATCTCGCCGGTGCCGCCGTCGAACTCGCAGCGCTCCACCACGCTCACCTCCGCCCACTGCCCGCTGTTCCAGCGGTCGGCGGCCTGCTGTGCCATGACGGTGGCCGGGAGCAGCATCGCCAGCGCGCCGAGGCCCAGGGTGATGAGCGCGACAGCGATCGACGTGCGCCGATTCAGCCGGATGACCCGGCGAGATGGGGCGATGAGACGGGACTTGGGGCCGGTGGTGGGGAGCACGAGGCCTTTCACATCGAGACTGGAGGGACGTCGCCGAGAGGCATCGGAAGTCTAGTCGCATGCCCCTACGGCATCGCGTCGGACCGAGCCGGATCCAGCGCATACCGGCATGGCTGAGGCGCAGACCAAGTACGTTGGGTCGCATGCGGCTGCTGGCTCCCTACCATCAGGACGACCTCCTTCCGACCCTCTCCGAGGAGCTGCCACCAGACTGGGCCGACGCGATCATCACCGCGGACCTCCCGGCCGGTGCGGACGGGTGGGAGCGGCTGGCGCCGATCTACTCGGCCGTGGCAGAGGGCGTGGCTGGCGCCCAGGTGAGCCCGACGGTGGTGTCTGGGTGCTGCTGCGTCAGTCTCGGCACGCTGGCCGGACTTCAGCGGGCGGGGATCGACCCCGCGGTCGTGTGGATCGACGCGCACGGGGACGTACAGACGATGGAGACCTCTGCGTCCGGCTATCTCGGTGGGATGCCGTTGCGGATGATGGCGGGCTATCGGCCGGACCTGGTCGCAGACGAGATCGGCCTCCGGCCGATCCAGGAGAGTCGACTCGTCCTCGTCGACGCGCGTGACCTCGACGAGCCCGAGGCCGCCTACCTGGAGACCGCGCAGATCCGCCGCACCAGCGTCGTGGAGCTCGACGAGAGTGCCCTTCCCGACGGCCCGCTCCTACTCCACGTCGACCTCGACGTGATCGACCCGGCCGACCTGCCGGGTCTGCGGTTCCCAGTCGACGGCGGCCCGTCAGCGGCTCAGGTCGTGGAGGCCGTACGTAGGGTGCAGGCCACCGGAAGGGTGGCCGCCTTCGACCTCGCGGCGACCTGGGACCCGGCCGCCCCCGATCCGGATGGCCTGCGAAGAAGCCTTGCGGACGAACTGCTCAACCAGGACGCGAGCTGGGCAGGAGCGATCGTCGATCGGCGGTAGCCGCCTGTCGAATCCGTTCCTCCGGAAGTTGCGAACATCTCGATGAGTCTCGCAGGAATCAAGCGCATGGTCGTGGGAGTCCGACAAACCGATCTCGCACGTCTATCCGGGGCCGGGGCTCAACCTGGTCACGCTGGACGGCGAGGAGCGCGGGGTGGTCGCCCCCGACGAGGACGGCAAGGAGCTCTGGCGCGACGAGCGACACCCCTACGACTACATCACCGTCTACGAGGACCAGAAGCTGATCGCAGCGAGCTGGTATGTCGCCATCGCCTCCAGCGAGGGCAGCGACAGCGACAACGGTGATGTCGTGTTCGACTACGACGGCGAGGTCGTCTGGGAGAACACCGATTCAGATGTCAGTCTCCACGGCATTGCCGAGGACGGCGACTACATGGTCCGCACCGGGGACAAGCTGGCGAAGCTCGATCCCACGAGCAAGGAGGAGGACTGGAGCATCACCGGGCAGGAGTTCGCCTACGCCGGCGATGCGACCTTCGTCCTCGACGGCGACCAGCTGACTCGTTTCGCCGAGGACAGCGACGAGCAGGAGTGGAGCACCGAGCTGCCTGCGGGCCATGCCGAAGGTCTGGAACAGGACTATCTGCTCCGCCTTCACGCCAACGACGACCTCGTCCTGGTGGCGTCCGGCAGTCTGTTCGCCTTCGACCAGAAGTCAGGCAAGAGCCTGTGGACCGAGGACACCTCCGGCGACGTGATGAGCGTCGCCGGCGACAGGTACGCAGTCTCACCGCCGTACTCCTACGACGAGACCACGGGTGAGTCGGTGAGCCCGAAGCCGCCCTTCCCGATCTTCGGCAAGGAGGGCGAGGTGGGGAGCCTCGACATCGTCGAAGGAGGCTTCGGGTGGCTGGCGGTCGAGGTTGTCGAGGTTCAGGGGGAGGAGATGACGCTGCAGAGGTCGAGTGGCGGCCTCTACGACATCGAAGGCACCTTGGCCGAGGACGGATACGCCGACGTCGCGCAAATCCTCGACGAGGGTGTTTACACCGTCGAGAATGCGACGATCGGGTACCAGGAATGGGGCAGTGACGAGCCGGAGTGGACGCTCACGCTCGATGATGTCGAGTCCCTGGCGACGGAAGACGACCCCGGCCAGGATGTGGAGGTAGCCGCCGGAGCGGGCGCGATCTTCGTCAATGACGAGCACACCGTCTGGCGCTATGAGTGAGTCGCTCCGGGTGGTGCTCGGCGGTGCTTGATGCACGATGTCCGCCGCCATCTGGATACGATCGGCGTGGCCGAAGACCACCCGAACGATGCCAGGAGAAGCCGTGTCCGAGATCAAGATCGCCGTACTCACCCCCGACGGGCGCGAGGAGCGGACGGTCACTACGGGCACGAAGGCGTGGGAGCTCTTTGCGGACAACCCCGACGTGATCGCTGCGCGGGTCGGCGAGGACCCTTCGACAAGCTCAGGACACCGCCTGAAGGATCTCGCCTACGAGCTGGCTGACGGTGACGATGTCGAAGGCGTCCTGATCGACTCCAAGGATGGCCACGACATCCTGCGTCACTCGACCGCGCACGTGATGGCGCAGGCGGTGCAGGAGCTCTTCCCGGAGGCCAAGCTCGGGATCGGGCCGCCGGTGACCGACGGGTTCTACTACGACTTCGACGTCGAGACCCCGTTCGTGCCCGAGGACCTGGTCAAGATCGAGTCCCGGATGAAGAAGATCATCAAGGCCAACCAGAAGTTCTCCCGCCGGGTCACCACCGACGACGACGCCCGCGTCGAGCTGGCCGACGAGCCCTACAAGCTCGAGCTGATCGGTCTCAAGGGCTCGGCTGCCGACGCCGCCGAAGGCGCCAGCGCCGAGGTCGGCGGCGGCGAGCTGACCATCTACGACAACCTCGACCGCAACGGCGAGATCGCGTGGAAGGACCTCTGCCGCGGACCGCACCTGCCGACCACCAAGCGGATCCCGGCCTTCAAGCTGATGCGCAGCGCAGCGGCGTACTGGCGCGGTGACGAGAAGAACAAGCAGCTCCAGCGCATCTACGGCACCGCCTGGGAGTCCAAGGAGGCGCTCGAGGCCCACCTGACCCGGATCGAGGAGGCCGAGCGCCGCGACCACCGCAAGCTCGGCCGCGAGCTCGATCTGTTCTCCTTCCCGGACGAGATCGGCTCCGGCTTGCCGGTCTTCCACCCCAAGGGCGGGATCATCAAGCGGGAGATGGAGGACTACGTACGCGCCAAGCACATCGAGCACGGCTTCGAGTACGTCGGCACCCCGCACATCGCGCGTGAGCAGCTCTTCCACACCTCGGGCCACCTGCCCTACTACGGCGACGGCATGTTCCCGGCGCTGGACGTGGACGGCCAGGACTACCGCCTCAAGGCGATGAACTGCCCGATGCACAACCTGATCTTCCGCTCGCGCGGGCGGTCCTACCGCGAGCTGCCGCTGCGCCTGTTCGAGTTCGGGTCGGTCTACCGCAACGAGAAGTCGGGCGTCATCCACGGGCTCACCCGGGTGCGCGGCTTCGCCCAGGATGACTCCCACTCCTACTGCACCAAGGAGCAGGCGCCGGCCGAGGTCAAGCACCTGCTCGACTTCATGCTGACCGTGCTCAAGGACTTCGGTCTCGACGACTTCTACCTGGAGATGTCGACCCGCGACGACTCCAACAAGGACAAGTTCGTCGGCAGCGACGAGGACTGGGCCGAGGCGACCAAGATCCTCGAGGACGTCGCGAGCGAGACCGGCCTCGACCTCGTGCCCGACCCGGGCGGCGCGGCGTTCTACGGCCCGAAGATCTCCGTCCAGGCCAAGGACGCGATCGGCCGAACCTGGCAGATGGGCACGGTGCAGTACGACTTCAACCAGCCCGCCGCCGACCGGTTCAACCTGGAGTACCAGGCCGCCGACGGCACCCGCCAGCAGCCGGTGATGATCCACTCGGCGAAGTTTGGTTCGATCGAGCGGTTCCTCGGCGTGCTCGTCGAGCACTACGCCGGCGCCATGCCGCCGTGGCTCGCCCCGGTCCAGGTAGAGATGATCCCGGTTGCGGATGCGTTCAACGACTACGTCTACGACATCGCCGGCAAGCTGAAGAAGGCAGGCGTACGCGTCGAGGTGGACGAGTCGAGCGACCGCTTCCAGAAGAAGATCCGCAACGCCCAGCTCCAGAAGATCCCGTTCATGCTGATCGCCGGTGGCGAGGACGTCGAGAAGGGCGCGGTCTCGTTCCGCTACCGCGACGGCCGCCAGGAGAACGGCATCCCGGTCGACGAGGCCATCGAGCGGATCGTCGCTGCCGTGGAGTCGCACAAGCAAGTCTGACGAGAACATCCCGAGGGCGGTGCGTGAGTTTCACGCACCGCCCTCGTGGCATTTCCGGGCACCCTGGAACGCTGAAAAATAAACGTGACACCAAGTCGCGCGTACTCTTGTTATCGGGACGAGTGTCCGGGTAACGTGTGTCACGTAGTCAGTGGTTCGACGCAGAACTCAACGGTGAAGAAGGAGCGATCATCATGACCGCCGTTCAGGATGAGAAGTCCGCCGGATACGTCCGCCAGGGCAAGCAGGCCTACCTCGACACGCTTCGCACGCTGTCGGAGGCCTCGGTGGAGGTCCACTTCGACCCGTTCAAGGACATCGACTGGGACTCCGCCGAGCTGGAGGTGCGCCCGGACGACGAGCGCTGGATCCTCAACGAAGCCGACGAGATCGGTGCCCACCCGTGGTACAAGGCGCTGTCCAAGGAGCGCCAGATCGAGATCGGGATGTACCGCTGGGCCCAGGTCGCCAAGGTGGGGCTGCAGTTCGAGCAGCTGCTCATCGGCGGCGTGATGAACCACCTGGTCTGGTCGGACAACAACAACCCGGAGTTCCGCTATGCGACTCACGAGGTGACCGAGGAGACCCACCACACCCAGATGTTCCAGGAGTTCGTCAACCGGGTGAACCCCGACGTCGCCGGCGCGCCGACCTACTTCAAGGTCCTGGTGCCGCTGATGGCCTCGGCGGGCGCGTGGTTCCCGGAGGCGTTCTTCACCGGCATCCTGGCCGGTGAGGAGCCGATCGACCACCTGCAGAAGGGCGCGATGCGCTCTGGTGGCAGCCACCCCGCGGCCAACCGGATCATGCAGATCCACATCGCCGAGGAGGCCCGCCACATCGGCTTCGCCCACCAGTACCTCGAGCAGCACGTGCCCGAGCTCGGTCGGGTGAAGAAGACCCTGCTGGCCTACATCTTCCCGGTCATCATGCGACTGCTCTGCGACGTGATCATGGTCCCGAGCAAGCAGGCCCGCTACGACATGGGCATCCCGGACGAGGTCGCCCGCGAGATCTGGTGGAAGTCGGAGGAGTCCGAGAAGCTGCTGCGCGACCTCTTCGGTGACGTCCGCCTCCTGGCCGACAACCTCGGCATCCGCAAGGGTCCGGCCAAGCTGCTGTGGAAGCTGAGCGGCATCGACGGTCGCGCCTCGCGCTTCCGGGCCGAGCCGCGCGCGGCCTCCTACTGATCATCTCCACCGGCCCAGAACGGTAGTCACACGTGCCTCACGTCGTCACCCAGTCGTGCTGTGCAGACGCCTCCTGCGTGGTCGCCTGCCCGGTCAACTGCATCCATCCCGCCCCGGGCGAGCCCGGCTTCGCTGAGGCCGAGATGCTCTATGTCGACGCCAAGAGCTGTGTCGACTGCGGCGCCTGTGTCACGGCCTGCCCGGCCGACGCGATCCTGCCGCACACGACCCTGAGCGCTGCTCAGCAGCCGTTCCTGGCCATCAACGCGGAGTACTTCGACGTCTTCCCGCACAAGGACCGCACCCCGCTCGCTCTGGTCCACCCCCAGCGCCGGCTGACCCGGACCGGACCGTTCCGGGTCGCCGTGGTGGGGGCAGGGCCGGCGGGGATGTACGCCGCGGACGAGCTGCTCAAGCACCCCGAGATCAGCGTCGACGTCTTCGACCGGCTGCCGACGCCGTACGGCCTGGTCCGGGCCGGCGTCGCGCCCGACCACCAGAACACCAAGCAGGTCGAGAAGCTCTTCGCGCAGATCGAGTCGCAGCCGGGATTCCGCTACTTCCTGGGTGTCGAGGTGGGCAAGGACGTCTCCCACGCCGAGCTGACCGCGCGCTACCACGGGGTCGTCTACACCGTCGGCGCGGCGAGCGACCGGGCGCTCGGGATCGACGGCGACGATCTGCCCGGCTCGCTCAGTGCCACCGACTTCGTTGGTTGGTACAACGGCCACCCCGACAAGCAGGATCTGCCGGTCCACCTCGACGCGGAGTCGATCCCGTCGGGGCGGGTCGTCCTGGTCGGCAACGGCAACGTGGCGCTCGACTGTGCCCGGATCCTGGCCGAGGACCCCGAGCGGCTGGCCGGCACCGATGTCGCCGACGGACCGTTGGCGGTGCTGCGCGACAGCGCGGTGCGGGAGGTGGTCGTCCTCGGGCGCAGGGGGCCCGGGGAGGCGGCCTTCACCGTGCCCGAGCTGGTCGGGCTGATGGGGCACACCGGTGTCAACGTCGTCGTGGACACCGGGGACCTTCCGGTCGAGGAGGCGCTCGCCGGCGCGGACACCACCTCACGGCTGCTGCGCGAGCTCGCCGGGCGCGAGCTGCGTCCGGAGCTGCGTACGATCGTGCTTCGCTTCCTCAGCTCGCCGGTGCGCGTGCTGGGCACCGAGCGGGTCACCGGGGTCGAGGTCGGTCGCAACCGCCTCGAGCGCGACGCCGACGGCATCGTCCGCGCCGTCCCCACCGGCGAGACCGAGGTCCTCGAGACCGGGATGCTGCTGCGCGCGGTCGGCTACAAGGGCCTGCCCGTGGCCGACCTTCCCTACGACGCCGCGACCGGCACCGTCCCCAACGAGGGTGGCCGGGTGCTCCCGGGTGTCTATGTGGCCGGCTGGGTCAAGCGTGGCCCGAACGGCTTCATCGGCACCAACAAGTCCGATGCCGAGGAGACCGTCGAGCAGGTCCTCGACGACCTCGACGCCGACCGGATCCCCGCACCGGTCGGTGACGCCGCAGAGATCACCGCGGTCGTACGCGGCCGCCAGCCGGGCATGGTCGACCTGGCCGGCTGGCAGGCGATCGACCGCGAGGAGAAGCGCCGTGGCGCCGAGGCCGGTCGCCCGCGCGTGAAGATCACCGATGTCGAGGAGATGCGGGGCATCGCCGCGAAGTCAAGGAAACCCCGATACTCTCTTGGACGTCGCAAGGAGCGTTGAGACGCTCTCGACGCCGACGCGAGACATGCAGCACGGGAGCAGGGGGAGACGCGGGTGGCCGGGGAGAAGCGTGATGGCCGGCAGGACCGGTGGAGCAAGCACAACGAGCAGCGCCGCCAGCAGATCATCGATGCCGCCATCGCGGTGATCGAGGCCGGTGAGCCCGGAGCCGACGTGCAGGTGCAGCAGATCGCGGTGCGCGCCGGGCTGTCCCGCACGGTCATCTACCGCCACTTCGAGGACCGCGCCGACCTCGACCGGGCCGTGCAGCAGGCGATCCTCGACGGGCTCTGGTCCGACCTGATGCCCGGGATCACGCTCGACGGCACCGTCCCGCAGATCATCGAGCGGATCATCGGCACCTACGTCCGCTGGGCCCGGGCCCACCCCGCGCTCCACCTCGCCGCAGACCACGACATCGACGGTGGCGACGAAGGTCCCTTCCAGCAGGGGATGGAGCAGCTCGCCGGCCGGATCTCGGCGATCGTCGGCACCGCCGTCATCGCCCTCGGCGGCAAGCCCACAGCTGAGGAGGCCGAGGCTCTCGACCCGCTGATCTACGGCCTGGTCGGCGCGGTCTTCGGTGCCGTACGCCGGTGGCTGACCCGCAGCGGCGAGCGGCTGCCCGCCGAGACCCTGGAGCGGCTCACCGCCCAGTCGATCTGGTACGTCATCGACGGCCACGCGCGCGGCTTCGGGATCGAGCTCGACCCCGACCTGCCCCTCGAGGAACTCCTCACGAAGGACATCCTCACGGTATAGCCTCTCGGGTATCGCCCGGCCGCACGGCCGTTCAGCCCAGGAGAAGACCATGCCTCACATGCGCAGACTCTCGATCGCCGTCACCGCCGGCCTGGCGGCCACCGCCGGGTTCGCCGTCCCGCTGAGCCCGGCGGTGGCTGCGCCGGACAGCGGCTCCTCCGAGGGCACCGCCCGCGTCTTCATGGTCAACCCGATCCAGTCCAGCAACGACCAGAGCCTGACCGACCAGAAGGACGCCGCGAGCGCTGTGCCGGACAGCGCCTATGCCCAGGTGCCGCTGACCCACCTGGACGGCTCGGGTTACCTCCGCGGCGACTACGCGGTCGTCGAGTCGAGCACCGGGGCGCCGGCGCACTCCACCACAAACAGCTACTCCTACAACCGCCAGCAGGACCAGTTCGAGCAGGTCATGGGCTACTTCTGGGTCACCCGTGCGCAGACCTACCTGCACGCCCTCGGCTTCGGCGAGACGCTCCCCGGGGTCCTGAACGAGCCGTTCTCGGTCAAGATCAACCAGTACGGCGGCGACAACTCCTACCAGACCGACAAGCCCTTCCGGATCAGGCTGGGCAAGGGCGGTGTCGACGACGCCGAGGACGCCGAGGTGATCGTCCACGAGTACGGCCACGCCGTCCACGCCGACCAGGTGCCCGGCTATGGCAGCAGCCTCGACGCCGGCGCGATCGGAGAGTCCTTCGGCGACTACCTCGCCGTGACGGTCGGGCTCGACGCCGCCTCGGAGTACGGCTGGCCGGTCGCTGCCGACCCGTCCTGCCCGATGGACTGGGACTCGGCCTCCTACACCGACGCCCCGCACTGCATCCGCAGCTTCCACCTCGACCTGACCCTCGAGGACCGACGCAACCAGGTGCACTACGACGGCCAGATCTGGAGCCAGGCGCTGTGGGAGATCCGCGAGGGCTACCAGGACCTCGGCCTCTCCACCCCCGACTGGGACACCACCCTGATCTACTCCCAGTTCTCCTACGCGCCGGACACCAGCTTCCAGGCCGCGGCGGCCGAGACGTACGCGGCCGCGCTCGCTCGCGACGGCCAGGCGGCCGCCGACCTGGTCCGCGAGCGGTTCGCTGCCCGGGGGATCACCTTCTGATCTTCTAGGCCTCGCGCAGGTAGGCGAGGACGGCGGAGACCCGTCGGTCGGTGGTGGGATCGAGCCGGAGCTTGGCGAAGATGTTGCCGACGTGCTTGCGTACGGCGGCCTCGGAGACGAAGAGCGCGGTGGCGATGCTGCCGTTGGTGC
The DNA here is from genome assembly GCF_013408335.1 of Nocardioides panzhihuensis. Lineage (NCBI taxonomy): Bacteria > Bacillati > Actinomycetota > Actinomycetes > Propionibacteriales > Nocardioidaceae > Nocardioides > Nocardioides panzhihuensis. The sequence continues at coordinate 2,590,405 of NZ_JACBZR010000001.1, read as the reverse complement.
GCCCCTCGGCCATCAGGGCCAGGACCTCCCGCTCGCGCTCCGAGAGCACGTCGAGCGGACCGTCGGGCCGTTGCCGGTCGAGGAGGCCACGTACGACCTCGGGGTCGACGACCGTCTCGCCGCCGGCCACCTGGTCCAGGCTGTCGAGGAAGTCCCGGACGTGTCCTACCCGGTCCTTGAGCAGATAGCCGATGCCGCCGCCACCGGCGGTGTCGAGGAGCTCGGCGAGATAGGCGTCGGCGACGTAGGCCGAGAGCACCAGGACGGCCAGGTCACGGTGCCGACGGCGGAGCTCGGCGGCGGCGCGCAGCCCCTCGTCGGTGTGGGTCGGCGGCATCCGGATGTCGGTGATGACCACATCGGGGCGGGTGTGGTCGGTGAAGGCGAGCAGGGCGTCCGCGTCGCCGACCGCGGCGATGACCTCGTGGCCGGCTCGCTCGAGGATGGCGAGAAGGCCCTCGCGCAGCAACGCGGCGTCCTCGGCCAGGACGATCCTCAGGGGAGCGCGATCGGGCACGTCATCCTCACTTCCGTCGGTCCGCCCGGTGGGCTGGTGACCTCCAGGAGGCCGTCCAGGGCGGCCAGGCGGGTGGCCAGACCGGCGAGCCCGCCTCCGGGACGCACGGTGGCGCCGCCGGCTCCATCATCACGTACGACGACCTCCAGCCGGTCAGCAGTGACCTGTCCCTGGACGCGGGCCGAGCGGGCACCGGCATGGCGGACCGCGTTGGTGAGCGCCTCGGCGACCACGAAGTACGCCGCGGCCTCGACCGGCGCGGGCAGTCGGCGATCCACCCGCAGGTCGACCGAGACCGGCAGCCCGGCCGCGCCGGCGAGCTCGCGGACGGCGGCGGTGAGCCCGTGGTCGACCAGCACCCGGGGGTGGATCCCGCGGACGGTGGCGCGAAGCTCTGCCAGCGCCGTCTCCGCCTGGGCGTGGGCCTGCCGGACGAGGTCGAGCCCGGCACCCTCCGGCACCTCCAGCTCAGCCAGGCCGAGCGTCATGGTCAGCGCGACCAGCCGCTGCTGGGCGCCGTCGTGGAGGTCGCGCTCGATCCTGCTGCGCTCGGTCTCGAAGGCGTCGACGAGATCGACGCGGGACCGGCGCAGATCGGCGACGGCCGCGGTCAGCCGGGTCTGGGCCGGCTCGAGCAGAAGCCGCGCCAAACTGGCCTGGGCGGCGGCGAGGAGGGTGGCGGCGTACAGGCCGGCGATCAGCAGCACCAGCCCCGGTGCGACGGCGATCCATGCTTCCGAGGGTGTGGTGAGCTGCCAGGGGCCGAAGGCGACGGGAGCGTCGATCCGGACCAGGACCGGGGCGAGCACGAGCACACCCGGGAGGGTGATGAGGAGGTTGAGCGCGACGGCGTCGACCAGCCACAGCACCGTGGCGACCAGCACGGTGTAGCCGACCTCGGGCCCCGAGATCCGCAGCCGGCGCAGCGCCCGGAACCGGTCGCTCCAGGCGATCCGCTCCGACGGAGCCGCCTTCCCCGAACCGGCCTCGGGCAGGACCAGCCGGAGGCGTACCCGCTCCACGTCGGCAACGAGTGCCGCCAGCAGCGGGATCCCGGCCAGGACCAGCAGGCCGACCAGGACGACCAGGGTGAGCAGTCCGACACCGACCAGCACGAACAGCAGGACGGCGACGACGAGACCGACCAGAGCGCCGGAGGCCAGGTAGGCCAGCGCGCGCCACGGCCAGCTGGAGGCGAGCAGCCGCCAGGGGGAGGAGCGCAGCGCGGCCCACACGTCGGGAGGTCTCATGATCCTCGAGCCTAGGCACTCTTGACCCCGCGGTGGGGTAGCGCACGCGCTACCTCACCGTGGCGTCTGCGCCCGTGCGCGCGGCGCGCACGAGACGTTTGCTGGAGAACATGACCGCCACCTTCCCGGACGCCGTCCACGCGCCCCGACCGCCCGGCCCGCCCGTCGTCGTTCTCGACGACGTCACCCGCACCTACCGGTCCCGCTCCGGAACGGTCCACGCCCTGCGGGGCGTCAGCCATGCCTTCGCCGCCGGGACTTTCACCGCGATCATGGGGCCGTCGGGATCCGGGAAGTCCACGCTGATGCAGATCGCCGCCGGCCTCGACCGGCCCACCGCGGGCCGCGTCCGGGTCGTCGGCGCCGATCTGGCCGGGCTGAACCGGACGACCCTGACGAAGCTGCGCCGAGAGGTGATGGGCTTCGTGTTCCAGCAGTACAACCTGCTCGAGGCCCTCACCGCCTACGACAACGTCGCTCTTCCCGCCCGTCTCGCCGGCCGGCGTGTGGAGCGCGCCCAGGTGATCGGAGCGCTCGAGCGGGTCGGTCTGCACGGGCTCGCCCGGAGGCGGCCACCGGAGCTCTCCGGTGGCCAGCAGCAGCGCGTCGCTATCGCGCGTGCGCTGCACACCCGGCCCGCGGTGCTCTTCGCCGACGAGCCCACCGGCGCGCTGGACCGTCATGCCGGACGAGACGTGCTCGAGCTGTTGCGGGACCTCGTCGACGCGCCGGGGACGCACGGACCGGCACAGACGGTCGTGATGGTCACCCACGACCCGCTCGCCGCCTCGTACGCAGACAGCGTGCTGTTCCTCGCCGACGGCGTGGTCGTCGGGCAGATGGAGCGCAGCGACGCCGCCCGGATCGCCGCCCGCATGGCCGAGCTCGAGCCCGTGCGATGAGTGAGCGTCAGCGAGCGACCGTTGGCCCGAGCATCGTCTCGCTGGCCGCGCACAGCCTGAAGACCTTGCGCCAGTCCTGGCCCCCGTACGCCGGGGCCGCCGTCGCACTCGCCGGTGGCATCGCCCTGATCACTCTGGCCACCAACATGCTGGGAGCGCTCGGCACTGCCACCGAGGGGCTGGATCCGCAGACCCGGACGCAGATCGACGATCTCGGGTCGCTGTTCGGCATCATGGCCGGCATCTCGCTCTTCCTGGCGCTCTTCGTGGTCTCCTCGACCTTCGGATTCGTGGTGGCCACCCGGCGCCGCGAGCTCGGCCTGCTTCGCCTGCTCGGCGCCACCCCGCGCCAGGTGCGGACTCTGCTGCTCGGAGAGGCGCTCGCGGTCGCGGCCGTCGGGACGGCCGCCGGCTGCCTGCTCGGCACCGCCGTCACGGTGCCGGTGCTGCACGTCCTGCACCGGGCCGGGGTCACTCCGGTCCTGCTCGCGATGCCGAGTCAGAGCACCGGTTGGGCGATCGCCGCCTCCTGCGGCGTCGGCGTCGCCCTGGTCGGGGCCTGGCGCGCGGGCGTCCGCGCCGGACGTACGCAGCCGGTCGAGGCGCTGCGCGAGGCGGTCCTCGAGCGACGACACCCCAGCGTGGTCCAGGCTCTGGTCGGTCTCACCGCAGCCGGCGCGCTGCTCGCGACCGCCGTGCTCGCGCCCCAGATGCCGCTGCTGTTCGCCCTGCTCGTGGGCATGTTCCTGCCGATCGTCGCTGTGATCGGTGCCAACGCGGTGGGCGGCCTGCTCTACACCGAGCTCGCTGCGTACGCCGGTGCCACGGTGGCAGGACGAGACCCGGCGGCGCACCTGGCCCGCGACCTCGCCCGCACCAGCAGCCGGATGACCGCCGCGGTGGCGGCGCCGGTGGTGGCGATCATGGCGGTGGCCGGCTCGATGGTGCTCGCGGTCGGTGCGACCGCAGACTGGAGCGAGGGTGCCGACCGGGCCGCCCTCAGGTCGGAGCTGGTCGTCGAGCAGGCGGAACGCCCCGAGCGGATCCAGGATCTCCCCGGGGTGGGCGTGAGCGACGTACGCCGCACGGCGCAGGTCGGGTTCGGGGGCGGCCCCGAGGACGTCGAGGTCGTCGATGTCGCCAGTGCGGCAGCCACGAGGAGCCTGAAGGCGACCCAGGGGAGTCTCGACGATCTGCACGGCCGGGCGATGGCGGTCACCGCCTCCTACGTCACCGACCTCGGCGGCCGGATCGGCCAGACCCGCCGAATGCGTATCGACGGCCGGGTCGTCAAGGTGCGCCTGGTCGCGGTCGTTCCCGACGCCCCGAACCTGTGGAGCGACATCATCGTGCCCGACGACCTGCGACGCATCGACCGGGTGGCCCGCGACACCGGCACGGTCTTCGTGCGCACCGACGCCGGTGCGGACGTCGCCGGGACCGCACGGTCGATCCGGGAGACCGGTGCCGAGGTGAGCACCGGTGAGGAGTGGGTCGGCGCGGTCTCGGCCGAGGCGAGGGAGATGAACACGGTCGTGCTGTGGGTGATGCTCGGCCCGGCCGGGGTCTACGCCGCGATCGCGGCCGTCAACGCGGTCCTGATCGGGGCAAGCCAGCGCCGCCGTCAGACCGCCACCGCCCGGCTCGTCGGTGCCACCCCCGCCCAGGTGCGCCGGACCGCGCTGTGGGAGACGGCGTTCACCGGCGCCGGAGCCCTGCTGGTCGGAGGCGCGGTCACCGCCTTCACCGGCTGGCTGATGCGACAGGCGGTCGTACGCGACGTGCCCGGCGCACCGTTGACGTTTCCCTGGCAGGCCCTCTCCGGGATCACGGCGGCCTGCCTGGTCGTGCTGCTCGCGGCCGCCGTCGCCGGGGCGTACACCCTGCGGGGCGAGGAAGCGCCCGAGTGATCTCTGGGACCTCGAGCGGATCACCTCGCGCGCCGCGGCGTGGCTGATCAGGCGAGATCGCCAGTCACGCGCGCGAGGTCTCCTCGTTGATCTCTCGCCTGCGAGCGACGCGGGCGATGAGGAACAGGATCGATCCCACGATCACGTAACCGCCGCCGATCATCCACGTCAGCGCGCTCTGCTGGGTGAGCAGCGCGACGCTGGCGACGAGAGCGAGGATCGAGACGATCCGCGGCGCCTTGAAGTATTCGTGCGCGACGACGTCCTTCTTGAGCACGAGCGCCGAGATGTTCGCCGAGATGAACACCAGCACGAGCAGCAGCACCGTGGTGTCGGCCAAGGTGCCGACGTCACCGATGAAGCTCATCGCGATCGTCGCTGCACCGACCACCAGGATCGCCACCCACGGCGTGCGCCTCGTCGGTGCCACCTGGCCGAACATGCGGGGCAGCAGGTTCGCCTCCGCGAGGCCGTAGGTGGCGCGACTGGCCATCACCATGAACAGCAGCGCGCCGTTGCCAATGGCGACCAGGGCGATGAGCGAGAACAACCAGGGTGGGAAGTCGAGGCCGGAGGCAGTGATCACCTCGAGGAGCGGAGCCTCGGAGCTGGCCAGCTGGTCGGTGGGTACCACGATGGAGGCGCCGATCGCGATGGAGAGGTAGACGACGCCCGCAGTGAGGATCGCGCCGAACAGCGCGCGGGGATAGGCGCGGCTGGGGTGCTTCACCTCCTCGGCCATGTTGGCCGCGGCCTCGAAGCCGAGGAACGAGAAGAACGCGGTGACAGTCGCCGCGAATGCGCCCTCCAGCGGCGAGATCCCCTCGGCGTACGTGGTCAGCCTCGACACATCGCCGTCTCCGCTGCCGAAGACGAGCGCGGCCACCACGATGATGATGATCAGGCCGGTCATCTCGATCAGCGTCGCGGCGACGTTGGCGATCATCGACTCCCGCACGCCGCGGAGGTTGATCGCCACCAGCAGCCCGATGAAGATCAGAGTGACCGGCACCGGTGGGAGCTCGATCAGCGCTTGGAGATAGTCGCCGGCGAAGGCGTTGGCCAGCGCCGCCGCGGTGGTGATCCCCGAGGACAACATCAGGAAGCCGATCAGGAACGTGACGTAATCCTTGTTGAAGGCTCGTTCCGCATACCTGGCCGCGCCGCCGGCGTGCGGGTACTTCGTGATCAGCTCGGCGTACGTGCCGGCCGTCAGGAGCGCCAGGACCAGGGCCAGGATCAGCGGCATCCAGATGGCGCCGCCGACATCCTGGGCCATGCTGCCGACCAGGGTGTAGATTCCCGCTCCGAGCGTGTCGCCCACGATGAAGAAGAACAGCAGCCACGTGGTGATGCCGCGGGCGAGCTTGGTCTTCGGTTCGTCGGATTCCTTCAATGTCTCCCCCATCTCTGCACTGTGCCACACGAACCGCCTCGAGAAGCGCCATCGGCGCGCACCCCGGCTCGTTGGTCGATCGACCTTAAGTAGGCTTCTGTGCGTGACGGAGATGGACGGCGTACTCACCCAGGACGGCATCGGCGAGGGCGACGGTTTGGAGCGGCTGTGGACGCCCTACCGGATGGCCTACATCCGCGGGGAGAACAAGCCCACCGACCCCTCGGAGACGAAGTGCCCGTTCTGCCGGGTGCCCACGCTCGATGACGCCGACGGTCTGGTCGTCCACCGCGGCGAGAGCTGCTTCGTGGTGCTCAACCTCTACCCGTACGCCCCAGGTCACATGATGGTGTGCCCCTACCGCCACGTCGCCGGCTACGTCGAGACCACCGACGAGGAGGCCGCCGAGATGGCGGTGCTGACCAAGCAGGCCGTACGCACCCTCGCCGGGGTCTCGCGGGCCGAGGGTTTCAACATCGGCATGAACCAGGGCACCGCCGGTGGCGCCGGCATCGCCGCTCACCTGCACCAGCACATCGTCCCCCGCTGGGTGGGTGACCAGAACTTCATGCCGATCATCGGCCGCACCAAGACCCTCCCACAGCTGCTGACCGACACCCGCGACCTGCTCGCGCAGGCGTGGGCGTCGGCCTAGCCGGCCGGCTGCCTCAGACGATCGCCCAGGCCACGGCGGCGGCCGCGAACCCGACGATCGAGAGCACGGTCTCCAGCACCGTCCAGGTCGCGAGGGTCTGCTTCACGGTGAGGTTGAAGTAGCGCGAGACGATCCAGAAGCCGCCGTCGTTGACGTGGCTGAGGATGATCGAGCCGGCGGCGATCGCGACGGCGATCACGGCGAGCTCGGGCTGTGTGTAGCCGGAGCCGAGGGTCGGGGCGATGATGCCGCCGGTGGTCACGATCGCCACGGTCGCCGAGCCCTGGGCGATCCGGAGAGCGCAGGAGATGACGTAGGCGAGCAGCAGGATCGGCAGCCCGGCGTCGGAGAGCACCTCGGCGAGGGCCGCGCCCACGCCGGTCGCAGAGATCACGGTGCCGAAGAAGGCGCCGGCGCCGACGACGAGCAGGATCATGCCGACCGGGCGCAGCGAGGCACCGGTGAACTCGGAGATCTCCTCGAGACTCATCCCGCGCCGGGTGCCCAGCAGCCAGAAGGCGAGGAGCACCGCGATGGTGAGCGCGACCGCCGGGTTGCCGAGGAAGGTGAGCAGACTGAGCAGGCGGCCCGGGTCGAGCAGCATCGTGCCGAATGTCGCGCCGAGGATCAGGATCAGTGGCACCGCGATGATCGTGAGGACGAGGGCGAGCGAGACCGGGGTCTTGGGCGTCGGGTCGCGCTCGGCCTCGGTCTCGGCGGCCAGGAACTCCGCGGGCACCGAGACCTGGACGCGAGGGGCGATCCACATGGGGAAGAGGACCCCCGCCGCGGCGAACGCGGGCAGACCGCAGAGCAGTCCCATGATGATCAGCCAGCCGAGGTCGACGCCGAGGAGGCCGCCCAGGGCCGTGGGGCCGGGGTGGGGCGGCAGGAAGGCGTGCGTCATCGACAGGCCCGCGAGGACCGGGAGGGCGTAGAGGACGAGCGACTTGCCGCCGCGGTGCGCGGCGACGTAGACCAGCGGCGCGAGGACGAAGATGCCGATGTCGAAGAAGACCGGGATGCCGAAGATGAGCCCGACCAGGCCCATCGCGACCGGGGTGCCGCGCTCTCCGAAGAGACCGATCAGCTTCGAGGCGAGCACGTCGGCGCCGCCGGACCGCTCGAGCAGCGACCCGAGCACGGTGCCGAGGCCGATGATGAGCGCGATGTGGCCCAGCACCCCGCCGAAGCCGGTCTCGATGAGCGACTCCTTCGAGGAGAGGGCGGTGCCCACCATCTGCTCGACGGAGAGACCGGCCACGACGGCCAGGCCGATGCCGCTGATGAAGAGCGCGATGAACGGCTCGAGCTTCACCTTGATGATCAAGAAGAGGAGCACGGCGATCGCGACTGCGCAGAGCAGCAGCAGGCCGGTGGTGCTTGTCTGGAGCCAATGCATGGCTGGTTCTCCCAAGGGATCGGGGTGGGGGACGGGTCGGGGACGGACTCAGCGCAGAGCTGCGCGGAACCGGGCGGCGTTGGTGGTGATCTGGTCCCACCGCGCCTCGTCGACGTCGGCGGGCCTGACCACCGACGTCCCGGCAGTCACGGCGAGGGCGCCGGCCTGCAGGAACTCCGCGGCGTTGTCGGCGTCGACTCCGCCCGAAGGGATGAGGGCGACCTCGGGGAACGGGCCCCGGAGGTCGGAGAGATGGCGCGGGCCCAGGGCGCGCGCGGGGAAGATCTTCACGGCGTCGGCGCCCAGCGAGGTCGCGGTGAGGACCTCGGTCGGGGTGAGGGCGCCGAGGATGACGGCCGCCCCCGCGGCGTGGCCGGTGGCGACGATCTCCGCCGCCTCCGGCGGCAGACCGGGCGTCACCAGGAACCGGGCACCGGCAGCGACGGCGGCGTGGGCCTGGTCGGCGGTCAGCACCGTCCCGGCGCCGATGACGATGTCGTCGCCGGCCTCGGCGCTGACCTGTGCCAGGAGGTCGGTGAGACCTGGCGTCGTGTAGGTCAGCTCGACGGTTCGGATGCCCCCGGCGGCCAGCGCGCGGCAGAGCGCGACGGGGTCGTCGAGACGGTTGGCGCGTACGACCACCAGGGCCTGGTCGGCGCGGAGCGTGTCGATCACCAGGTCGGCCATCGGACTGTGGTTCATCGGACTGTGGTTCATCGGACTCGGGTTCCTTCGTCGGTGTGGCGCAGCGCCCGTCCGGGCAGCGCGTCGGTGCGGTGGCCGTCCTCGATGACGGCGGTGCCGTTGACCAGGACCCAGTCGATGCCACGCGCCTGCTGCCGCGGCTCCTCGAACGTGGCGGTGTCCTGGACGGTGTCGGGGTCGAAGAGCACCAGGTCGGCGGCGTACCCCTCCCGGACGAGACCGCGCTCGTGGAGCCGTAGCCGGGACGCCGGTCGGCCGGTGAGGTGATGGACGCAGTCGACGAGGTCGAGCACGCCGAGCTCGCGGACGTAGCGGGCCAGGTAGTGGGGGAACGTGCCCCACGCGCGCGGGTGCGGGCGCTCGCCGACGAGGATCGCGTCGCTGCCGCCGCAGTGGGTGCGGTGCCGCATGATCGTCTGCACGTTCTCCTCGTGGCCGACGTGCTGGAGGATCGTCGTGGCCATCCGGTCGCGGACGAGCAGGTCGAAGAAGACCTCGGTGGCCGCCTGGCCGGACTCCTCGGCGATCTCGGCGACGGTGCGGCCGACGTGACGGGACAGGTCGGGGTTGCGTACGCCGCTGATCTGGATCGTGCGCCAGTCGGTCACGCAGCCGTGGCAGCCGTCGGTGCCGACGTGATCGAGCTCGTAGGCGATCCGGGCGCGGTCGCCGGGGTCGGCGATCCGAGCGAGAAGGGCGTCCGGGCCGCCGGAGGTCGACCAGCTGGGCAGCACGGCGCTGAGCGTGGTGGCGCCCGGGAGGTAGGGGTAGGTGTCGAGCGTGATGTCGACGCCGTCGGCCAGGCCGGTGTCGATGAGCTCGATGAGCTCACCCGCTCGCCCGCGGTTCGGCTCGAAGTTCATGGTCGCGTGGGTGAGGTGGAGGGCGCACCCGGAGGTCCGGGCGACGGCGATCATCTCGGCGTACGCCTCCAGCGCACCGGCACCGTAGGAGCGGTGGTGGGGGCTGTAGTAGCCGCCGGCCTCGGCGACGACCCGGCACAGCGTGGCCAGCTCCTCGTCGTCGGCGAACATGCTCGGCGGATAGGTCAGGCCGCTGCTCATCCCCACCGCACCCTCCTCGAGCCCCACCCGGAGCAGCCGGGCCATCTCGGTGATCTCGGCGGCGGTCGCGGGCCGGTCGTCCGGCCCGACGACCATCAGCCGCAGCGTCCCCTGCGGGACGAGGTACGCCGCGTTGCACGCGATCCCTCTGTCGAGCCGGTCCAGGTAGCCGGCGACGGTGTCCCAGTCGAAGTCGAAGTCGTCCGGTTCGCCGTTCCAGCCGGCGATCTGTCGGCGCAGGTGAGCGCGGGTGGCGGGGTCGGCGGGCGCGAAGGAGAGTCCGTCCTGCCCGACGACCTCGAGCGTGACTCCCTGGCTCACCTTGGCGGTGTGGTCGGGCTCGACCAGGATCTGCAGGTCCGAGTGGGCGTGCATGTCGATGAACCCCGGGGTCAGCGCCCGTCCGGCGGCGTCGACGGTGCGGCGCGCGGCGGGTGGCGGCGCATCGGTGTGGATGCCGGTGATCCGCCCGGCGTCGATGCTGACGTGGGCGTGGAAGGCCGGGGCGCCGGTGCCGTCGATGACGGTCGCGTCGCGGATGAGCAGGTCGGTCATGGTGGCTCCTGGGTGGTCTCAGAACCAGGTCCGGACGAGGTCGACGACGACCGGGTCGTCGGCGTCGGCGTCGTCGAGGACCGGGATGAGGCTCCACTTGTCGAAGGCTGTGCACGGGTGCGAGAGGCCGAGACGGAGCTCGTCGCCGATCACGACGGGCGCCTCGGTGGCGGGGTCCCAGCGGAGGAAGCCGTGCTGGTCGTTGAGCGCGGTCACGGTCGCGCCGGTGATCGGCGCCGGTGGGGCGCCGGCCGTGCGGGCGCGCACGAGCTGGACCTCGGGAAGGCCCTCGTCGAAGGGCAGGTCGCGCTTGCCCGCGTCGAAGAGCGCGAGTCCGGGCTCGGGCTGGGAGGAGACCCGCACCCACCCGTGGAGGGCGCTGCGCAGGCCGGGTCCGGTGGTGCGTGGGGCGCTGCCGAGGGGAGAGATGCCGCGGTAGAAGCCGTCGTCGTGGGTGATGTAGGCGCCGCTGCGGAGCACCACGCGGGCCTCGTCACCTGCCACGAGCGGGGCGAGCCCGTCGGCGACCTGCTCGAAGTAGGCGCTGCCGCCGGCGCTGACCACAGGCGTCCGGTCGGCGGGCAGCAGGCCGGAGATCCGCCGGTGCAGCGAGACCAGGCTGTCGACGTAGGTGTGGACGACCTGGAGGGCGGCCTCGTCGGTGGTGTGCGCCAGGGCACCCTCGTAGCCGGTGACACCGGCGAGCTCCAGATGCGGTGAGGCCGCGACGGCCTCGGCGACGGCCACAGCGGTCGCCTCGTCCCGGGCACCTGTCCGACCGCCGGCCGCGCCACGCTCGACGAGGACGGCGAGCGGGCGGCGTGGCCCGACCGTGTCGGCATGGGCGGCGAGCGCCTCGTGCATGAGAGCCACCGTCCGCGGCGAGTCGGCCCACACCATCACGTCCAGCCCGGCGTCGCCGGCGAGCTGGTCGGAGATCCAGCGCAGCGTGAGCGGGGAGAGGATCGCGTTGGCCACGATCACCCGGGAGACGCCGAAGGCGCGGGCCACGGCGAGCTGGGGGAGGTTGGCCACGGTGATCGCCCACGCGCCGGCGGCCAGCTGCTCGGCCCACAGCTGCGGAGCCATGGTGGTCTTGCCGTGGGGCGCCAGGGCTACGCCGCGCTCGGCGCACCAGGCCGCCAGCACGTCGCGGTTGTGGGTCATCGCGACCCGGGAGAGCGAGAGCACGGGCGTGGGCAGCTGCGAGAGCCGGGGCGCGGCCTCGAGCACCTCGGCGACGGTGTGTCCCCAGAACGAGGGCGGGATCACCTTGTGGCGCCAGTCGACCCGCTCCTCACGCAGCGTCGCGACGGCGGCTGCGTCGATATGGGCTGCCGGGTGATCCATGGCCCGTCCTCCTTCGTTGCACATTATGCAATGGTGATTGCGTAATCCGATTCGTTAGTTGTAGCATCGGCTACACCGGCCGTCAACGGTCGACCCAGAAACCAACAGGGAGGGGTCCCATTCGTGGGCAGCATCGGAGACGTGCGAGTGGTCTGCCTCGGGGAGGCGATGGTCGTGCTGCGTCCGGAGGGCGACCAGTCGCTCGCCGAGGCGCAGACCTTGAGCCGCTCTGTCGGCGGCGCCGAGGCGAACGTCGCCAGAGGTCTGGCCGCACTGGGCGTGCGGGCCGCCTGGGTGTCCCGTCTAGGCGAGGACCCGTTCGGTGACGTGGTGACCGACGACCTGGCCGTCCGCGGCGTGGAGGTCGAGGTCCAACGCGACCCGGATCGGCCGACGGGCCTCTATGTGAAGGAGCCTGCGCCCGGCGGCAGCCGCATGCACTACTACCGCACCGGCTCAGCGGCGGCGGCGATGGACGCCGACCTGCTCGACCGGCCCGGCGTGGCGGCGGCGCTGGCCTCGGCCGAGGTCGTGCACACCTCGGGCATCACCGTCGGCATCCTCGAGGAGGGGTCGGCTCTGGTGGCCCGCCTGCTGGAGCTGCGCGACGAGCTGGGCTTCCGGCTCAGCGTCGACCTCAACTGGCGACCTGCACTGTGGACCGAGCGCAGCATCACACCGCTCCTCGACCTGCTCCGCGCAGCCGACATCGTCCTGCTCGGCGCCGACGAGGCCCGGGCTGCACTCGGTGTGTGCACCCCGGATGAGCTCCGCGAGCTCCTGGGGGAGCGCCCGCGCCTCGTGATCAAGGCCGACTCCCACGCGGCCGGGGAGCACGACCCGGACGGGAGCGCGGCGCATGTCCCCGCTCTTCAGGTCGACATCGTCGAGCCGGTCGGCGCGGGGGACGGGTTCGCGGCGGGCTACCTCGCCGCCCTCGTCGACGGGGTCGGCGCTGTCGGCCGGTTGCGTCAGGGCCATCTGGTCGCCGCGGGTGTGCTGGCCGCGACCGGCGACCACGCGGCACCGCCGGCCGCGGGCGTACGGGCCAGGCTGCTCGACTGCTCCGGTGACGACTGGGCCGCGATCCGGGTCAGCGCCGTCGGCATCGACTCTCCGGTGCTGACCTCCCAGGAGGCCCGGTCGCGATGAGCGAGCGTCAGCGAGCGAACCTTGGGGCTTTCATCGGGCCGTGTCCGTATTCTGGCGCTTGCGCTACGGAGGCGGCCCGATGAGCCAGAGCCTCTCCCGCGCGCTTCAGATCCTCATCGAGCTCGGTGAGGGCGAGCGATCCCTCGACCAGGTGGCGGCGAGCCTCGAGGTCCACAAGACCACCGCGATGCGGCTCCTGCACACCTTGGAGGCCGACCGGTTCGTACGCCGCGACGACCACCAGCGCTACCACCTCGGTTCCCGGCTGTTCGCGCTCGGCACGATGGCCCTGGCCCAGCACGCGATCCGCGACGTGGCCCAGCCGCACCTGGCTCGGCTCGCGGCCGAGACCGGTGGCCAGGCCGTCCACCTCGCTGCGTACGAGAACGGCGCGGCCATCTATCTGGCCAAGGTGGAGAGCACCCATTCCGTCCGGATGTACTCCCGCGTCGGCCTGCCCGCCGCCCTGCACGCGACCGCCGTCGGAAAGGTGCTCGTCGCGGACCTGCCGCCGGGTGAGCGCGACGCCGTGCTCGCGGGCATCGACTTCCGGCCGTTCACCAGCCGCACCATCGCCGATTCGGCGGGCTACCGAGACGTGCTCGCCAGGACGCGCGAGCAGGGCTGGGCCGAGGACGCCGCCGAGCACGAGGACTTCATCAACTGCGTCGGGGCGCCCGTACGCGACGAGGCCGGGCGGGTCATCGCCGCGGTCTCCGTCTCCGTGCCCGACGTCATCCTGCCCCGCGAGGGGGTGCGCGCCCTGGTGCCGCAGCTCCTCGCCGCAACCGAAGCGATCTCCGCCGACTGGGCCGGCCGGAGCTCATGAGAACACTCCGAGAGGAAACCCAACCCATGTCTGACATCCGCATCGCCACCGACCAGGCCCCCGCCCCCGCGCACACCTTCTCCCAGGGCGTCGTCCGCGGCGGCCTGATCCAGGTCTCCGGTCAGGGCCCCGTCGACCCCGCCACCAACGAGTACCTCTTCCCCGGTGACGTGAAGGCCCAGACCGTACGCACCCTGCAGAACGTGGAGGCCATCCTGGCCGCCGCCGGCGCTGGCTTCGAGGACGTGCTGATGCTCCGGGTCTACCTGACGACCCGGGACGACTTCGCCGCGATGAACGAGGCCTACGGCGAGTACATCGGCTCACGGGTCGCCGAGGGCGGCATCCTCCCGTGCCGCACCACCGTGATGACCGGCCTGCCGCGCGAGGAGATGCTCGTCGAGATCGACGCGCTCGCGGTCGCCCGCTAGGCGACGATGCGGGCCAGCTCCTGGCCGAGGTAGGGCGCCAGCGTGCGGGCGTACCGTGCGGTGAGGTGGTTGCCGTCGCGGTAGACGATGACGTTGCCGATGACCGCCGGGCAGACCCGGTCCTCGCAGAACAGGTGGGTCAGGTCGACCAGGTGCGCGTTGGGGTCGAGGGCAACCGCGTCGCGGTGCGGATCCTCGAAGAGGACGTCCGTGCGCGGGCGCCCGCAGGCCTCGCCGGCGGTCTCCGGGGAGTGTCGCTGGATGCAGCCCAGCGTGGTGCGCAGATACGCGGCGCTGTCGGGCTCGAACATCGGGTTGTCGACGAGCGCGATCACCGGGATCTTCTTCGACGGCCGCTGGCTCCAGGCCTCGACCAGGCCGTTGACGGTGGACTCGTAAGGAGTCTCGCCGGCCAGCGGCTGGGTCATCTTGCGGGCCGAGTGGGTCACGATGATCGCGTCGAGGTCCTTCTGCTCGGGTGCGCGCAGGTAGGCCTCGAGCTGTCGGTTCCACTCCGCGCAGGCGGGACGGTTGTCGGCGATGTTCCGCCCCAGCGGCCGGGCGTTCCAGTGGCAGGCGGCGCGCGCGGCGACGTCGATGCGCCAGTTGCGCTGGTCGCCGATCAGGTCGAGCGCGCCGACCGGGGCGACGGCGTGGGAGTCGCCGACCATCAACAGCCGCTTCTCATAGCCCTCGACGGCTCCGTTCGGGCATGCGTTGAACCGCACCGGACGCTCCTCGAACGACCAGCACGGGGCCCGGTTGTCGTCGTCGGTGCCGATGGCGGCGACCGCCGGGATCAGCTCGCCACGCAGGTCGGGGTTGCGGCACGAGCCCCCGGCGGCGCTCGCGGCGAGCGTGGCCGCACCGAGACACTCGGTCGTGTAGGGGTCGGCGGTGGCGAGCCGGGCCGCCGCGGCTATCGCCCTGTCCTCGGAGTGGTCGATCGCGACCAGGCCGCTCCAGCCGGCGCCGACGGCGACCACGAGGGAGACCAGGGTGGCGACCAGGGCCCGCGGGCCGCCGGGCCTGATGACGTACGTCTGGACCTGTCGCGTCACCAGCCGGTTGGTCGCCCAGGCGAGCAGCGTCGAGACGACCAGCACGCCCGCGGCTGAGACGAGGGTGAGCCGCTCGTCGCCGGCGTAGTAGAGCCAGACGATCAGCAGCGGCCAGTGCCACAGGTAGAGCTCGTAGGAGATGTCGGCGACGAACCGCAGCGGACGTGTCTCCAGCAGGCGGCGCGGCCCGCGCGGCGACGGGGTGGAGCCGACCATCACCAGCAGTGCCCCGGCGACCGGCCACAGGGCTGCCGGGCCCGGGAAGCGGTCGGCGCCGTCCATCACGAAACCACAGGTCACGACGAGAGCGAGCCCGGTCCACGCGGCGTACGGCTTGATCTGCTCGGGCAGGCTCAGGCGACGCAGGGCGAGCGCGGCCAGCGCGCCGGCGGCGATCTCCCAGAAGCGGGTGAGGGAGTTGAAGTACGCCGCGGCCTGGTCGGCCCCGGAGACCTTGATCGCGTAGACGAAGGAGATCGTGAACGCGGCCGCGGTCAGCACGAACAGCACGCGGGCGAGGCTGAGCCGGTCGCACAGCGGTCCTCGGGCCACCGCGCGGAGCGCGAGGGCGAGCCCGACGACCACCAGCGGCCACAGCAGGAAGAACTGGCCCTGCACCGCGAGCGACCAGAAGTGCTGCACGGGAGTCGACGACGGCCCGGCCGCGCCGTAGGAGAGCTGGCTGGCGATGAGCTCCCAGTTGAGCGTGTAGGTGGCCGACGCGATGATCTCGCGGGTCGTCTGGGTCCACAGCGTCTGCGGGATGAAGGCGACCATCAGCGCGGCCGTCGCGGCCAGCACGATCAGTGCCGGCGCGGCGAGCCGCGCGAACGTACGTCCGTAGTGCTCGCCCAGCCGCACCCGGCCACGCTCCGCCTTGCCCACCAGTGATCGGGTGGCGAGGAAACCGGAGACGACCAGGAAGACGTCGATCCCGCCCGAGACCCGGCCGTTGCCGAAGAGGTGGAAGGCGACCACGAGGGCCAGCGCGATGCCGCGCAGACCATGGATCTCGCTGATGTGGCCGGCGGACGGGCGGGAAGAGGCCTGCGGCGAGCGGGTCTGCCCAGATTTGGGGCTGTTGGGGTCGATGCCGGCCGGGCTGGTCGGGGGCGTGCGGAGATCCGAGATGGCGGACACGTGATCGCTGTTCTGGTGGACGACGGTGGGCGGGAGCCGTCGCACCGTAACGAGGAGTGGTGACCTGTTGGCGTACGGCAGTTGTCAATCCGCCATCGAGATCTCCTCAGAACCGCTTCATGCAGCCGTTGAAGGAGATAGGTTGCACCCCGACGTGACATAGATCACACCCAGGACTGAGGAGTTCGACGATGAACACGCACAAGATCGGCCGCCTGATGGCGGTCGCGGCGGTCGCGACCCTGTCGACCGCATCGCTCGTGGCATGTGGTGGCTCGGATGATGGTGGCGGCGACGCGGGCGGCTCGGGTGGCACCGACGTCGGCGTGATCCTGCCCGACGCGACCACGTCTCCTCGCTGGGAGGCGCAGGACCGACCCAACCTGGAGAAGGCGTTCACCGACGCCGGCCTCGAGGCCACGATCCAGAACGCGCAAGGTGACACCGCCAAGTTCGGTCAGCTGTGCGACAGCATGATCAACGAGGGGGTCAAGGTCATCATCATCACCAACCTGGACTCCGAGTCGGGTGCGGCCTGCCTGAAGAAGGCCGCCGACGCCGGCGTGACGAGCATCGACTACGACCGGCTGACGCTCAACGGTGGCGCCTCCTACTACGTCTCCTTCGACAACGTGCTGGTCGGTGAGCTGATGGGCAAGGGCCTCGACGAGTGCATCACCGCGGCGGGCAAGAGCGGCGGCAACATCGTCTACGTCAACGGCGCGGCCACCGACAACAACGCGGCGCTGTTCAAGTCGGGCTACGAGAAGGCGCTCGAGGCGAAGATCGCCGACGGCACCTACAGGCTCGTCGGCGACCAGTCGGGGGAGTGGGACGCGACCAAGGCCGGGAAGGTCTTCGACCAGATGTACACCGCCAACGGCGGGAAGATCGACGGCGTGGTCTCGGCCAACGACACCATGGCCGGCGGCATCATCGCGCGGCTGAAGGCCAACAAGGTGGCCGGCAAGATCCCGGTGACCGGCCAGGACGCCTCGGTCGAGGGACTGCAGAACATCCTGCAGGGCTTCCAGTGCGGCACCGTCTACAAGAACACCGCCCTCGAGGCCAAGGCCGCCGCGGACCTCGCGATCGCGCTGATCGAGGACGACAAGGCGGCTGCCGACGCGCTCGCCACCGGCACCGTGGAGGACACCGAGGCCGGCCGGGACGTGCCCTCGGTGCTCGCCGAGCCCGTCTGGGTCACCAAGGAGTCGGTCGTGAGCGTCATCAAGGACGGTCAGGCCGATGCCGCCGAGGTGTGCGCCGGTGCGATCGAGGCCCTGTGCACCGAGAACGGCGTGCCTCAGTGAGTCCACTGCTGGAGCTGCGCGGCGTCGAGAAGTCCTTCGGCGCCGTGCAGGTCCTGCGCGGGGTGGACCTCTCGGTGCGGGCCGGCCGGGTCACCGCGCTCGTCGGCGACAACGGCGCCGGCAAGAGCACGCTGGTCAAGGGGATGGCCGGGATCCATCTCTTCGACACGGGTGACTACCTCTTCGAGGGCGAGCCGGTGAAGGTGACCAGCCCCAAGGACGCCGCCGCGCTCGGGATCGAGGTCGTCTACCAGGACCTCGCGCTGTGCGACAACCTCGACGTCGTCCACAACATGTTCCTCGGCCGGGAGATGAGGCGGCTCCGGCTGGTCGACGAGGACACCATGGAGCAGCGGGCTCGCGAGACGCTCGACGGTCTCTCGGTGCGTACGCTGAAGTCGGTGCGTACGCCGGTGGCCTCCCTCTCCGGCGGCCAGCGCCAGACCGTGGCGATCGCCCGCGCCGTGCTGTGGAACTCCAAGCTGGTGATCCTCGACGAGCCGACCGCCGCGCTCGGCGTGGCGCAGACCGAGCAGGTGCTCCGGCTGGTGCGGCGCCTGGCCGACCGGGGCCTCGGCGTCCTGCTGATCAGCCACAACCTCAACGACGTCTTCGAGGTCGCCGACGACATCGCGGTGTTGTACCTGGGGGCCATGGTCGGCCAGATCGAGGCCGCCTCCACGACCCGTGAGCGGGTCGTGCAGGCGATCACCACCGGTGCGGTTCCCGAGGGAGGGGCGGCATGAGCGAGCGCCAGCGAGCGACAGTAGGCCTCAGGCCGCCACTTCCGTATTCTTCGCCTTCCGCTACGGAGGTGGCGGCATGAGCGCGGATGTCGACGACCGGCCGGTGGCCGATCCGTCCTCGCCGGACCCGATGCCCGACAACTCGCTGGGCGGGATCCTCCGGGCGTACCTGACCAGGTTGAAGGGCGGCGAGGTCGGCTCGCTGCCAGCGGTGCTGGGCCTGATCGCGCTGGTCGTGGTCTTCTCCACGCTGCGACCCGAGCAGTTCACCAACTCGTTCAACTTCGCCAACCTGATCGGTCAGTCGGCGGGGGTGACCGTGCTCGCGATGGGCCTGGTCTTCGTGCTGCTGCTGGGCGAGATCGACCTGTCGGCCGGGTTCGCGGGCGGCGCCTGTGCCGGAGTGCTCGGTGTGTGCCTGACCAGGCAGGAGTGGCCGCTGATCCCGGCTCTGCTGGCGGCGCTGCTCACCGGAGCGGTGATCGGTCTGCTCATCGGGCTGCTGGTGGCCAGGCTCGGGATCCCCTCGTTCGTGGTCACCCTGGCCGCGTTCCTCGGGCTGCAGGGCGTCCTCCTGACGATGATCGGCGAGGGCGGGACGATTCCCTACCGCAACGACTTCATCAACGGCCTCAACAACGCCAACCTGCCGCTCTGGCTCGGCTGGGGGCTCGGCATCATGTGCATCGTGGGCTATGCGGCCTCGACGTACGTCACCGATGCGCGCCGCCGCGCGAAGAACCTCACCGTGCAGCCCATCCTGCTGTGGGTGTTGAAGACGGGGCTGCTGACGGTCGTGGTGCTCGCGGTCGTCGGCTATCTCTCCGTCGAGCGCAGCCGCAACCCGGCGCTGACCTCGCTCAAGGGGGTGCCGGTCTCGCTCGTGGTGATCGTCGGCCTGCTGATCGTGCTTACCTTCATGCTGACCCGCACCGCCTGGGGGAGACACGTCTACGCGGTCGGCGGCAACGCCGAGGCGGCGCGGCGGGCCGGGATCAACGTGTTCCGGGTGCGCCTGTCGTGCTTCATCCTCTGCTCGACCATGGCTGCCGTGGCCGGCATCATGATCGCCAGCCGTACCAACTCGGTGAACCCCAACACGGGTGGCGAGACCACCCTGCTCTACGCCGTCGGCGCCGCCGTCATCGGCGGCACCTCGCTCTTCGGTGGCAAGGGCCGCGTCATCGACGCCGTCATCGGCGGCACCGTCGTGGCGGTGATCGACAACGGGATGGGCCTGCTCGACCAGCCCCAGGGCACCGTCTGGATGGTCACCGGTCTGGTCCTCCTGGTCGCGGCCAGCGTCGACGCCCTCTCCCGGCGAAGAGCATCGGCTACCGGGCACGTGTAGCCCCCTACGCCGAGTCGGCTCGTCATGACGAGCCGACTCGGCGTGGATTCTTGTCAGGACGAGCCGACTCGGCGAGTGCTGCCGCGTACGACCAGCTCGGCGGGCAGTCGCAGGTGGCGCTCGGTCTGCTTGCCCTCGAGCAGCTCGAGCAGGAGCCCGAGGGCGGCCCGGCCCATCTCGTGGAGCGGCTGGGCGACGGTGGTGAGCGGGGGAGTGGCGTCGCGGGACTCGGGTACGTTGTCGAAGCCGACCACCGAGAGGTCCTCGGGGACGCGCAGGCCGAGCGAGCCGGCGACCTCGATGACCTTGATCGCGGAGATGTCGTTGGCGGCGAAGACGGCGGTGGGTCGCTCGCCGACAGGGAGCGAGAGCATCTCGCGGGCCGGTGCCTCGGCGAGCTCGGGGTGGTAGCCGCCCACCCCGATCAGCTCGGGGGAGACGCTCAGGCCGGCGTCGAGGAGGGCCTCCCGGTAGCCCTGCTCACGCAGGCCTGCGGAGCGGAGGTCGGGGCGACCGCCGAGGAAGCCGATGCGCCGGTGACCGAGGCCGACCAGATGGTCGACGGCGAGCCGCGCGCCGGTGACGTTGTCGGCGTCGACGGTCATCGGGCCGTCCGGTCCGGTGTGGGGGTCGATCGCGACGACCGGGATGGTGGTCTCGTCGGTGATGATCATCGAGGGGGTGACCACGATCGCGCCGTCGATCAGCGTGTGGCCGAGACGGGAGAGCGAGCGGCGCTCCCAGCCGGTGTGGTTGTGGGCGCCGGTGCGTCCGGCATGCGCCAGCAGCTCGTAGCCGGTGCCGTCCAGGGCCGCCGAGATGCCCTTGAGGAGCTCGGCGGAGTAGGGCTCGAACTCGGCGACGAGCACGCCGATGACACCGGTGGACTTCCTGCGCAGGCTCGAGGCGATCAGCGATGACTGGTAGCCGAGCTGGTCGATGATCGCGAGCACCTTCTCGCTCGTCGCCTCGCTGACGCCGTAGCGCTCGTTGATCACCTTCGAGACCGTGGCCACCGAGACCCCTGCCTCCCGGGCCACGTCGTTGATCGTCACCCGGCGCGGGCGGGGCTGGTCGAGCGTACTCATGCCGCCGCCTCCGTAGCGCAAGCGCGAGTGTACGGACGCGGCGGCATGAGGCTTGTGGTCACTCGCTGACGCTCGTTCATGGCCTGACAGTAGCCCACTCGGGTCAGGTTCGATAACCATCTACGAAAACGTTATCGACAACGATTGACACGCCTGGCCGGCAACCGCCATGCTCGTCCCGAGAATGTGGCGGCAGTCACATCACCCACACATCCCGAGCTGTGACGAAGAGGTCTCAAGATGCCGAGAAAGACACAAGCGCTCGCCGCGCTGTGCGCCGGATTGATGATTGCCGCCACCGGTTGTGGCGGCTCGGGCGACTCCGGTGGCGACGACGACACCATCACCTGGTGGCACAACTCCAACAACGACCCCGGCAAGGGGTTCTACGAGCAGGTCGCGAAGGACTTCGAGGACGCCAACCCCGGTGTCGACGTCAAGGTCGAGGCCTTCGCCCACGAGGACATGCTGACCAAGCTCGACGCCGCATTCCAGAGCGGAGACGTCCCGGACGTCTACATGGAGCGTGGCGGCGGCGAGCTCGCCGACCACGTCGAGGCCGGTCTCACCCGCGACCTCTCCGAGGACTCCAAGGACATCATCGATGAGATCGGCGGCAGCGCCGCCGGCTGGCAGGTCGACGGCAAGACGTACGCCCTGCCGTTCTCCATGGGCGTGGTCGGGTTCTGGTACAACACCGAGCTCTTCGAGAAGGCCGGGATCACCGCGCCCCCGGCGACCATGGAGGAGCTGTACGCCGCGTTCGACAAGCTCGACGAGGCCGGCGTCGCCCCGGTCTCGCTGGGCGCCGGAGACGGCTGGCCGGCGGCGCACTACTGGTACTACACCGCGCTGCGCGCCTGCTCCCAGGACGTGCTCGAGACTGCGGTCGCCGACCTGGACTTCTCCGACCCGTGCTTCGTCGAGGCGGGCGAGACCGTCGACGAGATCGTCGCCGAGAAGCCGTTCAACAAGGGCTTCCTGTCGACGCCGTCGCAGACCGGCCCGACCTCGGCCAGCGGCCTGCTGGCCACCGGCAAGGTCGCGATGGAGCTGGCCGGTCACTGGGAGCCCGGCGTGATGCAGGGCATCACCGAGGACAAGCAGGGGCTCGGTGACAAGACCGGTTGGTTCCCGTTCCCGGCCGTCGACGGCGGCGAGGGTGACCCGGCCGCCCAGCTCGGTGGCGGCGACGCCTGGGCGGTCTCCGAGGCTGCTCCCGACAAGGCTGTCGACCTCGTCAACCACCTGCTCTCCGACGAGGTCCAGAAGGGCTTCGCCGAGAACGACATGGGCCTGCCGACCATCCCCGCGGCGGGCTCGTCGGTCAAGGACCCGGCACTGGCCGAGCTGCTGAAGGTGCGCGACGAGTCGCCCTTCGTGCAGCTCTACTTCGACACCGCCTTCGGTGAGTCCGTCGGTGGTGCGATGAACGACGAGATCGCGTTGCAGTTCGCGGGCAAGGCCACCCCTGAGGACGTCGTCACGGCGACCCAGGAAGCCGCGGACAAGGAGAAGTGAGCATGGCGCGAAGCACGTTCTCGGGAGGCACGGTCGCCTCGTGAGCTCTGGAGCAGCTACCGGTGCGGTCGCCTCGGGGCGGCCGCACCGGCCTCATGACACCTGGCGCAAGTGGGCGGAGATCGCGTTCTTCGTGACCCCGGCCCTTGCCCTGATGGCCCTGTTCGTCGCCTGGCCGATCCTCACCGCCGCGCGGTTCTCGCTCTACGACTGGAAGGGCCTCGGTCCTCTCGACGACTTCGTCGGGTTCGCGAACTACGCCGAGGTGCTCGCCGACGACGTCTTCCGGGACGCGGTCGCCCACAACATGATCATCGTGGTCGGCTCGATCATCGTGCAGCTTCCCCTCGGCGTGGCCATCGCGCTGCTGCTCAACCGCAAGATGGCGGGGCAGGGCGTGCTGCGTACGCTGATCTTCGTCCCCTACGTCCTGGCCGAGGTCATCGCCGGGGTCATCTGGTTCCAGCTGCTGCAGCCGGAGTACGGCCTGATCGACGCCCTCATGAACGGGATCGGCCTCTCCCCGCCCGGGGAGGGCTGGCTCGGCACCCCCGAGGTCGCCCTGTGGGTGGTGCTCGCGGTGCTGACCTGGAAGTACCTGGGCCTGGCGGTCCTGCTGTTCCTCGCCGGGCTGCAGGGGGTCTCAGAGGAGCTCTACGAGGCGGCGCAGCTCGACGGTGCCGGCTGGTGGCAGACGCAGTGGCGGATCAGCATCCCTCTGCTCGGTCCGACCATCCGCACCTGGTGCTTCCTGTCGATGATCGGCTCCATCCAGTGCTTCGACATGATCTGGGTCCTCACCGGCGGCGGTCCCGCCGACGCGACGACCACGATGGCGACGTACCTGATCGACGAAGGCACCAACCGGCACAACTACGGCATCGCGGGCGCCGCCTCGGTGGTCCTGTTCGCGATCGCGTTCGTGATGGCGCTGGTCTACCAGCTGGTCGTGCTGCGCCGTGACACCAAGGAGGCGGCATGAGCGAGCGCCAGCGAGCGGGCATGAGTGTGACGACGAACCTGGCGCCGCGCGGCAAGCGTGGCGGCAACAACGTGCTCGTCTACCTGATCTCGCTGATCGTCGTCGCGATCACCGTCGGCCCGGTGCTCTACGGCGCGATGGGTGGCTTCCGCACCAACGCCCAGCTGGCCGAGAAGCCGACCGGTCTTCCCGACCCGTGGGTCGGGACGAACTACTCCGGCGTGCTGAGCGGCGGGTCGTTCTGGACCTACGCGGTCAACTCGACCGTGATCGCGGTGATCACCACGGGAGTCGCGGTGGTCTTCGGCGTGATGGCCGCGTACCCGCTCGCGCGCTACCGGTTCAAGGGGCGCGAGGCGCTGTTCATGGTCTTCGTGCTCGGCCTGCTCTTCCCGGCGGCGGTGGCGGTGATCCCGCTGTTCATCCTGGTCACCCGTGACCTCGGGATGGGCAACACCTGGTGGGGAGTGGCGCTGCCCCAGGCGGCGTTCGCACTGCCGCTGACGGTGGTGATCCTCCGGCCGTTCCTGATGGCGCTGCCGCGCGAGCTCGAGGAGGCGGCACTGATCGACGGTGCCTCGCGGATCGGTGTCTTCTGGCGGATCATGCTGCCGCTGTCGATGCCGGGGGTGATCACGGTCGCGGTGCTCGCCTTCGTGACCTCCTGGAACGCCTACATCCTGCCACTGCTGCTGCTTCAGGGTGAGATGCGCACGCTGCCGCTCGGGGTGGCCGACTTCTCCACCGAGCACTCCGCCGACACCGCCGGTGTCCTGGCGTTCACGACGATCGCGATGATCCCGGCGCTGGTGCTGTTCCTGGCCCTGCAGCGCCGGATCGTCTCCGGACTGCAAGGAGCGGTGAAGGGATGACGGACTCCCACAGGCGCGCATGGCCGCAGGTATCCACTCGGGTGCAGGAGCTGCACGCCCGGATGAGGCTCGAGGAGAAGCTGGCGCAGCTCGTCGGCTTCTGGATCGACCACGGCGACGAGGTCGTCGCACCGCTGGCCGGCGAGATGACGGCCGGCGCGCCGACGAGGCTCGCCGAGGTGACCGAGCACGGGATCGGCCACTTCACCCGGGTCTACGGCACCCGGCCGGTCGACCCGTCCGAGCGGGCGCGGTGGCTGTGGGAGGAGCAGCGTCGGCTCCTGCACGAGACCCGGCTCGGCATCCCGGCGCTGGTCCACGAGGAGTGCCTCACCGGGCTGGCCGCCTGGAAGGCCGCCTGCTTCCCGACGCCGCTGGCCTGGGGTGCCGCGTTCGATCCCGACCTCGTCGAGGAGATGGCGTCCCTGATCGGCTCCTCGCTGCGTACGCTGGGGGTGCACCAGGGCCTCGCGCCGGTGCTCGACGTGATCCGTGACCCGCGCTGGGGGCGCACCGAGGAGGCCATCTCCGAGGACCCCTATGTGGTGGGGACGGTCGGGACCGCGTACGTCCGGGGGCTGCAGTCCGCGGGCATCCAGGCCACCTTGAAGCACTTCGTGGGCTACTCCGGATCGCGAGCGGGTCGTAACCACGCCCCGGTCTCCGCCGGACCGCGAGAGCTGGCCGACCTGTTCCTGCCGCCCTTCGAGATGGCCGTCCTGGACGGCGGCGCGAGGTCGGTGATGAACGCCTACAACGACGTCGACGGCGTCCCGATGGCGGCCAACGCCGAGCTGCTCACCGGGCTGCTGCGCGAGGAGTGGGGCTTCGAAGGGACCGTCGTGGCCGACTACTTCTCGGTGGCCTTCCTCGCGCTCATGCACGGCGTCGCGGCGGACCGGGGCCACGCCGCGGCGATGGCGCTGGAGGCCGGGATCGATGTCGAGCTGCCCAGCGGCGACGCGTTCCTCGAGCCGCTGGCCGCGCTGGTCCGCGCTGGCGAGGTGGACGAGACCGTCATCGACCGTGCCGTCCTCCGGGCGTTGGCCGCCAAGGAGGAGGCCGGGCTGCTGGACGAGGAGTTCACCGCCGAGTCGCCGTCCGTGATCGATCTGGACACCCCGGCTCACCGGGACGTCGCCCGTCGTCTGGCCGAGGAGTCGGTGGTCCTGCTGTCCAACGACGGCATTCTCCCGATCGCCGAGACCGCCACCAGGATCGCGATGATCGGTCCCAACGCCGACCGTGCCGAGGCGCTGATGGGGTGCTACTCCTTCCCCAACCACGTCCTCGCCCACCATCCTGACGTCGCGCTCGGCATCGAGGTGCCGACGATCGCCGAGGCGCTGCGGACCGAGGTCCCGGGAGCCGAGGTCGAGGTCGTACGCGGCTGCGAGGTCGAGGGCACCGACACCACGGGGTTCGCGGCGGCCATCGCGGCGGCCGAACGAGCCGAGGTCGCCGTCGTCGTCGCCGGCGACCAGGCGGGTCTGTTCGGCAAGGGCACGGTGGGGGAGGGCAACGACACCGAGTCCCTCGAGCTGCCCGGCGTCCAGCGTGAGCTGTTCGAGGCGGTGGTCGCCACCGGGACCCCGACGGTCCTGGTGCTGGTCACCGGCCGTCCGTACGCCATCGGCTGGGCCCTCGACGGCCGAAGCGGAGCCCGAGGCGATCAGCAGGGCCCCAGCCGTCCTGCGGCGGTGCTGCAGGCGTTCTTCCCGGGGGAGGAGGGCGGACCCGCGATCGCTCGTATCCTCACCGGCGCCGTCAACCCGTCCGGTCGACTGCCGCTGACCCTGCCGCGTTCGGCCGGAGCCCAGCCCTACACCTACCTCCATCCCATCCTCGGCGGCCCTTCCGGGGTGACCTCCGCCGACTCCACCCCGGTGCGGCCGTTCGGCTTCGGCCTGTCCTACACCGCCTTCGGCTACAGCGGACTCTCGGCCGACCGGGCCGTCGAGGCCGGTGGCACGTTCGCGGTCGAGGTGACCGTCACCAACCTCGGTGACGTCGCCGGTGTGGACGTGGTCCAGCTCTACGGTCGCGACCTGCTGGCCTCGGTGGCCCGACCGGTCTCGCAGTTGCTCGGGTATCAGCGGGTCGCGCTGCAGCCGGCCGAGTCGGCGACGGTGCGCTTCGAGGTGCCCACGGCCCGGCTGGCCTTCACCGACCGGGGACTCGTCCGTGTCGTCGAGCCCGGCGAGGTCGAGGTCTGGGTCGCCGCCTCGGCCGGCGAGAAGGTCACCGCCGCGGTCGCAGAGGGCATCGCCGAGCTCTCCGACGTCGAGGTGGCCTCTGGTGCAGGAGACTCGGGCGGGGACAAGGCGCTGGTCACGATCATCGGCGACGTCCATCGCGTCGGCACTGCCGACCGGCGGATCACGACGGCGACGGTCTCGCACTAAGAGCCAGCCCGCTGGTCGAGCCGGGAGGCCGCCTGCGGCCGAGCGTGTCGAGACCAACAGGGTCCTATCGAGCGCTGCAGGGGACTGTGTTGGTCTCGACACGCCTTCGCCTAGTGGCTCCGGCGGCTCGACCACCGATGACGACCGACCCGAGCTCAGCGACTAAGGCCGTTGAGCAGCTTGCCGGGCGAGATGAGCGGCGGGATCGGCGATGACGCCGCGTACGACGGTCCCGGCCGCTCCTCGGACCGCGGCGTCGCTGCCGAGTCCGGAGACCAGCAGCCGGGGCGGTTCGACGGCACCGGTGTGGTGGCCGATCGAGGCCGAGGTCGCCCCGGTGAGCCAGGGCGCGAGCGTGGCGAACGCGCCACCGAGCACGATCGCGGTGGGGTCGAGAAGGGTGATGACCGAGGCGAGCGCGACGCCGAGGTGTCGGCCGGCGCCGGCGACGGCGTCCAGCGCGGCCTGATCGCCGGCCTCGCAGGCCCGGGTCAGGTCGGCCATCGTCGCCATCTGCGCCCGGGCGAGGATCTCCTGCTGTCCGGCCATCCGCTCCAGGCAGCCGTGACCGCCGCAGCCGCACCGCGGTCCGTCGGGAGCCACCACGACATGGCCGAGCTCGCCGGCGCCCGCGTGGGCGCCGCGGAAGACCTCGCCGCCGATCACGATGCCGCCGCCGATACCGATCTCGCCGGAGACGTGCACGAAGTCGCGCAGCGGGGCGCCGTCGTGATCGTGCCCGCCGAACCACATCTCGCCGAGAGCCGCCAGGTTGGCCTCGTTCTCCAGCTCGACGTCGAGCCCGGCGCCCTCACCGACGGCATCGGCGAGGTCGACCCGTGCCCAGCCCAGGTTGGGGGTGCGCACCACGGCGCCCTCGACGGTCAGGCCGGGCACCGCCACACAGGCCCCGGAGAGCGGCAGACGCTGGGAGGCAGCGCTGCGGGCGGCCGTGCGGGCCAGATCGATGAGGTCGGCGATCACCTCGTCGACCTCGCGGCCGCGGTTGTCGCGGCGTAGGACGTGGTGGTAGCGCGGCACACCCGTCAGGTCGGTCACCATGGCGGCCAAGTAGTCGACGTTGATCTCCAGGCCGAGGCCGGCGATGCCTCCCGGAGCGAGGTCGAGCGCCGTCGCGGGCCGGCCACGCTCGGTCGCGGCCGGGGCGCTCTCCTGGATCAGGCCGGCGTCGATCAGATCGGAGACCAACCCGGACACCGACGACTTCGTCAGGCCGGTGCGCGCAGCGACCTGCGCGCGCGAGACCGGGCTGGTGCGGGCGACCTCGCCGAGCACGAGCGCGAGGTTGCTCGCCCGCATCCCGGCATGCTGGGCGGGCTCGGTTCTGACCGTCATGAACGGATTAGAGCAAGTTATGAACTTTAGGTCAAGCGACCCGCTGGAAGCCGTTGCAAGGGTTGACAATGTGACGTCCGTCGCGTTTCATGTTCGTCATATAGTCCGAATCGTGAACTAATGTGAGGAAACAAGGCTATGACGGATTACACCCCCACCGCCGACGACAAGTTCACCTTCGGACTGTGGACCGTGGGCTGGAGCGGACAGGACGTGTTCGGCTCGGCGAGCCGGCCTCACCTCGACGTCGCCCACTCGGTGCGCAAGCTGGCCGAGCTCGGGGCCTACGGCATCACCTTCCACGACAACGACGTCTTCGCGATCGACGCGAGCGACGCCGAGCGCCAGGCGGAGATCGACAAGCTCAAGGCCGCGCTGGACGAGACCGGCCTCAAGGTGCCGATGGCCACCACCAACCTCTTCGGTCACCCGGTCTTCCGCGACGGCAGCTTCACCTCCAACGACCGCGAGGTGCGCCGCTACGCGATCGCCAAGGTCGCGCGCAACATCGACCTCGCCGCGGAGCTCGGCGCGACGACGTACGTCATGTGGGGTGGCCGTGAGGGCGCCGAGTCCCACGCAGCCAAGGACATCGCGGCCGCGCTGGACCGCTATCGCGAGGCGGTCAACCTGCTCGGCGACTACGTGGTCGAGCAGGGCTACGACATCCGGTTCGCCATCGAGCCGAAGCCCAACGAGCCTCGCGGCGACATCCTGCTCCCGACCATCGGCCACGCGCTCGCCTTCATCAGCACCCTCGACCGCCCTGAGATGGTCGGCCTCAACCCCGAGGTCGGTCACGAGGAGATGGCCGGGCTCAACTTCGCCGCCGGTGTCGCCCAGGCGCTGTGGCACGGCAAGCTCTTCCACATCGACCTCAACGGTCAGCACGGCCCGCGCTTCGACCAGGACCTCCGCTTCGGCGCAGGCAACCTGCGCGGTGCGTTCAACCTGGTCGACCTGCTGGAGTCCAAGGGTTACGACGGTCCGCGCCACTTCGACTTCAAGCCGCCGCGCACCGAGGACGAGGACGGCGTGTGGGCATCGGCCGCCGGCTGCATGCGCAACTACCTCGTGCTGCGGGAGCGGGCCAAGGCGTTCCGGGCCGACCCGGAGGTCAAGGCCGCGCTCGAGGCCTCGCAGGTCGAGGAGCTGTCCGTGCCGACCCTGGCCGAGGGCGAGACGCTCGAGGACATCCGCAAGGCGTCCTACGACATCGAGGCGCTCGACCACGGTTATGCGTTCGAGCACCTCGACCAGCTCGCCATGGACCACCTTCTCGGCGTCCGTTAGGTTCGGTCGATGCCGCTCGTCGCCGGGGTCGACTCCTCGACCCAATCGTGCAAGGTCGTAGTCCGTGACGCGGAGACCGGTGCGCTCGTACGCTCCGGCTCCGCGCCGCACCCCGAAGGCACCGAGGTCGATCCCGCGGCCTGGTGGACGGCGTTGTCGTCCTCGGTCGAGGCCGCCGGCGGGCTCGCCGACGTCGCCGCGGTCTCCGTCGGCGGGCAGCAGCACGGGATGGTGTGCCTGGACGAGGCCGGAGAGGTCGTACGCCCCGCGCTGCTGTGGAACGACACCCGCTCGGCCGCTGCGGCCGCCGCGCTCAACACCGAGCTCGGCGCCGCGGCCTGGGCCGAGGCGGTCGGCTTGGTCCAGGTGGCCAGCTTCACCGCCACCAAGCTGCGCTGGCTGGCCGAGCACGAGCCGGAGGCGGCGGCTCGGACCGCGGCGGTGTGCCTGCCTCATGACTGGCTCACCTGGAAGCTCGGCGGCGGCGGAGACCTCGGCGCGCTGCGTACCGACCGGAGCGACGCCAGCGGCACCGGCTACTACTCCGCCGTCACCGGCGAATACCGACGCGACCTCTTGATGCGAGCACTCGGGCGGGACGACGTCGTGCTTCCGGAGGTCCTCGCGCCCTCGGCGTCGGCGGGACGTACGTCGGCCGGTGCCCTGCTCGGGGCGGGCTGCGGCGACAACGCCGGAGCCTCCCTGGGCGTCGGTGCGCGCCCCGGCGACGTGGTCGTCTCCATCGGCACCTCCGGGGTCGCCTGCGCGGTCTCGGAGACACCGACCGCGGACGCGTCGGGCACGGTGGCGGGCTTTGCCGATGCCACCGGTCGCTACCTGCCGCTGGTCGCGACCCTCAACGCCGCGCGGGTCCTCGACGCCACCACCCGGCTGCTCGGGGTGAGCCATGAGCACCTCTCCAAGCTCGCGCTGGAGGCACCGTCAGGCGCTGGCGGCCTGGTCCTCGTCCCCTACCTCGAGGGGGAGCGCACCCCCGACCGGCCCTCGGCTCGGGGCGTGATCCACGGTCTGACGCTGTCCACCGCCGAGCCTGCCCACCTGGCGCGCGCGGCCGTCGAGGGCCTGCTCTGCGGGCTCGCCGACGGCATCGACCCGCTGAAGGCGCAAGGTGTCGCGGTCGACCGCGTGTTCCTCGTCGGCGGCGGTGCCCGGTCCGAGGCCGTACGCCGTCTGGCCCCCGTCGTCTTCGGCCACCCCGTCCTCGTCCCCGAGCCGGGGGAGTACGTCGCCGACGGCGCCGCCCGCCAGGCCGCCTGGGCCCTCACCGGCGGTGACGAGCCGCCGACCTGGGAGCTCGCCGGCACCGAGACGTACGAGGCCGACCCCGACCCCGCAGTCCGCGCCCGCTACGCCGAGGTCCGCGATCTGACCGAAGGAACCTAACCGAGACGTCACGTACGTCGGCCGAGACGTCACGTACGTCGGCCGAGACGTCACGTGCGTCGGCCGAGGCGTCATCCGCTGACCTCTCGGTCGACGGGAGTGACGCTTGGGTCGACGGGGGCGACGCTTGGGTCGACGGGGGCGACGCTTGGGTCGACGGGGGCGACGCTTCGGCCGACGGGGGCGACGCCTCGGCCGACGCAAGTGACGCCTCGGCGGAATGTGAGTGACGTTTCGGCGCGCGGGAGTGACGTCTCGGCGGGATCCGATAGCGTGGCCGCGCCATGTTGGATCACATCAAAGGCTTCGTTCAGGGAGTCGTCCTCGCGCCCATCGTCCGGCTGTTCGTGGCGCTGAAGATCAGCCCCGACGCCGTCACTCTCGTCGGCACCATCGGAGTAGCGGTCGGAGCGCTGGCCTTCTACCCCCGCGGCGAGCTGCTGGCCGGCACCGTCTTCATCACCTGCTTCGTCTTCAGCGACCTGATCGACGGGGCGATGGCACGCGCAGTCGGCCGCACCTCGAAGTTCGGCGCCTTCTGGGACTCCACCCTCGACCGCTTCGGCGATGGGGCGGTCTTCGGTGGTCTGGCGCTCTACTTCGCCGGTCCGGGCGACTCCGACCTCTACCTCGCCCTGACCCTGTGGTGCCTGGTGACGGGAGCGGTCACCTCCTACGCCCGCGCCCGCGCCGAGTCCCTGGGCTTCACGGCCAACGTCGGCATCGCCGAGCGCGCCGACCGGCTCGTCCTGATCCTCGTGATGACCGGCCTCGCCGGCATCTTCTCCCTCGACATGCTCATCTACATCGCGCTGTGGATCCTCGCCGTCGCCTCGACGATCACCGTCGTCCAGCGCATCTGGACCGTCCGCCGCCAGGCCCTCGCCGAAGAGGCGGCTTCGTGACCGCGCCGGCCGAGGCAGACGTACGCCTCGCCGCGGAGCTCGTCCGCGGCGCCGGCTCCCTCGCGGCGAAGATGCGCACCGCGGGGATCGGCGACTCGGTCGAGACCAAGACCTCGGTCTCCGACCTGGTCACCGCCGCCGACAAGGCCGCGGAGAAGGCGATCGTCGACCGGCTCGCGGCCGAGCACCCCGGCGACGGCATCCTGGGGGAGGAGGGCTCCGCTCGCGAGTCGGCCACCGGACGGGTGTGGACCATCGACCCGGTGGACGGCACCTACAACTTCGTCCGCGGCCTCGACTGGTGGTGCTCGGCGCTGGCTCTGACCGACGGTGCCCCGGGAGACGTGAACAGCATCGTCCTGGGGGCGGTCTACTCACCGGCCGAGGACGCCGTCTACGTCGGTGGCCCCGAGCTGCCCACCACCCGTAACGGAATCCGACTCGACGCGATGCCGGACACGCCGCTCTCGCACGCGTGCCTCACCACCTACCTCCACCCGCGCAAGCTGAGCCACCCGTCCGGTGAGGCGTACGTCCGGGTCGCCGCCCGAGCCGCCTCGATCCGGATCCTCGGTTCCGGGTCGATGGACCTCACCGCCATCGCCCAGGGCAAGCTCCACCTCTTCTGCCAGCACTCCGTCCCCGACTGGGACCGCCTCCCCGGGGCGGCCCTCGTCCTCGGCGTCGGCGGCACCACGATCCAGGTCGAGGCCGGGGGAGTGCTCTGGTCCCTCGCCGGCACGCCAACCGCGGTGGCCGAGGCCGCCGAAGCCCTCACCGGCGATCAGTCCACTTCGGGAACAGTGGCCTGACCAGGGCTTTCCGAGGGTGGCGTACGTCGGTTCCCGACCTACGATCGCCACATGGCAACAAGCATGAACGAGACGGGAACCTCGCGGGTCAAGCGCGGGATGGCGGAGATGCTCAAAGGCGGCGTGATCATGGACGTGGTCACCCCCGAGCAGGCGAAGATCGCCGAGGACGCCGGAGCAGTGGCGGTGATGGCGCTGGAGCGCGTCCCCGCCGACATCCGCGCCCAGGGCGGAGTCAGCCGGATGTCCGACCCCGACATGATCGACGGCATCATCGAGGCCGTCTCCATCCCGGTCATGGCCAAGGCCCGCATCGGCCACTTCGCCGAGGCCCGGGTGCTCCAGTCCCTGGGCGTCGACTACATCGACGAGTCCGAGGTGCTGACCCCGGCCGACTATGAGAACCACATCGACAAGTGGGCCTACACGGTGCCGTTCGTGTGCGGCGCGACCAACCTCGGCGAGGCCCTGCGCCGCATCACCGAGGGCGCGGCGATGATCCGCTCCAAGGGCGAGGCCGGCACCGGTGACGTGTCCAACGCGGTCACCCACATGCGTACGATCCGGCGCGAGATCCGCCGCCTCGGCGCCCTGGCCGAGGACGAGCTCTATGTGGCTGCCAAGGAGCTCCAGGCGCCCTACGAGCTCGTCAAGGAGGTCGCCGAGAACGGCAAGCTGCCGGTCGTCCTGTTCACCGCCGGCGGCATCGCGACCCCGGCCGACGCCGCGATGATGATGCAGCTCGGCGCCGAGGGCGTCTTCGTCGGCTCCGGCATCTTCAAGTCCGGCAACCCGGCCCAGCGTGCCGAGGCGATCGTCAAGGCGACCACCTTCCACGACGACCCCGACGTCGTCGCCAAGGTCTCCCGCGGTCTGGGCGAGGCGATGGTCGGGATCAACGTCGACGAGCCGGCCAGGTCGATCCAGTTCGCGGAGCGCGGCTGGTGACCACCACCGGCGTACTCGCCCTCCAGGGTGACGTCCGCGAGCACCTCGCCGCGCTCGACCGCCTGGGGGTGAAGGGAACGTCCGTACGCCGCCGGGAGGAGCTCGACGCCTGCGACGCGCTCGTCATCCCCGGCGGTGAGTCGACGACGATGTGGCGCCTGGCGCGTACGTTCGATCTGCTCGACCCGCTCCGCGAGCGGGTCCGGGGCGGGATGCCGGCGCTCGGCACCTGCGCCGGCATGGTGCTCCTGGCCGACCGGCTGCTCGACGCAGCCGAGGGTCAGGAGACCATCGGCGGGTTGGACATCACCGTCAGGCGCAACGCCTTCGGGCGGCAGACGGAGTCGTTCGAGACCGATCTCGAGGTCACCGGCCTGGCCGAGACCGTCCACGGTGTCTTCATCCGGGCGCCGTGGGTCGAGGAGGTCGGCGCGGGGGTCGAGGTGCTGGCCGGCATCGCGGGACACGCCGTCGCCGTACGTCAGAACCAGCTGATGGCCACGAGCTTTCATCCCGAGGTCAACGCCGACGACCGGCTGCACCGGCTGTTCCTGGACACCTGCTGCTGAGCGTGACGTACCGCACGTAGTTAGAATGGGGTCTCGCTGCCCTGTGACCCGAAAAGACAACGGAGCCGGTGGCGGCTCGACAAGGCTCGAAAGCACAGCGACGACGCGGGGCAAAGGACGGTTTCCAGATGAGCGGCCACTCCAAGTGGGCAACGACCAAGCACAAGAAGGCGGCGATCGACGCCAAGCGCGGCAAGCTCTTCGCCAAGCTCATCAAGACGATCGAGATCGCGGCCAAGACCGGCGGTCCTGATCCGACCGGAAACCCGACCCTCTTCGACGCCATCCAGAAGGCCAAGAAGCAGTCGGTCCCCAACGACAACATCGACCGCGCCGTCAAGCGCGGCGGTGGGCTCGACGGCGGCGGCGTCAGCTACGACACGATCATGTACGAGGTCTACGGCCCCCAGGGCGTCGCGCTCCTCATCGAGTGTCTGACCGACAACCGCAACCGGGCGGCGATGGAGGTGCGCACCGCGGTCACTCGCAACGGCGGCACCATGGCCGACCCGGGCTCGGTCTCGCGGCTCTTCGACCGCAAGGGCGTCGTCGTGGTGGCGAAGGCGCAGGAGAGCAAGTCGGTCTCCGAGGACGACCTTCTCGAGGCCACCCTCGACGCCGGCGCCGAGGACGTCAACGACCTCGGTGAGTCCTTCGAGATCGTCTCCGACCCCTCCGACGTGGTCGCGGTCCGCACCGCTCTGCAGGACGCCGGCATCGACTACGACTCCGCCGAGGTCCAGTTCGTCGCGAGCATGGACATCCCGGTCGCCGACGCCTCCGCCGCCGAGAAGGTCTTCAAGCTCATCGACGCGGTCGACGACCTCGACGACGTTCAGAACGTCTTCTCCAACGCCGACGTCCCCGACGAGGTCATGGAGACCGTCGACGCCTGACGCGCCGCGCTGGTCGAGCCGGATTCGTGAGGAACGAGCGAACCCGTGTCGAGACCAACACGGTCTATCGAGCGCGACAGGGGACCGTGTTGGTCTCGACACGCCTCCGCCCAGGGGCTCCGGCGGCTCGACCAGCGATGCCGGTACGCTACGAACAGACGTTCGATGGAGGTGCTGATGCGGGTGCTTGGGATCGACCCCGGCCTGACCCGGTGCGGGATGGGTGTGGTCGACGGCTCGCTCGGCCGGCCGTTGTCGATGGTGGACGTCGGCGTGCTCCGTACGTCCTCCGACCTTCCCGTCTGGGAGCGACTGGTGAGCATCGAGAAGGGGATCGACGCCTGGATCGAGGAGCACCGGCCCGACGCGGTCGCGATCGAGCGGATCTTCGCGCGCTCGAACGTCTCCACGATCATGGGTACGGCCCAGGCCAGCGGTCTCGCGATGGTCTGCGCCGCCCGGCGTGGGATCCCGGTCGCCCTGCACACGCCGTCCGAGGTCAAGGCCGCCGTCTCCGGCAACGGTCGTGCCGACAAGCAGCAGGTGACCGCGATGGTGACCCGCATCCTGCGGCTCCCGACCCCACCGAAGCCGGCCGACGCCGCCGACGCGCTCGCGCTGGCCATCACCCACCAGTGGCGCGGAGGCGCCCAGAACCGCATCGAAGCCGCGGTCGCCGCGGCCGCAGGGAAGGTCCGCAGATGATCGCGTCCGTACGCGGCAAGGTCGCCGCCGTCAGCCTCTCCACTGCCGTCGTCGAGGTCGGTGGCATCGGCATCGAGCTGCTCTGCACCCCCAACACGCTGGCCACGCTCCGCGCCGGCGAGGAGGCCTATCTGCCGACCAGCCTGGTCGTGCGTGAGGACTCGTTGACGCTGTTCGGGTTCACCGACGCCGACGAGCGCACCCTCTTCGAGCTCCTCCAGACCGCCTCCGGCGTCGGCCCGAAGCTCGCCCAGGCGATGCTCGCGGTGCTCTCGCCCGACGGCATCCGGATCGCCATCGCGGGCGAGGACGCCAAGACCCTCACCAAGGTCCCGGGCATCGGCCAGAAGGGCGCCCAGCGGGTGATCCTGGAGCTCAAGGACCGGATCGGTGCGCCGACGGGCACCGCCTCCGCACCCGCTCCCACCGCCGCGTCGGCGCCGTGGCGCGACCAGGTCGCCGAGGCGCTGATCGGCCTGGGCTACAACGCCAAGGACGCCGACAAGGCCGTCACCGCGATCGAGCCGGAGGCCGGTGACCAGGCCAACATCTCGATTCTCCTGCGTGCAGCGCTCCGCACCCTGTCGAAGGCATAACCGATGCACGAGGACGACCTGCAGGCCAACGAGGAGGACTCCCGCTTTGATGGGTACAGTTCCTCGCTCACCATCGCCGAGGCAGACAGTGACGACCGAGTCGTCGAGGCGGCGCTGCGCCCCAAGAGCCTCGACGAGCTGATCGGCCAGCAGCGGGTCCGCGAGCAGCTCAACCTCGTCCTGGAGGCGGCGCGACAGCGCGAGCGGGCCCCCGACCACGTACTCCTCTCCGGGCCTCCGGGGCTCGGCAAGACCACCCTCGCGATGATCATCGCCGCCGAGATGGCCGCGCCCCTGCGGATCACCTCCGGGCCCGCGATCACGCACGCCGGTGACCTGGCCGCGATCCTGAGCGGGCTCAACGAGGGCGAGGTGCTCTTCGTCGACGAGATCCACCGGATGAGCCGCCCCGCCGAGGAGATGCTCTACATGGCGATGGAGGACTTCCGGGTCGACGTCGTCATCGGCAAGGGCCCGGGCGCGACCGCGATCCCGATCGACCTGCCCCCGTTCACGCTGGTCGGCGCGACCACGCGCGCCGGGCTGCTCCCGGGCCCGCTGCGCGACAGGTTCGGCTTCACCGGCCACCTCGAGCTCTACGACCCGGCAGACCTCGAGCTGATCGTGCGCCGCTCTGCGGGGCTGCTCGACGTCACCGTCGAGGACGACGGCGCCACCGAGATCGCCGGCCGCTCCCGCGGCACCCCGCGGATCGCCAACCGGCTGCTGCGCCGCGTACGCGACTATGCCCAGGTCAAGGCCGACGGCACGGTCACCCAGCAGGTCGCCCAGAAGGCCCTGGACCTCTACGAGGTCGACCCGCTCGGCCTGGACCGCCTCGACCTGGCCGTCCTCGACGCCCTGTGCCGACGCTTCGGCGGGGGACCGGTGGGCATCTCCACCCTTGCCGTCGCGGTGGCTGAGGAGCGCGAGACGGTCGAGGAGGTCGCCGAGCCGTTCCTGGTCCGCTCCGGCTTCCTGGCCCGTACGCCGCGGGGCCGGGTCGCCACCCCGGCCGCCTGGGCACACCTCGGGCTGCCGGTGCCCGCCAACGCCGAGGCCGCGGCCTGGTCGGTGGACACGCTCTGGGATGAGCCCTGAGTCACAGTCTCAACCAGGTCCCTGGTTAGACTTGCACGTCGCCGTGCGACTGCCGGTTGACCCCTGAGACTGTCGGAGCCGAACCCCCGTGGAATTCCTGCCTTTTATCGTCATCATCGTCCTGTTCTACTTCTTGCTGATCAGGCCGCAGCAGAAGCGCGCCAAGCAGGCTCGTGAGCTGCAGCTCAACCTCCAGCCGGGCGACAGGGTGATGCTGACTGCCGGCCTCTTCGGCACCGTGGCCGAGGTCGAGGAGTCCACGGCGAACATCAAGGTCGAGGTCGCTGACGGCGTCGTCGTCCAGGTGGTGCGCCAGGCGGTGGCCCAGAAGGTCGTCGAGGCGCCTGCCGAGGAGGCCGAGGCCGAGGTGGAGGATGCTCCCGAGCAGACCTCTGCCGACGCCGACAACGTCATCGTGGACCTCGACAAGAAGGACTGACCAACACATGGCACGCAAGACCGCGCGCCCCGGCCGGACACTCGTCCTGCTCTTCTTGGCGATCGCGATCATGTTCGGCGGCATCGCCTTCGCCGGCAGCTGGAAGCCCGAGCTGGGCCTCGACCTGCGCGGAGGCACCGAGATCTCGATGACCGCGGAGAACTCCGAGGGCGGATCGGTGCCGAAGGAGAGCCTCGAGGAGGCCAAGGCGATCATCGACCAGCGGGTCAACGGCAGCGGTGTCACCGGTGGCCGGGTGACCACCGAGGGCAACGACGTCATCAAGGTCTCGATCCCAGGCACCGGCAAGGTGCAGCAGGAGACCGCCGAGCGCGTTCGC
The DNA here is from genome assembly GCF_013408335.1 of Nocardioides panzhihuensis. NCBI lineage: Bacteria > Bacillati > Actinomycetota > Actinomycetes > Propionibacteriales > Nocardioidaceae > Nocardioides > Nocardioides panzhihuensis. The sequence goes on along the minus strand of NZ_JACBZR010000001.1, from coordinate 2,552,444 downwards.
CAGACCGCGAAGCTCCGCTTCCGTCTGGTCGCCTGCAGCCCGCAGAAGCCCTGTGGCAACGCCGCCGGGTCCGACCCGGGGTCGATGATCCAGGACCCCTCGGCCGGCACCGCCCCCGGCACCTCGCCGCGCGCGCCGTTCGGCGGCGAGACCGTCGAGCCCGCCGCCGACGAGAAGACCTCGGGCAGCCCGAGTGCCTCGCCGAGCGCCAAGCCCGAGTCGGCCGACGACAAGAAGAAGGACGCCAACTCGACGGTCGCTGTCGACGACGCCGTCGAGTTCATGCGCAACCCGCCGGCGGAGTGGGCGACCCGCTACGCCAGCTTCACCTGCCCCGCGCCCGGCTCCGACCCGGTCGAGGACCTCCCCGGCGAGCCGCTGCTGACCTGTGACGACGACGGGATCCCCTACCTGCTGACCCCGGCGGTCATCGAGGGCACCGAGATCAAGGAAGCCTCCTACGGCATCCCGCAGCAGCAGGCCAACTACGTCGTCACCCTGGACTTCAAGTCCGAGGGCAACAAGGCCTTCGCCGAGACCACCGGCGCGATCGCCGGCACCGGCGAGCAGTTCGCGATCACCCTGGACGGCAAGGTCATCTCCGCGCCGACCGCCGACTCGCGGATCAGCGGTGGTGCGCAGATCAGCGGTGACTTCACCCAGGAGTCCGCCGCCGCGCTGGCCAACAACCTCAAGTACGGGTCGCTGCCCCTCGACTTCCCCGAGGACGGCATCCAGACCAAGGTCATCGGCCCGAGCCTGGCCGGCAACCAGCTCACCGCCGGACTCTGGGCCGGCCTGGTGGGCCTCATCCTCGTGGTGATCTTCTCGGTCCTCTACTACCGAGCGATGAGCATCGTGGTGATCGGGTCGCTGGCCGTGGCAGGTGCGCTGACGTACGGCATGATCCTGCTGCTCAGCGAGACCGCCGGTGTCACCCTGGACCTTCCGGGAGTGGCCGGTCTGATCGTCGGTATCGGCATCACCGCCGACTCCTTCATCATCCTCTACGAGAGGATGCGTGACGACATGCGTGAGGGCCGCTCGATGCGGGTGGCCGTCGACACGGCCTGGGTCCGGGCCCGCAACACCTGCCTGGCCTCCGACGGTGTCTCGTTCCTGGCCGCGTTCGTGCTCTACGTCTTCGCGACCAACGAGGTCAAGGGCTTCGCCTTCATGCTCGGTCTGACCACGATCATCGACGTGCTGGTGTTCTTCTGGTTCACCCACCCGATGACCAAGCTCATGGCCAACCTGGGCTTCTTCAACAAGGGCCACGTGCTCTCCGGCATGGACAAGCGTGCCCTCGGCACCGACGGCCAGTCGGTCAACTCCCCGTCCCTCGTCGGAGGCAAAGCCTGATGAGCAAGATCTCTCGCTTCGGCAAGGAGCTCTACACCGGAGAGCGCTCCTTCGACTTCGTCGGCCGCCGCATCCTCTGGTACGTCATCTCCGCGGTCGTCCTGGTCATCGTGACCGGCGGTCTGATGCTCCAGGGCGGTCTCAACCTCGGCATCGACTTCACAGGCGGCACCCGTTACACCGTCACCGTGGCGCAGGCCGACCAGGAGATGGCCGACGAGCTGCGGACCGCCGTCGGTGACACCGAGGTGGCCGCCGCGGACGGTGCCACCGTGCGCACCGCGGGTGGCAAGTCGATCGTCATCGAGACCAAGGCGATCGCCGACGGCTCAGAGGCCGACCAGTCGATCATGGAGGCGATCACCGCCACCGCCGACGTACCCGAAGACGACGTCAGCCGGACCGGCATCGGCCCGTCTTGGGGTGAGCGGGTCGCGACCAAGGCCGGTCTCGCGCTCGGCATCTTCCTCGTCGGTGTGGTCCTGTTCATCTGGATCTACTTCAGGGAATGGAAGATGTCGGTCGCGGCCGTCGTCGCTCTCCTCCACGACGTGCTCCTCACCGTCGGCGTCTACGCGATCATCGGCTTCGAGGTTTCTCCGGCCACGGTCACCGGCTTCCTGACGATCCTCGGATACTCGCTCTACGACACCGTGGTGGTCTTCGACAAGGTCAAGGAGAACACCCGCAACCTCGGCCAGAAGAAGCAGACGTACGCCCAGGCAGCCAACCTGGCCGTCAACCAGACGCTGGTGCGCTCGATCAATACCACGATCGTCGGTCTGCTCCCGGTCGTCGCGATCCTCTACGTCAGCGCCGTCCAGCTCGGCACGTCGTCGCTGAAGGACATCTCGCTGGTCCTCTTCGTCGGTATGGCCGTCGGCACCTACTCCTCGATCTTCATCGCCACCCCGCTGCTGGTGCACCTGAAGTCGGGGGAGAAGGACATCGTCGACGCCGAGAAGCGCGCCGCGGCACGGATGAGGGAGGCCGACAAGTACGCAGCCGTGCCGGTCTTCGACGACGGGATGCCGGTCGCCGCCGACGACGAGCCGGACGAGCTTCGCGAGTCCGAGTCCGAGGACCTTCATGAGGCCGGCGTCACCCGGGGCACCAGCCCCAACACCTCCCCGACCGGTCGAGGCCGCAACGTACCCAACCAGCAGCGCTCGGTCTCCGACAGCGGTGCTGCCGGGCGCCCGCAGCCGAAGCGCGAGTCGAGGTCGAAGCGCAAGTGACTGTCTCTGAGACAGGCGCAGGCGGCCGGTCGCTCGAGGGAGCAACCAAGCGAAGCTTGGACGAGACTCTCGAGCGGCTGGTCACCGACGTGCCCGACTTTCCCGAGCCGGGTGTCGGGTTCAAGGACATCACCCCGCTGTTGGCCGACCCTGCGGGATTCACCCAGGTGGTCGAGGCGCTCGCTGCCCCGGCTCTCGATGCCGACGGCAACGCGACCGTGACCAAGGTGCTCGGCATGGAGTCGCGCGGCTTCATCCTCGGCGCTCCCGCGGCCCTGCACCTCGGGGTCGGGTTCGTCCCCGTGCGCAAGGCCGGCAAGCTTCCACGGGAGACCCACGCGGTCTCCTACTCGCTGGAGTACGGCGAGGCGACGCTGGAGATCCACACCGACGCGATCGAGCCGGGGGAGCGGGTGCTCGTCATCGACGACGTGCTCGCCACCGGTGGCACCGCCGCGGCCACGATCGAGCTGGTCGAGCGCTGCGGCGGCATCGTCGAAGGCGTCTCGGTGCTGCTCGAGCTCGGGTTCCTCGACCCGCGGAGCAAGCTGCCCGACACTCCGGTGCACGCGCTCTTGTCCACGTAGCAACTGTCTCGCTAGCCAACGTCGCCTGTCCGGCCGGTAGACTCGGATCATGGCAGAGGATCGCATCGTTGCGCAGCCTCGGGCGCACAACATCGAGGCCCGGGAGAGCAGTGGCCCCGCGCCCTCGGGCCGCAGCGTACGTGCGCGTCTCGCCCGGATGGGCGGCCGAGCAAACGCGGGCAACCCCGTGCTCGAACCGCTCTTCCGAGCGGTGCGGTCCAACCACCCCAAGGCCGACCTGACGCTGCTGGAGCGCGCCTACATCACCGCGGAGCGCCTTCACGGCACCCAGATGCGCAAGAGCGGTGATCCCTACATCACCCACCCGCTCGCGGTGACCACGATCCTCGCCGAGCTCGGCATGACCGAGCCGACCCTGGTGGCGGCGCTCCTCCACGACACCGTCGAGGACACGCCCTACACGCTCAAGGAGCTCACCCGCGACTTCGGTGAGGAGGTCGCTCACCTCGTCGACGGTGTCACCAAGCTCGACAAGGTCACCTACGGCGACTCGGCGCAGGCCGAGACGATCCGCAAGATGGTCGTGGCGATGTCACGCGACATCCGGGTGCTGGTCATCAAGCTGGCCGACCGCCTGCACAACATGCGTACGCTGCGATACGTCCCGCAGAAGAGCCAGGAGCGCAGCGCGCGCGAGACGCTGGACATCTACGCGCCGCTGGCCCACCGGCTCGGCATGAACACGATCAAGTTCGAGCTCGAGGACCTCGCCTTCGCGACCCTCTACCCGAAGATGTACGACGAGCTGGTCCGGCTGGTCGCCGACCGCAACCCCTCGCGCGAGAAGTTCCTGGCCCAGGTCATCGACCAGGTCGAGCGCGACCTGCACGAGGCGCGGATCAAGGCGACCGTCACCGGGCGACCCAAGCACTACTACTCGATCTACCAGAAGATGATCGTCGGCGGTAAGGACTTCTCCGACATCAACGACCTGGTCGGCATCCGGATCCTGGTCGAGGACGAGCGTGACTGCTACTCCGTCCTCGGCATCCTGCACTCGCGGTGGAACCCCGTCCTGGGGCGCTTCAAGGACTACATCGCGATGCCGAAGTTCAACATGTACCAGTCGCTGCACACCACCGTGATCGGCCCGCAGGGCAAACCGGTGGAGCTGCAGATCCGCACCTTCGCGATGCACCGCCGTGCCGAGTTCGGCGTGGCCGCGCACTGGAAATACAAGGAGGACGGCCGCAACGGTGTCGACACCGACCGGCCGATGGACAACGACATGAGCTGGGTCAAGCAGCTCATGGACTGGCAGTCGGAGGTCAACGACCCCGGCGAGTTCCTGGAGTCGCTGCGCTTCGAGATGAAGCGCACCGAGGTCTACGTCTTCACCCCCAAGGGCGACGTGATCGCGCTGCCCGCCGACGCCACTCCGGTCGACTTCGCCTACGCCGTCCACACCGAGGTCGGCAACAAGACCATCGGCGCCCGGGTCAACGGACGTCTGGTGCCGCTGGAGTCGACCCTGGAGAGCGGCGACGTCGTCGAGGTCTTCACCTCCAAGTCGCCCAACGCCGGCCCGTCGAGGGACTGGGGCTCCTTCGTCAAGTCCAACCGGGCCAAGGCCAAGATCCGGCAGTGGCACACCCGTGAGCGCCGCGACGAGGCCATCGAGAAGGGCCAGGACGCGATCGCCCGGCTCATGCGCAAGGAGGGCCTGCCCCTCAAGCGGCTGATGTCGCGCGAGTCGCTCATGCTGGCCGCCGACCACTTCGACCTTGGCGACGTCGAGTCGCTCTACGCCGCGGTCGGCGAGAGCCACCTCTCCGCCCAAGCGGTCGTACGCCGGGTGATCGAGGACCACGGCGGTGACGACGGTGCCGCCGAGGATCTCGCCGAGGCCGTCAACGTCGGCCGCCGCCGCCACGGCAAGGTCTCCACCACCAGCTCCGACGCCGGGGTCAACGTCAAGGGATCCCCGGACGTCTGGGTCAAGCTCGCCAAGTGCTGCACCCCGGTGCCCGGTGACGAGATCCTCGGGTTCGTCACCAAGGGCGGGGGCGTCTCGGTCCACCGCACCGACTGCACCAACGCGGGCGAGCTCCGCGCCCACCCCGAGCGCCTGCTCGAGGTCGAGTGGGGCTCGACCTCCAACTCCGTCTTCCTGGTCAACATCCAGGTCGAGGCCCTCGACCGGGCCCGGCTCCTGTCCGACATCACGATGGCGCTCTCGGACGCCCACGTGAACATCCTCAGCGCCCAGCTCACCACCACCCGGGACCGCGTCGCCAAGTCCCGCTTCTCCTTCGAGATGGCAGACTCAAAGCACCTGGACACGGTCCTCAAGCAGGTACGCACCGTCCCCGGCGTCTTCGACGCCTATCGCGTCACCCAATGAAAGTGAGCATCTCGTGGATCCTTTCACCTGGTTCCTGATCGCCCTGGGCGTCGTGATCGTCGGCGCCGTCGTCTGGCTGGCGGTGAAAAGGCCATCGCGAGGCATCGACGAGTCTGCGGCGATCCGGAACCGCGGCCAGGCCATGGGCAAGGCCGAGTACCACAACCGCCAGCCACGCGGCGGCCAGGACGGCGGGATCTCCGGCGGCTTCTGAGGGCAGGGCCGGCTCTGTCGTTATAAGGTAAAGCGACGCGTCGACTCGGGCGCCCGAGGAATGGAGCACGGCATGTTCACCTGGATCCTCATCATCGGCGGGGTGCTGCTCTTCCTGGGCCTTGCCTGGACCACGATCGGCATGGCTCCCAAGGGAGTCGACGCCGAGGATGTACGCAACATCAAGCGCGACAACGCGGCCAGAGGCGACTACTACGGCGGCGCCGGCCTGTAGACCAACACCGAGCCGGCTCGTCGTGACGAGCCGGCTCGGCGGGCGATCGGTCAGCTGAAGTCGGCGCTGGCGCGCTTGGCCATGTCCAGGAACTGGCGACGCGACTCGAGGTTCTCCTCGAGCGACTTGATCTTCCGGGCGTCGCCCGAGGCTTGAGCCTTCTCCAGGTCGGACTCGACCTGGGCGATGGCCTCCTCGAGCTTGGAGATCATGTCGTCGGCACGAGCCGACTTCTCGGGGTCGGACTTGCGCCACTGGTCGTCCTCGGCGGACTTGATGGCCTGCTCGACCTTGCGCATCGCGCCCTCGAGCTCCTTGATCCGGTCGCGCGGGACCTTGCCGGCCTCGTCCCAGCGGTCGGCGATGTCGCGGAACGAGCGCTTGACGCTGTCGAGGTCGTCGCCCTTCTCCAGCAGCGGGAGCAGCTCCTGCGCCTCGGCGAGCAGCGCCTCCTTGACCACGGCGTTCTGCGCGAACTCGGCGTCGAGCGCTGCGTTGGTGGCGTCACGGGCACCGAAGAAGACGTCCTGGGCGGCTCGGAACTTCTTCCAGAGCTTGTCGTCGACGTCCTTGGGCGCCGGTCCGGCGGCCTTCCAGTCGCGCATCAGGTCGCGGTAGCGCCCGGCGGTCGGGCCCCAGTCCGTGGAGGTGGAGAGCTGCTCGGCCTCGTCGATGATCCGTTCCTTGATCACCTTGGCGTCCTCGCGCCGGGCGTTGAGCTCGGCGAAGTGGGCCTTGCGCCGACGGGTGTAGGCGGTGCGTGCGGTCGAGAAGCGGCGCCACAGGGCGTCGTCGGACCCGCGGTCGATGCGGGGGAGCGCCTTCCACTGGTCGAGCAGCTCGCGCAGCCGGTTGGCACCGTTGCGCCAGTCGTTGCTCTCGGCCAGCTTCTCGGCCTCGTCCACGAGGGCTTCCTTGGCGACCTTCGCCTCGGCCGCCTTCGCGGCCCGTTCGGCCTTGCGGGCCTCGCGCTGGGTGGCGATGACGGGGGCGAGTGCCTCCAGCCGCGCCACCAGCGAGGCCAGGTCGCCGACGGCGTTGGCCTCGGTCACCTTCTCCACGACGGTCTTCACCGCCACGGTCGCCTCGTCGGGCGACGTCTTGCCCGCATGCACCCGCCGCTCGAGCTGCTCGACCTCGAAGGCGAGCTGGTCGAACCGGTTTGTGAAGAAGGCAAGCGCCTCCTCCGGCGTGCCTTCTGGGTATTGCCCCACGGAACGCTCGCCCTCAGCGGTCTTCACGTAGACCGTTCCGTCTTCCTCGACCCGACCCCACTGCTCGCTGGTCACAATGTCCCTACTCTTCGCATGAGGCGCTAACCTCTTATGAAATCTCCCCCGCCGGACACCGTGCTCGTCACAGTCCCGGTCGGCTCAACTTGCAGGTCCCCATGGTGTCCCGACACACCTCGGGGTGCCCATCGTAGTCAGACGCCACGATGCGGCGCTGCACTGTACCGCTGGATAGGGTGTTTCTCGTGTTGATCGCAGGCTTTCCCGCCGGTCCGTGGGGCACCAACTGCTACGTGGCCGCCACCGGACCGGGCACCGAGTGTGTCGTGATCGACCCCGGGAAGGACGCCGCCGACGGCATCGCGGAGGTCGTCCGGGAGCAGCGTCTCAAGCCGGTCGCCGTGCTCCTCACCCACGGCCACGTCGACCACATGTGGTCCGTGACGCCGGTGAGCAGGACGTACGACTCCACCGCCTGGATCCACCCCAACGACCGCCATCTCCTGGCTGACCCCATGGCAGGCATCTCGCCGGAGTCGGCGCAGATGCTGCTCGGGATGGCAGACATCCAAGGGGGCACCTACGACTTCGTGGAGCCCGACGACGTGCGGGAGCTGAGCGACGGTCAGGCCATCGACCTGGCCGGGATGAGCTTCCTGATCGACCATACGCCCGGGCATACCGAGGGGTCGGTCACCTTCCGGACTCCCTACCCCGACCACGCCGAGGTCAGTGACGTGATGTTCTCCGGCGACCTGCTCTTCGCGGGCAGCATCGGGCGTACGGACCTCCCCGGCGGTGACCACGCCACGATGCTGCAGTCCCTGACCACCAAGGTGCTGCCCCTCGCCGACGACATCGTGGTGCTCCCCGGACACGGCGAACAGACCTCCATCGGGCGCGAGCGCGCCACCAACCCGTTTCTTCAGGACCTGATCACCACACCATGAACAAGCCAACACCGCTCTCCGGCTTCCCGGAGTTCCTCCCCAGCCAGCGCACCGTGGAGCGCGAGGTCATCGCGACCTTGAGCCGCGCCTTCGAGCTGCACGGCTTCGGCAACGTCGAGACCCGCGCCGTCGAGCCGATGGACCAGCTGCTGCGCAAGGGTGACACCTCCAAGGAGGTCTACGTCCTGCGCCGGCTGCAGGAGGACGACAACGCCGCCGTGCCGAATCGCGAGGGCAAGGGGATGGGGCTCCACTTCGACCTCACCGTCCCCTTCGCCCGCTACGTGCTCGAGAACGCCGGCAAGCTGGAGTTCCCCTTCCGTCGCTACCAGATCCAGAAGGTCTGGCGCGGTGAGCGCCCGCAGGAGGGCCGGTTCCGGGAGTTCACGCAGGCCGACATCGACATCGTCGGCCGTGACACGCTGCCGTTCCACCACGACGTCGAGGTCGCCCGGGTCATGCTCGAGGCGCTCGGCAAGCTGACCTTCCTGCCCGGGTTCACCCTCCAGGTCAACAACCGCAAGCTGATCCAGGGCTTCTACGCCGGGCTCGGCGCGCCCGATGTCGAGGAGACCATGCGGCTCATCGACAAGCTCGACAAGATGCCGGCCGACGAGGTCGGCAAGCTGCTCGTCTCCGAGGCCGGGCTGACCGACGAGCAGGCCGCCAAGTGCCTCGAGCTCGCCACGATCACCGCCACCGACGACACCTTCGTCGAGAAGGTCCGGGCCATGGGGGTCGAGAGCGACCTGCTCGACGAGGGCCTGACCGAGCTGGCCACCCTGATCAACGCCACCGCGCCGCTCAACACCGAGCGCGTACGCATCGTGGCCGACCTCAGCATCGCCCGCGGCCTCGACTACTACACCGGCACCGTCTTCGAGACCCGCCTCGACGGTTACGAGAGCCTCGGCAGCATCTGCTCCGGTGGCCGCTACGACGCGCTGGCCAGCGACGGGAAGACGACCTACCCGGGCGTCGGGATCTCCCTCGGTGTCAGCCGCGTCCTGGTGCCGTTGGTGCAGAAGGGCGTGCTCGACGGCGACCGCAAGGTCCCGAGCACCGTCCTGGTCGCGGTCAACGACGAGGAGAGCCGCGCCGCCGCCGATGAGGCGGCCCAAGCGCTCCGTGCCCACGATGTCGCCTGCGAGGTCTCGCCCAACGCCGCCAAGTTCGGCAAGCAGATCCGCTTCGCGGAGCGCCGCGGCATCCCGTACGTCCTCTTCGCCACCCGCCGAGAAGATGGCACCGAGGCGTACGAGATCAAGGACATCCGCACCGGCGAGCAGGTGCCGGCCGACCCGGCCACCTGGGCGCCCACCAACGAATCCGACCTGAAGCCTCAGGTCGTCACGAAGGAGCAAGAGAAGTGATCCGCACCCACGACGCCGGCACCCTGCGTGCCGAGCACGTCGGCCAGACCGTGACCCTCGCCGGCTGGGTAGCCCGCCGACGCGATCACGGCGGGGTCGCCTTCCTCGATCTGCGTGAGGCCAGCGGCGTGGTCCAGGTCGTCGTACGCGACGAGGAGATCGCCCACGCGCTCCGCAACGAATACTGCATCAAGGTCACCGGCGAGGTCGTCGCGCGCACGAGCGAGAACGTCAATGACAAGCTCGCGACCGGCGAGATCGAGGTCGTCGCCAAGGACCTCGAGATCCTCAGCGCCTCCGCGCCCCTCCCGTTCCCGATCGACGACGCAGCCTCCTCCGGGCAGGGAGAGGTCGGCGACGACGTACGTTTCAAGCACCGCTACCTCGACCTGCGCCGCACCGCGCCCGGCAACGCCATCCGGCTGCGCTCGAAGGCCAACAAGGCCGCCCGCGACGTGCTCGCCGCCCAGGACTTCGTCGAGATCGAGACGCCGACCCTGACCCGCAGCACGCCCGAGGGCGCTCGTGACTTCCTGGTCCCGGCTCGTCTGCAGCCGGGTTCGTGGTACGCGCTGCCCCAGTCCCCGCAGCTGTTCAAGCAACTGCTCATGGTCGCCGGCATGGAGCGCTACTACCAGCTCGCCCGCGCCTACCGTGACGAGGACTTCCGCGCCGACCGTCAGCCGGAGTTCACCCAGCTCGACATCGAGATGAGCTTCGTCGAGCAGGACGACGTGATCGCACTCGGCGAGGAGATCGTCGCGGCGCTGTGGAAGCTGATCGGCTACGACGTGCCGCTTCCGCTGCCGCGGATGACCTACGCCGACGCGATGGCGAAGTACGGCTCCGACAAGCCTGACCTGCGCTTCGGCATCGAGATCACCGAGTGCACCGACTACTTCTCCGAGACGACGTTCCGCGTCTTCCAGGCACCGTACGTCGGCGCCGTGGTGATGCCGGGCGGCGCGAGCCAGCCGCGGCGTCAGCTCGACGGCTGGCAGGACTGGGCCAAGCAGCGCGGCGCCAAGGGCCTGGCCTACGTCCTGGTCCAGGAGGACGGCTCGCTGACCGGCCCGGTCGCCAAGAACCTCTCCGAGACCGAGGCCGCCGGACTGGCCGCGCACGTCGGCGCCAACCCCGGCGACTGCATCTTCTTCGCGGCCGGTGCGCCGAGGTCGAGCCGCTCCCTGCTGGGTGCCGCCCGCCTGGAGATCGGCAACCGCCTCGACCTCCGCAAGGACGGCGACTGGAGCTTCCTGTGGGTCGTCGACGCCCCGCTGCTCGAGCCGGCCTCCGAGGCGGTCGAGTCCGGTGACGTCGCGGTCGGCGCGGGGGAGTGGACCGCGGTCCACCACGCCTTCACCAGCCCGCAGGACGTCGAGGGCTTCGACAAGGACCCCGGCAACGCGCTCGCGTGGGCCTACGACATCGTCTGCAACGGCAACGAGATCGGCGGCGGCTCGATCCGTATCCACCGCGAGGACGTCCAGAAGCGCGTCTTCGAGCTGATGGGGATCGGTGAGGAGGCGGCCGAGGAGAAGTTCGGCTTCCTGCTCGACGCGTTCAAGTTCGGCGCCCCGCCGCACGGCGGCATCGCCTTCGGCTGGGACCGCGTCGTCGCCCTCCTCGCCGGGACCGACTCGATCCGCGACGTCATCGCCTTCCCGAAGACGGGCGCCGGCTACGACCCCCTCACCGCCGCCCCGGCACCGATCACGCCCGAGCAGCGCAAGGAGGCGGGCGTGGACGCCAAGCCCACTGCTGCCGAGAGCGAATCGGCGAACTGAGCGTAGTTCGAGCAGAACCAGCAGAGTCTCCGGGACCGGTACGTCGGTCCCGGAGACTCTCGTCGTTCGACAGGCAACCGCAGCAAGGCCTCCCGATCTGCCGTATCACTGGATGAAATCGGATCGTTACCGGTCCGGGTCACATCAGGGCAAATTGATCACATAGAGTTCGATCCGTCGACCTGGTGGGTCGGACGCTGCCATGCGACGGCGGCACCCACGAATGACGACTAGACAGAGGAACCATGAGCGAATCGTCCACCGTGTTCGAAGGTGAAGAACTCTCGGGTGGATCGACACCTCCCGCCTCGCCTGAAAAGGCGAAGGAGATCGCCGGCAAGTCCCCGATGAAGCTGGCGATGATGCGGCTTCGTAAGGACAAGCTGACGATGGTGTCGCTGACCGTTGTCGTCCTGGTGGTCGTCGCAGCGGTTCTGGCCCCCCTTCTCGTCAAGATGGGTGTGCTGGATCCGTTCGGCTACAACCAGGACCTGCTCGACGCCAACACCATCCCCGAGGGCGGCTGGAGTGGCGCGAGCCTCTCCCACCCGCTCGGCGTGGAGCCCGGCACCGGCCGCGACGCGATGTCGCGGTTCTGGTACGGCATCACGTTCTCGCTGATCATCGCTCTCACCGCCGCGATCTTGTCGGTGGTCATCGGTGCGATCATCGGGATCGTCGCCGGCTTCAGCGGTGGCTGGATGGACGCGATCCTGAGCCGCTTCACCGACCTGACCCTCTCCTTCCCCTCGACCCTGATGCTGCTGGCGCTCTCGGCCCTCGGCCTCGAGCTCGTGCAACAGGTGACCGGGCTGCCCAACGGGCCACTCGCGCAGGGGATCTACTGCACCGTGGTGCTGGCCATCTTCGGTTGGACCAGCACGGCACGCGTGGTCAGAGGTCAGGTGCTCTCGATCAAGCAACGGGAGTTCGTCGAGGCCGCGATCGTCCTGGGGGCCTCCAAGCCCCGGATCTACTTCAAGGAGATCCTGCCGAACCTGTGGGCTCCGCTGCTGGTCCTGGTCACCTTGATGATGCCGGCCTACATCTCGGCCGAGGCGGCGCTGAGCTACCTCCAGGTCAGCGTCAAGCCGCCGACCCCCACGCTCGGAAACGTCCTCGCGGACTCTTTGAAGTACGCGCAGGTCGACCCGTTCTACTTCTTCATGCCCGCGATCCTGATCGCGACCATCGTGATCTCGTTCAACCTTCTCGGGGACGGGTTGCGAGACGCCCTTGACCCCAAGGGTGACAGGTGAGCCTCGGGGCTCCGAACACACACAGGTGACCCGTCCGGGACACCGACACGGCGTCAGTTGTCAGAGGCCGACGCCGACCACACCAAGGAGAAACGAATGCTCAAGAAGCGAGCTAAGTACGTAGCGGTCAGTGCCGCTGGCGTGCTCGGTCTTTCGCTGGGCCTGGCTGCCTGTGGCGGCGGGGACGGCGGTGGCTCGAGCTCGGCAAACACGTTGACCATTGTCGCCGAGGACCCGATCGATCACCTGGACCCGCAGCGTATCTACGTCGGTGAGACCATCTCGCACACCACGCGTCTGGTCTACCGGAAGCTGCTGTCGAACCCGTCGTCGACCGACCCCAAGGTCTCGAGCAAGCCGATCCCCGACCTGGCGACCGACGAGGGCACCTCGGCCGATGGCGCCAAGACCTGGTCGTTCACCGTCAAGGACGGCGTGAAGTGGGAAGACGGCTCCGAGATCACGTGTGAGGACTTCGCCTACGGCGCTTCACGCAACTTCGCCGCCGACGAGCTCACCGGTGGTCCGGGCTTCTACCTGACCGCGAAGCTCGCGCTCAAGGGTGAGTACCCCGGCCCCTACGCCGCGACGCCGGAGCAGCAGGCCGACTTCGACCAGGCGGTGACTTGCGACGGCAAGACCATCACCTACAAGTTCAAGACCCCGTGGCCCGACTTCCCGCTGGCGATCTCGTCGCTGCACATGATGGACCCCTACAAGGAGTCCTTCGACAAGGGTGCCAAGAACGACGACAAGATCTTCTCCAACGGCCCCTACAAGGTCGACACCTGGAACGCCCAGAAGGGCGGCACCCTGGTGCGCAACGACGAGTACGACCCGGAGACCGACGACAAGTCGCTCCGCGAGGCAAAGCCGGACAAGGTCGTCTTCAAGTTCGGTGAGAAGGCGTCGACCATCTACGAGAAGCTCTTCTCCGACAGCCCCGACTCGCAGAAGACCATCGTCAGCGGCTCGCGCGTCCCGCCGGAGTTCTTCCCGCGTCTCACCGAGGCCGGCGTCAAGGACCGCTACGTCCAGGTCCAGTCGCCCTACGTCGACTACCTGGTGCCGAACCAGAACCAGATGAAGGACCCGAACGTCCGCAAGGCGCTGGCCCAGGCCACTGACGTGGAGTCCTGGATCGCCGCCGGCGGTGGCGAGAAGGCCTACACCCCGGCCGACTCGGTCGTGAACCCGGCCGTTCCGGGCTACGTCGCCAACCCGGCGTACAAGGACCGCAACCTCAAGGGCGACCCGGCCGCGGCGAAGAAGACCCTGGCCGACGCCGGTGTCAAGACGCCGTACCCGATCACCTTCACCTACCCGCAGAGCGACACCCTGGACAAGCAGGCCGCTGCGCTGGTCCAGGGCTGGGAGGCCGCCGGCTTCAAGGTCACCCTGGACCCGCTGGGCGACGTCTACTACTCCAACATCCAGAAGCCTTCCAACAAGGCCGACGTGATGTGGGGCGGTTGGGGTGCTGACTGGGGCTCCGCCATGACCGTCACCGCCGCGCTGTTCGACAGCCGTCAGATCGAGAAGAACACCAACGGTCAGAACTACGGCAACTACAGCAACCCGGCGGTCGACAAGCTGTTCGACCAGGCCGCCAACTCCGCCACCATCGAGGAGCAGAACAAGTTCCTCCAGGAGGCAGACGCGGTCATGGGTGAGGACGTCGCCTACATCCCGCTGGAGATCGCAACCTTCAACTGGGTCCGCGGCTCCAAGGTGAAGGGCTTCGTCACGACCGATGCCTCCTCGTCCTACCCGGACCTGGCGACCATCGACGTCGAGGACTGATCCTTCAGCTCCGCAACACCGTTGGGGCGGCCCTGAGCCGCCCCAACCCTGGAGGCGGGGCTCGACAGAGCCCCGCCTCCCTCTATGTACCTGGACACGATTCCCCCCGGACGACACCCCACGACGGTGCTCCGGCCGATCTCAATGAAGGTGAGACCCACCGATGGTCGCCTACATCATCCGGCGCGTGATCGTCGGCTTGCTCATGCTGGTGGCGATGAGCTTCATCGTCTTCGCACTGTTCATGAAGAACCCGGTCGACCCGGCACAGTTCTCCTGCGGCAAGAACTGCCCTCCCGAGCGCATCGAGGAGACCCGTAAGGCCCTCGGCTACGACCAGCCGCTGCTCGTCCAATGGGGCAGCTTCGCCAAGGGCGTCGTCGTCGGCCGCGACTATCCCGCCAACGAGGCGATGCGCGAGGCCAACCCCGAGCTGGTCACCGAGTGCGCGGCACCCTGCCTCGGCTACTCCCAGCAGCTGCAGATGACGGTCAACGCGGAGATCGCGGAGGCCGCACCGATCTCGATCTCGATCGCCATGGTCGCGGTCACCATCTGGGTCATCTTCGGTGTTCTGTTCGGTGTGCTGGCCGCGATCGTCAAGGGGTCCCTCCTCGACCGCGGCGTCGTCGGGGGAACGCTGGCGCTCTACGCGTTCCCGACGTTCTTCGTGGGAGCGTTGCTGATCAACTTCGTAGCCATCAAGTGGGGGATCTTCCCCGCACCGGGATACGTGTCGATAGCCGAGGGTGGTGTCGGGCAATGGCTGGTCCAGCTCCTGCTGCCTGGATTCACGCTCGCGGTGGTCTACATGGCTGGCTACGTACGCATGACCCGGGCGTTCGTGCTCGAGTCGATGAGCGAGGACTATATCCGCACGGCGAAGGCCAAGGGGGTCAAGAGTCCCAAGGTGCTCTTCAAGCACGCGCTGCGCGCGGCGCTGACCCCGCTGGTGACGATGTTCGGTCTCGACTTCGCTGCCGTGCTCGGCGGCGCGATCATCACCGAGGACGTCTTCAACTACTACGGTCTCGGAAAGCTCGCAGTGACCGCGAACGAGACCTTCGACCTGCCCACCATCGTGGGTCTGGTGCTTCTACTCGGTTCTCTGGTGATCCTCGCCAACATCATCGTCGACATCCTGTACGCCTTCATCGACCCGCGCGTGCGCGTCGCCTGACCCGGGAGCTGATCAATGACTGACCTCTCCACCACGCACGAGACGACGCCGGCCAGGGATGGCGCGTTCCTCTCGGTGCGGGACCTGAAGGTCCACTTCTCGACCTCCGACGGCATCGTCAAGGCGACCGACGGCCTCTCCTTCGAGCTCGAGCGTGGCAAGACGCTCGGCATCGTCGGTGAGTCCGGCTCCGGCAAGTCCGTCTCCAGCTCGGCGATCATGGGGCTGCACCGCGGCACCAACGCCATCCTCAGCGGCGAGATCATGGTCGACGGGGTCGACCTGCTCAAGGTGAGCAACGAGGAGATGCGCAAGCGCCGCGGCCGCGACGTGGCGATGATCTTCCAGGACCCGCTCTCCGCGATGCACCCCTACTACACGGTGGGCAACCAGATCATGGAGGCCTACCAGGTCCACAACAACGTGACCAAGCGGGAGGCGCGCAAGCGCGCCATCGAGATGCTCGACCGCGTCGGCATCCCGCAGCCCGACCGTCGCGTGGACGACTACCCCCACCAGTTCTCCGGTGGTATGCGGCAGCGCGCGATGATCGCGATGGGGCTGATCAACAACCCCAGCCTGCTCATCGCCGACGAGCCGACCACCGCGCTGGACGTGACCGTTCAGGCGCAGATCCTCGACCTGCTCCAGGACCTGCAGCGTGACTTCGACGCCGCGGTCATCATCATCACCCACGATCTCGGCGTGGTTGCCGAGATGGCTGACGACGTGCTCGTGATGTACGCGGGCCGCGCGGTCGAGTACGGCCCCTGCAAGGAGATCCTCACCCACCCGCAGATGCCCTACACCTGGGGACTGCTCTCCAGCGTGCCGGACCTGACGGCGTCGACCGACGCCAAGCTGCTCCCGATCCGGGGCAACCCGCCCTCGCTGCTCAACCCGCCGCCGGGATGCGCCTTCGAGCCGCGCTGTGACCACGTGGCGAAGGTGGGCGGCGACCTGTGCCGGACGACGCTCCCCGATCTCACCCCGGCAACCAGCGGTGGCAACCACACCAAGCGCTGCCACATCAAGAACGCCGACAAGGTCTACGAGGCAGAGATCCTGCCCGAGATCGCCCCTGATCTGGTGGAGGACTGATGAGCGACACCACGACTGCCACCGCGGCCTCGGTCGCGCCGGCGAGCACGGAGACCGTGCTCTCGGTCGAGAACCTGAAGATGCACTTCCCGGTCAAGGGCAGCGGCGTGATCCGACGTACGGTCGGGCACGTCAAGGCCGTCGACGGGGTCTCCTTCGAGGTCGCCAAGGGCAGCGCCCTGGGCCTCGTGGGTGAGTCTGGTTGTGGCAAGTCCACGACCGGGCGCATGGTGACCAGGCTCTACAAGCCCACCGAAGGCAAGATCAACTTCGAGGGCACCGACATCGCCGACTACTCGGGCCGCAAGCTGCAGCCGATGCGTCGCGAGATCCAGATGATCTTCCAGGACCCGTCGACGTCGCTGAACCCACGTCACACGGTCGGCTCGATCATCGGCGCGCCGCTGCGGATCCACAACATGGTGCCGAAGGACAAGGTGCTCGGCCGGGTCCAGGAGCTGCTCGAGCTCGTCGGGCTCAACCCGGAGCACTACAACCGCTACCCGCACGAGTTCTCCGGCGGCCAGCGCCAGCGCATCGGCATCGCCCGGGCGATGACTCTGCAGCCGAAGCTGCTCGTGGCTGACGAGCCGGTCTCCGCGCTGGACGTGTCGATCCAGGCCCAGGTGATCAACCTGCTCCAGGATCTGCAGCGCGAGTTCGACATCTCCTACCTCTTCATCGCCCACGATCTCGCCATCGTCCGCCACTTCTGCCCCGAGGTCGCGGTGATGTACCTCGGCAAGATCGTCGAGATCGGTGACCGCCGGTCGATCTACGAGCACGCTCACCACCCCTACACCCAGGCGCTGCTCTCGGCCGTGCCCGACGTGAAGCAGGCGTCCATCGGCGGACGGCGCGAGCGGATCCGGCTGGAGGGCGACGTACCTTCGCCGATCAACCCGCCCTCGGGCTGCCACTTCCGCACCCGGTGCTCCCTCGCCAAGGACATCTGCTCCGTGGTCGAGCCGCCGCTGCTGCAGATCGGCAAGAAGCACAAGGTCGCCTGCCACTTCCCGGGTGAGCTCCACCAGCACCCGGAGAAGCCGGTCACCGCGCCGCTTCTGGGTGTCGACGAGTTCGGTGCGCCGGACCCCGGCGCCAGCCCGGCCGAGATCCCGGGCGACGGCCCGGGGTACGCCAACACCTGGTATGACCTGGCGAACAACTCTCGCGGCAGTGTCTGAGGGAGATCTCGACAGGCTCGACCACCGGGTGTGGCGGGTCTGAGGGAGGTCTCGACAGGCTCGACCACCGGGTGTGGCGGGTCTGAGGGAGGTCTCGACCACCGGGTGTGGTCGCGCCTGAGAATCTTCAACGTTTCAGCAAGATCACGAAAGACGGTCCGCAGCCTTGGGCTGCGGGCCGTCTTTGTTTCGGATGTGTCACAGATCACTGTCGGTATCGAACCGTTATCTGTAGTCCCACACGGACCACCAGGTCTTGGCATAACTTGATGCAGCGCGCTGGATCGGGCCTGCGCCGGGTGGTCTGGTCTTGGGCGAGCCGAGCCCAAGGCGTTCGAACGGAGATCCGACGTATGACTGTGTCCGAAGTGTTGATCCAGGGTCCTGATCCCGAGATCAATCCTGAGCCGAGCCCTGGCGGCGAGGTCGCCGGCCGGTCACCGATGCGGATCGCGCTGGACCGACTGCTGTCGGACAAGGTGGCGATGCTCTGCGCCGGGATCGTGCTGCTCTTCATCCTGATCGGAATCTTCGCGCCGCTGCTGTGCAAGCTGTTCGGCGTCGAGGTGCGTGCCGGCGACCCGGTCACCGACACCGACTCGTTCAACTACCCGGTCATCGGCCCGCCCAACTACGGGTTCACCTGGGAGGCGCCGCTCGGGCTGGAGCCCAACTCCGGCAACGACCTGCTCGCCGAGTGGTTCTACGGCGCGCGTACGTCGCTGATGGTCGCCACGATCGCCACCGTCGTGTCGACCGTCGCCGGCGTGGTTCTGGGCCTGATCGCCGGCTACAGCCGTGGCTGGGGTGACCGGGTGGTCACCTTCGTGACCGACCTCTTCCTCACGCTGCCGTTCCTGCTGGTCGCCATCGCGGTCTCACCGATGCTCGTGGAGCGTTGGCGGGAGAACCCGGCGATGCTCGACAACGCCTCCCTGATCGCTCTGATCGTGATCTTGTCGATCTTCGGCTGGATGGGCCTGGCCCGGCTGATCCGAGGTGAGGTGATCTCGCTGCGCGAACGTGAGTTCATCGAGGCGGCGCACGTCCTCGGGATGCCGACACACCGGATCCTGTTCAAGGAGCTGCTGCCCAACCTGGTGGCCCCGATCGTCGTCTCGTTCTCTCTCAGCCTGCCGGCCACGATCGCCGCCGAGGCGACGCTGGCCTATCTCGGCGTCGGCGTCACAGGCCGTCCGTCCTGGGGCCAGACGATCTTGCGGGCCCAGAACTGGTTCGACGAGTACCCCCTGTTTCTGTATGCGCCGATCGTCGGGATCGTGGTCCTGGTCTTCGCGCTCAACCTGCTCGGAGACGCCATCCGCGACGCCTTCGACCCCAAGTCTTTCCGGTGAGCACGTCGTCGGAGAGAGGAATCAACCATGGAAGGTGGAGACCTACGATGCGATTGAAGAGAACACTGATCGCCGCCAGCGCGATCGCCGCGCTGACGCTCACCGCTGCGTGTGGCGGCGGAGACGGCGGCGGCGAGGATGCGGGCGGCGGCGAGTTCAAGGCCGGCGGAAACGCCGGTTCCGGCAAGGACGCCACCGCCGAAGGGCCGTTGGAGATCCCGGCCGAGGCCAAGAAGGGCGGCACGATCACCGTGCTGGCGAACAGCGCACCGCACACCCTGGACCCGACCAGGACCTACTACACCGACTCTGGCGCGATCATGTCCGGCCTGGTGACCCGCGCGCTGACGCAGTACGTCTACGACGAGGAGAGCGGCGACTCGATCCTCGTGCCCGACCTCGCCACCGACCTGGGTCAGGTCTCCGAGGACGGCCTGACCTGGACCTTCGAGCTGAAGGACGGTCTCAAGTACGAGGACGGCACCGACGTCACCGCCGAGGACGTCGTCTACGGCATCAAACGCTCCTTCGCCATCGACACGCTGACCGACGGCCCGACGTACCAGACCACCTTCTTCAAGGACGGCGGCAAGTACAAGGGCCCGTTCGCGGACACCGAGGCCGAGCTCAAGAAGCTCCCCGACTTCGACGCCAGCGCCGGCTGGTACGGCGGCGAGGACTACGACGGCGTCGAGGCCGACGGCAACAAGGTGGTCATCCACCTGGAACAGCCGTTCCCCGAGCTCGACTACTACGCCTCGTTCCCGGTCTTCTCGCCGATCCCGAAGGCCAAGGACAAGGACCCGCTGGCCTACGAGAGCCACCCGATGGCGACCGGACCTTACAAGTTCGAGTCCTACAAGCCGGGCAACGCGCTCACGCTGGTCAAGAACGAGCACTGGGATCCCGACACCGACCCTGGCCGGTTCCAGGCCGCGGACTCCTTCGACTTCAAGTTCGCCCAGGACACCGCGAAGCTCGAGAACCAGATCCTCGGCGACAAGGGCGCAGCCCAGACGATGATGACCTACGACGACGTCACGCCGCCGACGTACAAGTCGATCAAGGAGAACAACCCCGACAACCTGGTCGAGGGCACCTCGCCGTGCACCTACATGTACCGGCCGGACCAGACCAAGATCAAGGACAAGAAGATCCGGGAGGCGATCAGCTGGGCCTACCCCTACCAGGCGGCCTGGAAGGCCTCCGGCGAGATCGTCGGCGTCACCATCCAGCCCGGCACCTCGCTCCTGCCCCCGGGCACCGCGGGCCGGGTCGAGTACCAGTACCCCGAGGGTCAGGACGGTCAGACCACCGACCCGGAGAAGGCCAAGGCGCTGCTGAAGGAGGCCGGGGCCGAGGGCTTCGAGATCAAGTGGTACTACCAGCGTGACGACGAGCTCGACGTGGCCAAGAAGAACCAGATGGTCAAGGGCTTCGAGGCGGCCGGCTTCAAGGCGACCCCGGTGGCCTCGACCGACGAGACCTTCCGCGACGACCAGAGCAACCTGGACGCTCCGATCAACCTTCGCTACGGCGGCTGGTGCTCCGACTGGCCCTCGGGCGGCTCGTGGTTCCCGGCGCAGTGGATCGGCTCGAACGCCAACAAGCCGGGTATGCCGAACCCGACCAACTTCAAGGAGGCTGACGCCGACGCGAAGCAGGCCGAGATCCTGAAGATGGACGCCGACGAGGTCCCAGCAGCCTGGGGCGAGTTCGACAAGTGGATGCAGGAGACCCACATGGTCGAGATCAACGCCGGCTACGACGCGAACGCCTTCATCAAGGGCTCGCAGATCGGCGGAGTCGTCAACGACCCGGTGAAGGGCATGCCGAGCTTCTCCATCATGTACCTCAAGTGAGGTGATCCGGCCGGCGTGGGAGGACCCACGCCGGCCGGACCCATCCAGTCGGACACAGCAGCTCCGGGCCAGAGCCCGTGATCAATCTTTCTAGGAAGCGAGACCTCCGTCCATGATCGGTTTTGTCGTACGCCGGTTGATCTCAGCAGCGCTCGTGCTGTTCGTGATCTCGGTTGCGGTGGTCGCGCTCTTCACCTACGGCCCGAGCGACCCTGCGGACGCGATGTGTCCCGCGCCGAAGTGCACGACCGAGCGCCAGGACGCGATCCGGGAGGCGCTCAATCTGGAAGCGCCGATCTATGTGCAGTACACCGAGTACATGTCCGGGATCGTCAACGGCCGCGAGATCGCCTTCGGCTCCGAGGCCTACGACTGTGACGCACCGTGCTTCGGGGTCAGCTTCATCTACCGCGTCAACGTCTGGGACGACATCAAGGACCGGATCGGGCCGACGGTCTCCGTAGCGGTCGGCGCCGGTGTCACGATCCTGCTCATCGGCGTGCCGATCGGGATGTTCGCGGCCAGACGCAGGGGAACCGCGGCAGACAAGGCGGTCATCGGCGCGACGCTCGTGATCGAGTCGATCCCCTACTACCTGTTCGTCCTGCTCGCATTCCTCTATCTGGCAGTGAGTGCTGGGATCTTCCCGCAGGAGGGCTATCACCCGCTGACCGAATCTCCGCTGAAGTGGGCATGGGGGCTGCTGCTGCCCTGGCTGGCGCTCGGCCTGGTGAACTCGTCCAAGTACGCCCGCTTCACCCGGGGGTCGATGATCGAGTCCTTCAACCAGGACTACGTGCGGACGGCACGCGCCAAGGGTCTGACGGAGCGGAAGATCGTCAGCAAGCACGCTTTCCGGGCGGCGGTCGTGCCGATCGTGACCATTTTCGGCATCGACTTCGGCTCGCTGCTGACCGGCACGATCTTCACCGAGCTGATCTTCGGCATCCCCGGTCTCGGGCTGCGGGCACTGAACGCGGTGAGCCAGAGCGACCTGCCGGTCATCGAGGCGACCACGCTGATCTCCGCCTTCATCATCGTGATCACCAACCTGGTCGTCGACCTGTTCTACAGCGTCCTCGACCCCCGCGTACGCCTCTCCTGAACGCCCCGCCCGGGCGCCGAATAGGGTGGCGGTGTGGATGGGTTGTTTGAGATGGGGGCCGCGGCCGGCGCCGGGCGTGGTGGGTCGCTGAGCAACAGCGACCATGCGGCTGCGCCGCTGGCGGTGCGGATGCGTCCGCGTACGCTCGAGGAGCTGGTCGGGCAGAGCTCGCTCAAGGCGGCCGGGTCGCCGCTGCACCAGGTCGTCGAGGGTGGCCAGTCGCTCTCGCTGCTGCTGTGGGGGCCGCCGGGGACCGGGAAGACGACGATCGCGAGCATCGTGAGCAAGTCCACCGACCGGCGCTTCGTGGAGGTCTCCGCCGTCTCGGCCGGGGTCAAGGAGGTGCGGGCGGCGATCGACTCCGCACGGGCCGAGCTGGTCGCGACCGGCAAGGAGACGGTGCTCTTCGTCGACGAGGTCCACCGGTTCAGCAAGGCTCAGCAGGACGCGCTTCTGCCGGGCGTGGAGAACCGGTGGGTCACCCTGGTTGCCGCGACCACGGAGAACCCCTTCTTCTCGGTGATCTCGCCGTTGCTGTCACGCTCGCTGCTGCTTCGGCTCGAGTCGCTGACCGACGACGACATCCGTGGCGTACTGCTGCGGGCGCTCGAGGACGAGCGCGGGCTCGGCGGCTCGGTGACGATCAACCACGAGGCGCTCGACCACCTCGTCCGCCTTGCCGGCGGTGACGCGCGCAGGTCGCTGACCTATCTGGAGGCTGCCGCCGGAGCTGCGTCGGCGGGGGAGATCACGCTCGAGGCGGCCGAGCGGGCCGTGGACCAGGCGGCGGTGCGCTATGACCGCCAGGGCGACCAGCACTACGACGTGGTCAGCGCCTTCATCAAGTCGGTGCGCGGCTCGGACGCGGACGCCGCGCTGCACTACCTGGCGCGGATGATCGAGGCGGGGGAGGACCCCAGGTTCATCGCCCGCCGGCTGATGATCCTGGCGTCGGAGGACATCGGCCTGGCCGACTCGACGGCGCTGCAGACCGCGGTCGCCGCCGCGCAGACGGTCCAGCTGATCGGGATGCCCGAGGCCCAGCTCACCCTGGCCCACGCGACGATCGCGCTCGCCGTCGCTCCGAAGTCCAACGCGGTCACCAACGCCATCTTCGCCGCCCGCGCCGACGTCGCCGCCGGGAAGATCGGCAACGTGCCGCCGCACCTGCGCGACGCCCACTACGAGGGAGCGAAGAAGATCGGCCACGGGGACGCGTACAAGTACGCCCACGACGAGCCCTTCGGGATCGCGACCCAGCAGTACGCACCGGACACGGTCATCGACGCGGAGTACTACCAGCCGACGACCCACGGAGCCGAGGCGGGGGTGAAAGAACGGTGGGAGAAGATCCGGGGCATCGTACGCGGCAGCTGACTGTGTTGGTCATCTCGACAAGCTCGATACAACGCTCGACACGCCTTCGCCCAGCGGCTCCGGCGGCTCGACCAGCGGGGCGGGGCTATAGGGTTTGGGGCGATGAACTCGGTTAGCGTGCCTGCGTGGATCCTGGGAGCTGCGGCGGGGGTGGTCCTACTCCTGGCGCTGCTCATCATGCTGCTGGCTCTCGGGCCGCGGCGGCGCGCCCGGCACCGGGTCGCGGAGGCCGAGGCCAGCGAGGCCGAGCTGCGCGAGCGGCTCGAGGCGCTGGAGAAGCGGATGGCCCGGCCGGAGCCGACGTCTCGGCGACGGCGACGCGAGGAGCGGGCTGCCGAGAAGGAGTACGTGATCACCTCTCTCGGGGAGGACGCGGACGACGGCGAGTCTGCTGAGGTGGAGAAGGTGGTGCGGCGTACGTTGACCGCACCGGCGTTCGCCGACGCGGTGTTTCGAGAGACCGTGGTGCACAGTGCCGCGCTGGTGCACGGGGTCCGCCGGGCGCTCTCGCCCGAGGTGCGGTTCAAGATTCGCTACGAGATGCACCGCGAGGTCAAGCGGGCCCGCAAGGACCGCAAGAGCGAGATGCGCGAGGCGCTGCGGGAGTACCGGGCGCGGCAGCGCGAGGCAGTTGACGAGGACGTGGTCTCGACGAGCTCGACCACCGGAAGGGACATGCAATGAGGGGCGCGATCTGGTTCGTGGCCGGCGCCGGCGCAGGTGTGTACGCGATGGTCAAGGGGCGGCGGGCCGCGGAGGCCTTTACCGCCGACGGGCTGCGCGACCGCGCTCAGGCGCTCGGGGTCGGCGCGCGGATGTTCCGCGACGAGCTGGCCACCGGCAAGGCCGAGAAGGAGATCGAGCTGCGGGAGTGGATCGAGACCAGGACCCAGTCGATCGCCTCGGGCTCCGCTTCGGCAGGAGGACCGAAACAGATTGGCGCCAACGGTGCCGGTCAGCAGACACTTGGACTGGACGGGCCGACCGAGGACCCGAGGCAGAACACGGAAGGTAGTACCCCCTGATGGAGTGGTTGAGCACGGCGGAGATCCGCCGCCGTTTCACGGCGCATTTCGCCGAGAACACCGAGATCGGCGAGCACACGGTGGTGCCGTCGGCATCGCTCCTGCTCGACGACCCCAACCTGCTCTTCGTCAACGCAGGCATGGTGCCCTTCAAGCCGTACTTCCTCGGCCAGGCCACGCCCCCCTACGACCGGGCGACGTCGGTGCAGAAGTGCATCCGTACGCCTGACATCGAGGAGGTCGGCAAGACCACCCGGCACGGCACCTTCTTCGAGATGTGCGGCAACTTCTCCTTCGGTGACTACTTCAAGGAGGGCGCGATCACGCTCGCCTGGGAGCTGATCACCAAGTCGGTCGCCGACGGTGGCTTCGGGTTCGACGAGTCGATCCTCTATCCCTCCGTGCTCAACGGCGACGACGAGGCGGTCGAGCTGTGGAAGAAGATCACCGGCCTGCCCGACGACCGCATCGTGCGGCTGCCGCCGAGCGAGAACTACTGGTCGATGGGCGTGCCCGGACCGGGTGGCCCGTGCTCGGAGATCCTGATCGACCGCGGCCCGGAGTTCGGCGCCGACCGTGACTGGGAAGCCGGCGACCGCTACCTGGAGTTCTGGAACCTCGTCTTCATGCAGGACAACGTCGTCGCGGCGCGGTCCAAGTACGACGTCGACATCGACGGGCCGCTCGCCCAGACCGGCATCGACACCGGCCTGGGCCTCGAGCGGGTCGCCTACCTGATGCAGGGCAAGGCGAACATGTACGAGACCGACGTCGTCTTCCCGGTCATCGAGAAGGCGATGGAGCTGACCGGCAAGAAGTACGGCGCGGCCTACGACGACGACGTCCGCTTCCGCGTCGTCGCCGACCACGTGCGCTCCTCGCTGATGCTCATCGGCGACGGCGTGACCCCCGGCAACGAGGGCCGCGGCTACGTGCTGCGCCGCCTGATGCGCCGTGCGATCCGCAACATGCGCCTGCTCGGCTACGAGGACCCGGCGATGCCCGAGCTGCTGCCGATCTCCCGCGACAAGATGGGGGAGACCTACGCAGACCTGCACTCCGAGTGGGACCGGATCAAGCGGGTGGCCGACGCCGAGGAGGAGGCCTTCCGCAAGACCCTCGCGGCCGGCACCCAGATCTTCGACCTGGCCGCGACCGAGGTGAAGTCGAGCGGTGCCACCACGTTCTCCGGTGACCAGGCGTTCCAGCTCCACGACACGTACGGATTCCCGATCGACCTGACCCTCGAGATGGCCGCCGAGGCGGGTCTCGAGGTCGACGAGACGGGCTTCCGTGGCCTGATGACCGAGCAGCGCGAGCGGGCCAAGGCCGACGCGCGCGCCAAGAAGGGTCAGCACGCCGACCTGTCGGTCTACCGCACCATCCTCGACACCAACGGGCCCACCGACTGGCAGGCCTACACCACCCTGGACACCGAGTCGAAGCCGCTGGCTCTCCTCAAGGAGGGTAAGCCGGTCGACGTGCTCGGCCCCGAGGAGATCGGTGAGATCGTCCTCGACCGCACCCCGTTCTACGCCGAGTCCGGTGGCCAGTCCGCCGACGCGGGCATCATCGAGTTCGACGGTGGCCGGCTCGAGGTCGTCGACGTGCAGCGGCCGGTCAAGGGTTTGGTGGTGCACCAGGTCCGGGTCGTCGACGGCGAGTTCGCTGCGCGCGGGACTGCTGGTGGCCTCGTGCACGCCCAGGTCGACAAGGAGTGGCGTCTCGGCGCCCGCCAGGCCCACTCCGGCACCCACGTGGTGCACGCGGCGCTGCGCGAGGTGCTCGGGCCGACCGCGCTCCAGTCGGGCTCGTTCAACCGCCCGGGCTACCTGCGTCTCGACTACGGCTGGACCAAGGGCCTGACCCCGGAGCAGATGCACGAGGTCGAGGAGGTCTCCAACAACGCGCTGCGCGCCGACCTGCCGGTCGCCTGGGACTACATGACCCTCCCGCAGGCCAAGGAGTGGGGCGCGATCGCGCTCTTCGGCGAGACCTACGACGACACCAAGGTCCGCGTCGTCGAGATCGGCGGCCCCTGGTCGCGCGAGCTGTGCGGCGGCACCCACGTGGACCACTCCGCCCAGATCGGCACGATCGTGGTCACCTCGGAGGCCTCGGTCGGCTCCGGCAACCGACGCATCGAGGCCTACACCGGCGTCGAGGGCTTCAACTACCTCGCCCGCGAGCGCGACGTCGTCTCCGAGCTCAACCTGCTGCTCAAGACGAAGTCCGACGGCGTCGTCGGCCGGGTCTCCGACCTGATGGAGCGGCTCAAGGTCGCCGAGAAGGAGATCGCCCGGGCGCGTACGGCACAGCTGCTCGCCTCCGGTGGCTCGATCGCGGCCACCGCGGTCGATGTCAACGGTGTCCAGGTCGTCGCCCAGCGGATCCCGGGCGTGGGCGGTGGCGACGCGCGCACGCTCGCCCAGGACGTACGCTCCCGGCTCGGTGACGCGCCGGCGGCCGTCGTGCTCTTCGGTGACGCTGACGGCAAGGTCGCCGTCGTGGCCGCGGTCAACCCCGCGGGCATCGCCAAGGGCGTCAAGGCGGGAGACCTGATCAAGGAGCTCGCGTCGGTCGTCGGCGGTCGCGGTGGCGGCAAGCCCGACTTCGCCCAGGGTGGTGGAACGGAGGTCGGCAAGATCGATGAGGCCGTCGCGAAGGTCAAGTCCCTGGTGACGGGAGCTTGATGCGTCACGGCGTACGCCTCGGTCTCGATCCTGGCGACGCCCGGATCGGCGTCGCCAGGAGCGACCCCACGGGGTTCCTGGCGACGCCGCTGGAAACGGTCAAGAAGGGTCGCGGGGACCTCGCGCGGCTGCAGGCGATCGTCGCCGAGATCGGCGAGGAGTCGACGATGCTCGAGGTGGTCGTCGGCCTGCCCAGGTCCCTCAAGGGCGGGGAGAATCCGGCGACTGCTAAGGTCCGGAACTTCGCCGCGTCCCTGGCGCGTCGAGTGGCCCCGGTCCCGGTTCGTCTCATCGACGAACGACTCACCACTGTCTCTGCGGAGGCTATGCTCCGGGATCGAGGTCGCAAGGGCCAGGACCGGCGAGCAGTTGTGGACATGGCCGCTGCGGTCGTGATCCTGCAACACGCATTGGACAGTGAGCGCGCTTCGGGGACCGCGCCTGGAGAGATCGTTGAGGTCGGTCAATGAGTGAGCGCTACTATCCCCCGGACCCGCGCGACCCGCGTCGCCCTGGTCAGGGGTCACCTGGTCGCGATCCGCGCGGCGGCTATCCGCCACGGCAACAGCCCCCGCACGATCCTCGCCAGGGCCCGCGGCCGGATCCCCGAGACCCTCGGGACCCTCGGCAGGATCCCCGGGATCCGCGTCGGATGCCGGGGCAGATGCCTCCCCAGCAGCCGGGCCAGCCGGGCCGCCGCCCGGGGCCTCGCCCGATGCCCGGTGGTGGCATGCCCCCGCCGGCGTACGGCCAGCAGGAGCCGCCGCCCGGCTACGGCCAGCAGCAGCCGCCGCCCGGCTATGGCCGGCAGGAGCCGCCGCAGCGGCCCGGCGGCTACGGCGGGCCGGGATATGAGCAGCAGCCGGGCTTCTTCGACGGTGGTGGTGGTCCTTCGGATCACGATCCCTACTTCGACGACGAGCCGCCCAAGCGCAAACGCCGCTTCGGTGGCTGCCTGGCCGTGCTGGTGGCTATGGCCGTCGTGGTCGGCGGGTTCTACTTCGTGGGCGACCGCGCGGTCGACTACGTCAAGGACATGGTCGCGCCTCCGGCCGACTTTGCCGGCCCGGGCACGGACCCGGTCTCGTTCGAGGTGCACAAGGGTGACTCGGTCTCAGCGGTCGGCCGCAACCTGAAGGAGGCCGGCGTGGTGCAGTCGGTCGATGCCTTCATCGACGCGGCCAACACGGAGGGGCTGACCGTGCAGGTCGGCTTCTATCCGTTGAAGAAGGAGATGAAGGCCGCCGACGCCGTCGAGGTCCTCGCCAACCCGGAGAACATCGACACGGTCAACGTCACCATCACCGAAGGATCGCGCGCCAAGGCGATCTACAAGGTGCTCGCCGAGAAGACCGGGAAGAAGCCCGCCGACTTCAAGAAGGCCGCCCAGGACACCGAGGCGATCGGGCTGCCCGACTACGCCAAGGGCAACGTCGAGGGCTATCTCTTCCCGGCGACGTACGCCTTCCCGCCCGACGCCACGCCGACCGACATGCTGTCGATGATGATCGACCGGTGGGAGCAGGCGCTCGGTGACAACGACATCGAGGCGCGTGCCAAGCAGCTCAAGTGCGGCGACGGCAAGGCGTGCACGGCCGAGCAGATCATGACCGTCGCCTCGCTCGTCGAGGCCGAGGGGCGTGGCGACGACATGGCCAAGATCTCCCGGGTGATCTACAACCGGCTCGACCCCAAGGTCGACGACGGCGCCACGAACGGCACGCTCGGCATCGACGCCTCCAACGCCTACGGCGTCGGCAAGTCCGGCACCACGGAGCTGACCTCTGCCGAGCTGGCCAAGGACACCCCTTACGACACGCGCCGGAAGGCCGGTCTACCGCCGACACCGATCGGATCTCCCGGTGACAACGCGATCCAGGCGGCGCTGAACCCCGCCAACGGCAAGTGGCTCTTCTACGTCACGGTGAACCTCAAGACAGGTGAGACCAAGTTCGCCAAGACCAACGAGGAGTTCCTGAAGTACAAGCGTGAGTTCCAGAAATACTGCGAGACGAAGGCCTGCTGATGAAGTGTGCCGTCCTGGGTGACCCGATCGATCACTCGCTCTCCCCGGTCCTCCACAGAGCGGCGTACGCCGAGCTGGAGATGTCCGACTGGTCCTACACGTCCACGCGCGTGCAGGCCGGTGGCCTGGCGAGGTACGTCGCCGACCTCGGCGGCGACTGGCCGCCGAGCCGGTGGCGCGGGCTGTCGGTGACGATGCCGCTCAAGCGGGAGGCGTACGAGCTGGCGCGGTCGATCTCGCCGCGGGCGCGGCTCGTGGGTGCGGTCAACACGCTGGTGCGTTCGTCGCACGGGTGGGTAGGGGACAACACCGACCTGCCCGGTGCGGTCGCGGCGATCCGGGAACGTGCCGGCGCGGACTTCTCGTGTGGCTCCGGTGCGATCCTCGGCGCCGGTGCGACCGCGGCGTCCACCGGCCTCGCGCTCGCCGAGCTGGGCGCGTCCCGGATCACGCTGCTGGCCCGCAACCCGGGCGCTGCGGGGGAGACGATCGAGATGATCTCGCGTCACCGCGGCAAGCCCGTCGTCTCGGTGCTGCCGCTGGACGCCGCAGTCGGTGGCGTCGACGTGGTCGTCTCCACCGTCCCGGCGAAGGCGCAGACTCCTGAGCTCATCGACCGCTGGGCGTCCACACCTGTCGTCTTCGACGTCGTCTACGACCCGTGGCCCTCGCCGCTGCTCTCGGTCGCGCCCGGTGTGGCCGTCAGCGGTCTGGACCTGCTCGTGCACCAGGCCGTGCTGCAGTTCGAGCTCTTCACCGGCCGTGCCGCCCCGCTGGAGGCCATGCGGGCAGCGGGGGAGAAGGCGCTGGCCAGCAGGGAGTCCAGCATGGAGCCGTCACCGGCATGAGCCCTGGGGCGGTCGTGCTGGTGAGCGCCGCCGTCGCCGCCCTGCTCGCTCTCGGGGTGCCGGCACTGCTTCGCCGGCTCCCCGAACCAGTCGACGACCCGCCGGTGTCCCGCTATGCCGACCTGGCCGGACCGGCCGTGCTCCTCCCGCTCGCGGTGAGCCTCTCCGCGGCGGTCGCCGCGCTGTTGGCCTGGCAGGTGGAGCCCTCGCGGCTGATGGTCTTCCTGGTTCCGCTCGTGCCGCTCCTGGTGCTGCTGGCGTACGTCGACTGGCGGGTGCAGCGGCTGCCGAAGCAGCCGATCCTGGCCGCCACCGCCGCGGGCCTGCTGGCGGTCGGCCTCGAGTGGCTGTGGGTGCGCGAGGTCGGAGCCGTCATCGGTGCGGTCGTCGGACTCGTCCTGGCTCGCTCGGCGTTCTGGCTGCTGTGGCGGCTGGTGCCGCACGCGATGGGCTTCGGTGACGTACGGCTCGCGGCGCTCGCCGGCCTGGTCCTCGGTCGCCTCGGCTGGGACGAGCTCGCGGTCGGACTCTGGTCCGGGCTGGCCATCTTCGGCCTCTGGGGCATCGGACGTGCGCTCGCGCGGCGCTCGCGTGAGGCGATGCGCGAGCCCCTGGCGTACGGGCCCTTCATGATCTTGGGGATGCTCCTCGGCGTGCTCGCCGTCTCGCTTTGAGCCCGGGTGCACGGGCTGGTGCGGCCGGGATGAAAGACTGACGCCATGTTGCGTTGGCTCACTGCGGGCGAGTCCCACGGTCCGTCTCTGACGGCCGTGATGGAGGGTCTGCCCGCCCATGTCCGGATCACCTCTGACGACATCGCTGATGCCCTGGCCCGGCGCCGGCTCGGCTATGGGCGCGGTGCCCGGATGAAGTTCGAGAAGGACCAGGTGCGGATCACCGGCGGCGTACGCCACGGGGAGTCGCAGGGCGGACCGGTCGCGATCGAGATCGGCAACACCGAGTGGCCCAAGTGGGAGACCGTGATGGCCTCCGACCCGGTCGACCCCGAGGTGCTGGCCGGCCAGGCCCGCAACGCGCCGCTGACCCGGCCGCGACCCGGCCACGCCGACCTGGTCGGGATGCAGAAGTACGACTTCGACGACGCCCGCCCGATCCTGGAGCGCGCCTCGGCCCGCGAGACCGCGGCCCGGGTCGCCCTCGGCGCGGTCGCCTCGGCCTTCCTGGAGCAGACGCTCGGCGTCCGCCTCGTCTCCCACGTCCTGGAGATCGGCGGGGTCCGTACGCCGGGCCGCGACGTCCCCGCGCCCGAGGACGTGGCCCGCCTCGACGAGGACCCGGTGCGGGTCCTGGATCCTGACGGCTCCAAGCAGATGGTCGCCCGGATCGACCAGGCCCACAAGGACGGCGACACCCTCGGCGGTGTCGTCGAGGTCGTCGTCCACGGCCTGCCGCCGGGTCTCGGCTCTCACGTGCACTGGGACCGACGCCTCGACGCGCGCCTGGCCGGTGCGCTGATGGGCATCCAGGCGATCAAGGGAGTCGAGGTCGGTGACGGGTTCGAGCTCGCCGCGACCCCGGGCTCCCAGGCGCACGACGAGATCGTCCCCTCCGAGGACGGCATCCGGCGTGCGACCGGGCGCTCCGGCGGCACCGAGGGCGGCATGTCGACCGGCGAGATCCTGCGCGTGCGCGCCGCGATGAAGCCGATCGCGACCGTGCCCCGGGCGTTGCGCACCGTCGACGTCGCCACCGGCGAGTCGACGGTGGCGCACCACCAGCGCTCCGACGTCTGTGCGGTGCCCGCCGCCGGTGTCGTCGCGGAGGCGATGGTCGCGCTCGTCCTGGCCGAGGCGGCGCTGGAGAAGTTCGGCGGCGACTCGGTCGGGGAGACCGCGCGCAACGCCAAGGCCTACCTCGAGAACCTGAGGTACGTCTGATGGCGGCTGTCGTGCTCGTCGGCCCCATGGGCGCGGGCAAGTCGACGGTCGGGGCGCTGCTCGCCTCCCGGCTCGGGGTCGCCCTGCGTGACACCGACGCGGACATCGCCGCCGCTGCCGGCAAGAGCGTGCAGGACATCTTCGTCGACGAGGGTGAGGAGCACTTCCGTACGGTCGAGGCCTCCGCCGTCGCGGCGGCACTCGTCGAGCACGAGGGCGTCGTCTCCCTCGGTGGCGGCGCCGTCCTGGCCGAGCAGACCCGGGCCCTGCTGGAGGGGCACACGGTCGTCTACCTGCGTGTCGGCGTCGCAGACGCGGTCAAGCGGGTCGGGCTCGGCTCGGGCCGTCCGCTGCTGCTCGGCAACGTACGCGGCCGCATCAAGGCGCTCCTGGAGGAGCGCGCACCCATCTATGAGTCCGTCGCGACGCTGATCGTCGACACCGACGACCGCGCTGCGGCCGACGTAGCCGACGAGATCGCCGCCGCGCTGAGCGGGCAGAACCCCGCCACGGCGGGAAACCGCAACTGACACGACGGGGCAGACGTTGAACGAGACAGTCATTCGGGTCGAGAGCGCCGCGCCTTACGACGTCGTGATCGGCTCCGGCCTGGCCACGCGGCTGCAGGGGCTCCTGGGCGACTCTGTACAGCGGGTGGCGTTCCTCTACGCCGCCGAGCTGGCCGAGCAGGCCGAGCCGGTGGTCCAGGAGCTGCTCGAGCACTACGACGTGCTCGGCCTCGGGCTGCCCAGCGGCGAGGCCCAGAAGACCGTCGCGGTCGCCGCCGACTGCTGGGAGGCGCTGGGGGAGAGGGGCTTCACCCGATCCGACGCCGTGGTCACCTTCGGTGGCGGCGCGACCACCGACCTCGGCGGCTGGGTCGCTGCCGGCTGGCTGCGCGGGGTGTGCGTCGTGCACATCCCCACCACCGTGCTCGCCATGGTCGACGCTGCGGTCGGCGGCAAGACCGGGGTCAACACCGGCGCGGGCAAGAACCTCGTCGGCGCGTTCCACGAGCCCGCCGGCGTGCTGTGCGACCTCGCGCTGCTCGAGACCCTGCCGGAGGCTGACCTTGTCGCCGGGCTCGGCGAGGTCGTCAAGTGCGGCTTCATCGCCGACCCGGAGATCCTGCGGCTGGTCGACGAGACCGACAAGCTCACCGCCGACTCGCCGGTCCTGGCCGAGCTGGTCGAGCGCGCGATCCGGGTCAAGGCGGAGGTCGTCGCCGTCGATCTGAAGGAGACCGGCGGCACCGACGGCCACCCGGGACGCGAGACGCTCAACTACGGTCACACCCTCGCCCACGCCCTCGAGAGGCACTCCGGCTACTCGATCCGCCACGGTGACGCGGTCGCCGTCGGCTGCGTGTACGCCGCCGAGCTCGCCCGGCTGGCTGGGGTCCTCTCCGACGAGGTCGCCGCCCGGCACGCGCCGACGTTCGCGAAGGTCGGTCTCCCGACCACGGTCGAGGAGCTCGGTGTCGAGGCGGGCTTCGACGACCTCATCGGCGCCATGCGGGTCGACAAGAAGGCCCGCGGCTCCGTCCTCCGCTTCCTCGTCCTCCACGACCTCGCCGTGCCCCGCATCCTCACCGGTCCGTCGGAGGAGCAGCTGCGGGCGGCGTACGAGGTCGTCGCGGGCTGAACGTCAGCGGGGCCGCCCGCTATGCGCGCGAGCGGATGTGGGAGTCCTGAGGTCACCAGGTGACCTCAGGACTCCCACGTCGCGACTCAGAGACCCATGTCCTTGGCGATGATCAGCTTCATGACCTCGGAGGTGCCGCCGTAGATGCGGTTCACGCGGTTGTCGGCGTAGAGGCGGGCGATGGGGTACTCGTTCATGTAGCCGTAGCCGCCGTGGAGCTGCAGGCAGCGGTCGATGACACGGTGGGCGACCTCGGTGCAGAACAGCTTGGCCGAGGCGGCCTCGGCGGCGGTGAGGATGCCGGCGTCCTCGGCCTCGATGGCGCGGTCGACCACGGCCTCTGCGGCGTCGACCTCGGCCTTGCACGCGGCCAGCTCGAACTTGGTGTTCTGGAAGGAGGCGACAGTGGTGCCGAAGACCTTGCGCTCGGCGACGTACTTCTTGGCGAACTCGATCGCGGCCGCGGCCTGCGCGTAGGCGCCGACGGCGATGCCGAGACGCTCGACCGGGAGGTTCTGGCCGAGGTAGGAGAAGCCCTTGCCGACCTCGCCGAGGACGTCCTCGACCGGGACGTGCACGTCGGTGAAGGAGAGCTCGGCGGTGTCGGAGACCTTGAGCCCGAGCTTGTCGAGCTTGCGGCCGACCTCGTACCCGGGGAGGGTCGTGTCGACGGCGAGCAGGGTGATCCCGGCGCGGCGGTCCTCGGGGGTCGCCGGCGCGGTGCGGGCGCAGACGATCACCCGGTCGGCGTTGACGCCGCCGGTGATGAAGGTCTTCGCACCGTTCAGGACGTAGTGCTTGCCATCGTCGGTGAGCTTGGCGTTGGTCGTCATCCCGGCGAGGTCGGACCCGGTGCCCGGCTCGGTCATCGCGATCGCCCACATCTCGGAGCCGGCGACGAAGCCCGGCATCCAGCGCTCCATCTGCTCCTTGGTGCCCAGCTTGAGAAGGTAGGGCAGGCAGAGCCCGACGTGAGTGCTCGAACCGCCGAAGGAGACCCCGGCGCGGGCGAGCTCCTCGGTCATGACCGCGGAGTACTTGAACGACTCGATCCCGGCGCCGCCGTACTCCTCGGGCACCTGGATGCCCCACACGCCGAGCTCACCGAGCTTGAGGTAGAAGTCGTGGGGGACGATCCCGGCCTCGTACCACTCGTCATAGACAGGGGTGACCTCCTTCTCGATGAACGAGCGGATGGTCTCGCGGAAGGACTGGTGGTCCTCGGTGTAGATCGTGCGGCGCATGGCGGTGCTTTCTCCTCGGTGCTTCTTCTAGGGGGCGCTGGTCGTCGTTCGAAAGGTCAGGGGCGGGCGCCGACGACGCGGAGGGCGAGGTCCGCGTAGAAGTCGGCGAGGGACTCGGGGGTCCAGGAGCCGTCGTCGCGATACCACCGGGCCAGATCGATGCCGAGCGAGAGCAGGGCGGTGGCGGCCTTGGCGGAGTCGGGGGTGTCGAAGTCGCCGCTGCGTACGCCCTCCTCGACGACCTCACGCATGACGGTGTCGATGGCGCGGCGCAGGGCCGCGATCTCGCGCAGGTGCTCGTCGGTCAGCGCAGCGAGCTCGTAGTTGATGACCCGCGCCGTCGTGTGGGAGCGGGCGTGGAAGAGGACATAGGTGCGTACGGCGCCGGCTACCCGTTCGGCAGGGGTGCTGCCCGAGCGCACCGCGTCGGTGACCGCCTCGAGGATCACCTCGTGGCCGCGCGCCGCGATCGCGTGCAGCAGCTCCTCCTTGGAGCGGTGGTGCACGTAGACGGCCGCCGGGCTCAGCCCGGCCGCCGTGGCGATGTCGCGGGTGCTGGTGCCGTGGAAACCCTTGGCGGAGAAGGCCTGGACCGCCGCGTCGAGCAGGCGGGCACGGCTGCGGTCTCCGCGTGCCTGGGTGCTGGTGCGGGCCTCGTTCATCGGCCATCCTCGTGTCGGAGTCTCTGGGTGTCACTTTCCAGTGTCGCACAATATAAGTGAGCGCTTAGATTGGGATCGCCGTCCCGCGCCGAGACGAGCCCGAAGTCGTGGCGAGGGCCGTGACAGGATGGCCCGGTGAGCAAGAAGCTGCAGCCGGTCCTGGTCCTCAACGGCCCCAACCTCGGGCGTCTAGGGAAGCGTCAGCCCGAGATCTACGGGCACACCACCCTCAACGAGCTCGCCGCGATGTGCGTCGACTGGGGTCATGGGCTCGGCTTCGCCGCGGACGTACGTCAGACCAACCACGAGGGCGACATGGTCGACTGGCTCAACGCCGCTGCCGACAAGGAGACCCCGGTCGTGCTCAACGCCGGCGCCTGGACCCACTACTCCTACGCCATCTACGACGCCTGCGCACAGCTGACCGCTCCGCTGGTCGAGGTGCACATCTCCGAGCCTCTCGAGCGGCCCGAGGTCTTCCGGCACACCAGCGTGATCACCCCCCACGCGGTCGCGGTCGTGGCGGGCAAGGGCCTCGACGGCTATCGCGAGGCGCTCGAGGTCGTTGCCGCCCAGCTCGGGTCTCGGTGAACGAGCCTCAGCGAGTGAGTCATCGGTGACGGATTGGGTCGGCGTGCGTCTCGTTGACTAGGATTCCCCCTGGCCCTCAGGGCCCTGCGAACCCAGGAACATTGACAACCAGGCCTGCAAGGCTGCAGGACGACAGAGACGAAGGCTGACGGACGGTTATGGCGACGACGAACGACCTCAAGAACGGCATGGTGCTGAAGCTCGAGGGCCAGCTCTGGCAGGTGGTCGAGTTCCAGCACGTGAAGCCCGGCAAGGGTCCGGCCTTCGTCCGCACCAAGATGAAGAACGTCGAGTCGGGCAAGAACGTCGACAAGACCTTCAACGCCGGCACCAAGGTCGAGACCGCCACGGTCGACCGCCGCTCGTTCCAGTACCTCTATAACGACGGCAACAACTTCGTCTTCATGGACGTCGCCGACTTCGACCAGGTCGAGGTCACCCCGGAGATCATCGGTGACGGCGCCGGCTTCCTCCTGGAGAACCAGGAGGTCATCCTGGCCACCAACGAGGGTCGCGTCCTCTTCGTCGAGCTCCCGCCGTCGGTCGAGCTCGTCATCTCCTACACCGAGCCCGGCGTCATGGGTGACTCGGCCACCGGCCGCACCAAGCCGGCCACCCTCGAGACCGGCGCCGAGATCCAGGTGCCCCTCTTCATCGAGCAGGGCGAGAAGATCAAGGTCGACACCCGCGACGGTGGCTCCTACCTCTCCCGCGTCAAGGGCTGACCTGTGGCTCACGTCGCGACCGCACGGTCCAAGGCCCGCAAGCGGGCCCTGGACCTGCTCTTCGCCGCCGAGGCGCGGGGTCTCTCCGCCGGTGATCTGCTCGACCAGCAGATCGGCGACGGCCAGGTTCCCAACAACCCGTTCACGGTCAAGCTCGTCCGTGGCGTGGTCGCCGAGGCCGAGCGGATCGACGCCCTGATCTCCGGCCACGCCCACGACTGGACGCTGACCCGGATGCCTGCGGTCGACCGCAACGTCCTGCGCATCGGTGTGTGGGAGCTCCTCGACGGCGATGTCGCCGCCGAGGTCGCGATCAGCGAGGCGACCGCCCTGGTGACCGAGCTCTCGACCGATGACTCGCCGTCCTTCGTCAACGGCGTGCTCGCCGCGGTCGCGAAGGACCTCCCCAAGGCCTGATCAGCACGAGACGTACGCCTGTCCTGGACCGTTCCGGACAGGCGTGCCGTCATTTCAGGGTGCGGCACGACGCGTCTGTTTTCCGGTTATGGACGATTGCTTCGGTCGGGACCGTATGTTTGGACTCAAGGCTGAGATGGGCCGCCAACCAGACCCGTATTCGGAGAGCGCATGACTCAGGAGAACAACCCCTATGACGAGCCGGACTCGCGCACCCGGCCGACCGGCGCACCCTCACACTGGGTGACACCGCCTCCGCCGGGCTCGGAGGGACAGCCGCAGCAGCCCTCGCGGCCGGACCCCAGCGGGCCGCGCACCAACCCCAACGCCCAGCCCTATCCTCATGTCGACCCGAGTCAGGAGGCGACTCGCATCACCAACCCACAGGTCACCTCGACGCCCGCCCCGCCCGCCCCGACGGCCGCGCCCGCTCCATCTGGCGCAGTGCCGCCGCCCCCGGGTGTCCACGGGCAGGAGGTCCCCACTGCGACCGACTTCCTCGACCGGCGCGCGGAGTCTGCCGGGTTCGGCCCCGCGACCTGGGGTTGGCGAGGTGCGGTCAGGAAGATGTCCGGCGGGCTGATCAGCCCGAGGATGGGCGCCGCCGAGGTCGCCTTCGAGCAGGACCGGGCGATGATCCAGCGCGACTTCGACGGACCCCGCACCATCTGCTTCATCAACCCCAAGGGCGGCGCCGCCAAGACCACGGGCGTGCTCGCCGCCGGCTACACCTTCGGCACCGTACGCGGCGGGGGAATCGTGGCCTGGGACAACAACGAGACCCGCGGCACCCTCGGCATCCGGGGCATGCGGAGCACCCACCGCAACACCACCCGCGAGCTGCTCGACAACCTGGCCGCGTTCAACAACGTCTACCAGTCCCGTATCGGTGACCTGGGTGCCTTCGTACGCTCCCAGGGCGATGCCCACTTCGACGTGCTCGCCTCCGACGAGCGTCCTGATGTCACCGGTCAGATCCACGCCGACGACTTCGCGCAGGTCCACCAGCTCCTCGAGCGCTTCTACAAGGTGATCCTGGTCGACACCGGCAACAACATGCGCGCCGAGAACTGGCTGGCCGCCGCTGACACCGCCGACCTGCTGGTGGTGACCTCGACGGTGCGCGAGGACACCGGCTACAGCGGACTGTGGATGCTCGACGCGCTCCAGGAGTCCGGCTACGCCGACCTCAAGCTGAAGACGATCACGGTGCTCTCCGACCCGTCCCCGAAGGTCGACACCAACCTGGCCCGCGACCTCACCGAGGTCTACCAGCAGCGCACCAGGGGGGTCTACCGGGTCCCGTTCGACCCGGTGCTCGTCGCCGGATCCACGGTGCAGTACTCCCAGCTCTCGGAGGAGACGAAGATGTCGTGGCTGAAGGCCTGCGCTGGGATGGCGCACGCGCTGTAGGCACGCCCTGTGGGACCACGAAGTGCCCGTCCGGTTCCAGGCTAGGGTCCTCGTATGCGCGCGATCGTCTACGCCGAGAACGGCCCCTCCTCCGTCATGAAGCTGATCGACCGGCCGGTGTCGAAGCCCGGCCCCGGTGAGGTCCTGGTCAGGCTGGTGCGGGCGGGGGTCAACCCGACCGACTGGAAGCTACGCGCCGGCCTGAGCGGGACGCTCAGCACTCCGGAGGCGACCCCGGGTCAGGACGGCGCGGGTGTGGTCGAGGAGATCGGCGATGGGGTGAGCACCCACATCGTCGGGCAGCCGGTCTGGCTCTTCATGGCCCAGCACGGGCAGGCCTGGGGGACCGCAGCCGAGTACGTCACCGTGCCGGCCCGCAAGGCGGTCGAGCTGCCCGCAGGCGCGTCCTTCGACCTGGGCGCCTCGCTCGGGGTCCCGGCGA
The DNA here is from genome assembly GCF_013408335.1 of Nocardioides panzhihuensis. Taxonomy (NCBI): domain Bacteria; kingdom Bacillati; phylum Actinomycetota; class Actinomycetes; order Propionibacteriales; family Nocardioidaceae; genus Nocardioides; species Nocardioides panzhihuensis. Next base: position 2,513,245 of record NZ_JACBZR010000001.1, on the reverse strand, counting down.
TGACCGCCCACCGGGCGCTCACCTCAGGAGCGGTGGAGAGGGTGGCTCCGGGGTCGTTCAGCGGGCTCACCATCCTGGTCCACGGGGGCGCCGGAGCCGTCGGGAACGCCGCCATCCAGCTGGCCGTGTGGGCGGGGGCGACGGTGATCACCACGATCAGCTCCGCTGAGAAGGCCGCGCTGGCGAAGGCCGCCGGTGCACATCACGTCGTGAACTACCGCGAGGTGGGTCTCGGCCGCCTGGGGAACGCGATCCGGGAGATCGCGCCCGAAGGCGTCGACCAGATCGTCGAGGTCGCCCCCGCGGTCAACAACGACGTGGACCGAGCGGTCATCGCCAACCGCGGCACGATCGCCATCTATGCCAACAACGGCGGCGACGAGCTCACCATGCCTCTGCGGGCGACCTTCTCGCTCAACCTGCGCTACCAGTTCATCCAGCTCTACGGTGTCGAGGAGACGCAGATCCGGGCCGCGGCCGACGACGTCACCGCCGCCGTGGCGGCAGGGGCGCTGCGGGTGGGCTCGGAGGCCGGCGTACCTCTTCACCACTACCGGCTCGAGGAGACCGCCGCCGCCCACGACGCGGTCGAGGCGGGCGCCGTCGGGAAAGTGCTGATCGACCTGGAGTGACGATAGGGTTGGCCCGATCCTTTAACGAGCCGTCCCGTGAGGCGGAGAAGGAGACCTGACCTTGTCTGAGCCTGCCCCTGAGCGTGTGTTCGAGCCGTCCGTCGACGGCCGTATCGTGCTCGATGCCCGTGACATCTCCCGGGCGCTGACCCGGATCTCCCACGAGATCCTGGAGCGCAACCGCGACGCGGAGGATCTGGTCCTCCTCGGTCTGCACACCCGCGGTGTGCCGTTGGCGCGGCGGATCGCCGCGCGGATCGAGACCGCCGAGGGCCATCCGGTGGCCCACGGTGCGCTCGACGTGACGATGTACCGCGACGACCTGCGCACCCATCCCACCCGGGCCCCGCATCACACCGAGATCCCACCCGTCGGCATCGACGGCAAGACCGTCGTGCTGGTCGACGACGTGCTCTTCTCGGGCCGCACCGTCCGCGCCGCGCTCGACGCACTGGCCGACTACGGCCGTCCCGCCGTCGTACGTCTGGCTGTTCTCGTCGACCGCGGCCACCGGCAGCTGCCCATCCGCGCCGACCATGTCGGCAAGAACCTCCCGACGGCGCGCTCCGAGCGGGTCGGGCTGAGCTTGGAGGAGACCGACGGCATCGACGAGGTACGCATCGTCGAGCTCGAAGGAGTGACGAGGGCATGACCCGTCATCTGCTGTCCATCGACGACGTGAGCGCTGAGGAGATCCAGCAGCTCTTCGCGACCGCCGCCGAGATGCACGACGTCCAGAAGCGCGAGGTCAAGAAGCTCCCGGCGCTGCGCGGGCGCACCGTGATCAACCTGTTCTTCGAGGACTCCACCCGCACTCGGTCCTCGTTCGAGATCGCCGGAAAGTGGCTCTCCGCCGACGTGATCAACCTGTCGGCGAAGGGCTCCTCGGCCTCGAAGGGCGAGTCGTTGCGTGACACCGTGCTGACCGTGACCGCGATGGGGGTCGACGGTCTGGTGATGCGTCACTCGGCCTCCGGCGCCGCCCATCAGGTCGCGGGCTGGCTCGACATCCCCGTCGTCAACGCCGGCGACGGGACCCACGAGCACCCGACCCAGGCGCTTCTCGACGGCTACACCCTGCAGCGCCAGCTCGGCGGACCCGGCTCGCTGGAGGGAAAGCGGATTGCGATCGTCGGCGACCTGACCCACTCGCGGGTGTTCCGGTCCAACGTGAAGTCGCTGACCAAGCTGGGGGCGTCCGTGGTCGCCGTGGCCCCGCCCACGCTGATGCCCGCAGGCGTGACCGACTGGGCCAAGGCCGACGGCTTCGCCACCTCCTACCACCTGGACGAGGTGCTGCCGGAGGCCGACGCGGTGATGATGCTGCGCGTCCAGCGGGAGCGGATGAGCGGTGGTTTCTTCCCGACCTCGCGGGAGTACACCGTCGGCTACGGGCTCACCCGTCAGCGGCTGGGAATGCTGCGCGAGGGTGCGCCGATCCTGCACCCCGGGCCGATGAACCGCGGCCTGGAGATCTCTCCCGAGGCCGCCGACGCCGCCTCCTCACGGATCCTCGACCAAGTCTCGGCCGGGGTCGCGATCCGGATGTCTGTCCTCTACCACCTGCTTGCCGGCGAGGAGTCCGCATGAGTCTGTTGATCAAGGGTGCCTCCGTCCTCGGGGCCGCGCCGACCGATGTGTACGTCGAGGGGGGAGCGATCCGGGAGATCGGCTCGCTCTCGGCGGACGCCTCTGCTGACGAGGTGGTGGATGCCGCCGGCCTCGTCCTCCTCCCCGGGCTGGTCGACCTGCACACCCATCTGCGCCAGCCGGGCCGCGAGGACGCGGAGACGGTGGCCTCAGGCGCGGCGGCGGCCGCTGCGGGCGGCTACACCGCGGTGCTCGCGATGGCCAACACCTCGCCGGTCACCGACACGGCCGAGGCTGCGGTCTCGGTGTGGGAGCTCGGTCGTGAGGCGGGGCTGGCCGACGTGTTCCCCGTCGGCGCGGTGACCAAGGGCTTAGCCGGCGAGGAGCTCGCCGAGCTGTCCTTGATGAACCGCTCCCGGGCCGGCGTCAAGGTCTTCTCCGACGACGGCCGCTGCGTCTCGGACCCGCGGGTGATGCGACGGGCGCTGGAATACGTCAAGGCGTTCGGCGGCGTGATCTCCCAGCACTCCCAGGACCCTTCGCTGGCACCCTACGGTTCGGCCTGCTGCCACGAGGGTGAGCTCTCCGGGCGGCTCGGTCTTCCCAGTTGGCCGGGTGTCGCCGAAGAGGTCATCGTCGCCCGTGACGTGATGCTGGCGCGTCACACCGGCTCGCGCGTCCACGTCGCCCATGCCTCCACCGCCGGCACCGTCGAGGTGCTCCGCTGGGCGAAGGCCCAGGCGGAGAAGGACGGGAGCTGGGCGGTCACCGCAGAGGTCACCCCGCACCACCTCCTGCTGACCACCGACCTGCTGGCCGGCTACGACCCGACCTTCAAGGTCAACCCGCCGCTGCGTCCCGCGGAGGACGTCGAGGCGCTGCGCGCGGCGCTGGCCGACGGCACCATCGACGCGGTCGCCACCGACCACGCCCCGCACGCGCGTCAGGACAAGGAGCACGCCTTCGTCGACGCCGCCTTCGGGATGCTCGGGCTCGAGGAGGCGCTCTCGGTCGTCTCGACCGTGATGGTCTCCTCCGGGCTGCTGGACTGGTCCGGCGTTGCCCGGGTGATGTCCACGACCCCGGCCCGGATCGCGGGCCTCGAGGGCCATGGCCGCCCGATCGCGGTCGGCGAGCCGGCCAACCTGACCCTGGCCGACCCGGCTGCGACCTACGTCGTGGACCGGGATCGGTCCCTGTCTCTCTCGCGCAACAACCCGTGGCATGACCGCAAGCTCACCGGTCGCGTCGTGTCCACCTTCCTGCGCGGGAAGAAGACCTACGGCGAATAGCCCTCGGCCGCGGGGTGGCGGGCCTTGGGATTGCGAACGAATTTTCGTTCGTACGGCGCTGAGGCGTCCGACCCTGAGCGTGACGCGAGGGGAACTCGGCTGATTCGCGGTCGGCTGCCGCGGCGAGTCCTGGGAGGGCGAACGAATTTTCGTTCGCCCTGCGGCAGGGTGTGCCGGTGCAGCCGGCGCGGGCTGTGGCACCAGGTGTGGCTAGGCTCCACCGCCATGACCGACGTCTTCTCCGACAAGCTCGAACAGTGGCGCGCCTACACCGAGACCCCCTGGGCCCGCATCCGCTACACCGTGATCGAGGAGATCCTCGCGGGCCAGTGTGCCGAGCTGGCCGAGAACCAGGGCGAGCGGCTGCGGATCCTCGACGTCGGTGGCGGTGACGGGATGGACTCGCTCCCTCTTGCTCTGGCCGGGCACGAGGTCACGATCCTCGATCCGTCCGCGTCCTGGCTGGCCGAGGCGGAGCGGCGGGCGGCGGAGGCCGGCGCGTTGCTCACCACGCTCGTCGGCGGCCTCGACGAACTGTCCGAGGGCGAGTGGGATCTGGTGCTGTGCCACTTCGTGCTCCACTATCGGCCGGCCGACGCCGGCGACGTACGCCGCCTGGCGGCCGCGGTCCGGCCCGGCGGCCGGCTGTCGGTGATGGTCCCCAACCCGGCGAGCATGGTGCTGCGCCAGCTGGTCACGGACGGGCCCGAGGCCGCGCTCACCGAACTGCACGCCGACACCAAGCGCACCGTGACCTTCGACCATGACGTACGCAAGGTCTCGGCCCCCGACCTCGAGGCCGAGCTCGCCGCTGCCGGGCTTCGCCTGACCGGCCGCTTCGGCACCAGGATCGCCAACGACCTCCTCACCGACAACGAGGCCAAGAACGATCCCGCCTACTTCGACGCGCTCCTCGAGCTCGAGCGTGCGCTGTGCGACCAGGAGCCGTTCGTACGCATCGCCGGGATGTACCAGCTCGTCGCGGAGCGGCCGGGTTAGGCTCGGGGACGTGGATAACCTCGAGCGCGTCTACAAGATGCCCTTCGGCTCCGTCTACCCGCACTACGTGACCAAGGTGGAGAAGAAGGGCCGGACCAAGGCTGAGCTGCACCAGGTCATCACCTGGCTGACCGGGTTCGACGACAATGCGATCGCCAAGCACATCGAGGCCGAGACGAGCTTCGAGGACTTCTTCGCCGCCGCCGACCTCAACCCGGCCTCCGACCTGATCACCGGTGTGGTCTGCGGTGTACGCGTCCAGGAGATCGAGGACCCGGTCATGCGCCAGGTGCGCTACCTCGACAAGCTCGTCGACGAGCTGGCCAAGGGCAAGGCCATGGAGAAGATCCTGCGCGGCTGAGAAACCAGTTGGACGGCGCTGTCGCCGACCACGTACGCTTGTCGCATCATGAAGATCTCGCGCTGACCCCGACCCGCGCCCGAGGCAGATGCCCGGCGGGTCGTCCTTGAACCCGAAGGCAGCGCTCTCATGTCATCTTCCGTCATCTCTGGACCGATCGTCGTCCGCGACCTGTCCGTCTCCTTCCGCAACGGCTCCGTCCTCACCGGGATCGACCTGACCGTCTCCCCAGGGGAGCGGATCGCGCTCGTGGGGGAGAACGGCGTCGGCAAGTCCACGTTGCTCCGCGCCATCGCAGACTCACCCTCGAATCCGGCGCTGCCGCGCACCGCCCAGCGCAGCGGCACGGTCGAGGCGCCTGAGGACTGTGTCTGGCTGCCGCAGGAGCCGCCGTTCCGGGACACGGCGAGCATCGAGGACGTACTCGCCACGACGTTGCGCCCGCTTCGCGAGGCTGTCGCCACGGTCGAGACGCTCGCCGACCGGCTCGACGATCCCGAGGTTTCCGAGACCTATGCGAGTGCGCTCGACTTCGCGGTCGCACACGACGCCTGGGACGCCGACCGGCGGGCCATCCTGGCCGCGGAACGCCTCGGTCTGAGCGGACTCGACCGGGACCGCCCGATCAGCACCCTGTCGGGCGGTCAGCGAACCAGGCTCGCCCTCGCGACCGCGATCACCCGCCGGCCGGACGCACTGCTGCTCGACGAGCCGACCAACCACCTCGACGACGAGGCGGTCGCGGCGTTGGCGGAGTTCCTGCGTGAGCTGCCCGGCGTCGTGCTGATGGCCTCCCACGACCGCGTGTTCCTCGACGAGGTCGCCACCGGGCTGTTCGACCTCGACCCGACGGCCTTCGGCACCGACGGCACCGGCGGTCGTCTCTTCGGCGGTGGCTGGACTGCCTATGAGGAGGCACGCAAGGCCGCGCGCGAGCGGTGGGAGCAGACCTACGCGGAGCAGCAGGAGGAGCTCAAGCGACTTCGTACCGCGACCAAGATCGGCAACGACGCGATCGCTCACAACCGCGGCCCGACCGACAACGACAAGTTCATCTACAAGTTCAAGGGCAGCAACGTCGAGCGGACCGTCGCACGTCGCAAGAAGGACGCCAACCGGCGTCTGGAGGAGGCCGAGGAGGGGCAGGTGCGCAAGCCGCCGGCGCCCCTGAGGCTCAACGCGGCGCTGTCGGCTGCCGGTGCCAGCGGCCGGATGGTCGTCGTCCGCGACCTGATCGTCGAGAGTCGGGTCAGACTGCCGATCCTGGACATCATGGCGGGGGAGCACCTGCTGGTCACCGGCCCCAACGGCAGTGGGAAGTCCACGCTGCTCGGGGTGCTGTCCGGTCGCGTCAAGCCGACCTCCGGGGAGGTCCAGGTCAGCGCCCGGCACGTCGAGGAGCTCACCCAGGACCCTCAGTTCGGAGATCTGCGCCGCAAGGTCGACGACGTCTACCGGGAGACGGTCGGGGAGGCGCTGGCGGCCCAGGTGCCGCTACGTGACCTGGGCCTGGTGCATCCGCGCGACCTCAACCGGCCGGTCGGCGCGCTCAGCGTGGGCCAGCGACGCCGGCTCGACCTGGCGATCGCCATCGCCACCGGCCCGGACCTGCTGCTCCTCGACGAGCCGACCAACCACATCTCGCTCAACTTGGCGGGCGAGCTGGAGGAGGCGATCGGGGTCACGCCCGGCACCATCGTCGTCGCCTCTCACGACCGCTGGCTGCGCCGGCGCTGGTCGGGTCCGGAGCACCGGATCGAGCCCTGACGGGCCAGTTGCGGGCGAACGCCTGTGGATGAGCCGAGTTGTCCACAGGCGTTCAGATCCTCGTTGTCCCCGCCCGCGACCCGTGGTGCGGTGGACCCATGACCGACAAGACTCCGTACGCTCCAGTCCTCCGCACCCAGGCCGACGTCGAGGCCGCCTGGCGGCACCTGATCAACCCGCTCGGCTGGCCCGAGCCACGCCTGTGGTTCATGTTCGTCGGCGCCGACGGCGTCCCGTTCCCGCAGCTGAGCCAGATCGAGGACATGCCCGCCGACATCGGATCCGACGGCGCTGAGAGCGTTGCGACGGTGATGAGTCATCTGGTGTCCGACATGGGCTTCGACCGAGTGGAGTTCCTGCTGTGCCGGCCGGACGACGGCCCCCCGAGCCCGACCGACCAGAAGAACGCGGCCGATCTCTACGAAGCATGTCGAGCTGCTGCTGTCCCGGTCGGAGTCGTCCACCTCGCGACCGACACCGAATTCTGGCCGATCCCCGCAGACGCGATCGGCCAGAGGGTCGCCTGAGGCGAGCCTAGAACTCCAGCGTGACCTTCGTGTCGCCGAGCTCGCGCTCGACGATGCGATCGAACTCGACGGCGGCCGTCTCCCGATCGACCAGGTCGCGCAGGGCATGGTCGATGGCAGCCTGGTTGGTCGTCGTCCCGGCAACCTTCCTCGCCTCGGCCAACAGCTCCTCATCGATGCTGATCGACGTCTCGGTCATGGCGTACCCCCGCACGGAAAGCTGGATGAAACAGCAAAACGCTAGCGGTGCCCACCGTGCAACGCAATGACCTGCGACGACCGTCACAACGTGTCGCACTCACCTGGGGCTGGGTGCAGCCGAATGTCCGAGTCAAATGTCGGTGGTCGTCTCTAGGCTGCCCGACCATGAGCCCGGAGGACCGACTGCTGACCGACATCTCGATCATGGTGGACTCGATCGAGCCGATGGACGCGGTGGAGAGCGGCCACATCGCCGACGCGTCGGCTTGGCTGTGCGTGACCGAAGATGTGTTCCGGCGCACCACCGCTCCGACCGAGCCGGCCAAACATCTGGTCTCCTACTTCCTGCTCGTCGACCCGGTCACCGGCCACATCCTGCTGGGGGACCACCGCAAGTCGGGCCTCTGGCTGCCGTCGGGCGGTCACGTCGAGCCAGACGAGAATCCCGCAGACACCGCGCGTCGTGAATGCGTCGAGGAGCTCGGTGTGGAGGCGCGATTCCACCCGGACCTCGGACCACGCCCGCTGTTCATCACCGTGAACACCACCCGCTCCGACCGCCCCGACCCGCACACCGACGTCAGTCTCTGGTTCGTCCTCGCCCATGACCGTCAGGACCCGTTGGAGCCGGACGAGCGGGAGTACGCCGGCGTGCGCTGGTGGACACCCGCGGAGATCCGCGCCGCCGACCCGGGACTGTTCGACCCCCACATGGGCCGGATGCTCGACAAGCTGAAGACCCTCGGTGCCTGAGCCTCAGTCGGCACCGCTCACAGCGCGGGCAAGTCGATCGACGAGTCGCAGGGCGTCGGGGAGGCGGGCGGTGCCGGACATGTTGCGGACCAGGTCGGCGGCATCTGTCCGTGGCATGCCGGCGGCCGTGACGTACAACGGCCTGGTCGAGGATCCGCGCAGCACCTGCTCGGCGTGGGTTGCGGCGCGAAAGCTGGTCTTGGCGACGCCGATGACAGCAGGCGCGAGCCCTGCGTCCCAGGCATGCCATCCGAGGCCGGGCCGTCCAGCCGGGTCGAGGTCGACGTACCCGTCGATGATGAGTACGTCGAGCGGGTCGACCTCGGCAAGCAGGGCCGTCAACGCGGGCAGCTCCCGTTCGTAGAACCTGCCTGGGGCATAGTCGGCGACCTCGTCGAGCCAGGCCGTCACCTGCTCGCTGATCGATCCGAACTCCGGTTCGCCGCTCACCACGAGCGCGGCGTGGCCACCTCCGGAGGCTGGGTAGTGGGCATCGGTCGCCCCGAACCTCGTCGCCACGGTCACAGAATAGGGCGAGACGTGTGGAACACGGGTGGGCGGGACATCGGCCGCATGCCAGGATGGACCGGAGCCGACTGAGATGGGTCGGCCGAAGTTTTCAGAGGGTGGAGATGACGGACGCAGCGTGGTACCCGGACCCGACCGGTCAGGCCGAGCTTCGCTACTACGACGGGAGCCAGTGGACCGAGCACGTGTCCACGGGCGGGCAGCAGTCGACGGCGCCCCTGACGCCACCTCAGGTCAGCGTCGAGCAGGAGGCGCCGACGCAGGTCGGCTCGGCACAGCCCGTGCACGTTGACAGCGGTCAGGCGCAGGCCGGCGCGGGTCAGTACGGGCAGCAGGCGGCCCAGGTCCAGCAGCCCACGGGCGACCCGTTCGCGGGGATCTCCGGTGAGCTGGTCGACGGCCGTTTCGCCGAGATCGAGGGCAGCGGCGCGGTGCTGCAGAACAAGAGGCTCCTGCGCGTACGCGTCGGGGAGCCGTTCCAGGCACGCCAGGGCTCGATGGTGGCTTACCAGGGCAACGTCGAGTTCAAGTACCAGAGCGGTGGCATGGGCAAGTTCCTCAAGCGGGCCGTGACCGGTGAGGGGCTCAGCCTGATGGGTGTCGAGGGCCAGGGCGACGTCTTCCTGGCCGACTCCGCCAAGGAGGTCCACATCCTGCAGCTGAACAACTCCGGGATCTCGATCAACGGTGATCACGTGCTCGCCTTCTCCGGCGGCCTGCAGTGGAACATCGAACGAGTCCAGGGCGCCGGCATGCTCACCGGCGGCCTCTTCAACACGACGCTGCACGGCACCGGCTGGATCGCCGTGACCACCCAGGGAGACCCGGTGGTCCTCAACGCCGCCGAGGCTCCGACCTTCGCCGACACCAACGCCGTGGTCGGCTGGTCGCTCGGTCTGCAGACCAGCCTGCAGAAGTCGTTCACCGCCGGTGCGCTCATCGGCCGCGGCAGCGGCGAGGCGTTCCAGGTCGCCTTCCACGGCGCCGGCTTCGTCATCGTGCAGCCGTCCGAGGGTGGGGTCGTCCCGCCCCACTCGCACAGCTGAGTCCGACCCGGACAGGCCGACTGCCGCGTACGTCACACCGGTGGCGTACGCGGCGGACGCCAACTGCCGTCAACCGGCATCTGCTTGATACTGTCACCAGCAACTGACCGACATCCTTTAAGCACCGTCCTGTGAGGCGGAGAAGGAGGTACGGCGTGCCGCTGCATGCCCACAAAGAAGCAATCCTCGTACTCGAGGATGGTCGAACGTTCCGGGGAGAGTCGTTCGGCGCCGAGGGTGAGACCTTCGGCGAGGCGGTCTTCTCCACCGGTATGACGGGCTACCAGGAGACGCTGACCGACCCGAGCTACCACCAGCAGGTGGTCGTGATGACCGCGCCGCACGTCGGTAACACCGGCGTGAACGACGAGGATCCGGAGTCGCGCAGGATCTGGGTGGCCGGGTACGTCGTCCGCGACCCTGCCCGGGTCTCCTCCAACTGGCGCGCCAAGCGCACCCTCGACGACGACCTCCGCGACCAGTCCGTGGTCGGCATCAGCGGGATCGACACCCGCGCGCTGACCCGCCACCTGCGCGAGCGCGGAGCGATGCGCGTCGGGATCTCGACGATCGACACCGACCCCGAGGTGCTGCTGAAGAAGGTGCTGGCCTCCGCCGAGATGAGCGGTGCGAACCTCTCCGACGCGGTCAGCACCGCCGAGGCGTACGTCGTGCCCGCCAAGGGGGAGAAGCGGTTCACCGTCGCGGCCCTCGACCTCGGGATCAAGGAGATGACCCCGGAGCGGATGGCCGAGCGCGGCATCGAGGTGCACGTGCTCCCGGCGACCGCGACCCTCGAGGACGTCAAGGCGGTCGGCGCCGACTCCGGCGGTCCTGACGGGCTCTTCTACTCCAACGGCCCCGGCGACCCGGCCGCGACCACCGGCCAGGTGGAGCTGCTCCAGGCGGCGCTGGCCGAGAACATCCCCTACTTCGGCATCTGCTTCGGCAACCAGCTCTTCGGCCGCGCGCTCGGCTTCGGGACGTACAAGCTGAAGTACGGCCACCGCGGGATCAACCAGCCGGTCATGGACCTCACCACCCGCAAGGTCGAGGTGACCGCCCACAACCACGGCTTCGCCGTCGACGCGCCGATCGACGAGGAGACCAAGACGCCGTACGGCGTCGCGACCGTCTCCCACGTCAACCTCAACGACGACTGCGTCGAGGGCCTCGAGCTCAAGGACGCCGAGACCGGAAAGTTGAAGGGCTTCTCGGTCCAGTACCACCCGGAGGCAGCGGCCGGCCCGCACGATGCCGCCTACCTCTTCGACCGGTTCATCTCTCTCATGGCGAAGGAGGTCTGAGCGATGCCCAAGCGCGAGGACATCAAGTCCGTGCTCGTGATCGGCTCCGGCCCGATCGTCATCGGCCAGGCCTGCGAGTTCGACTACTCCGGCACCCAGGCCTGCCGGGTGCTGCGCGAGGAGGGGATCCGGGTCGTCCTGGTCAACTCCAACCCGGCCACGATCATGACCGACCCGGAGTTCGCCGACGCGACCTATGTCGAGCCGATCACCCCCGAGTTCGTCGAGAAGGTCATCGCCAAGGAGCGCCCCGACGCGCTGCTGGCCACCCTCGGCGGCCAGACTGCGCTCAACTGCGCGGTGGCGCTCGACGAGCGCGGGATCCTGGAGAAGTACGACGTCGAGCTGATCGGCGCGAGCATCGACGCCATCCAGCGCGGCGAGAACCGCGAGGAGTTCAAGAAGATCGTCGCCGAGCTCGGCGGCGAGAGCGCAAAGTCGGTCATCTGCCACAGCATCGACGACCTGCTCGCCGGTGCCGAGGAGCTCGGCTACCCAGTCGTGATCCGGCCGAGCTTCACCATGGGTGGCTCCGGCTCGGGGTTCGCGTACAACGAGACCGAGCTGCGGCGTCTTGGCGGCGCCGGCCTCGCGGCCAGCCCCACCACCGAGGTGCTCCTGGAGGAGTCCATCCTCGGCTGGAAGGAGTACGAGCTCGAGGTCATGCGCGACCGCAAGGACAACTCGGTCATCGTCTGCTCGATCGAGAACCTCGACCCGATGGGCGTGCACACCGGTGACTCGATCACCGTCGCCCCGGCGCTGACGCTGACCGACCGCGAGTACCAGGAGCTCCGAGACCTCGCGATCGGCATCATCCGCGCCGTCGGCGTGGACACCGGCGGCTGCAACATCCAGTACGCGGTCAACCCGGCCGACGGGCGGATCATCGTCATCGAGATGAACCCGCGCGTCTCGCGGTCCTCCGCGCTGGCCTCCAAGGCGACCGGTTACCCGATCGCCAAGATCGCCGCCAAGGTCGCGATCGGCTACACCCTCGACGAGATCGAGAACGACATCACCGCCGGGCCCAACGGCTCGACCGCCGCGTCGTTCGAGCCCACGCTCGACTACGTCGTCGTCAAGGTCCCGCGCTTCGCCTTCGAGAAGTTCCCGGGCGCCGACACGACCCTGACCACCCACATGAAGAGCGTCGGCGAGGCGATGGCGATCGGCCGCAACTTCACCGAGGCCCTGCAGAAGGCGCTGCGGAGCCTGGAGAAGCCCGAGGCGGTCTTCGACTGGACCCAGGAGATCGTCGAGCTCGACAAGCCCGCGCTCCTGGAGGAGATCAAGGTCCCGACCGACGGCCGGCTCAAGCGGGTCATGGACGCGATCCGCTCCGGCGCGACGCCCGAGGAGATCTTCGAGAGCACCCGGATCGACCCCTGGTTCATCGACCAGCTCTTCCTGATCAACGAGATCGCCCAGGAGATCATCGCCTCGCCCGAGCTGACTGCCGACGTGCTGCGCTACGCCAAGCGCCACGGCTTCTCCGACTACCAGCTCGGCAAGATGCGCGGCATGACCGCGGACGTGGTCCGCGGCGTACGCCACGCGCTGAACATCCGTCCGGTCTACAAGACCGTCGACACCTGCGCGGCCGAGTTCGAGGCGCGTACGCCGTACCACTACTCCTCCTACGACGAGGAGACCGAGGTCGCGCCCCGGGAGAAGGAGGCCGTGATCATCCTCGGCTCCGGTCCCAACCGGATCGGCCAGGGGATCGAGTTCGACTACTCCTGCGTGCACGCCTCCCTCGCGCTCAGCGAGGCCGGCTACGAGACCGTGATGGTCAACTGCAACCCGGAGACGGTCTCGACCGACTACGACACCTCCGACCGGCTCTACTTCGAGCCGCTCACCCTGGAGGACGTGCTCGAGATCGTCCACGCCGAGCAGCAGGCAGGGCCCGTCGTCGGAGTCATCTGTCAGCTCGGTGGCCAGACCCCGCTGGGTCTCGCGCAGGCGCTCAAGGACAACGGCGTACCGATCGTCGGCACCAGCCCCGAGGCCATCCACCTGGCCGAGGAGCGCGGCGCCTTCGGCCGCGTGCTGGCCAAGGCCGGTCTGGTCGCGCCCAAGCACGGCATGGCCACGACGTTCACCGAGGCCCGCGAGATCGCGGCCGAGATCGGCTACCCGGTCCTGGTGCGTCCCTCCTACGTCCTCGGCGGCCGCGGCATGCAGATCGTCTACGACGACGAGGCGCTGCGCTCCTACATCGAGGCCGCGACCGAGGTCACTCCTGACAAGCCGGTGATGGTCGACAAGTTCGTCGACGACGCCGTCGAGATCGACGTCGACGCCCTTTACGACGGCACCGAGCTGTTCCTGGGCGGCGTCATGGAGCACATCGAGGAGGCCGGGATCCACTCCGGTGACTCCTCCTGCGCGCTGCCGCCGATCACCCTGGGCGCTGCCGAGGTCGAGCGCATCCGCGTCGCCACCCTCGCGATCGCCGAGGGCGTGGGCGTACGCGGACTGCTCAACATCCAGTACGCCCTCGGCTCCGACGTGCTCTACGTCATCGAGGCCAACCCGCGGGCCTCCCGCACGGTCCCGTTCGTCTCCAAGGCGACCGCGACCCCGCTGGCCAAGGCCGCGGCACGGGTGATGCTCGGTGAGTCGATCGCGCAGCTGCGCACGGCCGGCGTCCTTCCGGCGACGGGCGACGGCGGAGCGCTGCCGCCGAACCAGCCGATCGCGGTCAAGGAAGCGGTCATGCCGTTCAACCGGTTCCGCACGCCGGAGGGCCAGCAGGTCGACACCGTGCTCGGCCCGGAGATGAAGTCGACCGGCGAGGTCATGGGGCTCGACTCCGATTTCGGTCGCGCCTTCGCCAAGAGCCAGGCCGGCGCGTTCGGTCCGCTGCCGACCTCGGGCCGCATCTTCGTGAGCATGGCCAACCGCGACAAGCGCACCATGATCTTCCCGATCAAGGTGCTCGCCGACCACGGCTTCGAGATCTTCGCGACCGAGGGCACCGCCGAGGTGCTGCGCCGCAACGGTGTGCCCTCGCGGTTGATGCGCAAGCACTCCGAGGGCACCGGGCCCGACGGTGAGAAGACCACCGTGCAGCGGATCCTCGACGGCGAGGTCGACCTGGTCATCAACACGCCCAACGGCACCTCCAACGCGAAGTCCGCCCGGATGGACGGCTACGAGATCCGCACCGCCGCGGTGATGGCCAACATCGCCTGCATCACCACGGTCCAGGGCCTCGGCGCCGCCGTGCAGGGCATCGAGGCGCTGCGGCGCGGTGAGATCGACGTACGCAGCCTGCAGGAGTGGCGCGACATCGTCGGACACCACGACGGCGGGGTGTCCTCGAAGTGAAGGCCTACCGGACCCTGTTCGACAAGGTACTGACGAAGACGGATCCGGAGCGTGCCCACCAGCAGGCCTTCGCTGCGATCCGGGCCGCCGGTCCGGCGCTGGCCAAGGCGCGTACGCCCGGATCGCCGGTGCACGCGTTGGGGCTCACCTTCCCGAACGTGATCGGGCTTGCCGCTGGCTTCGACAAGAACGCGGTCGGCATCGACGCGCTGGGCGGGCTCGGGTTCGGCCACGTCGAGATCGGGACGGTCACCGGCGAGGGCCAGCCGGGCAACCCCGCGCCGCGGCTCTTCCGGCTGCCCGCCGACCGCGCCGTGATCAACCGGATGGGCTTCAACAACGACGGCGCCGAGGCGGTCGCCGCTCGGCTGGCGAGCCGGCTCGAGCGGCGCGGCACCGCCACCGGCGGTCCGATCCTCGGCATCAACATCGGCAAGACGAAGCTGGTGCCGGAGGACGATCAGACGGCCGTCGAGGCCGACTACGCCAAGTCGGCGCGGCTGCTGGCCCCCTATGCCGACTACCTGGTCGTCAACGTCTCCTCGCCCAACACGCCCGGCCTGCGCAGCCTGCAGTCGGTGGAGAAGCTGCAGCCGCTGCTGGAGCATGTCCGCTCCATCGCCGACCAGGTGACCAAGCACCGGGTCCCGCTGCTGGTCAAGATCGCCCCTGACCTGGCCGACTCCGACGTCGTCGAGGTCGCCGACCTGGCCATGGCGATCGGACTGGACGGGATCATCGCGACCAACACCACCATCGGTCGCGAGCACCTCGCCTCGGCGCCCGCCGAGATCACCACCGCAGGCAACGGGGGCCTCTCCGGCGCCCCGCTCAAGGCGCGCGCGCTCGACGTCCTGCGGCTGCTCCGCAGCCGGGTCAGTGCTGAGATGACCCTCATCGGTGTCGGTGGCATCACCACAACCGAGGACGCCCGCGAGCGCCTCGCGGCCGGTGCCGACCTGCTGCAGGGATACACCGGGTTCATCTACGAGGGCCCGCTCTACGCACGGCGCATCGCGAACGGGGTCCGCCCATGACCTTCGGTGCTCGTTACGCCGCCGCTCTCTCCGAGCGGGGGAGGCTCTGTGCCGGGATCGATCCGCACGCCTCGCTGCTGCTCGACTGGGGGTTGAACGACGACCTGGCCGGGCTGGAGAAGTTCGCCCTGACGGCGGTCGAGGGCCTGGCGCCCCACGTGCCCGTCGTGAAGCCGCAGAGCGCCTTCTACGAGCGTTTCGGCTCCCGCGGCGTCGCGGTGCTGGAGCGGGTCATCGCCGAGTCGAAGGCCGCCGGCGCGCTGGTGCTCCTCGACATCAAGCGCGGCGACATCGGCTCGACCAGCCAGGCGTACGCCGACGCCTACCTCGATCCCGCGAGCCCGCTGGGCTCCGACGCGGTGACGGTGAGCCCCTATCTGGGCTTCGGCTCGCTGACGCCGTTCGTGGAGACGGCGACGAGGTTCGACGCCGGCCTGTTCGTGCTCGCCCTCACCTCCAACAAGGAGGGCCCCGAGGTGCAGCACGCGACGGTCGAGGACGGCCGCAGCGTCGGGCGGGTCATGCTGGACCACCTGCGCCGGCTCAACGAGGCGGAGACGCCCCTGGGCTCCTTCGGCGCGGTCGTCGGCGCGACGATCGACGGGGCGGACGGCGCCGGCGTGGCGTACGACTTCGGATTCAACGGCCCGATCCTGGCGCCTGGCTTCGGTGAGCAGGGCGGCACCTCGGCCGACCTCGCCCGCATCTTCGGCGCCGCCAACGCGAGCGTCGTCGCCAGCACCAGCCGAGGCCTGCTCCGCAAGGGTCCGAGCGTCGCTGCGCTGCGGGACGAGGCGCTGCGGCTGCGCGACGAGCTCGGCTGAGCCGTCTGTCGGATACCCGGTCGACCGGGAAAACTTGGACTTGACGGGCACTGAAACACCCGTCAAGTCCAGGGATACCCGGTCGACCGGATATCCCTGCGCGCACCACCCCAACGCGCTATCGCACACCCCGGTCGCGCTCGGCCCTATCGCACAGCCCCCGCCAGCGACTGGCAGACTGGACCGATGACCAGTCTCCGGATGGCCGTCCAGCTTCTCGTCGTCCCGATGCTCGCCACGACCCTGACCGCGTGCGGCGACCCGATCGACGACTACTGCGAGACCTTGAAGGGGCACCAGGCGGAGCTGACGAAGACGCTGGGGGAGGGCGACACCAGTGGGCTGATCGCAGCCCTGCCGGTCTTCGAGGACCTCGAGCGCAACGCACCCGAGGACATCAGGAAGGACTGGAAGACGCTCACGACCGCGATCTCCGGGCTCAACGTCGCCTTGGAGGAGGCCGGCGTCAGCGCCGCCGACTTCGAGCACGGTGAGCCGCCGGAGGGGGTCTCCGAGGCCGAGGCGAAGAAGATCGCCGACGCGGCCACGCAGGTGAGCGGCACGAAGACACAGGAGGCATCCGTACGCGTCCAGCAGCAGGCGCGAGATGTCTGCCACACCTCGCTGACGCTTTGAACCAGCCGGCAACCAGATGGACGCGAGTTAGGCGACCCCGATTGCCGCTGCGGCAACGTAATGGCTAGATTGGCGCGAGCGCTTATTTCAGCGCTCAGCCGGGGGGCTCGATCCCTAGTACCGCGCGACCCGGTTGCCCTGTCGACTACACACTTGAACGTGAAAGGGAGTCTTCGTGGCTCTGCCTCCGGACATCACCCCTGAACAGCGCGCTGCCGCGCTGGCGAAAGCCGCGGCATCGCGCCAGGAGCGGGCTGCTGTCAAGAACAAGGTCCGCACTGGCGGCATGTCCGTCGCCGAGGTCATCGAGGAGGGGAAGAAGAACGAGGTCGTCGGCAAGATGAAGGTCATCGACCTGCTCACCTCCCACCCCGGCCTCGGTGAGGTGCGGGCGACCCAGATGATGGAGCGTCTCGGCATCGCGATGAGCCGCCGTGTGCAGGGCCTCGGCCCCAAGCAGGTGGCCGCGTTGGTCGAGGAGTTCGCTCGGCGATGAGTCTGATGACGGACGAGAAGACGACGGCCGGAGCGGGCGAGAGCCAGGAGAACCGACTGGTCGTCCTGGCCGGCCCGACCGCGGTCGGCAAGGGCACCGTCTCAGCGGCGGTCCGTGACGGCCACCCCGAGGTCTTCTTGTCCGTCTCGGCGACGACCCGGAAGCCTCGCGAGGGCGAGGTCAACGGGGTGCACTACCTGTTCGTCTCCGACGAGGAGTTCGACGCGATGATCGCCGGCGGCGAGCTCCTGGAGTGGGCCACGGTCCACAACATGGCGCGCTACGGCACCCCTCGAGGCCCCGTCGACAAGGCGCTGGCCGAGGGCCGCCCGGCGATGCTCGAGATCGACCTGCAGGGCGCCCGGCTCGTCCGCGAGACCATGCCCGAGGCCATCTTCGTGTTCCTGGCCCCGCCGAGCTGGGAAGAGCTCGTCCGTCGCCTGGTCGGTCGTGGCACCGAGACCGAGGCAGAACGCGAGCGGCGACTGCAGACCGCGCGGGTCGAGCTGGCGGCGGAGAAGGAGTTCGACATCACCATCGTGAACCACGAAGTTCATCAGGCAGCCGATGAGTTGGTAACCTTGATGACGCTCGGGCTTCCGAGCAAGAAATCCAACCAAGCCGACAAGTGAGGCTCACGTGGCTGCCCCTCAGATCGACGCCCAGGGCGTGACCAACCCCTCGATCGACGACCTGCTGACGAAGACCGACAGCAAGTACAAGCTGGTTCTCTACAGCGCCCAGCGGGCTCGCCAGATCAACGCCTACTACTCGCAGCTCGGGGAGGGCCTGCTGGAGTACGTCGGCCCCCTCGTCGACACCCACGTCCAGGAGAAGCCCCTCTCGATCGCGCTGCGCGAGATCAACGAGGATCTGCTGACCTGCGAGGACATCGACCCGGCCGAGCTGGCCGCTCAGGGCGCTGCTCAGGCGGCTGCCGCCCAAGCGCCCGCCGCCGAAGCCTGATCCTCAGGTCTTCCGCTGTCCACCAACAGCACCACCCCGGCCGCTGCTCTCGACGAGCGGCGGCCGAAAGTGGTCTTGGGAGTCGCCGGCGGCATCGCCGCCTACAAGGCGGCCGAGCTGCTGCGCCGGTTCACCGAGTCCGGCCATGACGTGACCGTGGTCCCCACGGCCTCCGCCCTCGAGTTCGTCGGCGCCCCCACCTGGGCGGCGCTGTCGGGCAAGGAGATCGCCACCGGCGTCTTCGAGAACATCACCGAGGTCCCGCACGTACGCATCGGTCAGCAGGCAGACCTCGTCGTGGTCGCGCCCGCGACCGCCAACACGCTCGCCCGCGCGGCCCACGGCCTCGCGGACGATCTGCTCAGCAACGTACTGCTCACCGCGCGCTGCCCGGTCGTCTTCGCCCCGGCGATGCACACCGAGATGTGGGAGCACCCAGCCACCCAGGCCAACGTGGCCACGCTGCGCGAGCGCGGCAACATCGTGATCGAGCCCGCCGAGGGCCGGCTGACCGGTAAGGACACCGGCAAGGGCCGACTGCCCGAGCCGGCCGAGATCTTCGAGCTCTCCCGTGCCGTGCTCGTCCACGGCGGCCGGACGGACCTCGTCGGCCGTCACGTCGTGGTCTCGGCCGGCGGCACCCGGGAGTATCTGGACCCGGTCCGCTACCTCGGCAACCGCTCGTCGGGACTCCAGGGTTACGCGATCGCCCGTGCCGCGGCCGCCCGTGGGGCCGAGGTGACCCTGGTCGCCGCCAACGTGACCCTCCCCGACCCGGCCGGCCTGAAGGTCGTACGTGTCGGCACCACCGCCGAGCTGCGCGACGCCGTGGTCTCCGCGGCGGCCGGTGCGGACGCGGTGGTCATGGCCGCCGCTCCGGCCGACTTCCGCCCGACCGGGGTGAGCGAGGCCAAGATCAAGAAGGCGGCCGACGGGTCGGCGCCGACGATCGAGCTGATGCAGAACCCGGACATCCTGGCCGAGATCTCGCATCACCGCACCAAGCCGGGGCAGATCGTGGTGGGCTTCGCGGCGGAGACCGGCGACGAGACCGGCTCGGTGCTCGACCTGGCCGCGGCCAAGCTGAAGCGGAAGGGCTGCGACCTGCTCGTCGTCAACGACGTCAGCGGTGGCGCCGTCTTCGGCAGCGAGGTCAACAAGGCGGTCATCCTGGGCGCCGACGGGGGCCATGTCGACGTGCAGGAGGGGGCCAAATCAGCCCTCGCCGAGGTGATCTGGGACCAGATCGTCTTACGAATGGATGAACAGCCCACAAACTGACGACACGCCACGCGCCACGATGAGGACCAGCCCAACGGTCCTGGGGTTCGGGGTCTATGTTTGTCGACCAGAACGACTGACGTTTCTTACCTGAACACCCACACGAACCTGTGAAACGGAGCTACACGTGACCGGACGTCTCTTCACGTCGGAGTCGGTGACCGAGGGGCACCCGGACAAGATCGCCGATCAGATCAGCGACACGGTGCTCGACTACCTGCTCGAGCACGACCCCAAGAGCCGGGTGGCCGTCGAGACCCTGCTCACCACCGGCCTGGTCGTCGTGGCCGGCGAGGTGACCACCGACGCCTACGCGCCGGTCGCTCAGCTCGTGCGTCAGAAGATCCTCGACATCGGCTACGACTCCTCCCTCAAGGGCTTCGACGGTCACTCCTGCGGTGTGCAGGTCGCCATCGGTGCGCAGAGCCAGGACATCGCCCAGGGTGTCGACACCGCCGAGGAGCACCGCCTGGACAGCTCGGTCGACGAGCTGGACCTGCAGGGTGCCGGCGACCAGGGTCTGATGTTCGGCTATGCCTGCGACGACACGCCCGAGCTGTTCCCGCTGCCCATCAAGATGGCGCAGACGCTGGCCGAGAAGCTGACCGCGGTCCGCAAGGACGGCACGCTGGACTACCTGCGTCCCGACGGCAAGACCCAGGTCACCATCGAGTACGACGAAGAGGGCCGCGCTGTCCGTGTGGACACCGTCGTCCTCTCGACCCAGCACTCCGAGGAGACCACCCAGGAGCAGCTGCACGCCGACATCACCAAGTACGTCATCGAGCCGGTGCTCGAGCAGTTCAAGGCCTCGGTCCCCTTCGACGGCTACAAGCTCCACATCAACCCGACCGGCCGCTTCGTCGTCGGTGGCCCGATGGGTGACGCCGGCCTGACCGGCCGCAAGATCATCGTCGACACCTACGGCGGCATGGCTCGCCACGGCGGCGGTGCCTTCTCCGGCAAGGACCCCTCGAAGGTCGACCGGTCGGCCGCGTACGCCATGCGCTGGGTGGCGAAGAACATCGTCGCCGCGGGCCTGGCCCGTCGCGCCGAGGTCCAGGTCGCCTACGCCATCGGCAAGGCCCAGCCCGTCGGTGTCTTCGTGGAGACCTTCGGCACCCACACGGTGCCCGAGGCCAACATCCAGAAGGCCGTCCTGGAGGTCTTCGACCTCCGCCCGGCCGCGATCCTGCGCGACCTCGACCTGCTCCGCCCGATCTACGCCAAGACCGCCGCCTACGGTCACTTCGGCCGCGAGCTCCCCGAGTTCACCTGGGAGCGCACCGACCGCGCCGACGCGCTCAAGGCTGCTGCCGGCGCCTGATCTCATCCGGAGGAAGGGCCCTGGTCATCGACCGGGGCCCTTCTCTGTCGGTGCGTGCTGGTAGAAGTGCAGATGTGAACCGGGGTGCGAAAGAGGCAGCCGGGGCGGCCGAGCTCGAGCTGCCCGGGCTGGTTCGCGACCGGGTGAAGGAGGGGCGCGCGAAGGCCGCTGCCACGCGGGCGCGGAAGGCAGCTGAGGCGTCGGTCGCCGAGGTCGATCCGGTCGCCAAGGTCCTGGTCGACCTGCCGATGGCTCACCTGGACAAGCCGTTCGACTACGCGGTCCCGGCCTCGATGGCCGAGGAGGCGCGGCCGGGGGTGCGGGTCAAGGTGCGGTTCGGGCCCAAGGACGTCGACGGATTCGTCGTGGCGCGGGCGGAGGCCTCCGAGATCGCGAACCTGCAGCCGCTCAAGCGGGTGGTCAGCTCGGAGGTGGTGCTCACCCCGCAGGTGGCCGCGCTGAGCGACTCGGTCGCCCGGCGCTACGCGGGCGCCCGGGCCGACGTGCTCCGGCTCGCTGTGCCTCCTCGGCACGCCTCGACGGAGAAGGAGGCGTCCTCGGCCGCCCCGGCCGGAGGTCGGTTCGACGCCGACGCCGCGGCGGCGGCATGGGCCGGCCACGAGCCGGCAGCCGCGTTCCTGCGACATCTCGCCGCCGGCGGCGCCCCGCGCGCGGTCTGGCACGCCGCGGCCGGCAGCGATCACGCCGACCTGATCGCTCACGCGGCCGCGGCGACGCTGGACTCCGGTCGCGGCGCGCTGGTCGTGGTGCCGGACTGGAAGGATCTAGCCCGTCTCGACACCGCGATGACGAAGGTGCTGGGGGAGGGGCAGCATGCCGTGCTGGCCGCCGATGCCGGCCCGGCCCAGCGCTACCGGGAGTTCCTGCGGGTCTCCCGGGGTGCGGTCAAGGTGGCGATCGGCACCCGTGCGGCCGCCTTCGCGCCGGTGCACCACCTCGGCCTGGTGGTCGTCTGGGACGACGGCGACGACCTGCTCGCCGAACAGCGCTCGCCCTATCCGCACGCTCGCGACGTGCTGCTGCTCCGGGCCGAGCAGGAGCAGGCGGCCGCGCTGGTGGGTGGCTTCGCGCGGACGGTGGAGGCCGGGTTCCTGACCGAGACCGGCTGGGCGCAGGAGATCCGGCCGACGCGCGCCCTGGCCAGGCAGCGAGTGAGCATCGAGATCACCGGTGACACCGACTTCGACCTCGAGAAGGACCCGCTCACCCGTGCCTCCCGGGTGCCCCGCGAGGCCCACGAGGTGATCCGCGCCGCCCTCGCCACCGGGCCGGTCCTGCTGCAGACCCCGCGGCGGGGCTATGCCGCCTCGCTGGCCTGCGACAGATGCCGTACGCCGGCCAGGTGCCCCGCCTGCCAGGGGCCGCTGCAGCTCGGCGGACCGGCCGCGCCCCCGACGTGCGGCTGGTGCGGTCACGCCGAGACGGCCTGGGCATGTGGGGCCTGTGGGGGGTTCGGGCTGAGGGCCCCGATCATCGGCGAGGCCCGTACGGCCGAGGAGATGGGGCGATCCTTCGCCGGCACTCGAGTGGTGACGTCCTCGGCAGGCGCGGTCAGGCAGACCGTGCCGGACACGCCGGCCATCGTGGTCGCGACCATCGGCGCCGAGCCCGTGGTCTCGACAGGCTCGGGGCCACTTCGTTCAGACCCCAGCAGCGGGTATGCCGCAGTGCTGTTGCTCGACACCTGGCTGCTGCTGGGACGACCGGACCTGCGCACCGACGAGGAGGCGCTGCGACGGTGGAGCAATGCCGCCGGGCTGGTGCGGCCGGGCGGGCGGGTGCTGGCCGTCGGTGACCCGGCGCTGCCGGTGCTGCAGGCGCTGGTGCGGTGGGACCAGCCCGGGTTCGCCCAGCGTGAGGCGTCGGCGCGGCAGGAGGCCCACCTCCCGCCGGCATCAAGGCTGGCCACCATCACCGGCACGCCCGGTGCGCTCGACGACGCACTCACCCTGCTGGCCCTGCCGCCGGGCGCCGAGGTGCTGGGCCCGGTCCCCGCCGAGCCGACCTCCACCGGAGAACCGCGGCTGCGCGCGGTCGTGCGTGTGCCGCGCACCCTCGGGACGAAGCTCACCGAGGCGCTCGGCGAGCTGCAGCGGGTGCGCTCCGCCCGCAAGCTCGACCCTGTTCGGGTCCAGGTGGATCCGCCGACGCTCTGAGCGGATCTGGGTCTGGCCCGCAGCCCACGTATTGTGGTCCCGACACGCTCGACCACCTAGGAGAACAGTGGCAGTCCAGCCCATCCGGCTCTTCGGCGACCCCGTGCTGCGCAAGCCAGCGATCGAGGTCGTCGACTTCGACAAGGAGCTGCGCAAGCTCGTCGCAGACCTGACCGACACCATGCTCGAAGCGCCCGGTGCCGGACTGGCCGCTCCGCAGATCGGGGTGAGCCTGCGGGTCTTCACCTGGTACGTCGACGGCCAGGTCGGCCATCTGATCAACCCGGACCTGAGCCTGTCGGAGGAGACGCAGGACGGGTCAGAGGGCTGCCTGTCGCTGCCCGACCTCACGTTCGACTGCCGCCGTGCCCTGTCGGTGGTGGCGAAGGGCTTCGACATGCACGGCGAGCCCGTCACGATCGAAGGCTCCGAGCTGCTCGCCCGAGCCATCCAGCACGAGACCGACCACCTCGACGGCATCCTCTTCATCGACCGGCTCGACGAGGTTGCGCGCAAGGCGGCGATGAAGGAGATCCGGCAGTCGGAGTGGTTCGGCCTGGAGAAGCCGAAGGTGAAGATCTCGCCGCACGCCACGAACGGGTTCGGATTCTGATGCGGGTCGTCTTCGCGGGTACGCCCGAGGTGGCCGTCCCCTCCCTGGACGCGATCGCCGACTCGCGCCACGAGCTCGTCGGTGTCGTCACCCGGCCCGATGCCGCGCAGGGACGCAGCAAGCGGCTGGTGCCCTCGCCCGTGGCCCAGCGGGCCGAGGAGCTCGGGGTGCCGGTCCTCAAGCCGGAGCATCCTCGCGAGCCCGAGTTCCAGGCCGCGCTGAAGGCGCTCGAGCCCGACTGCTGCCCGGTGGTCGCCTACGGTGCGATGCTGCCGCAGTCGGCGCTCGACATCCCGCCGCACGGCTGGGTCAACCTGCACTTCTCGCTCCTGCCGGCCTACCGCGGCGCCGCTCCGGTGCAGCGCGCGGTCTGGGCCGGCGAGGAGATCTCCGGTGCCACCACGTTCCGGATCGTGAAGGCGATGGACGCCGGCCCGGTCTTCGGCACCATGACCCAGGCGCTGGCGTCGGACGAGACCTCCGGGTCTCTCTTCGAGAAGCTCACCGAGGGTGGAGCCGAGCTGTTGGTCCGCACCCTCGACGGCATCGAGGACGGCTCGCTGGAGGCGCGTGAGCAACCCTCCGAGGGGATCTCCTACGCCGAGAAGATCACGGTGGAGGACGCCCAGATCGACTGGACTCAGGGGGCGCCCGCGATCGACCGCCAGATCCGGGCCTGCACCCCGGCGCCTGGGGCCTGGACGCTGCTCGACGGCGAGCGGTTCAAGGTCGGGCCGGTCTCCTTGGCCGAGAACGCGGCGGCTCCTGGGGAGCTGCTCGTTCGGAAGAACGAGGTCCTCGTCGGCACCGGCACCACGGCCGTCCGCCTGGGCCGCGTGAAGGCGTTCGGCAAGAAGGAGATGCCGGCGGCGGACTGGGCCCGCGGCGTACGTCTGGAGTCCGGTGTCGCCTTCGAATAGGACACAGCCGGGTAGACCTTCAGGTGCGGGCAGAGGACCGCAGGGGCCGCGTCGATCCGGGGCACGAGGCACCAAGCCCGTCGATCCGGCTCGGCTCGCCGCGTTCGAGGTGCTGAAGGCGGTGCGGGTCGACGAGGCGTACGCCAATCTGGTGCTGCCCCACGTCCTCGGCCGCCTCGGCCTGGAGGGTCGCGACGCGGCCTTCGCCACCGAGCTGGCCTCGGGGACGCTGCGGCAGCAGGGCACCTACGACGCCGTGCTGGCCGCCTGCATCGACCGGCCGCTGGCCAAGGTCGAGGCCAAGGTGCTCGACGTGCTGAGGCTGGGAGCACACCAGGTGCTGTCGATGCGGGTGCCCGACCATGCCGCGATCTCGACGAGCGTCGACCTGGCCCGCTCGAAGGTCGGCCAAGGGCCGGCCGGCTTCGTCAACGCCGTGCTGCGCAAGGTCACTCGCAAGCCCCTCGACGAGTGGATCGCCGAGGTGGCACCCGCTCAGGAGCGGGACCACGACGGCTGGGCCGCGGTTGCGTTCAGCCATCCGCGCTGGGTGGTCGAGCGGCTCGCCGAGGCGGTCGGCCGCGACCAGGTCGACGCGCTGCTCGAGGCCGACAACGTGCCGCCGTCGGTGACGCTGGTTGCCCGCCCCGGACGGGCGACGGTCGAGGAGCTCGGTGGCGTGCCGACGCCCTACTCGCCCTATGGGGTCACGCTCGACTCCGGGTCGCCCGCAGGCGTCAGCGCGGTCGCCGAAGGGCGTGCGGGCGTACAGGACGAGGGCTCGCAGCTGGTGGCGATCGCTCTGGCCGAGGCGGGTCTCGACAAGCTCGACCACGGGGGACCGCACGACCACCGCGACGAGTCGTGGCTGGATATGTGCGCCGGCCCGGGTGGCAAGTCGGCGCTGCTGGCCGCGCTGGCCGCCGAGCAGGGCGCCTCGCTGGTCGCCAACGAGCGCCAGCCGCACCGTGCCGGGCTCGTCCTCGCCAACCTGACCGACCGGTCCGCCAGGTCGCAGGTGGCCGGGGTCGCCGGAGTCGTGGCGGGCGACGGGATCCGGCCTCCGTTCAGGGACGCGAGCTTCGACCGGACCCTGGTCGACGCCCCGTGCACCGGCCTGGGGGCGCTGCGCCGCCGGCCGGAGGCACGATGGCGTCGGGCCACGACCGACCTGGACGTGCTCGTCGAGCTCCAGCGCGCACTTCTCGACCGGGCGCTCGACCTGACCCGGCCGGGCGGCGTGGTGCTCTACGCCACCTGCTCGCCGGTCCTGGCCGAGACGAAGGGCGTGGTGCAGAGCGTGCTCGAGGACCGATCCGATGTCGTCCTCGAGCCGATCGGCGCCACGGTCGGCACGGTGCCCGACAGCGCCGGGCCGATGGCAGGCACCGTGCAGCTGTGGCCACACCGCCACGGCACCGACGCGATGTTCCTGGCGCTGCTGCGGCGCGCCCCGTAGCGGCTCAGTCGGTCCACCTGAGCGAGCTCGCGAACGCCTCGAGCTCGGCGTCGGTGGTGCCCTCCCCGCTCTGGACGCTGATGAAGATGTCGCCGTGGACCTCGGTGAGGTAGGCGCCCGAGCCGGGCCCTGCCTTGTCGGGGCTCGTGCTCCACACTTGGTAGTCCTTAGCCGGGCGGATCGCCAGGCCGGCCACACCACCGTCCTCGGACGTGCAGGAGGCCTTGTCGTCGATCAACGACCACTCACACGTCCAACCGGGCGGCTGCTCGACGGGAACCTTGTCGACGAGCCCTTTGCGCGCGCCTTCGGTGGCGATCCTGACGCCGGGATAGTCCTCGAGGAGCGTGTCGTTGCTCCATTTCTGCTCGACCGCGCCGGCCGGACCGGACAGGACGATCGTGAAGCCGGTCCCGGCGCCCCGAAGACCACTGACCGCCTGCACCGTGATGTCCATCGTCTTCGCCTCGTCGTTGGTGACGACCTGCCCCGTGACCCCGTCGCCGACGTCGAGGCTCTGCCCAGAGGCAAGGGGTGCCGTCGAAGCCGACGCCGACGGTGCGGCGGCGCCGAGAGGCGCCTGGTCGACCGCGGTCGTGTTCAGGAGCTGGGAGAGCCCCAGCCCACCTGCGGCGAATGCGGCGACGGCCGCAGCGGCGCCGACGGTCACCGTGATGCGTCGGCGGCGCCGGATGCGTGAGCCCGCGCTGATCGCGCCGGCCGAGATCCTGGCGTAGTCGGGGTGCTGGTCGGCGACACGCTCGTGCAATGCCGTACGGAAGCTGGTCTCTGGGTCGTTCATCGGGTGGTCCTCTCCGGGAAGATGTCCGCAACCAGCGGGCGCAGCCGTTCCAGGGCACGCTTCGAGCGGGTGCGGACGGCCGTCTCGGTCAGTCCGAGGTCGGCAGCTGTCTGGGACACGGATCGGTCCTCCCAATAGCGTGCGACGAGCACGGCCCGGTCGGTCGGCGACAGCCGCTGGAGGGCGGCAAGCAGGTCGATCCGGGCGCTGGGGTCGGCATCGCTGCGCGGGTCGTCCGGCAGCTTCGAGGTCGGCGTCTCGGTGTTTCGCCGCAGACGCCGGTGGGAGATGAATCCGTTGAGGAGCACACGTCGTGCGTAGGCCGCCGGGTTGTCGGCGCGGCTGACCCGCCGCCAGGACGCGAAGACCCGGGCGTACGTCGTCTGGGTCAGGTCCTCGGCCAGGTGATGGTCACCCGTCAGCAGCAGCGCTGTGCGGTAGAGCGAGCTCCCCGTCGAATGGACGAAGTCGGCGAACTCCTCGGTGGGCGGCCTCGCGGTCGATGTACTCACACCCTCTCGACGCCTCGACCTGAAGGCCACGTGACACTCCCACTGGGTTTCGATGAGCGAGTTTCGTCTCGACGCATCATCTCAGCGCCTACGCTGGCGAGCATGGTCAAGGCATCGCCATCGGTGGAGATCGAGGTTGACAACCGCGTCGTCAGGATCTCCAACCCCGACCGGGTCTACTTTCCAGAGACCGGTGCGACGAAGCTCGACGTGGCGCAGTACTACCTCGCCGTCGGCCCGGGGATCGTCAACGCCCTGTGGGAGCGCCCGTGCATGCTGCACCGGTTCCCCAAGGGACTGGCCGGACCGAAGGTGCACCAGAAGCGGCTGCCGCAAGGTGCGCCCGACTGGGTCGAGACCGTACGCCTCTACTTCCCGCGCTGGGGCCGCACCGCCGACGAGCTCTGCGTGACCGAGCTCGGCGCGGTGATCTGGGCCGTCCAGATGTCGACCGTCGAGTTCCACCCGTGGAACAGCCGCCGCGAGGACACCGAGAAGCCCGACGAGTGGCGCATCGACCTCGATCCCGGTCCCGACTGCCCGTTCTCGACCGTGCAGACCGTCGCCGGCGTCGTCCGCGAGCTCCTCGACGAGCTCGGCGCGGTCGGCTACCCGAAGACCAGCGGCGGCTCGGGGATGCACGTCTACGTCCGGATCCCGGCCGAGCACGGATTCGGTGACGTACGCCGTGCCGCGCACGCCTTCGCCCGCGAGGTCGAGCGCCGAGCGCCGAAGCTGGTCACCACAGCCTGGTGGCGCAAGGACCGCGACCCGGCGCAGCTGTTCGTCGACTTCAACCAGAACACCCGGGACCACACGATCGCCTGTGCCTACTCGATCCGCGGCGTCGCCGACGGCCGAGTCTCCACCCCGATCACCTGGGACGAGACCGCGGACGTCGACCCGCGCGACTTCACGATGCGTACGGTGCCGGCGCGGTTCGCGGAGATCGGAGATCTCCACGCCGACATCGACGACCACCCGTTCTCGATCGAGCCGCTGCTGGAATGGGCCGACCGCGACGAGCGTGACGGGGCCGAGACACCACCGGAGCCCGACGCCGGGTGATCGACGTCGCCCGGCGACCGAGCTTCACCAGATCTCGAGCCGCTCGCCGAGGGTGCGACCTAGCTGCTCGGAGTAGGTCGCGGTGAGGTGATGGCCGTCGCGGTGGGTGATCGTGTCGCCGACGACCGTGGTGCAGATGCCGGCGCTGTCGCAGAACATGTCGTCGAGGTCGAGCGTCTCCACCCGGGCCGACTTGGCCGCCTGCATCTGCAGGTCGGCGCCGTCCTGCTGACTCGCGAGCGGCTTGTAGGTGCAGGGCGAGAGCGTCTTGTTGCTGCTCAGGCAGGTGGCCGGGTCGAACTCGATCGCCGGCACGTCACGTAGCCACACCGTGCGCTTCGCGGCCGGCTTCACCTGGGCCAGCAGACGCTGGTAGCCGCGGTAGACGGCGCGACGTACGTCCGCGCGGTCGGTGTGGCGGCCCGAGGAGTCGTGGTAGGCGGCGCTGATCGGACGCGAGGAGATCAGGAGCAGGTCGGGTCGGAGCTTCTTGACCGTCGAGAGCATGAAGTCGTGGAAGTCGTCGCAGGAGGTCATCGGGTCGGTGCTGTCGAGCTTGTCGGGTGTGACCAGGGAGACCGTGCACTGGGGCATCGCCAGCATGTAGGCGCGGTAGCCGGAGCGTTCGGCGATGGCATCGAGTGCGGGCGTCCAGTGGCGGGCGTGGGAGTCACCGATGACCACGATCGTCTTCTCGGCGTCGGCGTCGCCGCGCGGACACAGCTTGCGCACCTTGGTCGAGTAGTAGTTGCACTCGCCGACCGACTCCACGTCGTCGGAGAGGTTGGTGAGCCCGGGCTTCAGGTTGGTGGGGATCGGCTGGTTCTTGCGGGCCGCGAGCACCGAGGCCTTCAGCAGCGCGGGCAGCGGGTCGGGCTCCTGCGGTTTGGCGGCTGGCGGTGCGGCGCTCGAGGCGGGGCGCTCAGGCTGCTTGGGCTGCTCAGGCTGCTCGGCTGAGCCGGAGGCGTCGGCCTCGGCCAGGGTGATGGCCGGCTGGTAGCCGTCACGCGCGGTGCCGGTGGCGTAGGTGTTGGCTGCGAAGCAGGTCACCGCGACCAGGGTGATGCTCAGTGGATAGAGCGCCACCGGTCCGAGCGTCGAGGCGCGTCCGAAGGCGGGACGCTGCCACAGGATGCCGCGCCGGAACGGCTCCTCGACGAAGCGGAAGGAGAGTCCCGCCAGGCCGAACGCCAGCGCGACGAGCAGCACCTGCTCCCACCAGCGCAGCTCGCGGCCGAGCTGCAGCTCGGCGAGGACGAGCACCGGGAAGTGCCACAGGTAGAGCGAGTAGGACCAGTTGCCGATGACCTGCAGCGGCCGCACCGAGAGCAGTCGGCCGACCACCGTCGGGCCGTGCCACAGCGTTCCGGCCACGATGATGAAGACGCTGCCGAGCACCGGGACGAGCGCCGGCGTACCCGGGAACGGGGTGGCGTCGTTGAACTGCAGGCACGCGCAGACGATGAAGAACATCCCGAATGCCGAGAGCACCTGCGCCCGCCAGCGTGCGGTGGCGTCCTGCGGCCCGTTGTCACGGAACGCGATCGCCGCGATCGCACCCAGACCGAGCTCCCAGGCCCGGGTGAACGGGGAGAAGTACGCCGCCTCCGGGCTGACCCGGGTCAGCACGGCGGAGGCGAGCAGCGATGCCACGATGACGACGCCGAGAGCGATGACGAGCACGCGCCGGCGCGTCCGCTGGTCGCGGGGATCGAGCTCGGCGGCACCTGCCCGGCGCCTCATCGCCCACAGGCACCCCAGGATCACCAGGGGCCAGACCAGGTAGAACTGCTCCTCGACCGCCAGGGACCAGAAGTGCTGCAGCGGCGACGGCGGCAGCGCGGCCGAGAAGTAGTCGGTCTCCAGCGATGCGAACCGGAAGTTGGCGGCGAACGCCGCCGACCACAGCGCGTCGAGGGCGATCTCGCGGGTGCGTACGAAGCCGAGGAAGAGGGCGGCGTAGACGACCGTCGCCAGCAGCACCAGGGTCGCGGCGGGCAGGATCCGGCGGGCCCGGCGGGCGTAGAAGCCGAGCAGGCTGATCCGGCCCTCGCTGCGGACCTGCCGCATCAGCTGCTGGGTGATCAGGAAGCCGGAGATGGCGAAGAAGACGTCGACACCGACGAATCCGCCGGTCAGCGATCCGAACCCGACGTGCACGGCGACCACCGCGAGCACCGCGATCGCACGGAGCCCCTGGATGTCGGGGCGATGCCGAGACTGGGTCGCGCTCCCGGTCGGTGGGCCTGTCGAGACCACGAGCAGCCGCACCTCCCTCCGCCAAGCACATCCGTCACATCCGTCGCGACGATAACTCGCGCAACCGGTTGATCCTGGTAGACATGCCCTAGGGCAGTGCTAGTCCAGATCGACGTCGTCGCCAGCGGAGACGGGGCCCGGGATCGCCGGTAGTGGGGGAGGAGTGCCGCCGAAGGAGGGGCACAGCGACTTGTGGGCGCACCAGCCGCACAGCTTGCCTGGGTTCGGCAGCCACTCACCGGTCTCCTGGGCGAGGCGGATCGCTCGCCAGATCGCCTCGGCCTTGCGCTCGGTCGCCAGCAGGTCGGCCTCGTCGGGCCCGTAGCGAAGGATGTCGCCACTGCCCAGGTAGATCAGCTGGAGCATCGCCGGCACGACCCCGCGGGTGCGCCAGATCACCAGGGCGTAGAACTTCAGCTGGAACAGCGCCTTCGCCTCGTACGCCTCGCTGGGCACGCGGCCGCTCTTGTAGTCGACCACCCGGATCCGCCCGTCGGCAGCGACGTCGACGCGGTCGATGAAGCCCCGCAGGAGCAGCTTGGAGTCGAGCAGCGCCTCCACGTAGTGCTCGCGCTCGGCAGGTTCGAGGCGGCGCGGGTCCTCCAGGTCGAAGTAGCGCCGCAGCACCTGGCGGCACGAGTCCAGCCAGCCCTCCTCCGCACCGTCGGCCCCCGAGGTGAACAGCGTCGCCAGCGACGGGTCGAGGCTGCGTACGTCCTCCCATGCCTGCTCCACCATCGACCTCGCCTGCCGGGGCGTGCGCTCGGGAGCGGGCAGGTCGAAGAGGTCCTCGAGCACCTTGTGCACCACGGTCCCGCGCGCGGCCGCCTCCGAGGGCGGCTCGGGGAGCCGGTCGATGGTGCGGAACCGGTAGAGCAGCGGGCACGAGGTGAAGTCGCTCGCGCGGCTCGGCGAGAGCGAGCCCAGCACGTTGACGCCGTCGACCGGGGTCGACTGCGCATCGGCTGGTGAGGTGCTCATGAGAGCGACACTATTGGCAGGCACCGACACAATCGTCGACCACCGGGTCGGCGCCGCCCCGCAACCGCCGCTCAAGTACGCTCGGAACGTGGCAGACCCCGACCCACGCCCCGACGGCGACAAGCCGGTCGAAGCGGCGCCCACCCCCCGCGTCCCGGGCACGATCAAGGTCGGCTCCATCGCGGGCAGTGCCGTCCTGGTGACTCCGTCCTGGTTCCTCATCGCGGCGCTGATCGCCTGGGTGATGGCGCCGCAGATCGATGCCGCGGAGCCGGGCCTGGGCTGGTTGGCGTACGTGGCGGGCTTCGCGTTCGCGATCGTCCTCTACGGCGCGGTGCTGCTGCACGAGGCGGCGCACGCGGTCGTCGCCAGGCGACTGGGCTACCCCGTGGGTGCGATCATGCTCCACTTCCTGGGTGGCGCGACCGCCGTGGAGAGCGAGGCGAAGAAGCCCGCCCACGAGTTCTGGATCGCCGTCGTGGGGCCGTTGGCCTCGCTCGCCGTCGCCGCGGCCGCCTTCGGCGTCTCCTTCCTCACCCCCGACGGTCTGATCGGGCTGTTCGTCACAGGCCTGTGGGTCATCAACCTCCTGGTGGGCGTGCTCAACCTCGTCCCCGGCCTGCCCCTCGACGGCGGCCGGATGCTCAAGGCGGGCGTATGGAGCGCAACCGGCAACATCAACCGCGGCAGCATCGTCGCCGGCTGGGCCGGGCGGGTGCTCTCGTTCGTCGTGCTGCTGTGGCCCTTCATCCAGGGCCAGATCCTCGGTATCGAGCCGCGCCTCACGAGCTACGTCGTCGCCGTCATCCTCGGCGTCTTCCTCTGGAGCGGTGCCTCCGCGGCGATCACGTCGGCGAAGGTACGCCTCCGGCTCCCGCTCCTCGTCGCCCGCGACCTCGCCCGCCGCACCCTGGCCGTGCCCGCCGACCTCCCGCTCTCCGAGGCCGTGCGCCGCGCCCACGAGGCCGAGGCCGGCAGCATCGTCACTGTGACCAGCGGCGGCGAGCCGATCGGTCTCGTGCACGAGGGCGCGCTGCTGGCGACGCCGGAGGACCGCCGCCCGTGGATGGCCACCTCGACGGTCACCCGCCAGCTCGAGGAGGGCCTCACCCTCCCGGCCGACATCGACGGCGAGGAGCTCATCCAGGCGATCTCGAAGGCACCAGCGCCCGAATACCTCCTGGTCGAGCCGGACGGCTCGATCTACGGCGTACTGGTCACCTCCGACGTCGACGCCGCCTTCCGCGCGGGCGCATAGGAGATCGCGGTTTGCCGGGTTGGCCCGGGAAACCGATAACCTCGGCGGGTGTCAAGCGCTGATATCCCAGACATTCCGGTAGAGGCCCGAGCGGGCGTGCACCGAGGGCCGCTTCGTGAGGGCGAATGGGTGCGGCTGACCGACACCAAGGGTCGCCGCCACAACTTCGAGCTCGTCGCCGGCAAGCGCTTCTTCTCCAACAAGGGCCACATCGATCACGACGAGCTGATCGGCCGCGAAGAGGGCTTCACGGTCACCGCCTCCACCGGCGGTGAGTACCTGGTCTTCCGTCCGCTGCTGAGCGAGTTCGTCGTCTCCATGCCGCGTGGTGCCGCCGTCGTCTACCCCAAGGACGCCGCCCAGATCGTCGCCATGGCCGACATCTTCCCCGGCGCCTCCGTGGTCGAGGCCGGGGTCGGCTCCGGTGCCCTGACCTGCTCCCTGCTGCGCGCGGTCGGACCCTACGGCAAAGTGACCTCCTTCGAGCGTCGCGAGGAGTTCGCCGAGGTCGCCCGCAAGAACGTCGACCAGTTCTTCGGCACGCCGGCGGGGGAGACGCACCCCAACTGGTCGCTCAACCTCGGCGACCTCCAGGAGGAGCTCCCGCGCCAGCAGATCCGCTGCGACCGACTGATCCTCGACATGCTCGCTCCGTGGGAGTGCATCGACGCCACCGCTGACGCGCTCTACCCGGGCGGCATGGTCTGCGCCTACGTCGCGACCACCACCCAGCTGTCCCGCTTCGTCGAGACGGTCCGCGCCCACGGCGGGTTCACCGAGCCGCAGGCCTGGGAGTCGCTGGTGCGCGACTGGCACGTCGAGGGCCTCGCGGTCCGGCCGGGTCACAAGATGATCGGCCACACCGCCTTCCTGGTGACCGCCAGAAAGCTCGCCCCCGGCCAGCGCGCGCCTCGCAAGACGCGGCGGCCTGCCCCCGGGGCGTACGGACCTGACTACACGGGCCCGCGCCCGGCCGACATGCCCGCTCCGGAGCCTGTCGCCGAGGTGCTCCCCGAGGTCGGCAGCGACCTGGACTGAGTCCGCTCCGCGTCGGTCCAGATATTCCGACGTGCCACGGGTCGACACGAACTCGGCAGAAGTCGAGCGAATGTGTCCAACACCGGTAAATCCTTCACCTCTCCCACCCCTCACCCTTGTAGGGTCGAGGGAGTAGAGGAGGTGTGCTGATGTCGACATCCGATGGATTCCAGTCCGAGGGGCGCAGCCCCGAGGAGCTCGAGAGTCATGTCCGTTTCCTCGAAGCTGAGGTGACCGACCTGCGGCACAGGCTGACCGAGATGCCCGGATCTTCGCGTGGCCTGGAGGCGAGGCTCGCAGACGCGCAGCGCTCCCTGGCCGCCGTGACGTCGCAGAACGAGCGACTCACCGTGACGCTTCGGGACGCCCGCGACCAGATCATCAAGCTGAAGGAAGAGGTCGACCGGCTGGCACAGCCGCCAGCAGGTTTCGGCACATTCCTGGAGCGCAACGAGGACGACTCGATCGACGTGTTCACCGGTGGGCGCAAGCTCCGGGTGACCGCATCGCCCAACGTCGACCTCGACGAGCTGCGCTATGGCCAGGAGGTCATGCTCAACGAGGCGCTCAACGTCGTCGCCGCGATGGAGTACGAGAAGGTCGGCGAGGTCGTGATGTTCAAGGAGCTGCTCGCCGACGGCGAGCGCGTCCTGGTCATCGCCAACGCCGACGAAGAGCGAGTCGTACGTCTCGCCGACCCACTTCTCAACGAGACCCTCCGTGCTGGCGACTCACTTCTTCTGGAGCCACGCAGCGGCTATGTCTATGAGAAGGTCCCGAAGTCCGAGGTCGAGGAGCTCGTCCTGGAGGAGGTGCCCGACATCGCCTACGAGTCGATCGGTGGCCTCGCCGGCCAGATCGAGCAGATCCAGGACGCGGTCGAGCTTCCCTACCTCTATCCCGAGCTCTTCATCGAGCACCGGCTCAAGCCGCCCAAGGGAGTGCTGCTCTACGGCCCTCCGGGCTGCGGAAAGACCCTGATCGCGAAGGCTGTCGCCAACAGCCTGGCGAAGAAGGTCGCCGCCAAGACCGGTGCTGACGGGAAGTCCTACTTCCTCAACATCAAGGGCCCCGAGCTTCTCAACAAGTACGTCGGCGAGACCGAGCGCCACATCCGCCTGGTCTTCCAGCGTGCTCGTGAGAAGGCCGCGGCCGGCACCCCGGTGATCGTCTTCTTCGACGAGATGGACTCCCTGTTCCGCACGCGTGGCTCCGGCGTCTCCTCCGACGTCGAGAACACGATCGTGCCGCAGCTCCTCTCCGAGATCGACGGTGTCGAGGCCCTGGAGAACGTCCTGGTCATCGGTGCCTCCAACCGTGAGGACATGATCGACCCGGCGATTCTGCGCCCGGGCCGGCTCGACGTGAAGATCAAGATCGAGCGTCCCGACGCCGAGGGCGCTCGCGACATCTTCACGAAGTACCTCGTGCCCGACCTGCCCCTGCACCCCGGCGACGTCGCCGAGTTCGGTGGCGACCGTCAGGCGACCGTCGACGGCCTCATCCGCACCACCGTCGAGCGGATGTACACCGAGTCCGAGGAGAACCGCTTCCTGGAGGTCACCTACGCCAACGGTGACAAGGAGATCCTCTACTTCAAGGACTTCAACTCCGGCGCGATGATCCAGAACATCGTCGACCGGGCCAAGAAGATGGCCATCAAGGACTTCCTCGACTCCAAGCAGGACCAGAACCAGAAGGGCCTGCGGGTGCAGCATCTGCTCCAGGCCTGCGTGGACGAGTTCAAGGAGAACGAGGACCTCCCCAACACCACCAACCCCGACGACTGGGCCCGCATCTCCGGCAAGAAGGGCGAGCGGATCGTCTTCATCCGCACGCTCATCACCGGCAAGCAGGGCACCGAGCCCGGCCGTTCCATCGAGCAGGTCTCCAACACGGGTCAGTACCTGTAGCCCTCTACGTCGCCGAACTCGGCCTGTCACCTGTGGATACGGGTGGCAGGCCGATTCGGTGTTGGGATGTGCGGTGTCGAGTGTTGTCGGCCAGAGCGCGAGACGACAGTTCCCGTTCGGGTGAGCGTCGGTGATCTGCCGCGCCGCCGGTGCGAGGGCCTTACTCAGGTAAGGATTTCTCCCGTATGACCAGGGTGATCACCTTCATATTCTGAAGCGACATCAGTTGGTCAGCGCCGACCGCTCAGCCGACAACGGGACTGGTGAACGTAGGAGCTGGGCGCAAGCATGCCGCGGCCCGGGCTCGCAAACCTCGAAGGGTGGAACCATGACTGCTCGACGGCCGAGGAGATCCGGGGGCACGCTGCGTGTGCTCGTCGGGATTGTGTCTCTTTTCGCACTCAGTCTCCAGATCGCCGGGGCAGCGCCCAGCGCTGCCGATGTCGACACCGACGCCGGCGGCGCTCGCTGCGAGGAGATGACCGAACTCTCGGTGCCCGACACCGAGATCACGGCGGGCGAGCTCGTTCCCGCCGGTGACTTCGTGGACGCCGAGGGCACCGTCCATCGCGATCTGCCCGAGTTCTGTCGGGTGGCCGCGAGAGTCGCTCCGAGCCTGAACTTCGAGGTGTGGATGCCGACGGCCACATGGAACGAGAGATTCCTGGGAGTGGGTAACGGCGGCTTCGCCGGAAACATCAGGTACGACTCGATGGCTCCGGCTCTCGCGAAGGGCTATGCGACAGCGTCCACCGACACGGGCCACTCCAAGTCCGACTCGGCCAACTCCTGGATCAGCAACCCGGCCCAGTTGGAGATGTGGGGGCGTACCTCGATCCACCTGATGACGTTGCGTGCCAAGCAGATCCTGACCGCGTACCACGAGAAGGCGCCGAAGTTCTCCTACTTCGAAGGTGGCTCGACCGGCGGCCGGCAGGCGATGGGCCAGGCAGAGTTCTTCCCGGACGACTACGACGGCATCGTCTCGCACAGCCCGGGCATGGACTACAGCCACGTGATGATGGCGGTTCTGTGGACTGCGCAGCGCCTCGCGGACCGTCCGAAAGGTGCGCTCGACAGCGATGACCGCAAGCTCCTCAATGACGCCGTGCTGGCCGCATGCGGCGGCCGGGACGGGGTCGCGAGCGATCCGTTCCTCAACGATCCACGAGACTGTCACTACAACGTCAAGCGGCTGGAGTGCCGTCCCGGGACGAGCACGGGGTGTCTGACGGCGGAGCAGGTCAGGACAGCGGAACATGTCTACACCGCGGTCACCAACCAGGGGAGCGGTGAGCACCTCTATCCGGGCTTCGCCTACGGCAGCGAGGCGGCATGGAACTTCGCAGCGGAGCGACAGGAACTCGTCTCCTATCCGCAGGCGCTGTTCGGCAGGGCCGTGTTCGACGATCCCGAGTGGGACTGGCGCAGCTTCGACTGGGATGAGGACGTGGCTCTGGTGGAGGAGAAGCTGAGCCCCAAGATCGATCCCACGCGTGCCGATCTCTCGAAGTTCGACGAGCGGGGCGGCAAGCTGATCATGACCCAGGGATGGAGCGACCCGTTCCAGTCGGGCAGTCTCCCGATCGAGTACTACACGCGGGTCCTCCTCGAGCGGGACGGCTCCACCGTGCGCTCGGCCCTGCGAGACGTCCAGGAGTTCTACCGCCTCTTCATGATCCCTGGCGGCGGACATGTCACCGGGGGTATGGGGCCCAACTCGTTCGACGCCCTGTCCGCCGTGCGGGCATGGGTCGAGCAGGGGATCGCGCCGAAGCAGATGGTCGCCACCAAGTACCAGGACGACCGGCAGGAGAACCGGGTCGTGATGACGAGGCCTCTGTGCCCCTACCCCCAGATCGCCGGCTACGACGGAGCCGGGCCCACCACCGAGGCCAGCAGCTTCCGGCGTGAGAACGACTGGGGCGACTTCGCCAAGGACGTGGCACGCGAAAAGCAGCGCATGCAGGCCCGGGAGCGGAGCAACTGACGGTCAGCAGGGCGTCCGCCGCCTCGGTCACTCCGAGGCGGCGGATAGGGGATTCCCTCATCGAACTGCGGCCATTGCCACTGGAGCCGGGAGCTCGTGCTTCCTAGCGTGAAGGTGCCCTGCCGTACGGATCAGTCCGAGGAGAGAACATGACCAGCACCCCCGACACCGAGACGATCACCGAGAAGTTCACTGACACGATCACCGCTCTGCTGCGCCGGGTGGAGGCCCTCGAGTCGGAGGCGGAGATCCGCCGGCTGCAGGCGCGCTACATGTTCCTGTGCGACACGCCCTGCCCGGAGTTCGGCGTCAGCGACGATGCTCAGCGCGTCGACCTGATCATGGATCTCTACACCGAGGACGCGGTCTGGGAGGGCGTCGGCGAGTACTACGACGGACAGTTCGGCAAGGCCGAGGGCAAGGCTGCGGTGCGTGCACACTTCGAGAGGTTCTGGGGGGAGAAGCACGATCCGGCCCTGCTGCTCAACGCCCACTACCTGACTTCCGAGCAGATCCACGTCGATGGTGAGGACGCCGAGGGCCAGTGGATCCATGTTCAGCCGTGGCTCTTCTCCGATGGCAGGGCACTGCTGCGCTCGAGCCGTCTGAACAACGCCTTCCGTCGCGTCGAGGGGACCTGGCGGATCAGCCGCACCCGCACCGAGAACGTCTTCATCGCGCCGCTCGCACCGACCTGGGCGGAGTTCTATCCGTCGGCGTCCGTGCTGATGGCGCCCTGAGCCGAGCTCAGATGGTCACCTGGTAGAAGAGCACGTCGCGCACGAGAGTGCCGAGGCTGTCGGAGCAGGTCTTCGCCTTGATCCGGGCTCGGTGGACGTCGACCGTCTTGACGCTGGTGCCGAGCTCACGGGCGATGTGTTGGCTCGGTAGACCGTCGATGACCAGGCGTAGGACTTCGAGCTCGCGCGGGGTGAGCTGGTCGACCCGGGCCTGCACCTCGCGTCGTTCGGCATCGGCGGCGAACCGTCTGCTTGCCTCGAGAAGCTGCTCCTGGACGACCTCCAGCATCTGCTGGGAGTCGTAGGGCTTCTCCAAGAAGTCGACGGCCCCGTGCTGCATCGCCCGCACCGACATGGGCACGTCACCGTGCGCGGAGCAGAAGATGACTGGCGCTGGATAGTCCTGCTGGCGCAAGGTCTCCTGCAGTTGGAAGCCGCTGACCCCGGGCATCCTGACATCGACGATGAGGACCGCCGGTTCGGTCGCGTCGTACTCGTCGAGGAACGCGGTTGCGTCGGGATAGGTCAGCGCCTCGATGCCGACGGTCTCCAGCAGGAAGACCAACGACTGTCGAAGGTCGTGGTCGTCGTCGACGATGTGGACGACCGGAGAGCGCGTGGCGGCGACGTCCGGCCGGGGGAGTTCAGTGGTGCTCATCGGTGTCGCCTCGCTCGTGGGGATGGTCGTCGACGGTACGTCGTTGCTGTTGCCCGGCCGTTTCGTCATCGTATTTCACCCATCCCTCGTGGTGTGCCCCGGGCCATATGCCAAGGATCAGCACACCAGGCTTTGCTCGACGGTGCACGCTGCGGCCAGGAGGTGGTCCTCACCGAGTCGGTGGCCGACCACCTGGATACCGAGCGGCATGCCCGCCGCATCCCGCAGTCCGGGCACTGTCACGACGGGCAGGCCGAGCGCCTGCCACGGCCGGCTCAGCACCGGGTCTCCGGTCGCGCCGAGCCCCCGGGGAGCGGGGCCAGGCGCTGCGGCACCGACCACGACGTCGTGCGCCGCAAGAAGCTCGGCGACTCGCTCACGGCCCCGCGCGATCAGGCCGAGGGCCGCCTCGTAGTCGCTCCGGCTGGTCTCGGCCCCCGTACGCAGCAGCCCGGCCAGCGGCTCGGACAGCTGGTCGGCCGCGGCCAGCTCCGCGGTGCGCTCGCGGGCCGCCTCGTACGCCATGACCACGGGGTGCGCAGCGGCGAGGTCGGCGACGAACTGCTCCTCGGGGAAGTCGCGGACGATGGCGCCGCGCGCCTCCAGCGCGGCCCGGGTGGTGTCCAGGGCCGCCCGCATGGTCGGGTCCAGGACACCGATCGGGGAGGCCGACCAGAGCAGCGCGCGAAACGGCTCGCCTCGCCGGGGCGCGCCGGGTCGGGCGACGTCCGCACCGCCGCTGAGCGCGGACCAGGCCAGAGCGAGGTCACCTGCCGTGGCGGCGTACACGCCGTGGCTGTCGAGGCTCGGGCTCAGCCCGGTGACGCCGTCGACCGGGAAGCGACCTTTGGTCATCACCAGGGCCGCGACCCCGCAGTACGCCGCCGGGCGGGTTACCGAACCGGCCGTCTGCGACCCCAGAGCGAGCGGCACCTGTCCGGCACCCACGGCCGCTGCCGAGCCGCTGGAGGAGCCGCCCGGCGTGTGGTCGGTCGCGACCGGGTTGGCCGTGGGCCCGGGGGAGAAGAAGGCGAACTCGGTGGTGACCGTCTTGCCCATCGGCACCACACCGGTCCGGCGCCACTCTGCGACGATCGCCGCGTCCTCCTCGGCGGCGGTTTCGTCCGCGCGGAGCCCGGAGCCGCATCTGGTCGGCAGCCCGCCGACGTCGATGATGTCCTTGACGCCCAGCGGTACGCCCGCCAGCGGCCCCACACCGGTTCCCGGGGCCGGGTCCTGGCGGACCACCCAGGCGTTGAGCTCGGGTTCTGTCACCGCGATCCGCTCGGCGGAGCGAACCATCGCCTCGGCCGGCGTGGTGGCGCCTCGGGCCAGCTCGGAGACGAGGTCACGCAGCGACCAGGGCTGCCACAGCGACGTGCTCATGCGTCCTCCCAGCTGGCGTCGGCGGTCCAGTAGTCCATCCCGCTGGCGGACACGGCATGGCGCCACTCGGAGGTGCGTCGCAGGGACGGCTCGACTCGGGAGGTGACCCTGTCGGCGATCTCGGGTCCGTCGCCGGAGACTTCCCAGTGCACCCAGTCGAGCTCGTGGCCGGAGGCGTCGTGGACGAAGAGGTCCACGTGCTGCCAGCCGTACCCGTGGGTGTCGGTGTAGCACATCAGCGTCATCCGGGTCCCCGGCTCCATCATCATCGCGCTTCTTCGGCTCATGCGGAGAGCTCGGTGGGGTTCAGGGCGTGGAACCGGCGCTGGAAGTAGACCAGGCCGCCGGTGTCGTCCCGGCTGCTGACGGCCTCGACCTCGATGAAGAGCACCGTGTGCGAGCCGTGCGAACGGTGGTCGGCGACTCGGCCGATGACTGTCGCGACGGCATCGCGCAGGACGGGCACGCCGTGGCAGTCATGCTCCCACTCCGGCTCCGAGAGCCGGTCGCTCATCGTCACGTCGCTCGCTCCGGCGAAGCGCATCGCGAGCGGCTCGTGCTCGGCGCCGAGCACGTTGATGCCGACCCGCTTGTTCTCGACGAAGAAGTCGTGGGTGTAGCTGGACCGGTTCACGCAGACGAGCATCGTCGGCGGGCGGTCGGTGACCGAGCACGCCGCGCTCACGGTGATGCCGGCCGGCCCGCGTGGTCCATCGGTGGTGACGATGTTGACCGCTGCCGACAGATTCGACATCGCGGCTCGAAAGGCGCGCTGGGTCGGGGTCAGCTCGGGATGGGTCGTGGTTGACAACCTGGGCCTCCTACCGGGTCGGATACCTCGACCGTAGGCAGTGTCGCTCTGACGCGGAATCGAGAGTTCCTCGACGGACGATGAGGATTTCCCCTACGCCGGCGCGGCTACGCGCGGGGCAGCGTGAACGCGAATCGGGTGCCACCGCCGTCGCGCGGCTCGGCCCAGATCATGCCGTGCTGACGGGTGATGATCCGGTAGCTCAGGGCCAGCCCGATCCCGCTCCCGCGCTCCTTGGACGTGAACGACTCCGCGAACGGGTCCTGCGTCAGCCCGCGCCCCCGGTCCTCGACGGTCACCATTCCCGAGGTCTTCCCGTCGTACGTCGCGGTGCTGGTGCTGATCCGGAGCACCCGGCTGTCCGGTCCGCACTGGCTCAGCTCGTCGACGGCGTTGAAGCAGAGGTTGAGCACCACCTGTCCGGTCAGCACCCGTTCGCAGCGTACGGGGACCGGGTCCGAGAACAGATCGAGCTCGACCTCGATCCCCGCGGGGTCCGCCCGCAACCCGACGAAGTAGAGGCACTCCTCGACCACGTCGTTGAGGTCCACCCGGCCCGAGACCTGTTCGAGATGTCCGACATAGGAACGTACGGAGCTGACGATCGTCGCCGCTCGCTCGATCTGGCGTTCGGCGCCTTCCACCCCGAAGGCGAGCATCTCGGTGGCGCCCGCTGTCTCGGCACAGCCCTGGAGCGTCCGTGCGCGGGCGCGGACGCCGGCCAGGAAGTTGTTCGCCGCGGCCAGGGGCTGACCCAGCTCGTGGGCGATAGCCATCGCCATGTCGCCCATCGCGTTGTAGCGAGCCAGATAGTTCTCCTGGTCATACGCGTGCTCGGCCCGGACCCGTTCGGAGATGTCGTGGACGGTGAGCACGAACTCCGCGACCCCGGGCTGATGCATCCGCTCGAGCGTCCCGCCCAGCCAGGCGGACCGGGACGGGCCGGATCCAGCGCGGCCGCGCAACCGCAGCCGGACGGTGGCGATCGGGTCGGCGGCACGGACCGCCGCCGACCAACCGGTGCGCTCGCGGTCGCCTCGCCGGTCGATCTGGACCGAGGCGACGTCGTCCAGAAGGTGCCCTGCCATATCGGACCGGGACACGCCGAACTGGGCGAGCGCCTGGTCGGTCACGTGCTCGACGACGCCTTCCGGGTTCAGCACGACGACCCCCGCGGCGGTGTGCCGGCTCAGCGTCTCGACGTACGCCGTGGTCTGCCGCAGCTCGCGCTCGACCGCCTGCTCGCGCTCGATGTCGCGGAACTGCACCATCACCGCCGGGCCCTGGGCGAGGTCGATGCGGATCGCGACCGCCTCGGTCGGGACCACCCGGCCGGTGCTCGAACGGTAGTGCCACTCGATCCTGCTGCGGCCCTTCTCGACCGCCTCCTGCAACCACGCCCTGGCGATCACACGGTCGTACTCCTGGGCGGAACTGCTCATCTTGTCGGCCTTGAGCGGTCGCAGCTCGGTGACGCTCCATTCGAGCAGCTCGCAAGCGGCGGGGTTGGCCCAGATGATGGCCTGCGTCTCGGCGTCGTGGATCAGCACGCACAACGAGGTCGCGTTCATCATCGCGAGGAAGTCGGTATGG
Organism: Nocardioides panzhihuensis; assembly: GCF_013408335.1. Taxonomy (NCBI): domain Bacteria; kingdom Bacillati; phylum Actinomycetota; class Actinomycetes; order Propionibacteriales; family Nocardioidaceae; genus Nocardioides; species Nocardioides panzhihuensis. The sequence goes on along the minus strand of NZ_JACBZR010000001.1, from coordinate 2,470,158 downwards.
ACCAGCTCGGGCGCCTGTGGATCGACCTGCATCTGGTCAGGATAGGTCGCCGGATGAGGCCGGGGCGCTGAAGAAATCCCCTACGCGGGGCAGTGAGGCCCCCCTCACCCGGACCGGGCATTCCCAATTCCCGCCGCGCGGGCGGCCTCATAGCGTCGAACTCGGCGGTCGGCACCCCGGCCGGTCCGACACATCCGACCCGTTCCGATCCAACTCAGAGGAGCCGACATGGCCCAGGCCCAGGAGATCCAGAAGGAGACGGCCGCAGCGCCGCTCACCCTGGAGGACGTCCTGTCGGAGCTGGCTTCCCGGCGGGGTGAGTTCCACGAGCAGAGCTACGTTCCCCGTGACTTCGTCGACCGGCTCAAGCAGGTCGGGGTCTACCGGAGCTCGGCCCCGCGGATGTTCGGAGGCGAGCCGATGGCACCCGCCGACTTCCTCGAGGTCGTCGAGCGGATCTCTGCCGTCGACGGCTCGACCGGATGGGTCGCGGCGTTCGGGTCCGCACTCACCTACCTGGCGGCGCTCCCGCTCGAGACCCAGGCCGAGCTCTACGCCGCCGGTCCCGATCTCGTCTTCGCGGGCGGACTCTTCCCGGTTCAACCGGTGACCCCCACCGAGCGCGGCTTCGTCGTCGACGGTCGCTGGAAGTTCGCCAGCGGCTGCATGGGCGCTGACGTTCTCGGTGTCGGCATCCCCAGCGATGGCGCCTCCGGAGGCAAGCCGAGAACCGCGCTGCTGCGGCCCGAGCAGGTCGAGATCGTGCAGGACTGGGACGTCGCCGGGATGCGCGCATCGGGCTCGTTCGACCTGGTCGTCAAGGAGGTCGAGGTCGCCCGCGAGTGGACGTTCGTCCGAGGCGGAGAGCCGACCGTCGACGAGCCGCTCTTCCGCTACCCCACGATCGGCTACCAGGCGCAGGTGCATGCCGCAGTCGGTCTCGGGGTCGCGCAGGCGGCGCTCGACTTCGCCCAGCAGGCGGGTTCGCGCACCGGCGTGACCGGTGCACCGCCCCTGGCTGCCCGCGCCTACTACCGCACGTCCTACGCCGAGAGCTACGCCGCGCTGCGCTCGGCCCGGGCGTTCTACTACGAGGTGGCCGAGGAGGTCTGGAGCAGCGTCGTCGCCGGCGACGATGTCCGCCCCGAGCAGCACGCCCGGATCCGGCTATCCGCCACCTACCTGGCCTCCACCGCGGCCCGCATCGTCGCTGACCTCTGCACCATCTCCGGCACCGGCACGATCGCGAACCAGCATCCGTTGCAACGGCTTCGCCGCGACGCCGAGGTGCCGCAGGTACATGCCTTCCTCGGTCCCTCGATGTACGACGCCGCCGGTGCGGTGCTGCTCGGCCAGGAGCCGACCGTTCCCGGATTCATGTGAGCGATCCACCAGCCGCCCGTCCCACGACCCAAGGAGCCCCGATGAGTGAGCCAACACCACTCCGCGTCCTGTTCTGCATCGGTATCAACCAGAACTTCTTCGACCTGCCCAGCGCCGGCGTCACCGTCGACGACGTATGGAGGGCCTTCGTCGAGATGATGGACGGCATCAAGGCACTGCCGGGGGTCGACTTCATCGGGGACATCGATGACGACGCGCACCTGGTCGGCCCCTCCGACTCCTGGCCGTGGACCTGCTACCTGCTGGCCGACGTGGACACCCAGGAGACAGTCAGAGCCGCCTGCAACCTGTTCCGCACCATCGCGGTGGGGGACGGCGACTTCAAGCTCTGGAGATACGCCAAGGTCGAAGCGCGGATGGGCAGAGCCCTCACCCCGCGCTCCTACGAGCCCGCGGAGGCGAACTGAGATGACCACCGAGATCACCGCAGCCAACGTGTACGACCTCGCCGCTGCCGACCTGGTCCAGGGTGACCGCGTCGCGGGCCGGATGTACACCGACCCCGAGATCTTCGAGCAGGAGATGACCCGGATCTTCGAGCACACCTGGATCTGGGTCGCGCACGAGAGCGAGTTGCCCAAGCCCGGCAGTTTCAAGTCGACGTACGTCGGACGGCAACCAGTCATCGTCTCGCGAGACCGCAAGGGCGCGATCCATACGCTCGTCAACCGCTGCCGTCATCGCGGAGCGAGCCTGTGCGAGAAGCGGACCGGCGAGGCCAACGGCTTCACCTGCCCCTACCACGCCTGGTCCTACAGCCTCGACGGCAAGCTGCGCGGCATCCCCTATCCGGAGGGCTACGAGGGTGTCCTGGACAAGAGCGAGCTCTCGCTCAAGAGGCTGCGCACCGAGTCGTACGGCGGCATGGTCTTCGCCACCCTCGACGAGGACATCGAGCCGCTCGAGGAATTTCTCGGCGACGTGAAGGTGTGGATCGACCGGTTCATGAAGCAGGGTGGCGGCTACCCGGTCAAGGTACTCGGCACCCACCAGTTCACCTTCGGCGGCAACTGGAAGATCCAGCTGGAGAACACCACCGACGGCTACCACTTCCCGATCGTGCACCGCTCCTGGATGGCGTCGGTCGACGCCGAGACCGCCGACATGATGTCGTTCATGACCGACCCCGAGGCGATCACCCATGACCTCGGCAATGGTCACAGCGTCATGCAGATGGTGCCCGAGCACTCCGACCTCGACGCCGACGACGGCACCGAGAAGCTCCAGGACCGGTTCGACGGGTTGATCGCCGACCTGCGTGCGGCCGGTCTGTCCGACTCGGCGATCCGCAAGGTGGTCCTGGCTATGCACGGCACCGGGTTCAACCTCAACCTCTTCCCGAACGTCTCGATGTCCGCGGCGTTCTTCCGGGTCCTGCGGCCGATCTCGGTCGACAAGACGGTCATCGAGCACGTCGCGATCGGCCCCGACGGCCCCGACGAGGTCGTCGGCCCGGTGAACCGCGCCCGGCTGAGGGTGCACGAGCACTTCCAGGGGCCGTTCGGCTTCGGCACCCCCGACGATGCGGAGGGATGGGACCGGGTCCAGCGAGGCGCGCAGGGCGCACCCGAGATGCCGATCCTGGTCAACCGGGGTGCGGCTCGGGAGAAGCCGAGCCCCGAGGGCTGGCCGACCTCACATGTCACCGACGAGACCGGGATGCGCGCTGCGTACGCCCAGTGGAAGCAGATGATGAGCGATGACTGAGACTCTCCCCGACACCCGCACCGACACGGCTGCCACGTCGCTGACGGACCCGCGCGTGCTGCGCGGGATCGAGCTGGCCTGGCGGGAGGCCGACCTGCTCGACCGCAAGGAGTACGTCGCGTGGAACGCGCTCTACGCCGAGGACGGCCACTACGTCATCCCGATCGATCCGACCACGACGGACTTCGACAACACGCTGAACATGGTCTACGACGACGCTCGGATGCGCGCGATGCGCGTCACCCGGATGACCGAGGGGTACGCCCTCGCCGCCGTCGACTCGGCGACGACCACCCGCACCGTGTCCCGGTTCGTGCCCGTCGAGGTCTCCGACGCCGAGGTCGTGCTGCGCGCCTCTCAGGTGCTGGTCGCGTTCAAGCGCGGCCGGCATGACCTGTGGGCCGGCGACGTGGAGTACCGGATCCGGCTGGGCGCCACTCCGGCCGAGGACCTGATCGTGCTCAAGGTCGTCCGCCTGGTCGACAGCCAGGCTGCCGTCCCCGCCGCCGGGTTCCTGCTGTGACAACCCGATCCGAGGGCCGGCCTGTCGCGGTCGTCACCGGCGCCGGCAACGGGCTCGGAGCGGTGATCGCCGCGCACCTGCACCGCTCCGGACACCGCGTGGCCGTCGTGGACGTCGACGAAGCCGCCGCGACGACGGTGGCCGGCGACCTGGACGGCACGGGCGAGACCGCCCGTGCGTACGGCCTCGACGTCACCGACCGAGGGGCGATCGAGGACCTGCTGACCACTCTGCTGGAGAGCTGGGGTGACGTACAGGTCCTGGTGAACAACGCTGCCCGGACCCAGGCGACCCCGCTGCTGGAGATCTCGTCCGAGGAGCTCGCCTCGGTGATGGCGGTCAACATCGGCGGCACCTTCGCCGCCTGCCAGGTCTTCGGGCGGCACATGGCCGCCGCCGGCTACGGCCGGATCGTGAACCTCGGATCCCTCGCCGGCCAGAACGGCGGCACCGCCACCGGCGGCCACTACGCGTCCTCCAAGGGCGCGGTGCTGGCGGCCACGAAGGTGTTCGCCCGCGAGCTCGCGAGCGCCGGGGTGACCGTCAACGCCGTCTCACCCGGACCCCTTGACCTCCCCGTCGTACGCCGCATCGTCGGCGAGGCCGACGTCGACCGGTTCGCCGAGACCATCCCCGTGGGCAGGCTCGGAAGCCCCGAGTTCATCGCCGAGATGGTCGCGCTGCTGGCCTCGCCGGGCGCGGCCTCGGTGACCGGAGCGTGCTGGGACGCCAACGGTGGCCTCTACGTGCGCTGATCACCACCGAGAGGAGCAGATCGATGACCGACATCAAGGTGCGTGTCACCCATATCGGGGTCGTGACCCCGCAGATCCGTACGCTGCGGCTCGTCCGTGAGGACGGCCGGAGGTTCGAGCCCTACCGAGCCGGAGCCCACATCGACGTGGTCGGCCCGACCGGCGTACTGCGCCAGTACTCGCTGTGCAGCCCGCCGTCCGAGTGCGAGTCGCAGCTGATCGCGGTCAAGCTCGAACCGGACTCGCGCGGCGGCAGCGTGGCGCTGCATCAGGTGGGCGAGGGCGACGTCCTCGCCATCGGGGAGCCACGCAACCTCGTCTCCGTCGTCGAGGGCGCCGACCAGCACCTGCTCGTCGCCGGAGGCGTCGGGATCACCCCGATGCTCAGCCTCGCCTACGAGCTGCACGAGCGTGGTGAGGAGTTCCGGCTGGTCTACTTCGCCCGGTCCCGCGACCATGCCGCCTTCCTGGACCTGCTCGAGGACGCCGACTTCGCGGCTCGCGTCGAGATCCACCTGGGCGTACCTCGTGGCGACCAGAGCACGCTGATGCGCGACGCGCTCGAGACGATGAATCCGAGCAGCCACGTCTACACCTGCGGCCCGAGCGGCTTCATGGAGCAGGTGACCGCGGTCGCCACGCCCGTGGTCGGTGAGCGCAACGTACATGTCGAGCACTTCGAGGCCGCCGAGATCGACACCTCGGAGGACGACTCGTTCACCGTCGAGCTCGACACCGGGGAGTCCTTCGACATCCCCGCCGACCGCTCGATCCTGTCGGTGCTGACCGACAACGGGATCGACGTGTTCAAGTCCTGCGAGGAGGGGATCTGCGGCTCCTGCGTCTCTGGAGTCCTCGAAGGCGTCCCTGACCATCGGGACAACTGCCTCTCCGCGGCCGACAAGGAAGCCGGCGACCAGATGGCACTGTGCGTCTCGCGGGCGAAGAGCCCGAAGCTCGTCATCGAGCTGTACTGACGCCGGCGCCGGTAGGGGAAACCCTCAACGGGCTGCGGCCAATGCCAATGGAGCCCTGGCGTCAACGTTCCTAGCGTGGAACCACCCCCTCGCGAGGGTCGGAACATCCGCAGTCGCACGATGCCGTGCGGTTGAGGGATGATCTGCTCCTCGCGCCTTACCGACAGGACAGTCATGACCACGACATCCCGCGTCGACACCGACGGATCGGATCTGACCTCCACCAAGGGCGGCGTCGCCCGCCTCGCCTTCGCCAGCGGCGTCGGAACCTCTCTGGAGTTCTACGACTTCGCCATCTACGGGACGGCGACCGCACTCGTCTTCACCGACACCTTCTTCCGGACCGACGACCCCTGGTTCAGCACCTTCATGGGCCTGGCGACCTTCGCGATCGGCTTCCTGATGGCACCGGTCGGTGCGGTGCTCTTCGGCTGGGTCGGCGACCGGTACGGCCGCAAGTCAGCGCTGCTGATGACGTTCATCGGTATGGGCGTCGCCACGATGGTGATGGGCATGCTGCCCACCTACGCCCAGATCGGCGTCGCCGCGCCGATCATGCTCGTGCTGCTCCGGATGGTGCACGGCCTGTGCCGGGGCGGGGAGACCGGCGGTGCGGCAGTGCTCGCGATCGAGCACGCCCCCGACGACAAGCGGGCCAGGTACGGCGTCTTCGTGGCGCTCGGGTCGCCGATCGGGTCGATCCTGGCCAACCTCGCCTTCGCGGCGGTCCTGCTCCTCCCTGCTGCCAGCGTGGAGAGCTGGGGCTGGCGGATCCCCTTCCTCATCGGTGGTGTGGTGCTGTTCCTCGGCATCTGGATCCGCCACGGAGTCTCGGAGAGCCCGGTCTTCCAGCAGATGATGCGCGAGGAGGGCGAGACGCTGAAGAAGAACCAGCTCCCGGTCTTCGCCGTCCTCAAGACCAACTGGCGTCGCGTCGTGCTGGCGGCCGGCGTCAACATCGGCCTGAACGCGAGCACCTTCGCGCTGGTCACCTTCATGCTCTCGTACGCCACCGCTGCCGCCCCGGAGGGTCTCGGCCTGCCGCGTCAGCCCATCGTCAACGCCAGCATCGCCGCCTTGGTGATGCACGCCGTCGCGAACGTGTTGGCCGCCTGGGCCGCCGACAGGCTCGGTCGCCGGCCGGTGATGATGGCCGGCGCGGTCGGTTCGATCGCCTCGGGGCTGGTGATCTTCCACCTCGCCGAGACGGGCAGCGTGGCCGGTGTGGCCACCGCGATGATCATTGGGTTCACGACGACCGGATTCCTGTTCGGACCGATGTACACCTTCTTCACCGAGCTCTTCCCGCGCGAACAGCGCCAGTCGGGGATGGGCGTCTCCTTCCATGTCGGTGCGGTGCTGGGCGGCGGCATCTCGCCGCTGATCGCCAACCGGATCATCGCGAGCACCGGCGAGCCGACGTACGTCGGCTACTACCTGGCCGCCATGTGTGGGCTCTCGCTGCTCTGCCTCTGTCTGCTCCCCGAGACGGCTCCCCGGGCATTGGCCCGAGCCAAGCTCCGGACCCAGTTCAGCTGAGCCTGATCGGCAACCGGCCGGGTCGCGCCGTTTGGCGCTGCGCGCCGGGTCTCCAACACGGGGCAGTACCTGTAAAGCGTCGCACCGCCGACGTAGGCCCGCCACCTGCGGAATCAGGTGGCGGGCCTCGCTACTCTCAGGGGCTCACAGAACGGTCACGAGGTCACCCTTCACGAACCAGGAGTCGTATGGAGCCCACCGAGTCTCATGAATTGACGGATTTTGCCACCTGGCGGACGTTGATCCAACTGGTCAACACGTGGGAGCCCAGGTTGTCCGAGTGGAAGGCGAGTGTCGGTCGCGGCGTGATCGGAGGATTCGTCATGACGCCGGACGACGGTTATCTCGACCTCATGCGCGCCTGCGAGCCAGTCAAACATGCACTTCGAAAGGCCGATCGCGACTCTGTCGACTTCGCGGTACGCATCGCCGATGACGGCCGCGTGAGTATCACTTTGGCCGCCGAGTCCACTACCCATCAAATCGTTCGGGTGCCCGGCATCAACTCGGCGGGAACCTTGCTTCTCGTTCCTGATCGCGACCCGGCTCCGGCTCGGCAGAAACCAGCATTCTTTTCTGACGTACGCACCGCCCCATCAGCTGACCCGGAGCTTCTTGAGGATGTCCTGCGTGAGCGGATGCCCGGGGCCGTCGGCGCCAGCGCGGACGAGCTGGCCGACCTGGAGGAACGGATCGGTCGTCCGTTGCCCGACGAGCTGCGCGCTGTGCTCAGGGTGACCAAGGCGGATTACGGCACCGACTGGAATCTGGAGAACAAGGAGACCGAGGCCCTGGGCGGGATCTGCCTCTTCGGTCTCCACGGGATCGAGTCAGCGTCGAACGCCGACGTACGCAAAGGCCTCCCGTTCGACGTGCTGGTAGGCGTCGCCGCCGTCACCAACCTGGACTCGGCGGTTCAAGGCCTCGTCGACCCACCAGACTGGGTGGTGATCGGCGATCTCGGGGGAGGCTCAGGCGATTGGGTTGCTCTGGACCTCGCCCCTGGGCCCGCAGGGCACATCGGCCAACTGGTGGTGATCAGCCATGAAGCCGAGATCGGGGCTGAGCTGCTCGCCGAGTCGTTCACCGACCTCGTGGTCCACGGCAACGCCAAGGAGGCCACCGAGGACGCCTGCACAAGTCCCCCGGCAGTCGTCCGTCTGGTTGCTGGGTCCAACATGACCATCGAGGCTGCCGCGACGACTGCCCTCGAGGTGCTCACCATCGGCCGATCGGACGCACCGACCGATCTGACCCCGCTTGTCGGACTGCCCAGGCTGCGTACGCTGCGTGCAGCCCCGGGAACGATCGCGGCTCCGCATGTCATCGGCGAGCTTGATCAGCTGGAGTACCTCGAGATCGGTCTCGCCGAGTGGAAGACGTTGCTCGAGGCGGATGCCGTCCCGTCCTCGCTGCTGGCAGCTTCCGTCTACGGGTACGGTCTCCCCAGGGCGGATGTGGATCACGTCTTCGATGAACTCATTCGACACTGCGGTGGTGCCCCCCTCACGACGCAAATGATCGTAGGCAAGCTCACGGCCTGACGTGCATACCGGGATCAGCGCAATGTCAGCCCCGACCCGGCAGCAGCCCACTCGTATGTTGGGCGCCCTGGCGCCCAGCGACGCTGGCGGCGTGGCACTGTTTGCGTGGACACGCCAGAAGCGATCGAACAACGTACTCGGATCGGGGACACGGATGAGACTCATGCTCGGGGTTGGGGTCGCTGGCATGGTGCTGGGCCTGTCGGGATGCGGGCCGTTCGATCGGGACGCGGCCTTGGAGAAAGACCTCCTGAAGATGGCCGGAGTCGAGCAGGTCGATGTCGATGACCGGCGGGTGGAGTTCTCAGGCGTCAAGGAGAGCGACCTGAAGCCGGTCGCCGATCGGATCGCCGAGTGGGAGGACGACGGCGGTCTCGCAACCAGGCTGAACGGCTGGGACCTGACGAGCAACGGCGTGGTCGTCGGATCCGACGTGGCGCAGCAGCAACTGCCCAACGAGGCCGTTGCCGCGTTCGTGGAGTTGGCAGGTCTGGAACTCGATCAATACACCTCTGAGGAGATCAAGCCGTTTGGTGCGGGAGGGATCGATGACTCGTTCCGGGTGTCGCTGGACGGCGTTGAGGACCCGATGGGAGTCACCATCACCGTCCTGAAGGCGCTGGGGGATCATGCGACCCGTTATGGCACGCTCTCGGTCGAGGCACCAGGTGGCTTTCACGTTCTGGTGGCGATGGACAAGCTCGACGCGAGCCTGATCGACAGCGTCGTGACGGACCTCGAAAGCCTGCCTGACTGGAGCGCGTACGACGGCGCGTTGGTGCAGGTCGGCGGCATCAACGAGAAGCCGAACAAGATCGGACTCCGCTTCAATGTTCCCTTGGCGGACACAGTCGATGTCAACAGGTCGGCTCTCGCGGCGCAGGCGAAGCTGGTGAACCCGAACGACCTTTTCGTGTCGGTCGCCGACGTGCCTTCTGAGGGGTTCCTCCTGGTGATGGGCACGGTCGAGGAAGTCGGGGCCGAGGTTGCGGTGCTCGAAGGGCTGAAGGATTCGCCGATCGCGAGCGTCACCTTCATCGGCGGTGGGACCGAAACTTGGCTGGTGCTGACCGTCAAGACGCAAGCTGACCTCCTCACCGTCGCAGAGGACGCGGAGCGTGTCGGTGTCAGCCGGCTGGAGATGTCGATCGACGAGGAGGACCCGATCGGTGACAAGGTCGAAGGTACGCCGGCGGAGTTGATCAAGCAGCTCACTCGCTAGGCAATGCGTCGGCCGAACATCGTCGTGCTCGGGATCCATGCAATTGGGTCGGACGTGTCGTTCTGCGAGTAGCTCGATAAGCGGCGGATGCGTGTTGACAGCGCCAACGCTTGGCGCCATGTCCGGGCGTCTCCCAGCCGGTCCGGACGCGTCCCGAGCGCTCAACAGCGCTTTCGTGCGGGCCGTCTTCATCCGTACGCTCATCACCGGCAAGCAGGGCACCGAGCCCGGCCGTTCCATCGAGCAGGTCTCCAACACGGTCAGTACCTGTAAAGGATCACCTGATAATCCGCCCGTGGCCTGCGCTTTTGGTCACGGGCGGATGTTTGTTTGCCGGCGGCGACGGCGATGTCGTCCTCGGCGAGCTGATCCAGGCTCCACGCAGAGGGCAGTGGGCGCACGACGAGGCGGGAGCCGCCGGCCTCGGCTAGGAACAGCAGTTCACACGCTCACTTCGCGACTATGCCGCGTCCCTGGGGCGGCGAGCGGCTCGAGTACGAGGCCGGGGTTCATGGTTGGCGTGAGCGACCTGAGAGGGTAACGGTGCCGTGAGTTCTGCCTTGTCGAGTACCGATAGGCCGCTCGCACGTATCAGGCTGGCGGAGCAGAGCCGGGACGTGCAGGCCCGCCTGCGTACTTTGTGAACTGCGCCAGCGCGTCGAAGTTGTCCACGGCGTCCCTGCTTGCGACCGTGGCCAGGGCATGTCCTTGGATCAGTCGTTTTGCGGGCACTTCGAGTCGCTTGCCGGTGCGGGTGTGAGGCAGGGTGTCGAGGGTGATGATGTCGTCGGGTACGTGCCGGGGCGAGGCCGACGTGGCGATTGCCTGCTCGATCTCGCTGGTCAGCTCGCCATCGAGCGTGGAGTCGTCAGCGAGGACGACAAATAGGACGAGCCAATACCTCCCGCCTCCTAGCTCGGCGCCGACTACCAGCGAGTCGGTGATCTGCGGGAGCTTGTCCACGGCGTCGTAGATGTCGGCGCTGCCGAGGCGGACGCCGTGGCGGTTGAGCGTGGAGTCGGAGCGTCCCGAGACGATGACGCTGCCGTGTTCGGTGACCTGCATCCAGTCGCCGTGCCGCCATACGCCGGGGTAGGTGGCGAAGTAGGCGTCCCGGTACCGCTCGCCGTCGGGGTCGTTCCAGAAGTAGAGTGGCATGGAGGGCATCGGTTTGGTGACGACGAGCTCACCCACCTCGCCAACCACGGGCTGACCGGCCTCGTTCCATGCTTCGAGTGCGACGCCGAGGTTGGGGGCTGAGATCTCTCCAGCCCATACCGGTGTGGTCGGGGCGCTCCCGGCGAAACCGCCGACCACGTCCGTACCGCCGCTGGTGGAAGCCAGCTGGATCGACGGCCCGACCGCGTCGTGCACCCATTGGTAGGAGGCTGCCGACAGCGGGGCTCCGGTGGCGCCGATCGTGCGTAGTGCACGGAGGTCGAGTTCGCGGCCGGGCTGAAGGCCGGCCTTGGCGCTGGCGAGGAGGTAGCCGGGGCTGACGCCGAGCATCGCGACCTGCTCAGCGGCGGCGACCTGCCACAGCCGAGCGGTGTCGGGGTAGCTGGGGCTGCCGTCGTACAAGACGATCGGTGCGCCCACCAGCAAGCCGGAGGCGACGATGTTCCACATCATCCAGTTGGTCGTGGTGTACCAGAACAACGGTTTGCTGGGGCCGACGTCGAGGTGCAGGGCGAGCATTTTGAGGTGCTCGAGGAGCACGCCGCCGTGACCATGCACGATGCCCTTGGGCAAGCCTGTGGTGCCGGACGAGAACAGGACCCACAGCGGAGCGTCGAACGCGACTTGCTCGAAACGCAGCTCCGCCGACCGAGCGGTGGCCTGCTCCCAGGTGGCGTGCGTACCACCGGAATCAGCCTCGATGTCGATAGGCAGCCCGAGATTGGGTACGTGGACCGTGGCGCGCAACGTGGGCAACGCTTGCTGCAGTGCGGTGACCTCGCTGCGCCGGTCGTAGGACCGCCCGTTCCAGGAGTAGCCGTCCGCGGCAAACAAGACGACCGGCTCGAGCTGTGCGAAACGCGCGGCTGCCCCGTGCGCCGAGTAGTCCTGCGCGCAGGCCGACCACACCGCGCCGATGCTTGCAGCGGCGAGGAACGCGACGAGTGTCTCGGTCGTGTTGGGCAGGTAACCGACCACCCGGTCCCCGGGGTGAACGCCAGCTTCGCGCAACCATCCCGACACCGCGGCGACCTGGGCGCGAAGCTGCCCGCGGGTGGTCCGCGTGGTGGTCCCGTCCTCGGCCACTGCGGTCACCGCTACGGTGTCGTCGGCGCCGTACCGGAGGGCGTGCTCGGCGTAGTTGAGCCTCGTTCCGAGAAACCATCTCGCGCCGGGCATCGAGGATTCCGCGAGCACAGTGGTCGGGTGGCCGTCGGCCAGGATCTCGAAGTAGTCCCAGATGGTGGCCCAGAACTGCTCGAGGTGGTCGACCGACCATGCCCATAGATCGAGATAGCTGTCGAATGTGGTCCCCGTGCACTCGGTGACGTATCGGCCGAAACGGGTGACGGCCGCATCGGCCACCACCTTCGGATCTGGGTTCCAGATCGGGACGGGACCGACCACGGTGTCGTCCTCAGTGCCCATCAGCCGGGCTGGTGGGCGCCGGTCATGAGCTCGGCAAGGTCGTCGGGGGCAAGGAAGGACGGCGGCGGGGGAGGGCCCCAGTTGAAGAGTCCGCGGGTGCCTTCCCACACTCCTGGCGTCCAGAGCGCGTCGTCGACGATACAGTCGAGGTCGGCGTAGTACTCGGAGAAGTTGCCGGCGGGGTCTTTGAGGTACCAGAAGAAGTTCGATCCGACGTGGTGACGGCCCAGACCCCACACATGCCGGTCCGGGTCCTTCTCGAGCATCGAAGTGGCGCCGCGGCCGACCTCGTCGACGTCGTCAACCTGCCACGAGGTGTGATGCAGGAAGGCCACCGGGGCTTGTTGCACGAGCACGTTGTGGTGGTCGGTGGAGCACCGCATGAACGCCGCCAGCCCGGGCACTGTGTCGCTGACCTTGAACCCGATGCCCTGCTGGAAGAACTTCTGGGAGAACTCCTGATCTGTCGAGCCGAGCACGACGTGGCCGAGCTTGCGCGGCCGTACGACGCCCTCCCGCTCGATACCCGGAGCGCGAGACTCGGTGCGTGCGTTGACGCCGGGGGAGTTGTAGGCCGGCGCGGGCGTTGGTTCCTGGTCGTAGCGGTCGGCGACTTCGACCAAGACGACGACTCCGGTGCCAGGGTCCATCGCGCGGATGCCGCGCTCGGTGCGCTCGACCGGGACCTCGAGGTCGGTCAGGGAGGCGACCACACGGTCGAGGTCGTCGGGATCGTCCGCCCCGACCCCCATCTGCAAGAGGCGCCGCCGGTCGTTGTGAACTACCTGCAGCTGTTCTCCGCCGTCGACGGTCGAGAAGGTGCGATCAGCGTTCGGCGCCGTGTCGAGGTTGCCGGGGGCCAGCCCGAAGTCGGTGTAGTACGCGGCCGTCTCGTCGGGGTTGGGAACGCCCATGACGATCTTGGTGAGGCGGTGCAGGGCCATGACAGTGCTCCTCGTATGCGGAATCGGTGTAATCAGGCGGAGTGCGCGGCAACGAAGCGCTGACGCAGCTCGCCGATGCCGGAGACGTACGAGACGAGCTCATCTCCCGGGCGGATGAACCGGGGTGGCTTTCGCCCAGCGCCGACGCCGGCCGGGGTCCCGGTGAACAGCACGTCGCCGGGCATCAGTGGCAGCCTGGCTGAGACCTTGGTGATCATGGATGACACCGAGAAGATCAGGTCCCTCGTACGGCCCTTCTGCACGGTCTCGCCGTTGATCGCGCACCCGATCTCGAGGTCGTCCGGATCGGCGAACTCATCGTGGGTGACCAGCCATGGCCCCATCGGGCCGAAGCCAGGTAGCGACTTGCCCAGGCTGAACTGCGGCGACGGGCCGGCGGTCTGGGTGATCCGCTCGGAGAGGTCCTGGCCGACGGTCAGCCCGGCCACGTGGTCCCATGCCTTGTCTTCCTCGATCCGCCAGGCCCGCTTCCCCAGAACGACGACCAGCTCGACCTCCCAATCGGTGTTGCCGCCGTCGGGCAGCTCGACCGTGGTGACCGGCCCAGTCAGGCACGAGGCCCACTTGGTGAACAGCACAGTCGGGGCGTCAGGCACGGCGAACCCGGACTCGGCGGCGTGGTCGGCGTAATTCAAGCCGATGGCAAGCAACTGTCCAGGTGCCGGCGCCGGTGCGCCCAGGTTCTCAACGGCGAACGGCACAGCCGCCGACAGGTCGACGCTCTCCGCCCAGGCGGTGAACTCTGCCCACCGGCCGTAGATCGCCTGGACGTCCGGCCCGAACCGCCCACCGCTCGCCCGCTCGACATCGATTGCCCGGGCACCCTCCGGGGCGACCAGGACCAGACGGCCCAAGAGGTTGGCGATGCGCACGAGTTGCTCCTTGGAATTGGATCGCGGTGAACGGTTGAGTCAAAGCCTGCCCGATCGGTCCGCACTCACCGAGGCCTGTGACGAACTCCGCATAGCCGATAGGCGAACCTGTTGCCTAGATCTGTGTCGTGCGGACGCGCACCCGCACGGTGGTCTCCTTGTGCGTCTCGACCCGGAGTTTGTGACCGATCGACGCCTCGTCGCCCCACGTGAGAGTGAGGATGGTGCCGTCGGTCGCCTTGGCCTCATCGATCATGGCGAGGGACGTGACGTGACGCTGGTTGACCGTATAAACGGGGTCCATTCCGAATCCAACGATGTCCGTGCCGGAGAGCACCTTGTCGTAGTGGATGATCGAGAACCAGGCAGAGGGCAGGCCGAGGAACTTCGCCCGCTCGGGTCCGGCGGTCAGGCTGCTGGCCAGCACCCGAGCGACGTCCGCGTCGTCCCACTCCAGCCACACCTTGCGGCGCCGCGGCCCTTCGGCGATCCGCTCCAGCGCCTCACGGCCGATGAAGTCGTGGTCGAACTTCACGACCCGCCCGTAGCCGAGGTCGTACGGGCTGACGTAGTAGTCCTCGACGTTCTCCGAGTAGAAGCTGCCGCCGAGAGACGCCTGCCCCTCGAACCCCATGGCCGGCAGCCACTCGCGATATGCCTTCATGTCGTCTCCGCTGTAGACCGCGGGGAGGGGTAGCGCGATCCAGCCCGACTCGTTGGAAGTAGTCGGATACGAGCGTGAGCCGCCGATCCGCATATCGAACTGTTCGCCCGCTTCGACGAGTGCGGCGTACACCTTGTCGTGCTCGGTCCACGGGCCGGTCATCTCCAGGCCCGTGTGCTCCAGACCGGGCGTCCCGATCATCGTGTGGTTAAGTGCTCGAACCGTCGTGCCGGCGATAGTGAACTCACCGACGTGGAAGAATCCGATCTCCGGGAGCGCTCCGTCCGCGGCAGCCGCGACCACATCGAGGGCGCGGGGGCCTTGAATCTGCAGCCGAAAGAGCAACCGGTCGCCCGGGTTCCACATGCTCGCCTCGTCGCGGGTGACCGTGACATCGTAGTCGCCGATCTCGCTGTGGTACTGCACCCAGTTCGCGGCCGCGGGCCCGCCAACGAGCGAATACTCGTCATCGGCAAACGCGAACAGGATCGCGTCAGCGATCACCTTCCCGCGCGGGTTCACAGCGACGAACTGCTTGGCCTTGTTCTTCCCGAAGGTCCGGAAGGAGTTGACGCCGGTGTCGGAGAACAGGCGCTTGACGTCCGGCCCTTTGAAGTAGACGTCGCTCATGTGGAAAGACTGATCGAACAGGATAGCGCTGGTCCGCCACGACTCCTGCTCGTCGCGCCAGTTCGTGTACTCCTCCTCCGGAATCGGAAAGCGGTAGGGGCCGCCCGGAAGCTGGCGGAGCATCTTCGCCGGGTTGCCGCCCGACTTCTGAATCAACTGCTCGAGATTTTGCTGCGTCACGATGCCTCCTTCGTTCCGGCGATGCCGGAGTGTGCTGGGTCCTCAAGCACGCTACGAAGAGGGCGAGCGAGCGACTATCCGATGCGATCCGTCGCCCTATGCAGTTTCCGAATGATTACTGGGCAGGGGAGTTGAGCGTCTCCGAAGGCATCTCCCCGAACTGGGCCCGGTAACGGGCCGCGAAGCGCCCGAGATGCGGGAAGCCCCATCGCAGGGCGACCTCGGTGACCGTGGTCTCTGAGGGGCCCAGGTCGCGGAGGTCGTCGTGGGCACGCTCCAAGCGGATCCTATGTACGTACTGCAGCGGGGTCTGGTCGAGGTCCCTGCGGAACGCCATCTCAAGTGCCCGAACGCCGACATGGACGGCTCGAGCCAGGTCTGGAACGGTGTACTCCGCTCGAGACTCTGCGGCGAGGAGGTCGATCGCCTGGCGGACATGGGCCGACTTGGGCACCTCCCGGATCTGATGGATGACGTCGGTGTGGTTGTTGGGCACGGAGAGCCACAGCGTGGTGATTGCCTGTTCGCGCAGCCGCCTCGCCAAGGGCAGCGGAACAGATTTGCTCGGTCCGATGCGGGAGAAGACGTCGGTGAACAGCTGCGCCGTGCCGATCACGGCGCGCGACGCCGAGCCGGTCACCACGGGAGAGGAAGCCACGAACGGGCGCTCGTCGGCCTGAGGGGCCACCCAGCGAAGGGCCTGGTTGAGCTCTGCCGACTCCACCTTCAGCGCTAGCACGGTGGTCCCGCGTGCCCAGCGCACGCGGCTGTCGTCGTGTCCGGGGGAGAGGACGACCATCGAGCGCTCCGGTTCGGCGACATGCTCGTGCCCATGCTGTTCGACCGCCAGCTGGCCGCAAAGCGGCACCAGGACAGCGAGAAAGCCGTCGAACCGGGGGCGCTCGATCGTGACATCGGTGCCGTAACGGATGACACCGAGGGTCACGGGACCAACCTCGACGGCGTCGAAAGCCGCCGCGAAGTCGACGTCCTGGCCGTACACCCGCAGTCGGTGCGGTGCCGTTACGCGTGTCGCTGACTCCTGCGCTACCAAGGGGTCCCTGGTCCGGAAGAGCTCAAACCCGGCGAGGGGCCCGGTCTCCGACGTCGCTGTCACTGCCATGGTCGAGCCCTTCGTGCGGGGTGCCTCTTCCCGCCAGGCTGCACGTGACGGCGCTCACATGTCAAGGCGCCCGAGGCTCGCCCCTCACGCCGAACGCGCTTCCGGCCGCAACACCGATGACCCGCTCAACGCGGTCTGGCGACGCTCAGCCGAGAGCAAAGTGTGCTTCAGTAGCATGGTGATCGTCATCGGTCCTACGCCACCCGGCACAGGCGTGATGTACGACGCCTTGTGACGTACCTGCTCGAAGTCGACGTCGCCGACAACGCGATTGGTGCCGGAGACGCGGTTGATGCCGACGTCGATGACGACCGCCCCGTCATGCACCATCTCAGCCGTCAACAGGCCCGGCACGCCCGCGGCGACGACCAGCAGGTCGGCCAGCCGGGTGAACTGCGCCAAGTCGCGTGTCAGCGCGTGACAGATGGAGACGGTCGCGTCCCGGCGGGTCAGCATGAGACCGAGTGGCTTGCCCACGATGGCGCTGGCGCCAACTACGACGGCGTTCTGGCCGGCGACCTCGATGCCCTCGTGGGAGAGCATCTCCATCACGCCGTGCGGAGTGCACGGCGGGAAGACCGGATGGCCCGCGACCAATCCTCCGATGTTGTACTGATGGAAGCCGTCCACGTCCTTGCTGAGCTCGATGGCCTCCAGCACCTGCCGCGCATCCACCTGCGGCGGAAGCGGTAGCTGAACGAGGATCCCGTGGATGTCATCGCGGCCGTTGAGTTCTACGATCAGGTCCAGAAGCTCCGCGGTGGTGACGCTGGCTGGTAGATCGTGCCGGATCGACTTGATCCCCACCTGCGCGCAGGCCCGCTGCTTGTTGCGGACGTAGACCTGCGACGCAGGATCGTCACCGACCAGAACGACCGCAAGGCCGGGACCGCGACCGGTACGTGCCTTGAGGATCTCGACACGCGCCGAAAGATCCTCTCGGATCTCGCGTGCGATCGCAGCGCCGTCGATGATGCGTGCGACCACGTCAGCCCCTCGGCGCTTCGGAGTGGCCGGTCGACTGTGGAGAACACGCGAACGGAGCGGGCGCGACCGTCGCGCGTACCTCCATCTGCCGGTGCCGCTCGACCCGCGACTTGCGCGAGCCACCATCCGGCTCGCCCCACAGTACGGTGACCTCGGTGCCCGGCTCGGCGTGTGCCGCATCGAGCATCGCGATAGAGAGGATCCGTCGCTCGTTGGCTGAGTACCCGCAGAACGTCGACAGACCAACAGGGCGAGCGTCGATGAACACCGTGTCGCGCTGCACCAGCAAGCCGTAGTCCGCCATGGGGAAGTCGATGAACTTGCCAGGCGTACCCTGCTCGAGGAGCGAGCCGATTACCGACAAGACGTCGTCCTTGTTCCACATCAGCGTGACGCGGCGGCGCGGCGGGTTCTGGGCGATCTCGGCCAGCGCGCCCTGACCGATGAAGTCGTGGTCGAACTTCACGATCTTGTCGTACCCGAGGTCGTAGGGGGTGGTGTAGAAGTCCTCGATCCGCGATGGCCGGAAACTGCCGGCGATCTGCCAGGTTCCCTCCCAACCATCGGCGGGGAGCCAGTGCCGGAACGCTCGCAGATCCTCGGCGGTGTAGATGCCAGGCAACGGACCGGCGATCCAACCAGACTCGTAGTTCGTGCTGAAGTACGCCTTGGTGCCGCCGCGACGCAGGCCGAACTCTTCGCCGGCGCGGAGCAGGGCGTCGCGGACAGTGGCCTCGTCGTCGTACGCGCCACTGATCTCGTACGCCTTGTGCCGCCCGGCCATGCCGTGCCGGAGTACGAGGACGTCGACCCCTGCGACTTTGGTGGTGAACGTGCGGAAGGCGCCGGGGTCCGGCAGTGGCTCGCCCACGACCTTCTCGAAGATGCTCGCGGCCAGCGGGCCGTCGAGCTGATACCGGAAGCGGACACGGCGTCCCGTGGTGTTCTCGGACGTGTTGTTGTCCCGTTGGATCGAGACGTCCCAGCCGCCCGTGCTTGCCTGAAACTCGATCCAGTTCAACAGGGGCATTCCGCTGACCAGCTCGTAGCTGTCGTCGCCGTGGGCGTAGAGGATGGACTCGCCGATGATGTGGCCCTGCGGGGTGCATCCGACGAGCTGCTTCGCAAGACCCGGCTGGAGGTTGGCGAAGCTGTTGACGCCGATCCAGTTGAGCATAGCCCTGGCATCGGGACCGGTCACGAAGAGCTCGGGCATGTGGTGGGTCTGGTCGAACAGGACGGCCGTCTCACGCCAAGCGCGCTGCTCCTCGCGCCAGTTCGAGAACTCGGCCGGGATCGGAATCCGGTCGGTGCGCGTGCGGATGTTCAGGCCGGGGCTGTCGTTGTAGAAGTAATCGACGAGATCTGGGAGTGAGTCGACGAGATCCTGGAGGGATCGGAGCGGGGACTCGACGGACATGTCGTACCAACCTTCCTGGTTCGCGTTTGTGCGCACGATCCGAGATTGAGCGCCAACGCCTCGCGGGGCGTCTCCTCTCATGCTTGCGTCCCAGAGACGGCAGTCAACGCTGATGCGGCTTTCGACCGTCGGGGCTTCGCACCGTGCCTCCTGGCATCGCAGCGGCGCTCTTTCGGCGCCGATGGTCAGGCTGCGAAGCGGCCGGGGCCGAAAGTCGCTTGCGGGGTTGATAGGCCGGCGGACTTCGAGAGCATGGCGTTGCCCAGTCGTTAGCGGGCCACGTGCCTGCTTTGTCAGAGGAGAACAAGATGCAGGACGACACAGCACCCCTGGTCGATGTACATGCCCATTTCCTGACCTCGTCGTACGTGGAGGCGGCTTCGGCGGCAGGGCATCGCCGTCCGGACGGGATGGCGTCGTGGCCATCGTGGAGCGCTGAGGATCACCTTCGGCTCATGGATGCGCACGGCATCGAGCGGTCGATTCTCTCGATCTCGTCGCCAGGGGTCTGGTTCGGCGACCTGGGATCGTCGACGGCGCTCTGCCGCCGGGTGAACGACTTTGCGGCCGATGTGGTCGCCGAACATCCTGATCGCTTCCAGTTCTTCGCCTCGGTCCCGCTCCCGGCGGTCGACGAGGCGATCGCGGAGGCAACGCGTGCGCTGGACCAATTGGGTGCGGCCGGCACTGTGGTGATGACCAACGCAGGTGGCGTCTACCTCAGCGACCCTGCCGTCGAGCTTTTCCTTGATGAGCTGGACCGCCGGGGAGCCGCGGTCTTCGTGCACCCAACCACGCCCCTGGGCTGGGAGCACACGACCTTGGGGTTCCCGCGACCCATGGTGGAGTTCTTCGCTGACACCACCCGGGTGATCTCGGCCATGCTCATGAAAGGCGACGTTGCTCGCCGCGACCGGCTGCGCATGATCGTGCCGCATTGCGGTGCGTCGCTACCGCTACTCGCAGACCGGCTACGTCTGTTCGCCTCGATCCTGTCCTCGACGCCGGACGGACTCGAGCGCATCGACGAAGGTCTTGGGCGACTCTGGTTCGACCTTGCCGGGACACCCATGCCACTTCAGGCAGACGCTCTCATCAGCCAGGTCGGCACCGGCCGCCTCCTCTACGGCAGCGACTACTGCTGGACACCTCCGCACATCGTGAACTCGCAGATCGCAGCGCTCGACTCCGCATGGCGCGCGGATGTCCACGGCGCGTGGCGAGAGCTGGCTCGCGACAACGCCGCCGCTTTCCACGCACAGGGCGTGGCGAGCCACTGACAACGACGAGGCTCGCTTGGGCATTCGCCAAGTGGCCCAAGGGGCTTCGCCCCACGACCGGCGATGAATGTGACCTGCGGCATACCGTTCGTCATCGCCTGCCGCTTGGGCCGGCGAAGATCCCGAGAGGACCTCGTCATGAAGACGACTGGAAACGACCGTGGCTCGCGGATGACAGCCGCGCAGGTAGGGACGTTGGGCGTGTGCCTGGCGATGGCGGTGCTTGACGGCTTCGATGCGCAGACCCTGGCGTACGCGGCGCCGTCCATCACGACCGAGTTCGGATTCGGCCCGGGGGCTCTGGGCATCGTGTTCTCGGCGAGCCTCGTCGGCATGGCGCTGGGCAGTGTTCTCTTCGGGATGCTGGTCGACCGCCTTGGGCGCAAGTTCGGGCTCATCGCCTCGGTTGTCATCTTCGGGCTGGCCACCCTCACGATCCCCGCCCTCGCCACCAGCGTGGAGACCTTCCTGCTCATCCGCTTCATCGCGGGAATCGGAATGGGCGGAGTGGCGCCGAGCTTCATCGCTCTCGTCTCCGAGAACGTCCCCGCACACGTCCGATCCCGTGCCGTGATGGTGGCGGTCGGCTGCGTTTCCCTGGGTGCATTTCTCGGTGCCCTGGTGTCGCGCGCGGCCATCCCGGCGTACGGCTGGCGCTCGATCTTTATCATCGGTGGCCTGCTGCCGCTCGTGTTCGCCGTCCTGGCCGCCGTCGTCGTCCGAGGTGTCACTACCGGCCCTCAGCGCACGGTCGATCACGCGTCCACCTCGCCCGCTGTCCTCTTCCGAGAGGGCCGCGCCACCAGCACCATCGCGCTCTGGCTCGTCTACTTCCTGAACCTGCTCGTCATGTTCGCACTGCTCAACTGGCTGCCGACCCTTCTGGTCCAGGCCGGCCTCGACGCAGGAACGGCGTTCATCGGCAGTTCGCTGTTCGCTGCGGGCGGGTTCATCGGCGGCATCCTGCTCGGGTTCCGGATCGACCGGCGCGGGCAGGCGCACGCGACACTGGTCGGCGGATACCTCATCGGCATGGTCGGCATCGGCCTGGTGCTGCTCACGACAAGCACCCCGCTGTTGATGACTGGCATCCTCCTCATCGGAGTCGGCATCGTCGGTGGACAGTCCGGTCTGACGATCCTCGCCGTCTCCCTCTACCCGCTGCCGATCCGCGGCACAGGCATCGGATGGGCGTACGCCGTAGGTCGCACCGGCTCGATAGCTGGTCCGGCACTCAACGGTGTGCTGGTAGCCGGCGGGCTCGGCGCGACCTCGATCATCGGCCTGTCCGCCTTGCCTCTGATCGTGGTGGCGCTCGGCGTGATCACCCTCGCCGCCCTGCGGAGCCCGGCCACGGCGGATGCCGAGCTTGCCGTCAGCTGATCAGGCTCTCAGTTGCTGCGCGGTCCGCAGCGCCACCATGGTCCCGGCCACGTCGTGGACCCGCAGCAGGTCGACGCCGCTCGACGCCAGTAGTGCGCTGACGACGGCGGTGGCGAGGTCGCGGTCGACAAGACCCGCCTCGTCACCGCAGACCTGGGTAAGCAGCCGCTTTCGGCTCACGCCGACCAGCACGGGGAACCCCAGATCCTGGACGACCTCGATGCGGCGGAGCAGTGTCCACGACTGGATGGCGTTCTTGGAGAAGCCGACGCCGGGGTCGACGATGATCTGATCCTTGTCGACCCCGGCGTCGATGGCGCGATGGACTCGGTCCCGCAGCTCGGCCGCGACGTCGTCGGCCACGTCGGCGTACGTCTCCGGTCTGTGCTCTTGGACACCCCCAGACCGCCAGTGGGTCAGCACGTAAGGAGCGCTCAGGTCGGCCACCGTGGCAAACATCGCAGGATCGGCGAGCCCGCCGCTGACGTCATTGACCATGCTCGCGCCGACGTCGATCGCGCGGCGCGCGACTTCGGCCCGCATCGTGTCGACGGAGACCGGCACCCCTCGGTGCGAGAGGGCGCGAACGACAGGTAGTACGCGTTCGAGCTCCGTCGCAACAGAGGGGCGCCGCGCCCCGGGGCGCGTCGACTCGCCACCGATGTCGATCCAGTCCGCGCCGTCCGCAGCCATGTTCAGCCCGTGCCGTACCGCGTCGTCTGTGCTCAGGTGGGCCCCACCGTCGGAGAAGGAGTCCGGGGTCACGTTGAGGACACCCATCACGCGGGGTCGTCCAGGGACCGGCATCATTTCAGGACGACCGTCTTGCGGCCGTGGACCATGACTCGGTTCTCGAGGTGGTAGCGCACTGCCCGCGACAAGGCCAGGCACTCGGTGTCGCGGCCAAGCGCCGTGAGGGCCGCGGCGTCCATCGTGTGGTCGACCCGCTGCACTTCCTGCTCGATGATCGGGCCTTCATCGAGGTCCGAGGTGGCGTAGTGGGCGGTCGCGCCGACGAGCTTGACGCCCCTGTCGTACGCCTGTTGGTAGGGCCGGGCGCCCTTGAAGCTGGGCAGCATCGAGTGGTGGATGTTGATGACGCGGCCGCTCAGCCGGTCGCAGAGCTCGGGCGAGAGGATCTGCATGTACCGGGCGAGCACCACCAGGTCCACCTGCTCCTGGTCGACGAGCTGCATCAGCTTGTCCTCGGCGTCCGCCTTGGACCCGGCATCAACCGGGAGATGCACGAAGGGGACGCCGGCGGCTTGGACCATATCCCTGCAATCGGGATGGTTGGAGACGACTGCGACCACGTCCGCGGCGAGCTGTTCGATGCGTACGCGGTAGAGCAGGTCGCTGAGGCAATGACCGAACTTGCTGACCATGATCAGCATTCGCGGGCGCTGCTGGGAGTCGACCAGGCGCCAGTCCATGGCGAAGTCACGAGCCACGATCTCGAAGTCGGCGCGCAGCGAGTCGGCGTCGGGCGACACGTCATCGAGGCTCTCCGCGGCGACACGCATGTAGAAGCGTGTTTCGTCGCGGTCACCGAACTGTTCGGTCTCGACGATGTTGAGGCCGTGAGCGGTCACGAAGGTGGAGACCGCCTGAACGATGCCAGGGCGGTCCGGGCAGGACAGGGTGAGGACGAGTTCGCTCATGACATTGCTCCGTACGTCTTGGCCCAGGCCCGGAAGACGGGCACCTGGTTGAAGGTGAAGGCGTGGAGGCCCTCGATGTCAGTGCCCGGCTTGTCAGAGACGACAGAGCGGATCAGCGGAACGGGGTCGTAGGTTCGGCCGAGAAGTACGTTGCCGACCAGTCCGTGCTGCTTGGAGAGGTAGCGCAACGACTGGCCGACTCCGATGCGGAGCGACAGCTCGGTGAGCTTGGCGAGCTTGAGGGGACCGGCAATGCCGACCCGGAGCGGCAACGTCACGCCCCGTGCACGCGCTTGAGCCAGCCACGTCGTGAGCGCCTCGGCGTCGAAGCACATCTGGCTGACCATGTAGGTGGCGGAGCTCTGCTTGCGTAGCAGCGCCTCCCACAGGCGGTCGTCGTCGATGTGCGGGTGGCCCTCGGGATAGCAGCCGACCCCGATCCTGGTGAACGGATGCTCGATCTCCGCCAGGTCGTCGAGCAGCTGTCCCGCCTCGCCATAGCGGCCGATGGGAGCGGCGGCGTCGCCACCGATCACGTAGAGGTCGGTCACCCCGAGGTCTGCGACCCGTCGCACGGCGTCACGAAGCGCTGCGCGATCCTCGACCATGCGGGCCGCGATGTGGGGAACGACCCGTCGCCCTGCGCTCGCCGCCACTTCGCACTGCTCCAGCGTGCGACTCAGACCGAACTTCGGGGAACACGTCACCGCGACGGTCGCACCCGGGGACGTTGCCAGGATCTGCTCTGGTCCGCCCTTCAACGGGATGACCTCCATCGTGGCGTCGGTCAGCATCTGGAGAAGCCGGCCGTCTACCTCTGATGAGGTTGTGGGCTGGTCGGTGGCCATCGAGTCTCCTTATGGATCGGGGCCGCTCAGGAGAGGGCCCGCTGGTTGACGATGACGAGAAACGCTAGGTGTGGGGAGACGTCTCTGCGAGCCGCCAGCCGAAGGTCTCTGCGCCGGCTGGCGAAGCCGGTTTCGAGGGTTCGCGAAGTGCACCCAATCGGTTCGGTCCGTGGCTATCCGGCCCGCTGAAGCGCTCCTACATTCGGGTGGCACACGTGCATTCGCCTGACGAAGGAACGCGATGATGACCACCCCCAACCTCGAGCAAGCCATCGACCGCAGCGGCGGAAATCCCGCCAAGATGCTGCGCGCCGATGCCCGCGGCCCGTACCAGTTCCCGATTCCGCAGATGGAGTACGCGAACTGGCGTGACGAACAGCGGGTGTGGAGGGAATCCGCGATCTTCTTCGATCAGTCCTTCCACATGAGCGACGTGTACTTCCGTGGCCCCGACGCGAAACGGCTGTTCTCCGAGGTAGGCGTGAACTCGTTCCGCACCTTCGGGAGGGACAAGGCCAAGCAGTTCGTGGCGACGAACCCGCGCGGCCATGTCATTGGCGACGCCATCCTCTTCGGACTCGACGAGGAGGAGTACGCCCTGGTCGGTTCACCAGTGGCCGCGAACTGGGTGCAGTTCCACGCCGAGACCGGCGACTACAAGGTCGACGTGGAGCGGGACGACGCCAGCCCGATCAACCCCCGGGAGCGACTGTTGTTCCGCTACCAGGTGCAGGGACCCGCCGCCCTCGAGATCGTCCGGAAAGCGTCAGGCGGGACGCTCGGACCGGTGAAGTTCTTCAACATCGGCGAGTTCCAGATCGCCGGAGTGACGGTCCGGGCGCTCAACCACACCATGGTTGGCATCCCCGGCCAGGAGCACACCGGCCTGGAGATCTTCGGGCCACGGGAACATTCAGCACCGGTCAAGGAAGCACTGCTCGAGGCAGGCTCGGGGCTCGGCATGCTCCAGGGCGGCGCGGTGTCCTACCCGACCACGTCCAACGAGTCCGGATGGATCGCCCGCCCCCTGCCAGCGATTTACACCGGGGACGACATGCGTGCCTATCGGGAACACCTCCCCGCGCACGGCTTCGAGGCGCACGCCTCGCTCGGAGGAAGCTTCGTATCCGACTCCATCGAGGACTACTACCTCACGCCGTACGACCTGGGTTATGGCCGCGTGGTCAGCTTCGACCACGACTTCATCGGTCGCGAGGCGCTCGAGCAGATCGCTGTCGCACCGCCTCGCCGGAAGGTGTGGCTCGACTGGGACGCGGGAGACACCGGCCACGTCCTGACGAGCAGCCTGTTCGCCAGCGGTCGCGGGGCCAAGTACCTGAGCCTGCCCGCCGGTGGCTATTCCCTCATCCACTATGACCGGGTGCTGCTCGACAGAACGGGCGTCGGCGTCGCGATGGACCCGATGTTCACGATGAACCACGGCAACGTCACCTCACTGGCCAGCATCGATGCCGGCCTGGCCGAGGACGGACAGCGACTGACTCTCGTGTGGGGCGACGAGGCCTCCATCGGGGTCAAACCACAGGTCGAACCTCACCGCGAGACCGAAGTACGCGTGACAGTGCGTACGAGCCCCCGCACAAGCCAAGGAGCACGACGATGACCACCACCCCCGCCAGCGCCAGGACCGAAGACGACTGGACCGAGCCGCCCGAGCGAGTAGCGCCCCACTTGGCCGCCGCGGCAGCCATGTGGCAAGAACTGCCCGAGTTGCTGCCGAAGATGGTGGCGACCCCTGAGGACTTCGTCGAAGCCGATGCTCCGATGGGAGCCATCGCTCGACGCCTCGTGGCCATCCCCAAAGTAACCGCGCCCCCTACCTCCGGTGAGGGCGAGGTGGAGGAGCTCAGGGGTGTGGAGTTCACCCACCACTTCGTTGATGCACCTGGCGACGGAGAGAGCGTGCGATGGCACTACGTCGAGAGCGGACCGAAAGACGGTGATCCGGTCGTCTTCCTGCACGGCGTACCGGACTCGTGGTTCCAGTGGCACGTCGTGATGGCCGGGATCTCGGATCGGCACCGCTGCATCGCCATCGACCTCAAGGGATACGGCCAGTCGGACAAGCGCACCGGCGACTACCGACAGGAGGGCGTCGCCGATCAGCTGATCGCACTGCTGGACACCATCGGTGTCGACCGCTTCAGCCTCATCACCCACGACCGCGGGACGCCGCCGGCGGACCACATGGTGGCCAAGCTGGGCACCCGCGTGATCCGGTACGGCCGTGGCCAGCAGCACCTGTGGCACCTCCACCCCAGCCTTCACCCGCAGGAGAAGATGTTCACGGCGCCCACCGCGCCGTTCGTGCTCGGCGACGCTCGTACGTTCACGATCGTCGGCTATACGGCGCTCGGTGCGAAACCGGTCGACGACAAGCTTCTCGAGCGGACGATCGCCGAGTTCGCATACCCGGGCATCAGCACGGCGGTCCCTCGCTACTTCCACTCCTCCTCCTTCCGCCAGGAGTGGATCGAGCGCCGAACGCGTCTCATCGCCGCCTGGCGCTGCCCGGTGCTGCTCCTTCAGGGAAGCCACGACCCCGGTCAACCGCACGAGTTCTACAGCGACCCCGACGTCCTCGCGAAGCTGCCGAAGGGCAGTGGACTGCACCTGTTCGACGCCGGCCACTTCTGGCCGTTCGAAGCTCCGGACGACGCCGCCGAAACTATCGGCAGCTTCGTCAACGGCGATCTCGGCCACTGACCGAAACAAACATCAAAGAGAGGCACTTCAATGACCAACGACACCGCCGGCCAACTGGACGGCATGACGTGGGAGCAGCTGCTGGAGCGCTCGCGCCAGCTCGATCTGCACGCCGAGCAGCTGTTCCTGATCCGGTCTACGCCGATCAACGGCTTCGCACCTATCGAGGACGCACTGGAGGAGCACCTGCCGTACCAGAAGAAGCTCGAGGACAGTGGCGTGATGTTCGCAGCTGGGCCCCTGGCATCGCCTGAGGGGACGGAGTGGAACGGTGAGGGTGTCTTCGTCTATCGCGCCGCGAGCCTCGAGGAGGCAGTCCGGCTGGCGGAGGCTGACCCGATGCACTCGCGAGGGGCGCGCCGGTTCGAGGTTCGAGCCTGGTGCCTGAACGAGGGTACGACCACCAAGTCCTCCGTGGGAGACTGACGCAGCCATGATCTTGGTTACTGGAGCGACCGGCACCATCGGTCGGTCCGTCGTGTCGGGGCTGATCGCCGCGAGGACGCCGTTCCGGGCGACGACACGTCAGGAATCGTTGGTGGGTTCTGATCCGTCCCTCGTGAGGATGGAGCTGGGCGATCGCGACTCGGTCGTGGCCGCACTCAAGGGTGTCGAGACGGTGTTCCTGAACAGCAGCCAACACCCGGAGATGGCGGCGCACCAGAGCGGACTCATCGATGCGGCAGCTCAGGCTGGTGTACGTCACGTCGTGAAGGTCTCGGCCGGGAGCGCGGCAACCGGCCGCGACAAGCCCAGCTGGGTTGGTCGCGCGCACGCCGAGATCGAGGCGCACCTGGAGCGGTCCGGATTGGGATCGACGATCCTGCGACCGAACTACTTCATGCAGAATCTGCTCGGCCTCGCTCCGGCGATCGTCGCGGGCAAGCTCCCCATGGCGCTGCAGGAGCATCGTCTTGCTCTGGTCGATGCCCGAGACATCGCGGCCGTCGCGGCCGCCGTACTTCGCAACCCTGACGCCCACCGCGGGCGTTCCTACGAGGTCACCGGACCGGAATCCTTGACGCCGGCCGACATCGCCGACCTCATCTCTGCAGGGTTGGGGAAACGGGTCAACCACGCCCCGCTCACCCTCGAGGAGTTGCGCGCAAGCGCGACACGTTCTGGCGCACCCGAGTGGATACAGAGGCACGTGGTCGAGCTCATGGACATCTACGCCCGCGACGATTCCGTCGGGCTCGTGTCCCACGATGTAGAACTGGTGACGGGGCATGCGCCAGTCGGACTGGCGAAATTCGTGGATGACCACGCACCGAGGTTTGGGAGTGTGACATGAGCGCCTTGCTGGACGTCTCCGGTCGGCCAAGCACGGAAGACGCCATCTTGCAGTCCCTCACGGCCTACAAGCGCTATGAGACTTACGACCTCGCGGTTGCGGAGGCGGGAATCAGGCAGTTCATGGCGCCCGGCAGACTGAGCGTACGTCGTGGCGACCGCGACAACGTCGATGCGCGTGCTTATTACGCCGACACCGGTGCCGTCGGGGTCGGGCGGATGAGCTACGGCGCGGAGGTGCGCGTCGACAGGCAGGCGGACTCTCGATACCTCGGGGTCACGATCCCGTTGTCAGGGACAATACGCGTCTGGCGAGGTGGTGAGGTTGTCGAAGCGAAGGCCGGTGAGTCTTTGGTGGTGATCGCAGCAGACGGGCACTTCCGGGCCGAGTGGAGCGCCGACTGCGATGCCCTCATGCTGCGCATGACGACCTCCTCGCTAGCGCGCGCGGCGGGCGCGCTGACTGGTGAATGGGAGTCGGGCCGGCCACCGCGGTTCGTGCATCAGGTGTTGCCGCTCGAGGAGGGGTATGCAGTCCATGCCGCAGCCAGACTGCTCGCTCAGATCCTTGGGCAGTACGAAGACATCGCCGTTGTCCCGAACGCTCTGCTCCATCAACTATCCGAGCACGCGCTGAGCGCTGCGCTACTCGGGTTGGAGCACGATCTCAGCGCCCCGACTCAACGCACCTTCCGAGCCGCCCCGAGCAGTGCCGTACGGTCAGCCATCCGCTTGATCGACGGCGAGGACGGCGAGGTGTTCAACGTCAACGAGTTGGCGCGCCACGTCGGTATCACCGTCCGTGCCCTCGAGTTGGGCTTCCGGCGAGTGCTCGACGAAACTCCGTATCAGTACATGCGCCGGACCCGGCTTGAGCGAGCACATCGCGACCTATTGGCCGCTGACGCCACCAACGGAACCACAGTCACCGAGGTCGCGACCAGGTGGGGCTTCTTCCACACGGGTCGGTTCGCCGCCTCCTACAAGGCCACCTTTGGCGTCATGCCCTCCGTGACCCTGAGCGCGTCACAGACGGGCCACGGCTGAGGGCTGCCCGTGTGCCAAGTTTGGCTTGAGACCTCAGAGATCGTGAGACTATGGGGTTCTCAGTCCATCCGGAGGGTCTGTCTGATTTCGGCCCTGGTGCGGATCGGCATGGCGCGCTACCTCGACCGGGACCACTACGTGCAGAACCTCGGCGATGGCAGACCGATCGGCGCGAAGCTGGGAACAAGCGCCACGCCGCAAGCATGACGGCTCTCGCGAAGGAGCGGTCGGATGGCTGTCGACGGTGTCCACATTTGGCCGGATTTCGGCGACGACCCACGACCTCCCCACGATTGGCGTACGCCGAGAACAGCCCTGATGCAGACCGTCTTCATCTGCACGCTCATCACCGGCAAGCAGGGCACCGAGCCCGGCCGTTCCATCGAGCAGGTCTCCAACACGGGTCAGTACCTGTAACCCGTCTGGACTGCACAATCGGCCCGCCACCTGCGGCAATGGTGGCGGGCCGATTGCTGTTGCTGGTGGTCTCGGTTGCTCGCCAAGTTCTCTTCGTCCCTGCCTACAGCCACGTTCAGAGATCAGCGATGCGCCCAGCGTCGGCCCTTGCCTGCCAAAGGGGTGAGTGCCCCCACGTCAAAGGGCGGTAGCGCGGAGGGCGGCGGTAATGGTGGGCATGGGCTGTCTCCTCAGATCATGAAGCCGCCGCCGCAGACCAGGGTCTGCGCGCTGACGTAGTCGGACTCGGGGATGCAGAAGAGGTAGACCGCGCCGGCTGCGTCCTCGGGCGTACCCGCGCGGCCCAGCGGGATCATCTGCTCCATCGTCGTCATCAGGTCGGGGTTGACGCCGACCTTGATCTCGTTGCCCTCGACGTCGATCGTGGCGTCGCCGTCGGTGGTCGCATCGGTGAGTCGGGTCCTGATCAGGCCGAAGGCCACAGTGTTGACGGTGACGTTGAGCCGGCCCCATTCCTTGGCAAGCGTCTTGGTCAGGCCGGTGATGCCCGCCTTGGCTGCGGCGTAGTTGGCCTGCCCGGCGTTGCCGCCGAGGCCGGCGATCGAGGAGATGTTGACGACCTTGCGGCACGGCACCGGTTCGCCGGCGGCCTTGGCCTGCTTCACCGCCGTCGAGATCACCGGCTGGGCGGCCCGCAGGATCCGGAAGGGCGCCTTGAGGTGTACGTCGAGGATCGCGTCCCACTGCTCGTCGGTCATCTTCTGGATGACGGTGTCCCAGGTGTAGCCGGCGTTGTTGACGACGATGTCCAGCCCACCGTACGAATCGACGGCTGTCTGCACGAACCGCTCGGCGAACCCGTCCTCGGTCACGCTGCCGACACAGGCCACCGCCTTGCCGCCGGCCGCCTCGATCGCAGCGACGGTCTCCTTCGCGGGCGCCTCGTCGAGATCGTTGACGACGACTGCGGCGCCGTCGACGGCCAGCTTGAGGGCGATCTCGCGGCCGATCCCGCGGCCGGAGCCGGTGACGATGGCCACCTTGTTGTCCAGTCTGCTCATGTCGCTTCCTTCGTCAGGCGACGGTGACGGACGCGTCGCGGGTGAGTGTGGTGGTGCGGTCCAAGAGAGTGACGGCGAGCTAGCCCACCTTCTCGTAGAGGGTGACCACGGCGGCGCCGCCGAGGCCGATGTTGTGCTGGAGCGCGAGGTTGACGCCCTCGACCTGACGTGCCTCGGCCTGACCGCGAAGCTGCCAGACCAGCTCAGCGCACTGCGCGAGGCCGGTCGCGCCCAGCGGGTGGCCCTTGGAGAGCAGCCCGCCGGACGGGTTGGTGACGACCCGGCCGCCGTAGGTGTTGTCACCGTCGGCGATGAACTTCTCGGCCGTGCCCTCCGGGGTCAGACCGAGGGCCTCGTAGCTCAGCAGCTCGTTGGTGGTGAAGCAGTCGTGAAGCTCCACCACCCGGATGTCTTCCGGACCGACGCCCGCCGCTTCGTAGACCTGCTGTGCGGCCGCACGCGACATGTCGTAGCCGACCAGCTTGCGCATGTCCGCCTGCTCGAAGGTCGACGACGTGTCGGTGGTCATCGCCTGGGCAGTGATCGCCACGTCGGTGCGGAGCCCGTGCTTGGCGGCGTACTCCTCGCTGCAGATCACCGCCGCCGCGGCACCGCAGGTCGGTGGGCAACACTGGAGGCGGGTCAGTGGACCAAAGATCTGCGGCGAGGCCAGCACCTCCTCGACCGTCACCGGGTCGCGAAACACGGCGTACGGGTTGTTCGCGGCGTGCTGGCGGGACTTCACCGAGATCTTGGCGAGCGTGTCGTGCGCCAGGCCATACTCTGCGGCGTACGCAGCACCGGCACCGCCGAAGTACTGCGCGGCCAACGGCGCGTCAGACTCACCCTGAACCGCTTGGGCGACCTTGGCGAACTGCGTGAACGGGCTCGGCCGGTCCTGCCAGTGCATGGCGAGCGCACCTCGCTGCATCTGCTCGAAGCCGAGCACGAGCACACAGTCGGCGGCGCCGGACTCGACCGCCTGGCGCGCCAGGTAGAGGGCCGAGGAACCGGTCGAGCAGTTGTTGTTGACGTTGATGACCGGGATGCCGGTCAGGCCGACGGGGTAGAGCGCCGCTTGGCCGCAAGTCGAGTCGCCGTACACATAGCCGACATAGGCCTGCTCGATCGCACCGTAGGCGACGCCGGCGTCAGCGAGGGCGGCGCGCGCCGCTTTGGCACCCATCACGTCGTAGGTCTCGCTCTTGCTGGGTGTGGCGAAGGGGACCATGCCCACGCCAGCCACTCGAGTTCGTGCCATCAGTTGCTCCAATACTTGTGACCGAATTGGGAATGTGATGATTCACTTAGTTCGCTGGTGGCACGAGGAAGCGCAGCGCCCGGGTGGCCGCCACGCCTAGCGAGGAGTTGTGAGACTCATCGGGGAACACGGTCAACTCGACCGCCACGCCGTGCGCAGAGAGTGCGGTCCGCATGCGGTAGGCGTTGCTGATGATCGAGCAGACAGCGAGTGGCCCGCCCGGATCTTCCTCGTCCGCTCCGGCGGAGAGGAACACGACGGTCCCAGGCGGGATCGAACCGGACGGCAGCGCACGTACGGCCTCGACCAGCTGCTCGTCGCCCGGCGCCGGCGGGAAGTCGACGAGCGCGGGGCTCAGCAGTGCGTACCCTTGAAACGCATCCGGGCGCTGGGTCAGGACGTGCGCGGCGAAGTGGCCACCGGCTGACATGCCGATCAGGATGCGACGCGCTCCCACCGTCTCGGGCGCGCGCCGGGCGACCTCCGAGACGACGGTGTCCAGCAGTGCCGCCAGGAAGGCATCGGCGCCGCCGAGCTCCAGCGTTCCGAGACCGGGAACCTCCAGAGAGCGCCGCGGGCCGCGGTAGAAGTCGACGGAGCGGCGCTGCTCGACGAAGGCGTAGTCCCCGCGCTCTTCGGCGTAGCCGATCCCGACGACGATCGTCGGCCCATGGTCCGCGCCGAACTGCCCGAGCCGCGACGCCTCGACGACCGTGCCGAACGCGTAGTCAGCGTCGGTCAGGAACACGACTGACAGAGGTCCAGCGGGTGCATCCCCACCCCAGCGGGAAGAGGGCCGCGCTATCGAGATGCGCAGGCCTGCACCCAGGCCGTCGGGATGGACGACGAAGGTTTCGACGCCGGCGATCGCCGGCGGGGCGGAGTCAGTCATGGATGTTCCTCGTCTCAGATGTGGAGCGGGCAAGCGCCTCTTCTCGGAGGCGACTGCGGCGCATCTTCCCGGCCTCGTCGCGCAGCGGCTCACTGGTTCGCTCGAAGGTGCGTGGCAGCTTGTACGGCGCGATGGCCGTGCGCAGGTGGTCGAGCAGCTCGTCGTCGCTCACCGGGCCGGTCACGTTGAGCACCGCGTGGATCCGGTTGCCGTACTCGTCGTCGGGCAGGCCGACGACACAGGCTGCCAGGACGTCGGGATGCTCCTCGAGCGCGCCCTCGACCTCCGCGGGATACACGTTGGACCCACCGACCAGGACCATGTCCGTCTTGCGGTCGGCCAGGTAGAGGAATCCGTCGGCGTCGGTGTGCCCGAGGTCGCCGACCGTCTCCCAACCGTCCTTCGACCGCTGCGGCTCGGCGCCGACGTAGCGGTAGGGCCCGGCCTGGTCAGGGCCTCGCCGCATCCAGAGCTCGCCGACCTCACCGGCAGAGAGGGCGGAGCCGTCCGGTCCACGGACCTCGATCTCGCCCACGACGGGCCGCCCCACCGAACCAGGATGACTCAGCCAGCCATGGCCATCGGTGACCGTGACCGCGTGCGCCTCGGTGGCGGCGTAGATCTCGAGCATGACGTCCGGACCGAAGTACTCGACGCAGAACGAGCGCAGCGCAGGGGAGCACGCGGCCGCCATCGTGATGACCGTACGCAGGCTCGAGGTGTCAGCCGCGGCGAGTACGTCCTCGGGAAGGTCCTGGATGCGCCGCAGCATCGTCGGCACGGAGTACATCCAGTCCACGCCGTGGCGCTCGACCAATGCCAGCGCCTGCGCAGCGTCGAAGCGCTCCATCACCACGACGTGGCACCCGAGGAGCAGGGCCGCGACGTTCGTGAAGAGCGGGCCATTGTGCGACAGCGGGCCGGTCGAGAGAACGGTCCCGTCCCCTCGGAGGCGGACCAGACCCCCGAACGACCGCAGCGACTCCGCGGTGGCGGGCTCGGTGGAGACGATCAGCTTCGGGCGGCCGGTGCTGCCTCCCGAGGTCGGCGCCTTGAGCGAGCTCGCCATCATCGGAGGCAGCGGCTCGGCAGAGGTGCCATCAGGCGCGGACCAGTCCGCGGCTACCGAGTTGCGGCCCGGGAGGTCCGCTCCGACGACCAGTGACGGATCGGCGAGCTCGATGATCTCCTGCAGCTCCCGTGCCGGCAGGCGGTGCGACACCGGCTGCGGCGTGGCCCCCGCCTTCCATGTGGCTACGACCGCCTCCAGGTAGGCAGACCCCGTGGGAAGGAGGATGGTGACGAACGAGTCAGGGGTGACACCCTGCGCGATGTAGGCACGGGCGAGGCGGTTGGTGCGGAGCTCGAACTCCTGGCGGGTCAGGGTTCCGGCGCTCGTCGTCACCGCGGGGCGGTCCGGTTTCTCGGAGGCCAGCTCCGCGAGGGCGATGCCGATGGGGGTCACGCCGTCCACGTCAGTCTCCCTTCGCCTCGGCGAGCACCTCGAGGATGGCGTCGTGGACCGCATCGGGCTGCTCCTGGGGGATCAGGTGCCCCGCACCCTCGACCACGACGAAGCGCCCCCGGGGGGGCTGCGGCCATCAGCTTCTCGGCGACCCCGTTGAAGAGCAGGCGCAACTTCGCCGTGACGCGCTCGACGCGGCCGGCCTGCAGGCACACGGTCGGGACGTCGGGAGTCCCGGCAGCCTGGAGTCGCCTGAGCAGCGGCCCCGCTGCACCGATCTGCTCGGCCTCACGCGTGCCCGCCTTCATCGCCTGCACGCAGGCGTAGTCGCGTGCTAGAAGCGCTTGGTCCTCGGGGCTGATCGCGCTCGAGAAGCCGTGCGGCAGTGCCATCCGGATGATCAGGCCGGTACGCCCGAGCCGGGCGAGCAGCGTGATGATGCGGAAGGACGCCCTGTTCAGCCGGATCATGCGCGGAGTCATGATCTCGGCGATCGTCGCGTCGACGAACACCAGACCGGCGACCCGCTCGGGGTGCTGGTCGGCGAAGCAGCGCAGGATCGGCCCGCCCCAGCTGTGGCCGACGAGGACCACAGGTCCGGTCTCGCCGATGGCGTCGAGCACATTGGTCAGGTCCTCGGTCAGACGTTCCAGGGTGCGGTCGGCGTCGTCGATGTCGCTGCCGCCGTAGCCGGCACGGTCCTAAGAGAGGGTCCGGGCGTGGGCGCTCAGCTCCCGCTGGGTGTGCGGCCAGCACGCGGCGGGGGCACTCATGCCCGCCTCGAGAACGATCAGTGGCCCGTCCGCGTCGCCGGCCACGACCGTGCGGATCCGCCGCCCGTCCGGCAGTACGACGGCTCGCTCGGCGAGTCCCGCACCCGGGTCCAGGCTCGGGGCAGGCGATGATTGGGTGCGTCTTCCGGGCATTGTCGTACTCGCTTTCATCGGAACCAGTGGGGTGGGTGGACGGCGTCCCAGAGACCTTCGTGCTCCAGCTGGGCGGCCAGGGAGACGAGGGTTGCGTCCTGCCGGATGCGTCCGACCAGCTGCACCGAGTAGGGCAGCCCGTCGTCATCGAGGTGGGACGGA
The DNA here is from genome assembly GCF_013408335.1 of Nocardioides panzhihuensis. NCBI lineage: Bacteria > Bacillati > Actinomycetota > Actinomycetes > Propionibacteriales > Nocardioidaceae > Nocardioides > Nocardioides panzhihuensis. Next base: position 2,434,616 of record NZ_JACBZR010000001.1, on the reverse strand, counting down.
AGGGACACGGCCGGCTGGCCGGTGAGGTTGGCCCACGGCGTGTAGCAGGACCAGGCGAGCATCCTCTCGTTGACCCGCTCGATGCCGTCGGCCTCGAAGTGGCCGAGGGGGACCGGAGGACCGCTGGTGGTCGGAGTGAGCGCGACGTCGAAGTCGTCGAGCCCGGCCAGGAAGTCACTCGCGAAACGGGCGAGCGCCGCGTGCATGAGCAGCACATCTGGGCCGGTCATCTTGGCGCCGACGGCAGCGAGATTTCGGGTGTGGGCGGTGAGCAGGTCCCGCTTGTCGGCGGGCACCTGCATCGTCGCCCTCATGGTGGCGGAGACGGCGAGCATGTCGCTGATCGCTCCGGCCGCCGTCTCCTGTCTGGCCGGAGGGGCGATCTCCCGCACCTCGTGGCCGAGGCCGCGCAGCAGGTCGACCGTGCGGCGCACCGCGCGGACGGACTCCGGGTGCGGGTCGACGCCTGCGAGACCGGTGTCGGTCCACCACCCGATCTTCAGGGGTCGGTCGGGGCGGGTGCGGCCGGCCTCGGCCAAGCTGGTGTCCGGTGTCCACCCATAGAGGTCCTGGGCCGGCGGCTGCGCCATCACTTCCAGCAGCAGCGCAGCGTCCTCGACCGTCCGTGCGAGCGGACCCTCGGCTCCCGTTGCGAGGAACGAGCTCGCGGGGGCGAGGCTGACCAGGCCCCGGCTCGGCTTGATGCCGACCAGGTGGCACGCGGCGGCCGGGGTGCGGGTGGAGCCGGCTCCGTCGCTCGCATGGGCGATCGGGAGAAGACCGGCAGCGACCGCGGTCGCCGCGCCACCGCTGGAGCCGCTGGAGTAGCGACCGGTGTCGTACGGCGTGACCGCCGGCACCGGCGTGACGACGGCGTCGACGTAGCAGGCCACCCCGAACTCGGGTGCGTTCGTCTTACCGACGACGACGGCCCCGGCGCGCCGAATCAGTCCGACCGTCCAGTCGTCGTCGGTGGGCACGTGCCCAGCCAACGCCGCGGAGCCGAAGGACGTGGCGAGTCCGGCGGTCGCGTGGAGGTCCTTGATGCCGATGGGGATGCCGCCCAGCGGGGTGTGCTCGCCGCGAGTCAGTCGCTCGTCGGTGCGGTCGGCGTTGCGGAGGGCGAGCTCGGGGTCGACGGTGACGAACGCGCCGAGCTCTGCGTCGAGCTTGGTGATGCGATCGAGGTAGTGCTCGGTCAGCTCGCGCGAGGTGAGCTCGCCGCCGCGTAGGGCGCGGAGCTGCTCGGCGGCGGAGAGATCGTGCAACTGGCTCATCGCGCCGCTGCCGTGGCCGTGATGACCCGGTGGGCCGAGGTCGCGACGATGTCGAGGAACTCGGCCGAGGGGGACCGACGTCCGATGATCCGACAGTGCGTCAGTGGGCCCTCGATGAGGGCACTGACCAGTTCATAGCTCGGGAGCTCGGGGATCTCTCCTCGCTCGACGGCTCGTTCCAGTGACAGCAGCAGGGACCGTCCTCGACGCAGACCCATGGTGCGGAATGTCGCTTCAGCCTCGGCATCGTCGGCGAGATCAGCGAGCCAGCCGACCAGGCTGTCCGTCCAGGGTGCTGTCCAGGACCGGGCGAGGTCGTCGACATGGACTCGGATGTCGGAGAGCAACGAGCCGGTGTTGGCGTCAGAGACGGGCGGCACGTGCGCGTCGACGGCGTCGGCGACCAGGCGGATCTTGTTCGGCCAGCGCCGGTAGACGTCGCTGCGGTGGGCGCCGGCACGGGCGGCGACCTTGGCGAGCGTCAGGGCGGCATAGCTCTCCTCGGTGAGGATGCTCCAAGCCGCCGCGAGCAGCCGTTGCTCCAGATCAGGATCGCGAGGTCGTCCCGGCATCATTCACCACACTCCTTCATTGCACTACGCGACGTAGCGCTACGTTGTGTAGTGAAGATACGCGCACCGCATCCGGTCGACAAGGCCTATGGATTGTCGAGACCGATGAAACACCCTGAAAATAATGTCGGACTCGACTAACACGAATGAGTGTGACCCAGATTACTCTCGGGACCGTTCCCGCGAGTTGATCGCCGTCGTCCCATCTGACCGGCCGCTCGTCGTCCAGCGGAACCAGACCGCCCTGGAGGCACCTGATGAGGTCCAAGAAGTTCGTTGTGTCATTGATCGCAGTCCCTGCGCTCACGCTGGCAGGGTGTACCAACGGAGGCGGCTCCGGGGCCGGCGAAGAGGGCGCCATGGTGGACGGCAAGACGTTCACCATGGCGCTCGGCCTCGATCCGGGCGCCATCGATCCGGCCATGACCGTGCTGTCGTCCGCGCGCTTCCTGGGGCAGTTCATCTACGCCCGGCTGATCGATCTCGACAAAGACGGCAACGCGGTGCCCGCCCTGGCCGAGAAGTGGGAGATCGATGCCAAGACAGCTGTCTTCACCCTGCGCGAGGGGATCACCTGTGACGACGGCAGCGACCTGACCGCCACTGCAGTGGCCGACAACATCAACTTCATCGCTGACCCCGCGCACCAGTCGCCGCAGCTCGGCGTCACTGTCCAGCCCGGGACGGTTGCGAAGGCCGATGACGCATCACGCACCGTCACCGTGACCAGCGGCAGGCCCGACTCCTTCCTGCTCCTCAACCTCGGCGGCGTACCGATCGCTTGCGGCAGCGGCCTGGAGGACCGTGACCTGCTGGCCAAGGGAAAGGCCGGCACCGGGATGTTCAAGCTGGTCGAGGCGGTCGCCAACGACCACTACACGCTCGAGCGCCGCGAGGACTACACCTGGGGCCCGGGAGACTGGGACCCGGACCAGAAGGGCCTCCCCGACGAGGTCGTGATCCGGATCATCCCCAACGAGACCACGGCGGCGAACCTGCTGATCTCCGGTGAGGTCAACGCAGCCACCATCGCCGGTGCCGAGCGCGACCGTCTGGACCAGCAGGGCCTCTTCAGCGCCGCACCCCTGACTCCCTTCGGCCAGTTCCACTTCAACCAGTCCGCCGGGCGGCCGACCGCGGACGAGACGGTGCGTCGCGCGTTGGTGCAGGCCCAAGATCTCGGCAACCTGCGCAAGGTCCTCACCGGCGACCGGGGCGCCGCGCCGACCAGCATGGTCACGATGTCACCGGACCCCTGCGACATCGACACCGTGAAGGGCAACATTCCTGAGTACGACGTCGCTGCGGCGAACGCGGCGCTCGACGCGGCCGGCTGGACGAAGGGCTCCGACGGCATCCGTGCCAAGGACGGCAAGAAGCTCGAGCTGACCATGATCTACCTCAACACGGTCGGCGAGACGATGGGGGCCACCGCCGACCTGGCGCAGCAGGAGTGGAAGAAGATCGGTGTCGACGTCGAGCTCCGAGGCGTCGACCTGACCCAGCTGGGCGAGACCCTCTTCGGCACCGGGGACTGGGACATCTCTGCGGGCCAGGTCGCAGCAGGGGTTCCCAGCAAGCTGGTTCCCTTCTTCGCCGGTCCCAACCCGCCCGCGGGCACCAACTTCTCTCACGTCGACAACCCCGCGTACAAGGCCCTCGCCACCAAGGCGGCCTCGAAGGTCGGCGCCGCCGGCTGTGAGGACTGGGCTGCCGCGGAGGTCGCGCTGTTCAAGGCGGTGGACGTGGTCCCCTATGCGGACTCGGGCTTCCCGACCTACGGCAAGGGAGCCCGCTTCGAGCCCAGCGACGTCGGTGTCAACCCGATGTCCATCCGGATGTACGAGTAGGCCGGGACATCCATGACCAGCCTGGCAACCGATCCCGGGACGCCGTCCGTGGCCGGAAGTGCGCTCGACAGCCCGTGGCTGTCGTTCGCCCTCCGGCGCGGCGCTCGCTTCCTCATCTCCTTGTGGGTACTCGTGACCGCGGCGTTCCTGATGATGCACCTGGTGCCGGGCGACCCGGTGCGTGCGGCGCTGGGCATCGATGCCCCCGCCGAGCTCGTGGAGTCGCGGCGTGAGGCGCTCGGCCTGAACGACCCGCTCCTGGCGCAGTACCTGGGCTACTTCCGCAACCTGCTCTCCGGCGACCTCGGGATCTCCATGGGGTCGGGGGAGCCGGTGTCGACCCTGGTCATCGACCGACTGGGCGCCACCATTCAGCTCGCGGTCCTGGCCTTCGCGGTCGCCGTCGCGGTCGCCGTACCGCTCGGCGTCGCGATGGCCGTGACGACGAGGGCTGGTCGACGACGCGGCGCTGAGCTGGCCTTCGCGACCAGCGCGATGCTGGCGGCGGCCATCCCCGAGTTCCTGCTCGCCGTCGGGCTGGTCTACGTCTTCGCCGTCAACCTCGCCTGGTTCCCCGTCGCCGGCGCCGGCACGCTGTCCTCCAACGTGTTGCCGGTCCTGGCATTGGCTGTCGGTCCGGCGGCGATCCTGGCCCGGATCCTCCGGGTCGAGATGCTGGCGGTCCTCCAAGACGACTTCATCCGAACCGCGCGCGCCAAGCGGTTGCCGGCCCGCCGGATCTATCTGCGCCACGCGCTGCCCAACGCGCTCACCGCAACCCTCACCCTCGCCGGCCTGATGCTGACCACCATGGTGGCCGGGACCGTGCTGGTGGAGAACGTCTTCGCCTGGCCCGGGTTGGGCTCTCGCCTCGTGCAGTCGATCACCGCCAAGGACTACCCGGTGGTGCAGGCGATCATCCTCATCTACGGCGGTCTCGTGCTGCTGGTCAACCTGCTGGTCGACATCACCCTCGCCCTGCTCGATCCCCGCTCCACGATCAGGGAGGCCTGATGCACGCCCGCACCCGATGGCTGGCCGTTGTCCGCACCCCGCTCGGCGCCGCCGCGCTCCTCCTGTTGGTGGCGATGGTGACCCTTGCCGTGCTCGGCCCCGCGATCTGGGGCGACCGAGCGGTGCAGGTCGACACCGACGCGATCCACCAGGGGCCCTCGGCCGCGCACCTGCTCGGCACCGACGGCCTCGGCAGGGACATTCTTGCCCGCGTCCTGGTGGCGACCCGGATGTCCCTGGGACTGGCCGCCCTCGCCGTCGCGATCGCGGTCGGGCTCGGGACCCTCATCGGCGCGGCACCCGCGGTGCTGCCGCGCCGGCTCGGACGGCTCATCACCGGCGCGGTCAACATCGCGGTCGCCTTTCCCGCCCTGCTCCTGGCGCTCTTCTTCGCCGTGGTCTTCGGAGTCGGAACCCAGGGCGCGGTGCTCGGCATCGGCCTGGCGGGTGCTCCGTCGTTCGCCCGCCTCACCCAGACACACTCGGCCTCGGTCGACGGCCTGGACTTCGTCGCAGCGGCCCGTGTGGCGGGCGTCAGCCGCTTCCGCATCCTGCGTCGCCACATCCTCCCCAACATCGCCGAGCCGCTGGTGGTGAACGCGACGATTGGGGCCGGCGCCGCCCTGCTCGCCTTCGCCGGACTCTCCTTCCTCGGCATCGGCGTCCAGGCGCCGTCGTACGACTGGGGACGGCTGCTCGGCGATGGCATCAACCGCATCTACAGCAACCCCGCTGGCGCGCTCGGTCCCGCGGTCGCGGTGATGCTCGCCGGGTTGGCCTTCAACCTGCTCGGCGAGACAGCGGCCGCAGTCGTCGGTGGGCGGGCCCGAACGCGGCCGGGCCGCGCGCCCACGGTTCCACCGACTGCGATCGACGAGACAGTCGACGAGGCTGTCGACAACGACGTGTCGGACAGCCTCGACACGCTCGAGGACATTGTCCTGAGGATCGATGACCTGCGTGTCTCCTTCCCTGCCGGCAAGGACTGGGTGACGCCGGTGCGCGGCGTGAGCTTGACGATGCGCGCCGGCGAAGCAGTCGGGATCGTCGGGGAGTCCGGCTCGGGCAAGAGCCTGACGGCGCTCGCGGCCTCTCGGCTGATCGAGGAGCCGGGCGTGGTCAGTGCCGGCCGGCTCGACTTCTGCGGCATCCCGCTGCTGGGGACCCCTGCACGGGGGACGCGCCGCGTGCTCGGGCGATCGTTGGCCATGGTGTTCCAGGATCCGATGAAGTCCTTCAACCCCACGATGCGAGTCGGGCGCCAGCTCGCCGAGACCGCGGTGGAGCACCAGGGACTCGACCCCCGCGCAGCTCTCGCCCGGGCGATCGATCGCCTGGATGCGGTGCGGGTGCCCGCCCCGGCACGGCGGGCGCGACAGTACCCGCACGAGTTCTCCGGCGGCATGCTGCAGCGTGCGATGATCGGCATGGGCCTGATGAACACGCCACGGCTGGTTGTGGCCGACGAGCCCACCACCGCACTCGACGTCACGGTCCAGCGCCAGGTGCTGCGCCTGCTCGCCGAGGTGCGGGCCGAGACCGATGCGGCGATCCTGCTGATCAGCCATGACATCGCGGTCATCTCCCAGATGTGTGACCGGGTGCTGGTGATGTACGCCGGACGGATCGTCGAGGACCTCCCGGTCACCGAGCTGCGCACCGCACGTCACCCCTACACCCGCGCCCTGCTCGACGTCGTCCCCGACCTCGACGCCGACCGAACCAGTCCGCTCGGCGTGATCGCGGGGCGTCCGCCCGAGCCGGGCCAGTTCCCGACGGGCTGCGCCTTCGCCGATCGGTGCGGCTTCGCCACCGCGGCCTGCCGCGACGAGGACCCGCAGCTGAGCCAGGTCGACAGCGGTCACCAGGTGGCGTGCTGGCACCCCGTAGACGGCGAACATTCCGTCGCGAAGCAGGCGTTCGTCCCCGTCGAGACGGTGAAGGCAGGTGAGATCGGTGGGTGAGCTGAGGTTCGACCACGTGAGCGTGCGGTACGGCGGCCGTCGTACCGGGCACACGGCGGTCAAGGACGTCGACCTGGTGGTGCCGTCCGGTGCGGTGGTGGGCCTGGTCGGTGAGTCCGGCTCCGGGAAGTCGACCCTGGCTCGCGCGGCCGTCGGGTTGACGCCGGTCACGGCCGGCTCGATCACCCTCGAGGGCCGCGACCTGCTGCGCTCGTGCGGCGACAGCCGGCCGGTCCAGATGGTCTTCCAGAATCCGTACTCGTCGCTGGACCCGCGGATGACGATCGGGGAGTCGATCGCCGAGGCGCTCCCACGATCCGAGCGGCACGACCGGCTCGCGCGCACGGCAGAGGTCGTGCGGCTGCTCGAGCTGGTCAATCTCGACGGTGATCGCGCGGCAGCACTGCCTGGGATGCTGTCCGGGGGCCAGCGCCAGCGGGTGGCGCTGGCCCGTGCCCTAGCGGCACGGCCTGGTGTACTCGTCGCTGACGAGATCACCTCGGCCCTCGACGTCTCGGTCCAGGGCGCCGTCGTCAACCTGATCCGCGAGCTGCAGCAGCAGATGGGGCTCACCATGCTCTTCATCTCGCACAACCTGGCCGTGGTCCGCTACCTCAGCGACTATGTCGCCGTCATGAACCATGGTGAGCTCCTCGAGTTCGGTGCCGCGGACGAGGTGCTCACCGAGCCCGACCATCCCTACACCCGCGAGTTGCTCGACTCCGTGCCCGCGCTCGGCAGCAACCTGTGAAGGAGATTTCCATGGAGACCCGACCGCTGGCATTCGAGGACCTCCACGACCTTGCCCAGGTGGAGCAGCCCGCGATCAACCCGGACGCCACCTCCGCGGTGTTCGTGCTCCGCACGGTGGATCGCGGCCGTGACCGCTACCAACGCTCGTTGTGGCGGGTCCCCGTCAGTGGCGGTGAGCCCCGGAGACTCACCCGCCACGGCAACGACGCCTCGCCGACGTGGAGCCCAGACGGCGCCCGCGTCGCGTTCCTGCGCAGCCAGGACGGACCGGCCCAGGTGTGGGTCCTCGCGGCGGATGGGGGAGAGCCCGAGCAGGTGACCGACCTTCCCCACGGCGTCGGCACACCGGCCTGGAGCCCCGACGGCACCCGACTGGCCTTCACGGCTGTCGTCGACAGCACCGGTCACCACGACCTCGCTGCGCCCGTCGTGGCCGACGACCTGACCTACAAGGTGGACGGCGCCGGCTTCCTGGGGGCGCTCCGTCGACAGGTCCACGTGCTGGAGCTGGCCTCCGGTGAGGTGCGGCAGGTCACTCGCGGTTCTTGGCAGGTCGGGGACCCGAGCTGGTCGCCGGACGGCCACCAGCTCGCGTTCTCCGCGGCTCACGAGCTCGATGACAACACGGGTTTCTCCGGACCGGCGTATGTCGTGTCGTCGACCGATCCACGTCAGAAGCCGGATCAGGTCGGCCCGGCGAGTGCGCGGCTCCACGTGGTCGGCTGGACGGGTGACGGCAGCGACCTGCTCGCGGTCGGCCGAAACGACTCCGACATCGGCCACGCGCAGCTGCTGCGGATCTCGCTCGACGACCACAGCATTCAGGACCTCTGCCCGGACCTGGACCGCAACGTCATGCCCGGAGGTCCGGCCTATCCCGGTGCCCTGCCCCAGGTGTACGACGACGGGCGGGCCGTCCTCTTCTGTGCCCGCGACCGCGGTCGCACCCACCTGTATTCGGTCGCACTTGCCGGGGGCGATGCCCGGTGCCTCGTCGGAGGTGACGCGAGCATCTCCGGGATGTCGCTGACAGGCGGGACCGCGGTGGCCGTGGTCGCGACACCCACCACGTTCGGCGAGATCGTCGCGATCGACCTCGCGACTGCGGACCGCACCGCACTGACGTCGTACCAGCCAGCGCATCTGGGCCTCTTCGCGCCGCAGGAGCGGACGTTCGCCGTCTCCGACGGCGGTGAGGTGCACGGGTGGCTGGTCCGTGATCCCGCATGCACGGGGCCGATGCCGGTGCTGCTCGACATCCACGGCGGGCCGCACAACGCGTGGAGCGGCACGGCCGACCCGGTCCACCTCTACCACCAGGTGCTGGCCGCGAAGGGGTGGGCAGTGCTGCTCCTCAACCCCCGCGGCAGCGACGGCTACGGCGAGAAGTTCTACACCGCTGCGCTGGGGGACTGGGGTCGGGCGGATGCAGCCGACTTCCTCGAGCCGCTGGACCAGCTGGTCGCCGAGGGCACGGCCCACCCGGATCGGCTTGCGGTGACCGGCTACAGCTACGGCGGCTACATGACGTGCCACCTGACCGCACACGACGACCGCTTCGCGGCGGCTGTCGCGGGCGGCGCGGTCGCGGATCTGACCAGCATGGCCGGCACCTCGGACGTCGGTCCGCCGCTCGCGCGACTCGAGTTCGGCGACTCGCCGTCACCCCTGACCCGCGTCCATGACGTGCGAACGCCGACCTTGCTGCTGCACGGCGCCGCCGATGAGCGCTGTCCGCTGGGCCAGGCCGAGCAGTGGTTCACGGCCTTGCGGGATCGCGACGTGCCCACCCGTCTGGTCGCCTATCCCGGTGGCTCCCACCTGTTCATCCTGGACGGTCCGCCCTCCCACCGCATCGACTGGAACCGCCGCGTCGCGGAGTGGGTCGAGGAGTACGCCCCGGAGGCCGGACAGCTCCAGCGCAGGCCCATCGACCAGCAGCACTGGCAGGCGCGGCTCACCGAGCTCGCGGTGGCGCACGGTGTTCCCGGCGCCGCTCTCGGCGTCCTGCGTCTGGGGGAGGACCCGGTCATCGCGCACCACGGCGTGCTGAACACCGCCACCGGCGTCGAGGTCACCGACGACTCCCTCTTCCAGATCGGATCCATCACCAAGGTGTGGACCGCAACCGTCGTCCTGCAATTGGTCGCTGAGGGATCCTTCGATCTGGACACCCAGGTCATCGAGCTCCTTCCCGAGCTGAAGCTCGCCGACCGAGACGTGGCCGAGGAGCTCACTGTCCGGCACCTGCTGACCCACACCAGCGGCATCGACGGCGACTTCTTCATCGACACCGGCAGGGGCGACGCCTGTCTCGAGGACTACGTCGCGGCACTGGCCGACGTCGAGCTGAACCATCCGCTCGGCGCCACCTTCTCCTACTGCAACTCCGGCTTCGTGATCGCCGGGCGGATCATCGAGAAGGTCATGGGCCAGACATGGGACCAGGCGATGAGGGCGCGGCTCTTCGTGCCGATGGGTCTCGCGCACACCGTCACCTTGCCCGAGGAGGCGCTGGCGTTCCGTACGGCGATCGGGCACGTCGGGAAACCAGCCGTGCCAGCGTCAGTCTGGGGACTACCCCGCGCGCTGGGACCAGCGGGCCTGATCAACGCAACGGCCTCGGACGTACTCACCTTTGCGGCGCTCCACCTGCGCGAGGGCAACGCCGCGGACGGGCGCGAGATCCTCCCCGTCGGGCAGGTCGTGGCGATGAGACAGCGACAGGTCGACGTACCGGCACCCCATCCGATGGGTGACTCGTGGGGCCTCGGCTGGAACCGGTCCACCTGGGACGGGCACGAGGTCGTCGGCCACGACGGGAACACCATCGGCCAGTCAGCCTTCCTGCGAGTTCTGCCCGACCAGGGGCTGGCCGTCACGCTGCTGACCAACGGTGGCAATGCCCGTGACCTCTACCAGGACCTGTTCACCGAGATCTTCACCGAGCTGGCGAATGTGACCCTGCCGGAGCCCTTCGCCCCGCCGCCCGAGCCGCCGCGGGTGGACACCGCGGGCTACGTCGGGGTCTACGAGCGGGCGGGCCAGCGCATCGAGGTGCGCCCGGGCGCGCTCGGGCTGCGGATGATCACGACCGTGACCGGTCTGCTCGCCGACCTGATGCCAAAGACCACGGAGGAGTTCGACCTGGTCCCGGTCTCCGAAGGGACCTTCGCCTATCGGGCGGACGGTGTGGAGTCGTGGACATCGGTGGTGTTCGAGCCGCTGGCGACGGGGGCGACGTACCTCCATTCGGGCGGGCGGGCGACGCCCAGGGTCTCGTGATCGGATTCGTTCATTGTCGAGCTGGACGAAACATGGGTACGGTTCTGTCGTGATCCACCAAGGTCGTGCGAGTCTCGGCCGTGTCCTCGACAACCTCGGGTCCACGCTGCTCGAGGTCGCCTGCGGCGATGCCGACCTGGTGGAGGAGATCCGGAACGTGGTGATCCACGACCCGCTGGACGGCTCGCCACCTCCGCGCCAGGCGCTGGTCCTCGGTGTCGGGCTGCAGCACCCGGCCGACATCGCCACGCTGGTCACCGACCTCGGCGACCACGGCGCCGCGGGTCTCGTGGTGCGCTCGCCCGTCGTGGTCGATGACGCCGTCCGCGCCGCGGTCTCGGCGACGGGCGTCCCTGTGCTCGGCCTCACCAGCAGAGCCTCGTGGTCGCAGCTGACTGCCCTGTTGCGCGCGCAGATCGCCGAGGGCGACGTCGGCGTCTCCGAGGCAGAGACCCTCGGCGGGATGCCGTCCGGCGACCTCTTCGCCCTGGCCAATGCGATCTCCACCCTGCTCGACGCGCCGATCACCATCGAGGACCGCAGCTCGCGGGTGCTGGCGTTCTCTGAGGGCCAGGACGATGCCGACCCGGTGCGTGTCGAGACGATCCTCGGGCGCCAGGTGCCGGACCGCTTCGCCCGCCTGCTGGAGGAGCGGGGCGTGTCCCGTGATATCCAGCGCAGTCGCACGCCGGTGCACATCGACCCGATGCCGTACGACGACGAGCAGACGACCGCCCCGAAGGTAGCCCTTGCGGTGCGGGCGGGTGACGAGGTCCTCGGGTCGATCTGGGCGACGGTCAAGGAGCCGCTGTCGGCAAAAGGCAGCCAGGAGCTGCAGGAAGCAGCCAAGCTGGTTGCGCTCCACCTGCTGCGCCTGCGGGCCGGGGCCGATGTGGAGCGCCGCCTCCAGGCCGACCTGGTGGCCACCGCGCTCGAGGGTGGTCCCGGTGCGCTGGAGGCTGTCGACCGACTCGGGCTCCTCCACCGGGACTACCTCGTGCTGGCACTTGCAGCCGGTCGCCTGCCGGAGGGCGCCGACGGAGGCGGCTCCTCGGCAGCGGCGGCCGGTGGCCGCGCCCAACGCGCCGCCGAGCATCAGCGGACCACCGATGCGTTCGCCATGCACCTCAGCGCCGTCTATCCGAGATCGGCTGCGGCGCAGATCAACGACGTCGCCTATGCCATCGTCAACGTGCGCGGTGACAGGGGGAGCGCGAGCCATAGGGCCGAGCACGTCGTCGGCGAGTTCCTCGAGCGCATCGGCGACGACACGCCGTTGCTGGTGGGCATCGGCACCCTTGCCCTGACCCGGTCGGACCTGACCCGCTCGCGCGCCGCCGCGGACCGCGCGCTGCGGGTGTTGCGGGCCGGCCGCACCGGCCGGCGAGTTGCGGTCATCGACCAGGTGCACGTCGACGCACTCATGCTCGAGCTCGCGGACCTGAGCGCAGATCGCGACGTGCCAGCCGGGCCGCTGGCGCGGCTCCTGGAGCACGACGAGCGGAAGGGCTCTAACCTCGTGGAGACCGTCGATACCTGGCTCAACTCCTTCGGCGACGTCACCGCAGCCTCGGCCGCGGTGTTCACCCACGCCAACACCTTCCGCTATCGGCTGCGCAAGGTCGCGGAGGTCGGTGGGGTCGACCTCGACGATGCGGAGGCGCGGTTCGCGCTGATGCTGCAGTTGAGATTGCTGAATCAACATTCGTTTCCGTCGACTGACCCGAGACCACATACCCGAAACCCAGCTGAATAGGTTCGACGGCATGGCGAACTCGGCACGTGGTTGAGACCAGTTCCAACGCCCTCAGCTCTGGATACGCGGGCGGCGTGGATTGGCGGCGATGAAGTGTTCGCGGTGGACTACCAGGTCTGCCCTCGTTGGCGGCTTGGCTGGGTGGAGCAACCGTGGACACATGAGGAGTATCGGCACAGGTCTGACTGCCGCGGCGCTCTCCGCGCTGCGTGCCGAGAATCCGGGATTGGCGTGGCACACGCTCGGCGGGCACATGCCCGAATCGCGAGGATTCTGGGCTGTGATCGGTGACGGAGTCATAGGCGCCGCGTATCAGTCGTTTGGTTTCGAATTGCTGCGCTTAGTTCCGTGATGCGGACAAGGGCTCGTGATTTGCGTCATATGTCGCGGTTGGATCTTGCCTCCGCGTTTCACTGCCGCATGCCGCCCCTGGACGCAGGGGTGTGGTCCCCGGTTTGATTTGGCAACAAAACGGCCACATCATCACAACGAGGCCCATTCTCGGCGTACTCGTGCGGGTTGGGCTCTCCAGCACTGGAACAGGATCCCCCTCCCATGAACCAGACCAAGTTCGTCGTCGCAGGTGCCGTGGTGCTTCTAGGTGCCATCGTCTTCAGCGGTCAGTCCTCAGGGCCGGCTCCATCCGCAAACGACACGGCGAGCGCCTCGGTCGGAGGCACGCTCCGGATCGGCGTCGGAAGCGGCGAGCCGGCGTACTACAAGACCGACGGCGTGACCAAGGGCTTCGACTATCAGATGGCGCGCAGCGTTGCCGAGGGCATGGGTGTCGATCCGGAGTTCGTGGAGATGGAGTTCCGTCAGCTCTACCCTGCACTGCGATCGGGCAAGATCGACATGATTGGCGCGCAGGTCACCAAGACGCCGGAGGGGGAGCGGGAGTTCGACTTCAGCACTCCATACTTCGTGACCTATGTGTCCTTTCTTGCCGCCGAGGGGTCGAGCATCCGAAGCCGTCGCGATGTCGACGGGAAGAACGTCGCCGTCGTCGACGGCACCATCCACGAGCGTTTCCTCGAAGAGCAGTACGAGGACGTCAACATCATCAGGGCCAGGGACGCGGCCGCCGCGGTCGGATCGCTGGGGAGGGGCGAGGTCGATGCGTTCTTCTACGGCGCTCCGTACGCCGCCTCCATTCTCAAGCGTGCGCCTATCCGGCTGGCGCAGCCGATCGTCTACCAGGCCGAGGAGGCCCCGATCGCGTTCGTGGTGCGTGAGGGCGATCCGCGCAAGGAGCGGATCGACAGGGTCATCGAAGACATGGTCGTCAACGGTGAGTGGCTGAAGATCAAGACGGACTACTTCGAGGCAGACCCGCTCTCCGAGGTTTTCAGAGAGAAGGGCGTTTGATCCCGGTCGGCCACCCAGCAGCTACTTGATCGCAACCGACGTGGTCGTCCATGCGGCGAGCCGCACCAAGTTCGCACTCGGGCGAAATGCGTGTCCATGTGGTTCTGATGTCTCAGAAAGGTACGTTGGCGAGCCAGTCCTCGACGGACCGCGGCGAGATGCCGAGAAGGCTTTGAGCGCTGTTGTCGGGGGCGATGGTGTTTCGTTCCTGGGTGTTGAGGGCTTGGTAGAGGTCGACGACAGGGCCGCTGGCCTCCGGTCCGAAGAGCGGGGAGATCAGCTCGCCGAACGCCTCGGGTGTGATCGCCTCGTAGGTCACGTCGCGGCCGAGCCGTCCGGCGAAGGCTGCGGCCAGGTCGGGACCAGTGAGTCCGGGATGGGCGCCGACGGCGACGATGCCTGTGGTGGAGTGGTCGGTGAGGAGCCGGACTACGACCTCGGCGACGTCGCTGTGCGAGATCCAGGACGTCGCGAACGCGGTCGGGAGGGGATAGCGGAGGACGCCGTCGAGCGTCGCGGAGCCGGAGACGACGGGCAGGAGCAGATTCTCCAGGTAGAGCCGGGTGGCGACGACGGCGGTCGAGACGCCGGTGTCGCCGACGCGGCGAATGAGGGTGGCGATCGGGCTGTCGTCGTTGGCTTGCAGGGGCGAGCCGGGCTGGTCCACGATCTGGCCGCTGGTGGAGATCACCACGCGGGCCGGCTTTGCTTTGGCGACCGCGGTGGCGATCGCCTCGACGTACTGCAGGGACTGCTCCGGCGGCCCCATCGGCAGATGGACGAACACCCCGTCCGCGCCGGCGTACGCCTCGGCGAGGGAGCCGGCATCGGCGAGGTCGACGGCAACCGAGGCGACGCCGTCGTTTACGGCGTCCAAGGTGCGTACGGCAGCCACGGCCGGGTTCCCGGCGGCGAGCATCGCGGCGAGGACAGGGGAGCCCTGGGCGCCGGTGGCGCCATGGATGATGTAGGTCATGGACCTATTGGTGCATATGGTGCACCAGTTACGTCAACTGCACTATTGGGCTAGGGTGAAGAAATGTCAGATGTCGACCTTCCTGAGCTTCCCGAGTGTGGTGTGTCGCGTTTCCTGATGCTGTTCGACGGTCCGTGGGCGACGCTCATCGTCCGGGAGCTCATGCATGGCCCGCACCGGTTCGGTGAGCTGCGAACCGCGCTTCCCGGGATCAGTGCCCATACGCTGACCAACCGACTGCGCCTTTTCGAGGCTCGCGGCATCGTGACCCGCACCGCGTATGCCGAGATCCCGCCGCGGGTGGTCTATGAGCTGACTCCGCTCGGCTGGCAGCTGCGTCCGGTGCTGGATGCGATGTACGAATGGGGGATCGCCGCACCTGTCTCAGCTTTGGTCTCCATGCCGGCTCAGGCGCCGGCGACCGACGAGGCCCATCGTTAGCCGGGTCTCTGTCAGTGCGTCCGGACCGAGACGAGCGCCGCGTTGCCGCGGGAGTCGACCTTCACCACCGCGATCGCATCGCCGCGGCCGACGTCGCCCTCGATCTCCTTGGCCCGATCCTGCGGGACGAAGAAGCTCTCGATGCCGCAGGCGAGCCGCGAGCCGTCGTCGTGGCACTTCAGGAACAGTCCCTCGGCAGGCGGGTCTACCGAGACGCTGGTCGCCTCCCAGACCTGGCCACGTCGTGCCAGCGAGGCGTACGCATCCCCGGTCTCGTGAGTCGTACGTTCGGTGATGTCGGTATAGGCGAGGTCGACATAGGCGCCACGGAACGGGTCGATCGGATCGACCGGGGCGACGCGGAGCCGGATCTCGTCGCCGGTGAGACGTGCGGAGAGCTGGCCGGCGACGGCGAGGCCGACCAGTCCGAGGTTGAGGAAGCAGACGAGCATCACCTTGGTACGAGCGTTCATGAGAGGGCCTCGCTGAGGTTGGCGGCCACGCCACGTCGGGCGCGGTCGAAGACGAATCCGGTGGCGAGCAGGAGCACTCCCAGCATCAGGAACAGGGTCGCGCCGGACATGATCGGCGCGAAGACCGCGAAGCTCTGCATGGTCGTGAAGACGACCAGCGCGCCGGTGGCGAGCACGACGAGCAGCGTATGGTCGCGCACGGAGCCGTCGATGGCGACCGCACCGGCAACGACGACGTAGACCGCGATGCTGACGAAGGCGGAGAGCCACGCCTCGCCCGAGACGGAGCCGAGGTCGCTCACCTGCGGGTCCCAGGCGACCAGTGCGAGTCCGATCGGCACGATGAGCGCCGAGGCCAGCACCTCCCACCGGGACCACCCTCGCGTACGCCCCACCGCGACGGCGGCGAGAAGCGCGGCGATCACCAGCGCCACGACGAGGGTCGGGCTCCACGCCAGCTCGCGGTCGCCGACCTGCGGGATGGCGGCGACGAAAAGGCCACCCAGGACGAGTACGCCGCCCGCGAGCCGCCATACCCGGGCGAACGCCTCCCGGCCTCGGTCGTGCAGTGCGGCTGTCGCAGTCGCGATCACGCCGCCGACCAGCACCGCGAAGACGCCGGCGAAGGTGCTCTCGCTGCTCGCCACCACCTGCCAGTCGAACCAGATCATCGTGGTCACGATGCCCACGACCAGCGGCGCCACGCCTGCGCTCGCGTAGGCGTAGAGAAGTGCCCCGAGCCCCCAGAGCCCGACCAGAGAGGGCTCGTAGGCCGGCACCTGGAGGCTCTGCGCCGCCTGGAAGATGACACCGCCGAAGCCGAGCGCCGCGATCCCGCGGAAAGCGCCGCGCAGCGGGCCCGGGAGCGTGGGCACTTCCGCGGCAGCGGTGAACGCGAGCCAGATGACGACGATCCCGGCGAACCGCACCAGCGGCGAGAGCGCGTCGAGGTTTGTCGCCACGAGCCACACCAGCCCGACACCCAGAAACGCGCCGCCGAGGTAGGAGATGACCCGCGTCAGCGAGCTGGTGTGGGAGGCGACGTACTGTGCCTTGATCCTCTCCGCGGTGTGCTCGGTGAGGAGGCCCTCGCCAACCCAGCGGGCGGTCTCGTCGTGCAGCCAGTCGAGCCGCTTCGGCGCGACTGGTCTTGCTCCTGTTTCCATATGACCATTGCAGCGGCTCGCGGGGCTCGGCGCGTGAGCATGGGTACTCAACTCGACGGCTCGTGCGATCGGGGAGACCGGGCGGGATGTATTCGGCTGCGGGTGCGGGGCCCGCGGGCTAGTGTTTGAGCGTTCGCGGGAGCGGGCCGGAGAATGGGGCGTCAGATGGCAGCGTGGTTGCTGATCCTGGTCGGAGCGGCGGCGCTCGTCGTCGTGGTCGACCCGAACAACGCCCCGGGCGTGCAAGCCGCAGCACACGGCCACGCCGAGCGAACCAACATTCAACACAACTCGGGGACCTCGGCCCCGGCATCTGATTCCTAAGGTTGATCGACGTGGCAGACGAGATGGCGCGCAAGGACATCGAGGCTGGGCTGGAGACCCGCCATGAGCTGGGGGACGCCTTCGACGCCGAGCTGGTCGCGGGCTTCGCCGACCGCATCGAGAAGACCGTCCAGGAGCGGGTGGGCGCCACCGCCTCGGCCCGCACCCTCGCCGAGCGCAACGAGTCGCGCACCTCGGTCTTCCAGTTCGTCCTGGGCGCCGGATCGGCCGTCGCCGGCATCCCGATCAGCATCACCCTCGGCGTCACCGACAACGTCGGCGCCCTGGTGATCTCCTGGGTGGGCCTCGTCGGCGTCAACGTCGCCCACGCGCTGCGTACGCGCAAACGCTGAGGCGAGATCACTCGGGAGCAACGGCCCGCCCGGCCGAGAGGTACCCCCACGGACGGGAGAGCGCCGGCCCCGGGAGGTAGGACTGCTCCAGCGCGTCGAGGGTGAAGCCTGCCGACTCGATCAGCCTCGGGATGTCGCGGGTGAGGTGGCAGCCGCCGAAGAGCCGCTGCTGGAGGCCGTCGAGGCGATGCTGCCAGCGGGCGACGGAGGCGTCGGGGGAGAGGCCGTGCTCGGCGAAGCCGATCGTGCCGCCGGGGCGCAGGACGCGGCGCAGCTCTGCGAGCGCGCCGGCGACGTCGGGGATGGTGCACAGCGAGAACGTGACCAGGCCCGTGTCCACCGACGCGTCCGCGAGGGGGAGCCGGGCGCCGTCGAGCCCGACCCTGCTCACCGGGACCGACGAGTCCGAACGTCGTGACGCCGAGAGCCGCCAGGCGACGTCGGAGGGCTCGACGGTGACGATCTCGGTGACGCCGGATGGATAGTGGCCGATGCTGCTCCCGCTGCCGAAGCCGATCTCGACGACCTGCCCGTGGAGCCCGGCGCAGGCCTTCTCACGAAGCGGGTCGAGCTGCTCGATCCCGCAGGTGCGGTCCACGATGTGCGGCACCACGCGCGTCTCCCACAGTCCTATGGGAGCTCACTCTTCCATCTCGCCGGTCCATTGGACCCCGAGGAGCAGCGTGCTCTCGGTCTCGGCGATCGTCGTGAACCCCAGGCGCTGGTAGAACCCGATCGCGCGGGTGTTGGCAGTGCTGACGCCGAGGTGGGCGCCGCGTACGCCCGCGACGTGGAAGGAGCCGAGCATCATCCCGATCAGCTCCTTGCCGACGCCCTGGCCCTGGGCGCGGGGGAGCAGGTTGATGTGGAGGTGGGCCGGGAACTCGCTCAACAGCTCGCCCGGCGTCCGCACCGGCCGGTGGATCAAGGAGCGGAGCCGGGCGTTCCAGTCGTTGGGGTCGTGGTCGGGTCCGGGGTCGGGGTTGACCACGCGCAGGGCGGGCCACCAGTCCTCCTCGCACTCCAGCTCGTAGGCACGGGTGAACGGGGTGCCGACGACGTATCCCACCACGCCCTCGGAGTCGACCGCGACGAAGCCGAGGCCGAGACGGAGCACGATGTATGGAGCCGCGTAGATGTTTCCCGGCAACCGAGGGTCGTCGTAGAACTCGGTGGCGTCCTCGCCCGAGGCGCCGGTCAGCAGACAGATCGAGAAGAGATCGTCGAGGTCGTCGGCGGTCGCCCGCCGGATCTCAGGAGTGCCCATGGTCCAACCTCACCATGACCCGCCTCGGCCGTCTCCGCCGCCTCCGCCACCACGTTCGGCGACGGTCTCGCCGGTGCGTTCCGAGACCGCGGCCGCGGCGAGCGGCCACAGCACCAGCATCGCGAGGACGGCCGTTCCGGCGCCGTACCACCAAGCGTAGCGTCTCACGTGCGGGATCCTCCTGGTTCCGTCCAGCCGAACAACTGCCGCCGACCTCAGCGCGGCGAGTGGATGCTCACGTGGCTTCACGCACCCGGCCGGTAGCCTTGCAGGCATGAGCGAGCGTCAGCGAGCGACAATCAATCTCATGCCGCCGCATCCGTACGATTTGCGGGTCCTGACGGAGGCGGCGGTATGAGCGTACGACGGGTGATGGGCACGGAGGTCGAATACGGAATTTCCGTGGCCGGACAGCCCCAGGCCAACCCGATGGTGGCGTCCTCGCAGGTCGTCAATGCGTACGCGACCTCGACTCTCAAGGCGAGAAGAGCGCGCTGGGACTTCGAGGAGGAGTCACCGCTGCGCGACGCGCGCGGCTTCGACATGTCGCGGCAGGTGGCCGACCCCAGCCAGCTCACCGACGAGGATCTCGGGCTGGCCAACGTCATCCTCACCAACGGCGCCCGGCTCTACGTCGACCACGCCCATCCGGAGTTCTCCTGCCCCGAGGTGACCAACCCCCTCGACGCGGTGCGCTGGGACAAGGCCGGTGAGCAGGTGATGCTGGACGCCTCCCGCGCGGCTGCGCGGCTGCCGGGCAACCCGCAGATCCACCTCTACAAGAACAACACCGACAACAAGGGCGTCTCCTACGGCGCGCACGAGAACTACCTCATGCGCAGGAGCACCGCGTTCGCCGACATCGTCAAGCATCTGATCCCGTTCTTCGTCTCCCGGCAGGTCTTCGCCGGCGCCGGGCGGGTCGGGATCGGCCAGGAGCGCCCCAAGCACGGCTTCCAGATCTCCCAGCGCGCCGACTTCTTCGAGGTCGAGGTCGGCTTGGAGACCACCCTCAAGCGGCCGATCATCAACACCCGCGACGAGCCCCACGCGGACCCGGAGAAATACCGCAGGCTCCACGTGATCCTCGGCGACGCCAACCTGGCCGAGGTCTCGACCTACCTCAAGGTCGGGAGTACGTCGCTGGTGCTCGCCATGATCGAGGACGGCTACATCACCCGCGATCTCAGTGTCGACGGGCCGGTCTCGGCACTCCGCGCGGTCTCCCACGACCCGACCCTGAAGACGCTGATCACCCTCAAGGACGGTCGCAAGCTGACCGGTGTCCAGCTGCAGATGGAGTATCTGGACCTGGCCAAGAAGTTCGTCGAGGAGCGCTACGGCTCGGATGCGGACTATCAGACGAAGAACGTCCTGGAGCGCTGGGAGTCGGTGCTCGACCGCCTCGAGCGCGACCCGATGGAGTGCGCCACCGAGCTCGACTGGGTGGCGAAGTACAAGCTCCTGCTCGGCTACCGCGATCGCGACTCCCTGGAGTGGGACGACCCCAAGCTCCACCTGATCGACCTGCAGTACGCCGACATCCGCCCCGAGAAGGGCCTCTACCAGCGGCTGGTCCGCTCCGGCCGGATCGAGCGCCTGCTCACCGACGACCTGGTGGAGAAGGCGATGCACGAGCCGCCGACCGACACGCGGGCCTACTTCCGCGGCCGCTGCCTGGAGAAGTACTCCGAGAACGTCGCCGCGGCCAGCTGGGACTCGGTCATCTTCGACCTGCCCGGTCGCGAGTCGCTGCAGCGGGTGCCGACGATCGACCCGTTGCGCGGCACCAAGAAGCACGTCGGTGGCCTGCTCGACTCCTCCGAGACCGCCCTCGATCTGTTCAACCGACTGACCGGTTCCTGACCCGTCGATCGCGACTCGTGCCACCTCACGGTCCAACCGACGACTTCTGCTTCCTCCCGTAGCGAAATCGGGCATTGTTTCCTCAGGTTTGTCGGTGCGAGTGGATAGGTTGAAGACATGGCACAGGAGCAGAAGCAGCCGAAGAAGTCCTCCGAGACGGAGGAGTCCGTCGAGACCGCGCCCGAGACCGATGTGAATGAGCGCAGGGAAGCGCTCGACTCCGACGTCGACGACATCCTGGACGAGATCGACGACGTCCTGGAGACCAACGCCGAGGACTTCGTGAAGTCCTTCATCCAGAAGGGCGGACAGTAGTAGATGTCGGAATCCCGTATCCCGGCCGCCTTCATGACGCCGGGCACCTCGTCCTTTGCCGATTTCTTGACGGCGCAGTCCCCAGAGCTGCTCCCGCGACACGACGGTGTTCCGGGCAACCTGAGCGACATCGCGCCGCACGGCACCACGATCGTCGCGGCCACCTTCCCCGGCGGTGTGATCATCGCCGGTGACCGGCGGGCCACGCAGGGCAACCTGATCGCCGAGCGCGACATGCGCAAGGTCTTCCCGTCCGATGAATACTCCGCGGTCGGCATCGCCGGCTCCGCGGGGATCGCGGTCGAGCTGGTCAAGCTCTTCCAGACCGAGCTCGAGCACTACGAGAAGATCGAGGGCACCACGCTCTCGATCGAGGGCAAGGCGAGCCGGCTCTCCGCTCTGGTCCGCGGCAACCTCGCGATGGCGATGCAGGGCCTTGTCGTCGTGCCTCTCTTCGTCGGCTTCGACCCTGACGCCGAGAAGGGGAGGATCTATGGGTACGACCCGACCGGCGGCCGCTTCGAGCAGACCGGATACACCGGCGTCGGATCGGGATCGCTGTTCGCCAAGGGCTCGCTCAAGAAGCTCTACCGGCCCGACCTCGACGAGGCCGGCCTGGTCGCCGTCCTGATCCAGGCCCTCTACGACGCGGCCGACGACGACTCGGCCACCGGTGGCCCGGATCTGTCACGCCGACTGTTCCCCCTGGTCCACGTGATCACCGCCGACGGCGGGCGCACGCTGCCCGACGCCGAGGTCGCGGCCGTGGCCGAGAACGTCATCGCCGGGAGGCTCCAGCGGCCCGACGGTCCCATCGCCGAGCTGGAGGCCAAGTGAGCGAGCGTAGCGAGCGAACAATTCAACACCGCCATGAGCCAGTCTCTTCGGCGGCACGAGCGAAGCGAGGCCGTCGATGAGCACACCCTTCTATGTGAGCCCTGAGCAGCTGATGCGCGACCGCGCGGACTTCGCGCGCAAGGGCATCGCCCGGGGCCGGGCCCTGGTCTCGCTGCAGTACGCCGACGGCATCGTCTTCGCCTCCGAGAACCCTTCGGCCGCGCTGCACAAGGTGAGCGAGATCTATGACCGGATCGCCTTCGCAGCGGTCGGTCGCTACAACGAGTTCGAGAACCTCCGCATCGCCGGCGTGCGGCTGGCCGACATGCGCGGCTACGCCTACGACCGGCGTGACGTCACCGGCCGCGGACTCGCCAACGCCTACGCCCAGACCCTCGGCACGATCTTCTCCTCCGGTGGAGAGAAGCCCTACGAGGTTGAGCTCTTCGTCGGCGAGATCGGCGACTCCGCCGAGGACGACCAGCTCTACCGGCTCACCTACGACGGCCAGGTCGTCGACGAGCACGGTTTCGCCGCCATCGGCGGTGCCGCCGAGTCCGTCGGGGGCTACCTCAAGGAGCGCTACACCCAGGGCGCCACGCTCGAGGACGCCATCAGGCTGGCTGTCGCCGCGCTGGGCCACACCGACACCGACGATCGTGAGATCGCCGCCAAGGACCTCGAGGTCGCGGTCCTCGACCGCAACCGCACCCAGCCGCGGAAGTTCCGCAGGATCCGGCCGGCGACGCTCGTCGAGATCCTCAGCTCGGTGACCACGAAGCCGCAGGTCGAGGAGGCGAAGCCGGCCGCTGTCGAGGCGCCCGCCGAGAAGACCGTCGAGAAGGCCGGCGAGAACGCTGGCGACAAGTCTGCCGAGAAGCCGGTCGCAGACTCGCCCCTGGCGCCACCCGCCGAGGACGACGGCGAGCCGCCGATCGCCCCGCCGCTCGACTGAGCCCAGAAGCCGGGGAGTCTCAGACGCACCGGGTGCGCCTGAGACTCCCCGGCTTCGCTCCGTGTCCGATCTAGGGCCTAGGCCAGACCGGCGACGGCGACCAGGATCAGCACCACCCCGGCGACCGCCGGTGCGGCGAGGCGCTCGCCGAGGACCGCTGCGGCAGCCACTGAGGCGGCGACCGGCTCCATCAGGCTGGCCACGGTGGCCGCGCTGCTGCGCGTGGTGCGCAGCCCGGCGTAGAGCAGGCCGTACGCCAGCGCCATCGTCGCCACGCCCAGGTAGACCAGCCACGCCCACACCGTCACCGAGGACGAGCCGAGCGGCCCGCCGCCGAGCAGCGCCAACGGGGTTAGGAAGACGGCCCCGACGCCGGTCGCACCGGCGGTCACCAACAGTGGGCTGCGCTGCTGAACGAGCGGGCGCCCGATCGCAGTGGTGAGCGCGTACGCAGATCCGGACGCGATCGCGAGCAGGATCCCGGTCACCGGCCGGTCGCCGCCGGCGCCGCTGCCGGCGTACGCCGAGGCCAGGACCAGCCCGGTCAACGCCGTCGCCAGCACCACGAGCTGCCGACCGGTCGGCCGCTGACGTGACGCGATGGCCTCGCCGGCCAGCAGGAGCGCCGGAGCGATCCCGAGGCTGACGACGGTGGACACGGTCACTCCGACGGCGACCACGGAGGCGAAGTAGAGCGCTTGGTAGAGACCGGTCGCGACACCGACGACCACCGTGCGGAGGTCGAGGCGAAGGTCGCTCAAGCGGCCGATGACGGCAAGGACGGCGAGCAGCACGACCGCGGCGATCAGCATGCGGTAGGCGCTCACCGTGAGCACCGACATCGGCGTGATCGCGCGGACGATCTGGAGGACGAGGCCGCCGGTGCCCCATAGGACCCCGGCGAGACAGATCTGAACGAGCCCGAGACGGGCGGAGAGAGAGGACATCGAAGAGGTGCTCCAGGTTCGAGAAGACGACAGGGCAGCGTCTGGAGCACGCCAAAGAGAGCCGATCCGCGCTCTCAGCGGCAGATCGGCGAGGCCGCTCCGGTCAGGCGACCGGCGGCGGAAGCAGGCCGAGGTGCTTCGAAGTCATGGCTCGAAGTGTGGCACACGCCCGAGACCCGGACCCTCCTGTCTCGGTGCGACGCCCTGTGTCAGCCGATCCGGTCCGTGAGCGAGACGACGATGCCCTCGGGGCCGCGCACGTACGCCATCCGCACGGTGTCCTCGTAGACGCCGACGCCTCCGACGAGGCCATAGCCGTCCGCAGCCACCCGCTCGAGGACCACGTCCAGGTCGTCGACCTCGAAGCAGACGTTGCGCAGACCCAGCTCGTTGGCCATCGCCTCGGGCGAGCCGGGCACGTGGTCGGGGCGTACGAACCGGGCCAGCTCGAGCGCGGTCTCGCCGCCCGGCGGTCGTAGCATCACGATCTCGCAGCGCGAGTCCGGGATCCCGCAGACGGTGTCGATGAACTCGCCCTCGACGAGACCACGTCCCTCGATCTCCAGGCCCAGGCCGACGAAGAACTCCGCGGCCCGCTCGATGTCGGCGACGGTGATACCGATGTGGTCGAACCGCAACTGATGTGTCATGACTGCCATCCTCGTCCAGTGCTCAAAGTGCTCAGTCCCTTGACCGGAGCTTTCGAGAGGAGACGAGGCCGGCGAGCCGATCTCTACATGGTGGACGCTGCGAATGTCGCCAGCTGTGGTCAGTGGCTGCTGAGCCGGCCGGTGAGCCGTTCGTGGCGATCGGCGCTGGACCGGTTCAGGCCGATGATGCGTACGGACTTGTTCTTGGTCTCGTACTTGTGGGTGATCGCGTCGAGCGCGGCGACCGTCGAGGCATCCCAGATGTGGGAGTCGGAGAGGTCGATGACGATGTCGTCGGGGTCCTCGGCGTACTCGAACTGGGTGTAGAGGTCGTTGCTGGAGGCGAAGAAGAGCTCACCGGTGACCCGGTAGACGGCGGTGACCCGGCCGTCGGCGCTCTCGACCAGCTTGCGGTCGGTCTCGGTCAGGTGGGCGACCCGGCGGGCGAAGAGCGTCATCGCGACCAGGACGCCGACGCCGACACCGATGGCGAGGTTGTGGGTCGCGACGGTGACCACGACGGTCGTGACCATCACCGCCGTCTCCGAGCGCGGCATCCGGCGCAGCGTGGCCGGGCGGATCGAGTGCCAGTCGAAGGTGCCGACCGAGACCATGATCATCACCGCGACCAGGGCCGCCATCGGGATCAGCGCCACGATGTCGCCGAACCCGACGACGAGGATGAGCAGGAAGACACCGGCGAGGAAGGTGGACAGACGGGTCCGTGCCCCGGAGACCTTCACGTTGATCATCGTCTGGCCGATCATCGCGCAGCCGCCCATGCCGCCGAAGAAGCCGGTGACGATGTTCGCGATGCCCTGGCCGCGTGCCTCGCGGGTCTTGTCGGAGTGGGTGTCGGTGATGTCGTCGACGAGCTTGGCCGTCATCAGCGACTCGAGCAGCCCCACCAGGGCCAGGCCGACGGCGTACGGCGCGATGATCTGCAGCGTCTCGAGAGTGAGAGGTACGTCGGGCATGAACCAGCTCGGCAGGCTGTCGGGCAGCTTGCCCTCGTCGCCGACGTTGGGCACGTTGATCGCGCCGACGACGGTGAAGGCGGTGAGCGCGACGATGGCGACCAGCGGCGCCGGGACCACCTTGTTGATCCGTGGGAAGCCGACGATGACGGCGATGCCGACGGCGATCATCGGGTAGACCAGCCAGGGGACGTCGACCATGTGGGCGATCTGCGCCTCGAAGATGAGGATCGCGAGGGCGTTGACGAAGCCGACCATCACCGAGCGCGGGATGAACCGCATCAGCCTGGCCACGCCGACCAGCGCCAGCACGACCTGGATCAGCCCGCCCAGCAGCACGGTCGCGATCAGGTAGTCGTAGCCGTGGTCGCGCATCACCGGTGCGATCACCAGCGCGACCGCGCCGGTGGCCGCCGAGATCATCGCCGGCCGTCCACCGAGGAACGAGATCGCGACGGCCATGGTGAACGACGCGAACAGCCCGACCCGCGGGTCGACCCCGGCGATGATCGAGAACGAGATCGCCTCCGGGATCAGCGCGAGCGCGACGACGAGGCCGGCCAGCACCTCCGTACGCAGCAGTCGCGGCGATCGCAGCGCGGCTCGCACGGTGGGCTCGCTCGGCGATGAGGCGGGCAGGGTCGAAGGCACTGAGAGGGGTCCGATCGGTCGGGACTGGCAGGATGGACGCGACAGAAAGACCGTACCCTCACGGGACGTGAGAGTTGGCGTCGCCGACGCTGTGAGAAAGGGCACCATGACGCGCAGGGCAGCTCCGGAGGGAGCCATGCAGATCGGTGAGGTGGCGACACGCACCGAACTCTCGCTGCGCAGCCTTCGGCACTGGGAGGAGGTCGGCCTGCTGAAGCCGTCGGGTCGCAGCGAGGGCGGCTTCCGGCTCTACACCGAGGAGGACGTCGAGAAGATCCTGGTGATCCGGCGGATGAAGCCGCTCGGCTTCAGCCTCGAGCAGATGAAGGCGGCCATGGCCGACATCGAGACCCTGCGCGCCTCCGATCCCGAGATCGCGGGGCCGGCAGCGGCCCCCGAGGCGCGTGAGCGGCTCGTCGAGCTGCGGGTCGAGGCAGGCGTACGCCGCCAGAAGCTCGAGCAGCAGCTCGCCATGGCCGACGAGTTCATCGCGATCCTGCAGCGTGAGGTGCGCTGACGTTCCGGAGGGTGGTCCACCCGCCGTGTCGTAGCGCTGAACGGCTTCGGGGCGACCGTCGACCGTCTAGGGTTTCAGTATGGACAGGCGCATCTTCGGCATCGAGAACGAGTACGGCGTGACCTGCACGTTCCGCGGCCAGCGGCGGCTGAGCCCGGACGAGGTGGCCCGCTACCTCTTCCGCAAGGTGGTGAGCTGGGGGCGCAGCTCGAACGTGTTCCTCAGGAACGGCGCGAGGCTCTATCTCGACGTCGGCTCCCACCCCGAGTACGCCACGCCCGAGTGTGACGACGTGACCTCGGTCGTCACCCACGACAAGGCGGGGGAGCGGATCCTGGAGGGGCTGCTCCTCGATGCCGAGCAGCGGCTGCACGACGAGGGCATCGCCGGCGACATCTATCTCTTCAAGAACAACACCGACTCGGCCGGCAACTCCTACGGGTGCCACGAGAACTACATGGTCAGCCGGGCGGGGGAGTTCTCCAAGCTCGCCGACGTGCTCATCCCGTTCCTGGTGACCCGCCAGCTCATCGTCGGCGCCGGCAAGGTCACCCACACCCCGCGCGGGGCCGGGTTCGCGGTCTCGCAACGTGCCGAGCACATCTGGGAGGGCGTCTCCAGTGCGACCACCCGCTCCCGACCGATCATCAACACGCGCGACGAGCCGCACGCGGATGCCGAGAAGTACCGGCGACTCCATGTCATCGTCGGTGACTCGAACATGTCCGAGACCACCACGATGCTCAAGATCGCGAGCTGCCACCTGGTGCTGCGGATGATCGAGGAGGGCGTCGTCATGCGTGACATGACGATGGAGAACCCGATCCGGGCCATCCGCGAGATCGCCCACGACCTGACCGGCCGTCGCAAGGTGCGGCTGGCCAACGGTCGCGAGGCCAGCGCCCTCGACATCCAGAACGAGTACCTGAGCAAGGCGCGTGAGTTCGTCGACCGCCGTGAGATCACCGACCCGACCATGCTCGCCGCCCTCGATCTGTGGGAGCGCGGGCTGAAGGCGATCGAGTCTGACGACCTGTCCTTGGTCGACCGCGAGATCGACTGGGTGATCAAGTGGAAGCTGATCGATCGATACCGCGCCAAGCACGGCCTTCCGCTGGGCCATGCGCGGGTCGCCCAGCTCGACCTCGCCTACCACGACATCCACCGCAACCGCGGCCTCTACTACCTGCTGGAGAAGAAGGGTGCGGTCAAGCGGGCCACCACGGACCTGAAGATCTTCGAGGCCAAGTCCGTGCCCCCGCAGACCACCCGCGCGCGGCTGCGCGGTGAGTTCATCAAGAAGGCCCAGGAGCGCCGCCGCGACTTCACCGTCGACTGGGTCCACCTCAAGCTCAACGACCAGGCCCAGCGCACCGTGCTCTGCAAGGACCCGCTGAAGGCCTACGACGAGCGGGTCCAGCGGCTCATCGACGGCATGTAAAGCACCAAGCGGCAGCAAACGCTGTGGGGTGGCTTCGCCGCGAGGCAACCACCGTACGGATATGGTGTGCTCCGCTGTCGTCTACCTACTTCACGTCACGAAGGTTTGCACTGTGCCCACTGCTCCTCGGCCTCGTCTGCGCCACGCGCTGAGCGCGCTGGCCGTCACCATGCTCATCCCGGCTCTGGTCGCCTGCGGCGGCGAGGAGAAGAAGGGGTACGGCGATGAGACCGTCTCCGGCTTCAACGGGGCCACGGTCTCGGCCGCGGTCGACAAGGAACCCACGCTGAAGTGGAAGTCCCCGATCGCCTACCCCAAGGACCCCAAGGTCAAGACCCTGACCGAGGGCGATGGCGAGGCTGTCCCGGAGGACCGCGGCGTGTTCGCCAAGATCTACATCGGCAACGCGACCACCCTGGACAAGGAGTGGGCCTACAAGAGCCAGGCCCCCGAGGGCGAGGAGCTCCCGGCGGAGAAGCCGTGGAGCACCATCCTGGACGGCGCCAAGGTCGGCGACCGGATCGAGGCGATCGTGGGCTCGGCCGACCTGCTCGGCGAGGGCGGCAACCCGCAGATGGGCATCGGCAACCACGACACGCTCCTGGTCGTCGTCGACGTGGTCAAGGCCGCCGCCGACAAGACACCGCACGACGTGGACGCCTCCGAGCTCCCGAAGGTCGTCGAGAAGAACGGCAAGCCGACCGGCTTCGACTTCACCGGGATCGCCAAGCCGAAGTCCGACGACGTGCTCAAGCGGGCCATCGTCACCGAAGGCGACGGTGAGGAGATCACCACGGACCAGACGGTCACGGCCAACTACCTCGGCATGACCTACGGCGCGAAGAAGCCCTTCGACGAGAGCTTCAGCAAGGAGGCCGTACCGTTCGCCCTCAACCAGGTCGTCCCGGGCTGGACCAACGGCCTGGAGGGCGTCAAGGTCGGCAGTCGTGTTCTCCTGCAGATCCCGCCGGAGCTGGGCTACGGTGCAGAGGAGAAGCCGGGTCAGGGTGGCACGCCGGGGATCCCGGCCAACAGCACGCTCTACTTCGTCATCGACGTCATCAAGGCCGACGACACCCCGGCGCAGCAGTAGTTGAGTCTCTAGGGGGAGAACCACACCGTGGCGGCGGGTAAGACCGAGCGGTTGATGAACCTGCTCATCATGCTGCTGGTGCAGCGTGACAACGTGTCGAAGGAGCGGATCCGCGAGGTCCTCTACCCGTCGTCGCACGGTGAGGCGTTCGAGAAGATGTTCGAGCGCGACAAGGAAGAGCTGCGCAGCCTCGGTGTGCCGATCGAGACCGGGGTGATCGACTCCTTCTTCGAGGACGAGGTCGGCTACCGGGTCAGTCCCGAGCAGTTCGCGCTGCCGCCGATCACCCTCGAGGCCGACGAGCTCGCCGTGGTCGCTCTGGCGTCCAAGGTCTGGGAGAACGCCTCGATGGCGGAGGCGACCACGCAGGCCGTACGCAAGCTCAACGCGGCCGGGTTCGAGACCGATGTCTCGGCGCTGGAGATCGTGCAGCCGCGGCTGGCCGCGGAGGAGGGCTCCTTCGAGGTCTTCGTGGCCGCGACCCAGGACCGGCAGGTCGTCGAGTTCGACTACCGCGGGTCGCGCGCCACCGAGCCGTCCCACCGGCGGCTGCAGCCGTGGGGAGTGGTGCGCTACTCGGGCCGTTGGTACGCGGTCGGTCACGACGTCGACCGCGACGACACCCGCATCTTTCGGCTCTCCCGCGTTCTGGGGGAGGCTCGGGCGGTCGGCGAGTTCGATGCCTTCGAGGTGCCGCCAGAGGTGGACGTACGCGATATCGCACGGACCCTGGCGCCGGCACCGCCGACGGGGAAGGCCGTCCTGCTGCTGCGTCAGGGGAGCGGCTACACCCTCCGGAGGGCTGCCGACTCCACCGAGACTGGGGTGACCGGGCCCGATGGCAGCGACGACTGGGACCGGGTCGTGCTGACCCGGGTCCCCGCCGACCTGGTCGGTGCGGTGCTGGGGCACGGCCCCGGCGCCTACGTCGAGGAGCCCGAGGCCCTGCGCCGCGAGGTCGCCGCCCGGCTGGAGCGACTGGTGGCACGGCTGGACGGAGCGGCCCCGTGAGCGGGCGGGTGAACCGGGCGAGCGCGTCCGGTGCCAAGGGACAGGTGGGACGGCTGCTGACGCTGGTGCCCTACCTCTACTCCCAGGACGTCGACGTACGCCTCGACAAGGCTGCCGCCGACCTCGGTGTCGAGGAGAAGCAGCTGGTCAAGGACCTGCAGGTGCTCTTCATGTGCGGCCTGCCCGGTGGCTACCCCGACGACCTGATCGACGTCGACATCGACGCGCTGACCGAGCCCGACGGTGACCGGGTCATCCGGATCTCCAACGCCGACTATCTCGACCGTCAGCTGCGGCTGACCCCGATCGAGGCCACCGCCGTGATCGTGGCCCTGCGGGCGCTGCGGGGCGGGGCGGTGAGTGCGGAGACCAAGGAGGTCGTCGACCGCACGCTGGCCAAGCTCGAGCAGGCAGCCGCCGAAGGCGCCGCGGGGAGCGTCGACCCCGGCGAGGAGCCGGTCGACACCTCGCTCGTCCAGATCCACGCCGCGATCGCGACCGCGATCGACCAGGACCGGCAGATGCGCCTCGACTACTGGGTGCCGGCGCGGGACGAGGAGTCGTCGCGGATCGTCGACCCCCGGGCGCTGGTCTCGATCCGGGAGATCGAGTATCTCGACGCCTGGTGCCACACCGCCGGTGCGCCGCGGAGCTTCCGTCTCGACCGGATCCGGGGTGCCGAGGTGCTCGAGACCCCAGTGGTCACCGACCCCGAGGACGGTGCGAGTGCCGAGGACGCGGCCGGACTGCTGGAGCGTACGGACTCCGGCACGGTCGTCCGGGTGCGGCTGGCTCCCGAGGCCCGCTGGGTCGGTGAGTACTATTCGGTCCTCGACCCGGTCGAGCTGTCCGGTGGCCGGCTCGAGGTGGGGCTGCGGGTCTACGACCAGCGCTGGCTCACCCGATTGCTGCTCCGGCTGGCGCCCTACGCTGAGCTCGTTGACGAGCAAACGTTCACCGAATCGTTTGTCGCGTCTGCACGGCAGGCACTCGGCCTGTACCGTTCGGACGCGTAGACTTCTGACGTTCCCCCCTAGACGTAGATGAGGTAGTTCATGTTCACTCCATTGATCGGTATGCCGCAGGGAGCCGAGTGGCTCATCATCCTGGCGATCGTCATCCTCGTCTTCGGTGCCGCCAAGCTTCCCGAGCTCGCCCGCGGCACCGGCCAGGCGCTGCGGATCTTCAAGACCGAGACCAAGGGTCTCCGTGACGAGGACGAGAAGGAGAAGGGCGACAAGGCCGAGAAGCCGGCCGAGCTGACCGCCTCCGAGCAGGAGCGCATCGCCGAGCTCGAGCGACGTGAGGCCGAGATCAAGGCCGAGCGCGAGCGCCTCTCCGGCAACTGAGGCCGAAATTGTCCATCGCCGGTGTTGTCGCGATCTTCCGCGGCACCCCCAAGCACGCCATCGGCGACGACGGCCGGATGGCGCTCTCCGACCACCTGCGTGAGCTTCGCGCGCGGGTGATCAAGGCTGCCCTGGCTCTGATCGTCGGCTTCATCGTCTCGCTGTTCTTCTTCGAGCAGCTCTTCGGCCTCGTCATGGAGCCCTATCTCAAGGCCGTCGAGATGATGGACACGGACAGCGGGGCCGAGTCGCTCAGCTCCGTCAACGGGGCCGCGGGCGGCTTCATGCTCTACCTGAAGCTGTGCGGCCTGGCCGCCTTCATCGGCACCAGCCCGATCTGGCTCTACCAGATCTGGGCGTTCCTGATGCCGGGTCTGCACGCCCACGAGAAGAAGATGTCGCGGATCTTCGTGGCGGTCGCCAGTCCACTCTTCCTGGTCGGTGTCCTGCTCGGCTACGTCACCTTGCCCAAGGGCCTGGAGATCCTGTTCGGCTTCATCCCCGACGGGCTGACCAACATCGTCGAGTTCAGCGACTACCTCAGCTTTCTGAGCCGTACGCTGCTGGTCTTCGGCATCGCGTTCGAGATCCCGGTCTTCGTGATCATGCTCAACCGCATCGGGGTGCTGCCCGGTGCCGCGCTGGCGAAGTACCGAGCCTGGATCATCGTCGGCTCCTTCGTCTTCGCGGCCATCGCGACCCCGTCCGGTGACCCGTTCACGATGACGATCATGGCCGGCCCGATGGTCGTCCTCTTCGGGGTCTCCGAGGTCATCGCCCGGGCCCACGACAGACGGAAGGCCAACAAGCGCAAGGACATGATCGGGGATCCCGACGTCCCATCGGTGATCTAGGACCGTGGCCGTCGTCGAGGCGACGGCTGCGCGTTGTCCAGCGTGCGCCCTGGCGGCGTTGCCACCGCTCGAAAGACAACCCCGGTCTTCCTTCGCGGCGGCGCCTTGCCAGGACACACGCTGGACAACGCTCGCTCGCCGCCTCGACGACGGCCACGGTCCACTAGTCTTCACCCGTGACGCGCCAGATCGCCCTGCTTGCCAACCCGACCGCCGGCCGTGGCACCGCCGACCAGATCCTCGCCGCGGTCACCGACCGACTCTCGGCATCCGGGGCCCTGGTCGAGCACCTGATCGGTGACGACGCCGAACACGCTCTCGAGCTGACCCGGAAGGCGGCTGCCGAGGGCGTGGACACGGTGGTGAGCCTGGGAGGCGACGGCATGGTCCATGTCGCCGTCCAGGCGCTGGCCGAGACCGAGGTCAGCCTCGGAGTGGTCCCGCTCGGCACCGGCAACGACTTCGCGCGGGCGCTCGGGATCCCGACCGGTGATCCCTTGGCCGCAGCCGATGTCGTCGTGGGCGACCACGTCCGTCGTATCGACCTGGGGCGCAGCGACGACACCTGGTTCGCCACGGTCCTGGCGGCCGGGTTCGACGCGGCGGTCAACGAGCGGGCCAACGCGATGAGGTGGCCGCACGGCGACCTTCGCTACACCCTCGCTGCGCTGTCGGTGATCCGCGGCTGGAAGCCGGTGCCCTACCGGCTCGAGATCGATGGGGCCGTGCGCCAGCAGGAGGCCATGCTGCTGGCGATCGCCAACACCGAGTCCTACGGCGGTGGTCTCCGGATCGCGGCGGACTGCGATCCGTCCGACGGGCTGCTGGACGCCATCCTCATCAAGCCGGTCTCACGACTGGAGTTCCTGCGCGTCTTCCCGGGCGTACGCCAGGCCAAGCACCTCACCCACCCGGCCTTCGAGCGCATCCGCGCCCGCCGGATCACGGTCTCCGCGCCCGGCGTGATCGCCTACAGCGACGGAGAGCCTCTCGGGCCGCTGCCGCTCGAGGTCGAGTGCGTCCCGTCCGCTCTCGGCGTACTTGTGCCGCCGCGCTCCTGACTGTCGGCACCGGTCGATAGGCTCGGAGCATGGACGCCTCGCCAGCGGAGAAGTACGCCGCTTTCCAGCGTGACAAGGACTACCCCGTCTTCCGGGACTTTGCCGCGCTCTACGACTTCGGGCTCGACGACTTCCAGGCCGCGGCGTGCCGGGAGATCGAGGAGGGCAAGGGCGTCCTGGTCGCCGCGCCGACCGGTTCGGGCAAGACGATCGTCGGCGAGTTCGCCATCCACATGGCGCTCGCCAGCGGCCGCAAGGCGTTCTACACCACGCCGATCAAGGCGCTCTCCAACCAGAAGTACAACGACCTGGTCAAGCGCTACGGCGCCGACAAGGTCGGCCTGCTGACCGGCGACAACGTCGTCAACGGTGAGGCCCCGGTCGTGGTGATGACCACCGAGGTGCTGCGCAACATGCTCTACGCGGGCTCGCAGACCCTGATGGGGCTCGGGTTCGTGGTCATGGACGAGGTCCACTACCTCGCCGACCGCTCCCGCGGCGCGGTCTGGGAGGAGGTCATCATCCACCTGCCGGAGTCGGTCTCGGTCGTCTCGCTGAGTGCGACCGTCTCCAACGCGGAGGAGTTCGGCGAGTGGCTCACCACGGTGCGTGGCGAGACCACCACCATCATCGAGGAGAAGCGGCCGGTCCCGCTCTACCAGCACGTGATGGCGGGACGCCGGATCATGGATCTGTTCGCCTCCTCCGACGTCGACGCGGCCGCCGGCTTCGTCAAGGAGGGCGCCCCGGTCAACGGCGAGCTGATGAAGCTGGCTCGCGACGACTGGGCTGCCGGACGGATGACGGACCGGCGTACGCCCAGGGACAAGCGCAAGGGCCGTGACTCTTCTGGGGGCAACCGGCGCGTGGGCAACGGACGACGCGTCTGGATCCCGAGCCGGGTCGAGGTCATCGCCGCGCTGGAGCGCGACAACCTGCTGCCGGCGATCAACTTCGTCTTCTCCCGGGTCGGCTGCGACGCCGCGGTCCAGCAGTGCATCCAGGCCAACCTGCGGCTGACCACGCCGGACGAGCGAGACGAGATCTTCGAGTACGTCGAGGAGGCCTGCGCGGATCTGCCCGACGAGGACCGCCACGTCCTCGGCTACCACGACTGGGTCGACGGGCTCACCCGTGGCGTCGCCGCCCACCACGCCGGGCTGCTGCCGGCCTTCAAGCAGGTCGTCGAGGAGCTGTTCCTGCGGGGGCTGGTGAAGGCCGTCTTCGCCACCGAGACGCTCGCGCTGGGCATCAACATGCCGGCCCGCACGGTGGTCATCGAGAAGCTCTCGAAGTGGAACGGCGAGGCCCACGTCAATCTCTCGCCGGGGGAGTACACCCAGCTCGTCGGCCGGGCCGGACGCCGCGGCCTCGACGTCGAGGGCCACGGCGTCGTGCTGTGGCAGCAAGGGCTGAACCCGCGCGAGCTCGCCGGGCTGGCCTCGACACGTACGTATCCGCTGCGGTCGAGCTTCAGGCCGTCGTACAACATGGCGGTCAACCTCGTTCACCAGTTCGGTCGGGCGCGCTCGCGCGAGCTGCTGGAGCAGTCGTTCGCCCAGTTCCAGGCCGACAAGGCGGTCGTCGGACTGGCCCGCCAGGTGCGCAAGGCCGAGGACGCCCTGACGGGCTACCAGGAGGCCGCGACCTGCGAGAAGGGCGACTTCATGGAGTACGCCGCGATCCGCCGGAAGATCTCCGACGTCGAGAAGTCCTCCCATCGTGAGCGGCGGGCCGACCGTCGCGACGAGATCATCGAGTCGCTCTCGAAGCTGAAGATCGGCGACGTCATCGACGTGCCGACGGGCAAGTTCGCCGGCTACGCGGTCGTCCTCGACCCGGGCTTCGACCCGGACGGGCCGCGCCCCTACGTCATCACCCAGGACCGACAGGCCCGCCGCCTGGCGATGATGGACTTCAACGTGCCGATCGTCGCCCAGACCCGGCTGCGGGTGCCGAAGTCGTTCAACGGCCGCAACCCGCAGATGCGCCGCGACATGGCCTCCCGGCTGCGGGAGAAGACCCTCGACCTGCGACCGGTGGCCTACGAGGGGACGCCGACGGCCCGAAAGGAGCGCAAGAGCTCGGTGGAGACCCAGATCTCCGAGCTTCGGCGGGAGCTGAAGATGCACCCCTGCCACGACTGCCCCGACCGCGAGGACCACGCCCGCTGGGCCGAGCGCTGGTTCAAGCTCTCTCGTGACACCGACACGCTGCGACGCCGGGTGGAGTCGCGTACGAACACGGTTGCGCGGACCTTCGACCGGGTCTGCGACGTGCTGGTCGCTCTCGACTACCTCGAGGGCGAGACGGTCACCGAGCGCGGGACCCACCTGATGCGCCTCTACTCCGAGATGGATCTGGTCGCCGCCGAGGCGCTGCGCGATGGCCTGTGGGACGACCTGACGCCCGCCGAGCTCGCTGCCGCCCTCTCGGTGCTGGTCTACGAGGCCCGCCGAGCCGACGACGCCACCCCGCCCCGCCTCCCCGGCGGCCGGGTCAAGGACGTCATCGCCGAGACCGTGCGTCTGTGGGGCCAGCTCGATGCCCTGGAGCGCGACCACAAGCTCGACTTCCTGCGCCAGCCCGACCTCGGCTTCGCCTGGGCGGCCTATCGCTGGGCCGAGGGCGACGAGCTCGACGACGTCCTCGGCGAGGTCGATCTCGCCGCCGGAGACTTCGTCCGCTGGGTCAAGCAGCTGATCGACCTGTGCGGCCAGGTCGCCGACGCCGCCGGTGACATCCCCCTCCGCCGCACGGCCCGCCAGACCATGGACCTCCTCAAGCGGGGTGTCGTCGCCTACTCCTCGGTCGTCGAGTAACCCGCCGGCCCGCTGGTCGAGCCGCCGGAGCCGCTAGGCGGAGGCGTGTCGAGACCAACACAGTCCCCTGCCGCGCTCGATGGGACTGTGTTGGTCTCGACACGCTCGGCCGCAGGCGGCCTCGCGGCTCGACCAGCGGGCTGATCAAAGCCTCGCGGTTCGACCAGCAGGGCCGGTCAATATGATGGTCGGGTGGATGTCTCTCCTTACGATGCCTTGCTGTTCGTCTCCTTCGGGGGCCCGGAGAAGTCCGAGGACGTGGTGCCGTTCCTGGAGAACGTCACGCGCGGGCGAGGGATCCCGCGGGAACGGCTGGTCGAGGTGGGGCAGCACTACTTCGACCGGGGTGGGAAGTCGCCGATCAACGACCAGAACCGGGCCTTCCTGGCTGCGCTCCGCGGCGACCTGGCCGAGCACGGGATCGACCTGCCGGTCTACTGGGGCAACCGCAACTGGGACCCCTACCTGAGCGACACGGTCGCGCAGATGCGGGCCGACGGGATCGAGCGTGCCGCTGTCTTCGCGACCAGCGCCTACTCCTCTTACTCCTCGTGTCGGCAGTACCGCGAGAACCTCTTCGAGGCGTGCGACAAGTCCGGTGGTGTCGAGGGGGCGCCGGTGCTGGACAAGCTGAGGCGCTACTACAACCACCCGGGCTTCGTCGCGCCGGTCGTCGACGGCGTGCTCGCCTCTCTCGAAGACCTGCCCGAGGACGTACGCGATGGTGCGCGGATCCTCTTCGTGACCCACTCGATCCCGACCTCGATGAACGACAACGCCGGCCCCGAGGGCAACGCGTACGTCGCCCAGCACCTCGACGTCGCCGCGGTGATCGCCGACGAGGTGGCGCAGCGTCGCGGGGTGACCCACGAGTGGGACCTCGTCTACTGCAGCCGCTCCGGCGCGCCGCACATCCCGTGGCTCGAGCCGGACGTGAACGACCATCTCGAGGAGCTGGCGGGCAAGGCTCCCGAAGATGGCGGGGGCAGTGCCGTGGTGATGTGCCCGGTGGGGTTCGTCTCCGACCACATGGAGGTCGTCTACGACCTCGACACCGAGGCCATGGCGACCGCCGAGCGGCTCGGGATCGAGGCGCGGCGCAGCCCGACCGCGGGTGAGGACCCGCGCTTCGTGGCGACCGTACGTGACCTCCTCCTCGAGCGCGCCGCAGCCGAGCGCGGCGAGGCCGCTGAGCGGCGTACGGTCGGCGACCTGGGACCGGGTCCGGACCGCTGTCCTGCGGGCTGCTGCTTCAACCAGCGCTCCCAGCTGCCGACCCTGTCCGGGGAGGACTCGCCCCAGTACTCCGGGTGATCACCCGCGGCATAGGGTCGGCCCCATGACAGACCGTCCAGAGCCGTCCCCGCCCGCATCGCAGTGCCCAGTTCCCAAGGCCGGAGACCTGCTCGCGCTCGCCGTGACGACCGCCCGCGCTGCGGCGGACCTCGTGCGTGAGCGAGCCGCCGGCGTAATCGAGGTGGCTGCCACCAAGTCGACCGCGACCGACGTCGTCACCCAGGCGGACCGCGACACCGAGGCGCTGATCAGGCGGCTGATCTCCCAGGAGCGTCCGAAGGACGCCTTCTTCGGAGAGGAGGGTGAGGAGACGTCGGGCACCAGCGGTGTCCGCTGGATCGTCGACCCGATCGACGGCACCGTCAACTTCCTCTACGGCCTGCCCGGCTACGCGGTCTCGATCGCCGCGGAGTACGCCGGCGAGGTGGTCGCCGGGGTGGTCGTCGACGTGCCCCGCGGAACCCTCTACGCCGCCTTCCGTCAGCCTGACGGATCGGCCGCCGCGGTCAAGGATG
Organism: Nocardioides panzhihuensis; assembly: GCF_013408335.1. Classification (NCBI taxonomy): domain Bacteria; kingdom Bacillati; phylum Actinomycetota; class Actinomycetes; order Propionibacteriales; family Nocardioidaceae; genus Nocardioides; species Nocardioides panzhihuensis. Next base: position 2,396,620 of record NZ_JACBZR010000001.1, on the reverse strand, counting down.
GCGAGCCCATGGCCGTACGCCGGCCCGCGGAGCTCGCCCAGCGGCTCATCGCCACCGGCTTCTCGTACGACGCCGAGCTCCGCCGGATCCAGGCCGAGGCACTGGTGCGGTTCCTCCCGGTCGTACGTGACGTTCGTCGCATCGGCTCGGCAGCCCTGGACATCTGCGGGGTGGCCGATGGCACCCTCGACGGCTACCTGGAGGAGGGGCTGCATCTGTGGGACCACGCCGCGGCGGGCCTGGTGGCCGAGGCGGCGGGAGCGCGCTGGGAGGCGACGACCGGGGCGGGCGGTCGCCGGTTCGTCCTCGTCGCACCCGCGCACGGCTACGACGAGCTGCGGAAAGCGGCTGTTCAGGCCGGTTTTCTGCCAGTTGAGTCGCTCCCGGGTGTCGTACCCGGCTGAATGCCGCCGGTTGATGTAGATCTATGACCGGCCGACGGCCGGGACGGTCCCGGAGCTCCGTCGGTCATGACCGCGTTCACCCACCCGAAGGTCACTGCTCACCTACCCCCGTGATAGGGAATACCCGCAGGTGACAGAACGTTTCGGCGACGCGGAACCCGGCAGAGTGTGCGAAATGCACGTGGATGGTGCACAATCACGGGCCGTGCCGCTGCCCTCGGGGGCGCGCGGGGGGACTGAAGATGAGTGAGAAGGGGAGTGGCGCAAATGGCGACGGACTACGACGCACCGCGTAAGAATGAAGAGGACCAGTCCGAGGAGAGCATCGAAGAGCTCAAGGCTCGTCGTCACGACAAGAACTCGGGCAAGGTCGATGAGGACGAGGCTGAGGCGGCAGAGTCGTTCGAGCTCCCTGGAGCCGACCTCAGCCACGAGGAGCTCGCGGTCGAGGTGAAGCCGAAGCAGGAGGACGAGTTCACGTGTATGAGCTGCTTCCTGGTCCACCACCGCAGCCAGCTGGCTGACGAGAAGAAGATGATCTGCTTTGACTGTGCGTAGCACAGTCAAAGACGCCGAGTCGGCGCATTTGTACAGCATGCGCTAGCAAGCGTTTTGTACGAACGAGCCGACTCGGCTGAAAGCCCGGCGCAAGCCAGGTTGAGAAACGAAGGCCGCACGGAATTCTCCGTACGGCCTTCGTTCTATCTCATGCTCTGCTGATTCAGGACTGGTCCTTCTCCAGCTGCTTGGGCAACCGGCCGACCGATTTCACGTAGTAGTTGGCCGCGCGCCGCTGAGCGAACATCCGCACGAGCGCGACGGTCGCCCCGGTGACAGCCGACCAGATCACAGCATCCACGAGGCGTACGTCGGGATCTGCGGGGTTGGCCGGCGGTTTGCGCCCGGTGGACGCCTGCCAGCCTGAGGAGAGGACCTTGCTGGTGATCTTGGCGGCACCGAGCCCGCTGACGAGAGCCATGACCGCCCAGATCTTGTCGCCCTGCTGTGCCTTTTTGCCATGGGCGTTGTTGGACTTGGACATGCCTCGAGCCTAGGCCATGCGCGCGGGGATGGCGCTCACAGACTCGCGCGGAGCGCGTTGACCGACTTGGCGAGCGCTACCGGGTGGCGGGTGAACAGCAGCCAGTAGGGCGCCGGGTCGGCCGGGTCCTCGATGGTGATCCGCACCGCGCGCTTGAGGTAGGGACGCAGCAGCAGGTACGCCCTGGCGTCGGCGTCGCGGCCCGCCAGGTGATGTGCCTCGGTCTCGTCGAGAGCGACGGCCTCGCCGAGGAAACCAGCCTCGATCCGCGCGGGCCCGGCGCGCAGGACGCCGTCCGCGACGGTGATCCTGGCGTTGCCGTAGACGATCATGGCCAGTGCGAACAGACCGACGGTCGCCGCGGTGATGCCCCAGGCGAGCGCGGGTGGGACCCACAAGATGACCGCGATCCACAGGGTTGCCAGGAACATGACGCCCTGGACCCACCACCTCAGCGGTACGGTCAGTCGCTCGTCGTACGCGGAGGTGCTCACGAATCGTGAGTTTTTCATGTCGGTCAAGGGAGTCACGAATCGGGTGAGCCTCGGCGCCACTAAGGTGCGGGGTGTGTCTGATCTCGAAGTAGCCTTGGTGCGGCTGGACGCGGAGCTGCCGCCACCTGCGTACGCCCATCCCGGGGATGCCGGAGCCGACCTGCGGACGACCGTGGACGTGACCCTGAAACCGGGGGAGCGGGCGCTGGTGCCGACCGGGATCGCGATCGCTCTGCCGCACGGGTACGCCGCCCTGGTGCATCCGCGTTCCGGGCTGGCCGCCAAGCACGGGCTCTCCATCGTCAACGCCCCAGGGACGGTCGACGCTGGATACCGCGGCGAGGTGAAGGTGGCGTTGATCAACCTCGACCCCGTCGAGGCCATCGAGCTGCGGCGCGGTGACCGGATCGCCCAGCTGGTGATCCAGCGCGTGGAGCAGGCCAGTTTCGTCGAGGTCTCCGAGTTGGCCGACTTACCGGACTCGGTTCGTGGCGATGGGGGTTACGGTTCTACAGGGGGCTTCTCCAACCGTTGAGGAGTCAGTGTTAGATAAGTCTCCTCACAGAGTCGCCGCAACCTGAAAGCAGATGGTCGTGAAGTTCCGTCGCAAGTCCACGCCCTCCCACCGGGGAGAGCCGTCTGCATCGGTCGACGAGGGGCCGGTGGCCCCCGAGCGGCCGGTGCCCGCAGCTCCCGAGATCGGACCGTTCGACATCGACTCGGTCCCCGACGGGCTGATCACCGGTGACTGGGTGGACCTGGGCTCGATGATGCTGGCCCCGGCGCCGGGCAAGGAGCTGCGCCTGCAGGTGGACGAGAAGTCCGGCCAGATCGCGGCCGTGATGCTGACCGCCGAGGACGGCGCCATGGAGCTGCGCGCCTTCGCCGCGCCCCGCGACGGCGACCTGTGGACCGAGTCGCTGCCGATGCTTCGCGAGGACGTCCAGCAGCGCGGCGGCGCGACCGCCGATCTGGAGGGTCCGTGGGGCACCGAGCTGATCACGCAGATGAAGGTGAAGCTCCCCGAGGGACAGCCTGCCGTCCAGCAGACCCGCATCATCGGCGTCAACGGTCCGCGTTGGATGCTCCGCGCCACCATGCTCGGCCGCCCGGCGATGGAGCCGACCGCGGGCAAGGAGTGGGAGAAGCTCCTCGAGCAGGTCGTCGTGTGCCGCGGGGACGAGGCCAAGCCCAAGGGCGAGGCGCTCGAGGTGAAGCTGCCGCCCAACGCGCGCCGCGTCGAGAAATGATCGGCTAGCGATGTCCAAGGGCCGGCTGCGTGCGAAGCTCAGCGAGTGGGCGAACACCGCCTCGATCGACGCGAGCGAGATCCGGGCAGCGTACGTCGCCAAGGATGTCGCCTCCATCGCCGACGCGCCCGACCGTGAGACGGTGCGGTTACGGGGGACGCTGCGTACGATCACCCTGCGACCGCGCGGCGGCGTCCCAGCGCTGGAGGCCGAGCTCTTCGACGGCTCCGGCACCCTGACGCTCATCTGGCTGGGCCGCCGGCGCATCGCCGGGGTCAGCCCGGGCCGGTCCCTGCAGGTGCAGGGCCGCATCGGCCGCAACGACGGCCAGCGCATCATGTTCAACCCCCGCTACGAGCTGATTCCGGACCCCAACGAGTGAGCCAACCAAACGTGACCCCCACCTCTGAGACCCCTGCCGACGACGACCGGCCGGTCGACCACGACCCGGACCACGAGCACAACCATCCGACGGTCGACACCGTCGAGGCGGTCGTACGCCGCCAGATGTCGGCCGGGCTCGGAGGTGTGCGTGGGATGCTGGAGGCCGGCGTGCCCGGCCTGGTCTTCACCATCGCCTGGCTGGCGGTCAAGGACCTCAAGGTCGCGCTGATCGCCTCGGCCGCGACCGCGGCCATCTTCTTGGCGGTCCGGCTCGTGCAGCGCTCGAGCCTGCAGTACGTCGGCAACGCCATCTTCGGGATCGTCATCGGCTTCGCGGTCGTGCGGCTGGCCCAGTCGATGGGTGGATCCGCCGAGGAGCAGGCCCTGGCCTACTTCCTGCCCGGCATCCTGATCAGCCTCGGCTACACGGTCGTGGTCGGCGGTCTGTGCCTGATCGGCTGGCCGATCTTCGGCTTCTTCATCGGTGTCGCCAGCGGCGATCCGCTCGAGTGGCACCAGGACAAGCAGATCGTGAAGCTGTGCACGCGGCTGACCTGGCTCTTCCTGGCGCCGGGCGCGATCGGAGCGGCCATCCAGGGCCCGATCTGGTTCCTCGCCTGGAGCGGCACGATCGACCGCGACTGGGCGATCCTCGCCCTCGGCATCCTCCGCACCGGCTTCGGCTGGGTGCTGCGGATCGCCTGCTACGGCACCATGATATGGCTCCTCGCCCGCAACCACACCCCGGTCCAGTCGGCGGCGCGATGAACCCACGTGCGGTCGTCGTCGCCGGCGCGCTGGTCTCCCTCGTGGCGGCCGGCTGCGGGAGCTCGTCCGCGACCGTCGGCGGCAAGGAGCCCTTCTCGCTGCCCGTGGGACCGACCGAGTGGGAGGCCACGGCGCCGGCCTGGTACGCCGACGGCACGCTCCACGTGGGGGAGCGGACCGTCGATCTCGGCGAGCGCGTGGACGAGTTCGTGCTCGGCGCGACCGGTGTCTACTGGATGCGCGGCCAGACGCTGATGTTCACGAGCGCGGAGGGTCAGACCGAGAAGGTCGAGGACGTCGGCTGGCGCAACATGGCCGTGTCGGCGGACCGCTCGGTGTTCGCCACCGTGGACCAGTCGCGTGGTCCGACCGACGAGTTCGGCACCCACGTGCTCCAGGTGGCGGTGTTCGACACTCGCACCGGTGAGCAGATCTATCGAACTCCTGACGAGGAGCCCGACAGCGGCGCGGACCTGGAGGACCTCTACGGCGAGGTCATGCCGCTGCTGGGAGGGGTGAGCAACGAGCGCCTCTTCTACGACGGCACCACCATCGACCTCGACGACGGCTCCGCGACCCCGGCGAGCGCCAGTCCGGACGGGGAGGTCTACGAGGGCCACGCCGAAACCCTGTTCCGCGACGGGTTCGACGTCTTTCTCGGCGGAGAGGGCAACAGGCGGGAGCTTGCCGACTCCTGGATCGCCGGGGTCGGGCGGCTCTCCCCGGACCGGAGCACGATCTTCGACGTGACGGAGTGGCCCACTCAGGCGGTGGTGTACGACGCGCGGACCGGACGCCAGCGCACGATCGACGCGCCGTGGGAGCATTTCAAGCTGGTCGGGTGGAGCGACGAGGACAACTTCTTCGGTGTCGCGGAGCGCATCGACCCGAAAGCGGCCAACGTACTGCGCGCGCGGCAGGTCGTCACCTGCGAGCTGCGAACGCTCGCCTGCACACCGGTGAGCCCGGTGATCCCGACCGACGACAAGGACCTGGGCGGGCATCCGACCTTCCTCGTCGAAGGAAGCTACGACGAGCTCTGACGGCGATCGACCAGCTGTGAGCGCATGAGCGTGCCACGAGCGTAGGAACCCGATCGTGACGCCGACTCGGGATACGGTGCTGTGCGTGGAGCTGCGAGTGGTGAGGCCGGTACGCGGAAGCGTGTGGCTCTCCCTGCTCGCCACGCTCCAGATCATGACCGGTGCGGGCCTGGCCCACGTGGCCGCGGGCGGCGCCCTGCCGAGCGCCGGCTGGCTGGCCGCGGCGGCACTGGCCGTCTTCGGCGTGGGCATCGTGGTGCTGCAGCGTCGCGTCGGCCTCCTCGGCGGCACGCTCGCGGCCGGGTTGTCCCAGCTGGGACTCCACGAGGTCTTCGCTGCCTTCGCCGCCCCCGGCGCCCAGCACCAGCACGCTGTCGGCCACATCGTCGGCCACGCCGACGGCAGCGCGTCGATGCTCTTGGCCCACGCCTGCGCGGCCGTGCTCTCCGTCGTCGTCTGGGGGCTGCACCGCAGGGCTCTCGCCGTGGTCGTACGCAGCCTTCTCGTCCCGCGGCTCGTGGTCGTCGGTGACCTGCTCGCCGAGGTGCGGCAGGTCATCCCGCGACCGGCTCCGTGGGTCGCCGTCTCTCCGCGAAGGGGACCGCCGAGGCCCTTCGGCCTCTGAGTTCCCTCTGCGAGCACCACCGGGTGAGTCCCGGTGGCTGTCTTGCGTACCCGAATCGCGAGAAGAGAAACCCCGAATGCCCGTTCCGACCCAGTTCCAGACCCCATCACCGGCCGAGCCACTGACCGACCCGCAGGCAGCACCAGCCCTCGACCCGCCGAGCCGACGACGCGACTGGTGGCCGATGCTCCGCCCGCTCGTGCTGCGCCTGCACTTCTACGCCGGGGTGCTGGTGGCCCCGTTCATCCTGGTCGCCTCGGTGACCGGGCTGCTCTACACGATCGCCCCGCAGGTGGAGCAGATCGCCTACCGCGAGCTGACCCAGGTCAGCCCGGCAGACGGCCGGGTTACGCTCGCCGAGCAGGTCGCCGCCGCCCGCGCGACCCACCCCGACGGTGCCGTCCTCCGGGTCGACGTCCCGGAGGCCGCCGACCGCAGCACCCGGGTGGTCTTCGCCGACGAGACCGTCCCCACCGACTACGACATGTCGGTGTTCGTGAACCCCTACACCGGCCAGGTCGAGGGCCAGGTACGCAGCTACGGCCAGTGGCTCGGCTTCCGCGCGTGGCTCGACGACCTCCACCGCAACCTCCACCTGGGGGTGTTCGGCCGCAACTACAGCGAGCTCGCGGCGAGCTGGCTGTGGGTGGTGGCCCTCGGTGGGCTGGCGCTCTGGGTCGGCAGGCGCCGGCGCGAGCGGCGCACCCGCCGGATGCTGACGCCCGACCTTTCGACAAGCTCAGGACATCGCCTCGATGCCCGGGGGCGGGCGCGGGCTGTCTCGTGGCACGGCGCGATCGGTGTCTCGGTCCTGCTGGGCGCGCTGGTCCTGTCGGTCTCCGGGGTGACCTGGTCGCGCTACGCCGGAGCCAACGTCGAGGAGCTGCGTACCGCTCTGGCCTGGATGAAGCCGCTTCCGGCGACCTCTCTGGAGGGCGAGAACTCGGCGGGCGGTCACGAGCACCACGGGCCGCGCACGGCGACGTCAGGCGAGGACCCGGACGCGCTCCTGGTCGACGGTGTGGGCATCGACGGTGTGCTCGCCACCGCCCGCGAGGAGGGACTCGGCGACCCGCTCCACCTGACGCCTCCGACGGACAAGGACAGTGCCTGGACGGCCGCGGAGAACAAGCGCGACTGGCCGACGAGCTACGACACCGTCGCCGTCGATCCGGCCAGCGGCGCGGTCGTGGACCGTGTCGACTTCGCCGACTGGCCGCTGATGGCCAAGCTGTCCACCTGGACCATCGGCGCCCATATGGGCATCCTGTTCGGCATCGCCAACCAGATCGTCCTGGCGGCGCTGGCGATCGGGCTGATCGCCCTCACGCTCCTGGGCTACCGGATGTGGTGGCTGCGGCGTCCTCGCGGCGCGAGCCGGCTGCGGTTCGGCCGGCCGATGCCACGTGGCGCCTGGCGACGACTGCCGCGGACGGTGCTGGCCGGCGGGGTCGCGGTGACGGTGCTCGTCGGCTGGTTCTTCCCGTTGCTGGGGATCAGTCTGGTGGCGTTCCTGCTGGTCGACCTCGTGCTCGGCGCGGCGAGAAGGCGCGGCCCGGCGGGCTGAGCCCGGTCAGGAGGCGCAGGAGGTGCAGAGGCCGAAGATCTCGACCGTGTGGTTGACGTCGGAGAACCCGTGCTGCGCCGCCACCTTGTCGGCCCAGGTCTCCACGGCCGGCCCCTCGATCTCCACCGCCTTGCCGCACTGACGGCACACCAGGTGGTGGTGATGGGTCGTGGAGGCGTCCCCGCACAGCCGGTAGGTGGACTCGCCGTCAGGCTTGTGGATCACATCGGCGAGCCCGTCGTCGACGAAGATCTGCAGGTGGCGATAGACCGTGGAGAGGCCGATCTTCTCGCCGTTCGCTCGCAGCGTGGCGTAGACGTCCTGGGCGCTGCGGAAGGTGTCCTCGGCGGCGAGGGCCTCCTTCACCGCGGCGCCCTGGTTGGTCGCGCGCCGCTTGACCTGCTGGGTTGGTGCCATGAGCGCCATGTTAGTCGGTATCGGTATGGATCCCTGCCCAGTGGCACCGTCAGCGGGCCGACGATGACGTGTCGCGGGATGGCTGTGCCATAATGAAAATGATTCCCGATAAGACGAAAGGCTGCCATGTCACGCACGTGTCAGGTCACCGGTGCCCGCCCGGGCTACGGCAACAACCGCCCCTGGTCCAAGAAGGCGACCAGACGACGCTGGGAGGTGAACCTGCAGAGGAAGACCTACTACGTGCCCAGCCTGGGCCGGAAGGTCACCCTGCGGCTCAGCACCAACGCGATCAAGCAGATCGACGTACGCGGCATCGAGGCCGTCGTCGCCGAGATGCGCGCTCGAGGGGAGAAGGTCTGATGGCCAAGAAGTCGAAGATCGCGGCCGACGCGAAGCGGCGCGAGATCGTGGCGCGCTATGCGGAACGGCGCGCCGAGATCAAGGAGCGCATCCGCACGGCCGAGCCGGGATCGGCCGAGCAGGCCGAGGCGGTCCGTGCCCTGTCGCGGCTCCCGCGCGACTCCTCGCCGGTGCGCCTGCGCAACCGTGACCAGGTCGACGGTCGGCCGCGAGGCTATCTGCGCAAGGCGGGCGTGTCCCGGATCCGGTTCCGCGAGCTCGCGCACAAGGGACATCTGCCGGGGATCACCAAGTCCAGCTGGTAAGTACCGGCAAAGCCTAACCGGAACCATTCCGAATCGGCGGGGCGCAACCCGGCGGTCGTCGGGCTGTGCTAGACACACGCCTCATGAGCGAGCGCACGCGAGCGACGGTAGGCCTCAGGCCGCCGCGTCCGTATCATTCCTCCCCTTCGACGGAGGCGGCGGCATGAGTACGAAGGCGCCGGAGCGGGCGGCCGAGAAGCCAGGGTTCCGGCTGGGGCAGACAGAGGTCGTGGCGATCGTGCTGCTCCTCATCCTGCTCTCCCAGCGCTGGCTGCTGCCGCTGCTGGACCATGACCTGTTCAACACCTGGGGCACGATCTTCGTCGCCATCGTGGTGCAGTCGGCGCCGTTCCTGCTGGGCGGCGTGCTGCTCAGCGCCGTCATCTCGACGTTCCTCTCGGAGAAGGCGCTGAGCAGGATCGTGCCGAAGAGCCCCGTGCTCGGCGTCCCGGTCGCCGGCCTGGCCGGGATCGGGCTGCCGGGCTGCGAGTGCGCCGCGGTGCCGGTGACCAACTCGCTGATCCGTCGTGGGGTCGCGCCCGCGGTGGCGCTGACGTTCATGCTGGCCGCGCCGGCGGTCAACCCGGCGGTGCTCGTCTCGACCGCCGTCGCCTTCCCCGGCCAGCCGATGATGGTGCTGGCTCGGTTCATGGCCTCGATGATCACGGCTGTCGCGGTCGGCTGGATCATGCTCGCCCGCGGCAAGCTGCTGCTCGAGCGGCTGACCAACCTCGGTCGCGACCAGCACGCCCACGAGCGGTCGTTCCTCGGCAACGTCAGCCACGACTTCATGCACGCCTCCGGGTTCCTGGTGCTGGGCGCCATGCTGGCCGCGGCGGTCAACACCTTCGTACCCCGCTCGGTGGTCAACACCGTCGCCGGGCAGGCGGTGCTGGGGATCCTGACGCTGGCGCTGTTCGCCTTCATCGTCGCGCTCTGCTCCGAGTCGGACGCCTTCGTGGCGGCCTCGTTCACGGCGTTCTCCGACACCGCGAAGCTGGTCTTCCTCGTCGTCGGCCCGGCGATGGACATCAAGCTCGCTTCCATGGAAGCCGGCCATTTCGGCATGGGCTTCGCGCTCCGTTTCGTACCCTTGGTGATCATCACGGCGGTCGCCTCCGCCGTCGGCATCGGATGGTGGTTGCTGTGAGCGAGCGTCAGCGAGCGATCCATACAATCAACGCGCGGCCGCGTCCGTACGATGGCGCTTGCGCAACGGAGGTGGCCGCGTGACACGTACAACCCAGGCCCTGGTCGTCGGGTTCCTCGGCGCCGTCCTGCTGCGGCTCGCGCTCGGCGACGGCTATCTGAGGTATGTCACCGACTGGATGAAGTGGCCGCTGGTCGTCACCGGCGTGGTGCTGCTCGGGCTGACGGCGTGGATGCTGCTGCGTCCCGAGCCGGAGGAGCAGGACGAGGACGACCACGACCACGACCATGGGCACGGCCACAAGGTCCCGGCGATGACCTGGCTGGCGATCGTGCCCGGTGTGATCGTCTTCGTCGCGAGCCCGCCGTCCCTGGGTGCCTACCTCGCCGAGCGTCGTGCAGACGATCCGGTCGCGGCCGCTCCCGACGCCGAGATCCTGCCCCTGCCGGCGTCGGACGGTCCGGTGGACGTCGAGGTCGCCGAGTTCATGTGGCGCGCCGGGGTGGAGGGCGGCTCGACGATCAAGGGCCGCGACATCCGCCTGACCGGCTTCGTCAGCAACGACGAGGAGAACGGCAACTGGTACGTCACCCGCATCGCCATCGCCTGCTGCGCCGCCGACGCGAGCGCCTCCCGGGTGCGCGTGGAGGACTACGACGACGCCCCGGAGCGCGACTCCTGGGTCGCGGTCACCGGTCGCTGGGTCGAGGGCACGGCACCGGGCGGCAAGTCGGAGACCGCCATCGAGGCCACCTCCGTCGAGCCGCGCGAGGCGCCGGCCAACACCTACCAGTGAGCGCTGTCCGGTGAGCTCTGGAAGACAGCCTGGGAAGCGGTCCGGGAACCCGGCTCGACGCGCCGCTGCCGAGGCGCAGCACGAGCCGGCCTGGCGAGAGCGGCTTCCGCACCCGCCGCGCGCGCTCGTCGTCGGCGTGCTGATCGCGGTCGCGATCGGAGTCGTTGTCCTCACCCGCGACCTCGGTTCCGGCGATACCCCGGCGGGTTCGGGCCCGCCGGGCTCAGCGGCCTCCTCTGCCGCCCCTGTCGCTGCCGGCCCGGTCGCCTCCATGGAAGAGTTCTGCGGCGGCGTACAGACGATGGCGAACGCCCACGCTGCCCAGATGTCCTCGCCGAACGACGAGAACGAGACTGCGCTGGGGCTGGCGGCGACGAGCCTGCAGTCGATGGGCGTTCCCGAAGGCACCCCGGCTGCTGCCGTCGAAGGCGTGCGGATGATGATCGAGGACGCCCTGCGCACTGGCCGCGGCGAGGACCCCCTCGAGCGCAGCGAGGCCCAGAACCTCGCCTACGAGCGGCTCGGTGAGTTCCTCACCGAGAGCTGTGGTGCTGCCTAGCGTTCGGTCGGCTGGGCTCCATGGATTCCCGGTCGACCGGCCTCTACAAATTTCTCAGGCATGGAGTTGACGGGCACTGAAACACCCGTCAACTCCATGAAGTGCCTGTCCAGTCGCTCGATCCGTCTCACCTTTCGGACGCCACCGCGACTCACCTGCGACGGAGCAGGACCACGGAGTCCTCGAGGGTGGCGGGCTCGCCGGACGGGCTGGTGACGGGGCGGTCCCGGTGCTCGAGGACGACCGTCTCCCAGGCGTCCTCGGACAGCTCGAGCGCCTCGAGCTCCTCCTTGGCGTCGAGGAAGCGGTGCTCGTGCGCGGCGGCGTCGGCCCATGAAGGTGCTGCGGCGTGCGAGGTGATGAGCAGGTGGCCACCGGTGTTCACCAGCCCGGCCGCCCGGCGGAGGATGTCGGCGCGGGGCAGCTCGACGGGGGACTGGAAGAAGCTGGCGGTGACCAGGTCGTAGCCTCCGGATCCGTCGAGGCCGGCCAGATCGGAGGCGACGAACCGGGCCTGCTCCTCGGTGAGCCCCGATGCCAGGGCGGCCTGCCGGGCCCGGTCCACGGCGTTGCTCGAGATGTCGATCCCGGTGGCCCGCCATCCCTGCTGCGCCAGCCAGATCACGTCGGCTCCCTCGCCGCAGCCCAGGTCGAGCGCTGTCCCCGGCTCCAGGCCGGGGGCGACGTCACCGAGCACCTTGTTGACCTTGCCGGACCAGACGTGGTCGCTGCCGGCGTACCTCTCCTGCCAGAAGGCGACCGGGTCGCTCGCCTCTGCGGGGCCGGCAACGGCGCGGTCGAAGTCGTCGGTGACCAGAGTCATGTTCACGACGCTGCCGGCCATGGTGCCGGCGCTCATGCTGATCGGGACGTTGGCCATCGGGTTGGACACGTTGCCGACAGCCCAGATCCGGTCGCTGCTGGTCTTGCCGGTCGCGTCGACGGCGAGGAAGCTGCCGATGGGGCTGTCGGCGCGGTCGAGGCCGAGGTGAGTCAGGAAATCGTCGTGCGGGCGCAGGGTCCCAGCGGTGAAGATGGCGCCGACCTCGGTGACCAGCCCGTCCGCGGTACGCACCGCGGTGACCTGGTCGCCCTCGCCGAGCACCTCGACGACGGGCGCGGCGACGAGCTCGACCCCACGCGCGCGCAGACGCTGCTCGTCGGCCTCCTCGACAGGTCCCAGTCCCGCGGTGAAGACGACGACGTCGTCGCTCCACTGCCGGATCAGCTGCGCCTGGTGCATGCCGAGGGGGGAGGTGGTCAGCACCCCGATCCGTCGGTCACGCACCTCCCAGCCGTGGCAGTAGGGGCAGTGCAGGACGGTGGCGCCCCAGCGCTCGGCCAGGCCCGGGATGTCGGGAAGCTCATCGGTGACGCCGGTGGCGACGATCGCGATCCGGCCGGTGAGCTGCTCGCCGTCGTCCAGGAGGACGCTCACGCCGTGTTCGGTCTCGTCGAGACGGGCGACGCGCCCGGGACGGATCTCCACGCCGTACGCAGCGAGCTCTTCGCGTCCCTTGCGCAGCAGCTCGGCGGGGTCGAGGCCGTCGTGGCCGAGGACGCCGTTCATGTGGGCGGCGAAGCGGTTGCGGGGAAGGCCGGAGTCGACCACGAGGGTCTTGCGACGGGAGCGGCCGAGCATGAGGGCTGCGGAGAGTCCGGCGGCTCCGCCGCCGATGACGATTGCGTCGAGGTGTTCGGTGTTTTCGGTCATGTCACCAGTTCACTGGCACAATGAAGGAATGGCAAGGCTTCTTGCGGATTTGGCAAATGGGAGATGGAGCACATGATCGACGAGCTCAAGCAGGTCGGCCCGCGGATCCGGGCGATCCGGCACAGCAAGGGCTGGACGCTGGACCAGCTGGCCGCGATGGCGGAGATGTCGCCCAGCACGCTGTCCCGGCTCGAGTCGGGCAAGCGTCAGGCGAGCCTGGAGCTGCTGATCCCGCTGACCCGCCACCTCGGCGTCGGGCTCGACAGCCTGGTGACGCCCTTGGTCCCGGACCCACGCGTACGCCGGCCGGTGATCCGCCGTGACGGGATGGAGATCGCGCCGCTGACCCCCGAGGGGTCGCCGGTCAACACCTTCAAGATCACCTACCAGCCGGCGACCGAGGTGCCGGAGCCGCGGGTCCACGACGGCTACGAGTGGCTCTACGTCATCTCCGGCAAGCTCCGGCTGCTGCTGGGCGACCGTGACCTGGTGCTGACCCGCGGCGAGGCTGCCGAGTTCGACACTCGGGTGCCGCACGCGATCTTCGCGACCGGGTCGCGCCCGGCCCAGGTGCTGAGCATCTTCAACAGTGAGGGCGTACGCATGCACACCCACACCGCCGAAGGATGAGTCCCGCCTCGATATGAGTGAGGCGCCACCTGTGTGTAGAATGAGAACCGTTATCATTAACCACAGGAGGTCCCCATGAAGCAAGGCATCCACCCCGTCTCCGGGCCGGTCGTCTTCCGCGACCGCTCGGCGGACAGGCTCTTCCTGATGCAGTCCACGATCCGCGAGCGTCTCGCCAACGACCACGAGCAGGTGACCTGGGAGAACGGCGAGACCTACCCGGTCGTCGACGTTGACGTCTCCAGTGCCAGCCACCCGTTCTGGACCGGGCGTGGCCGCGTGGTCGACACCGAGGGCCGGGTCGAGCGGTTCAAGCGGCGCTACGGGCGCGGCCGATGACTGCGCCCCGACCACGGTCGCGGCGCAAGCTCCCGAGTCCGAAGGTGCCGGTCATCCTGGTCAGCGGGGTGGAGGAGGCCGCGATGCTCTCCGCGACCGTCTCGCTCCAGTTCGGCCTGCCCGACACGGTCATGGTCCGCCACGTCATCGACCCGAGCCGCCAGCTGCTGACCCGCATCGTCAGCGACATCGGCGGCGTGGTCGAGCACGAGGAGATCAATCTCGCCCACGCCTGCGTCGCCTGCGCGATCCGCGAGGACATCGTCCCCACCCTCGAGCGCCTCGCCGTGCAGGGTCGCTGGGCCAGCATCGTGGCCTGCCTGCCGGTCGCCGCGGAGGCGATCCAGGTCTGCCGGGTGCTCTCCTGGGCGCCGCGCATGGCTCCGCACATCTCCATCGCCGCGGTCGTCGCCGCCCTCGAGGGCAGCACCGTCGCCGAGGATCTGCTCGGACCCGACCTGCTCGACGAGCGCGGCCTGGCCACCTCCGAGGACGACCGTCGTGGCGTCGCCGAGGTCGCCAGCGCGATCGTGGAGTACGCCGACGTCGTCTGCATCACCGAGACCCCCGAGCCCGAGGAGCACTCGCTGGTGGCCACGCTGGCCCAGCCGCGTACGCCGGTGGTGACCGACCCCTCGCTCCTGGATGCCGCCGGCCTGGTCGCGGGCGTGCACCGCCACCACGCGGTGGAGGCCTGGGTCGCAGAGGTGCGCCGCAACCCGCTGCCCCCGCTGCCCGAGGGCGGTGCCTGGCGGCTCGACCTGCGCTCCGAGCGCCCGATCCACCCCGTCCGGTTCCAGGAGGAGCTGGAGATCCTCGGCGGTGGCCCGCGTCGCTCGCGCGGCTGCTTCTGGGTCCCGACCCGTCCCGACGACATCTGCGTCTGGGACGGCGCCGGTGGCCAGGCGAGCGTGGGGTCGACCCAGAAGTGGGGGCGCACCGAGCGGCTCACCCGCATCGTCGTGGTCGGCATCGACGACGAGGCCGACCAGATCCCGCTCGCCTTCGAGCGCGCGCTTCTCACCGACCAGGAGATAGCCCAGCGCGGCCAGCTCTGGGAGGAGTCCTGGGACGGGCTCGAGGACTGGCTCGGCCCCATCGGCCGAGCCGCCTGAACCACATCACACCACCCCGAAGGAGGCCGCCATGGCCGTACCCAAGCGCAAGATGTCGCGCAGCAACACCCGCCACCGCCGCTCGAGCTGGAAGGCCACTGCGGTCGCGCTCGTGCCGGTCACCGTCGATGGCCAGACCCACCAGGTGCCTCGACGCCTGGTCCGCGCGGTCGAGCGCGGCTACGTCGACCCCGCCAAGGTCCGCTGAGAGCTCCCCTGAGAGAAAGGCCTCCCCATGCCCAAACGTCCGCCGTCTCCGGTCCGGAAGCGCCGCAAGCCGCTGCTGGCACCGGACGTCACCTACGTCGACTACAAGGACGTGCAGCTGCTGCGTACGTTCATCTCCGACCGCGGCAAGATCCGCTCCCGCCGCGTCACCGGACTCAGCCCGCAACAGCAGCGCGCGGTCACCAAGGCGATCAAGAACGCCCGCGAGGTCGCGCTGCTGCCCTACACCAGCACGAAGGGATAGCCCATGAAGGTCGTCAACTCCATCCGCTCGCTCAAGAGCCAGCCCGGCTCCCAGGTCGTACGCCGCCGCGGCCGGGTCTACGTCATCAACAAGCGCAACCCACGCCTCAAGGCACGGCAGGGCTGAAGCCGCCGTGCAGGCGTCGCAAAATAGACGAAGGGCCGGATCGAGAAACGATCCGGCCCTTCGTCTGATCCAAAGGCTTTCAGCCCTTGTTGACCCGCTCCTTGAAAGCGGAGCCGGGCTTGAACGCCGGGCCACGCGAAGCCGGGATGTCGATCGTCTTGCCGGTCTGCGGGTTGCGGCCGGTGCGAGCCGAGCGCTCGCGCGACTCGAACGTACCGAAACCGGGCAGCGTGACCTTGTCGCCGTCAGCGACGGCCGCGCTGATCGCCTCGAGGGCGGCACCCAGGGCGGCCGAGGCCTGCGTCTGAGTGATCTCGGCCTGCTTGGCGATTTCGCTCACCAGGTCGGTGCGGTTCATGCGATCTCCTTTAATCGTTGATCAGAGCAGCAAAGGTTGACGAGATGCGGCTCGTCGCCAGCGTAGGCCAGTAGCGCGGATCTTCAACGTTCACGCGCCGCGTGTCCCGCGTGGTTGCGGGCTCTGCGGGGGTTCTGAGGGCTTTCCGGGGCTCCCTGCGGCCCGATCTCGACCCCCCATGTCGACGACTCGGTCCATCCCGGCGAGAGTCTGCGGACGGTGGGAGACCACCAGCATGGTCGCCGGGATCGTGTCGAGCAGGTCGGTGACCCGTCGGGCGGAGTCCTCGTCGAGGTCGGCGGTCGGCTCGTCGAGGATCAGGATCCGTGGGCGATGCAGGACGGCGCGCGCCAGCCGTAGCCGCGCACGCTGTCCACCGCTGAGCCGGAGACCGCCCTCGCCGACGTGGCTCTCCGGCGCGACCGCGTCCGCGAGGCCGAGCCGGTCAAGGAGGCTCGCGATCTCGGCGTCGGTCGTCGTGGGGCCGGCGATCGCCTCGCGTACGGTGCCGGAGAAGAGCGCGCCGTCCTGCTCGACGGTGGTCAGCGCAGCCCGGAGCACGGCGTCCTCGACCGCCGAGATCGCGACAGGGGCGGTCTCCGGGCCGGTGAGGTCGATGGTTCCGGTGTCGGGGTCCCAGAGCCGGCTGGCGAGCGCTACGACGGTGGACTTGCCCGCTCCCGACGGTCCGCGGAGGCCGACGTGCTCTCCGGGCGCGATGATGAGGTCGAAACCGTCGAGCACACGGCGCTGGCCGTACCCGAAGCCCACATCGCTCATGACGAGCCCGAGCGGCCCGTCGGGCAGTGCGGCCGGTGGGGTCTCGCGGGTGAGCACGGCAGGACGGGCGAGCTCGTCGCCGACCCGGGCAGCCGAGGCACGCAGGGCAGGCAGCCGGGCGCAGGTGGCGGCCGCGTCGGCGACCGGTGCGACGGTCGCGAGCGCGAGGACGACCAGGGCGGCGACGTGCTCGGCGGCGACGTCACGGGCGAGGACGCTGACCAGCACGCCCACCCCGGCGAGGGTCACCGCCGCCTCGCGTGCTCCGGCGAGCACGCGCTGGGTGGTCTCGAGCCGGGCCGCCGACCGTGCCGCGTCGGCGCCGGTCTCCCGGATCTGACGGCGGACCGGCTCGTGGAGGCCGTAGCCCAGCACCTCGCGGAGGCCGCCGAGCACGTCGACGACCCGGTCGGAGAGCGCACCGGTCGCCTCGACGACCTCCTGCCCGAGAGTCTCCAGACGGTGTCGGCCCAGCGGAACCGTGGAGAGCACGAGCGTGAGCGCCACGAGGGTGACCAGCGCGAGCGCGGGCTCCACGAACGTGAGCAGGACGAGGCCGAGCAGCGCGTTGACCGCCGCGGCGACGAGCTGAGCGACGGTGTGGGCGTAGAAGAACTCCAGGCGCTCGGTGTCGGCCATCGCGGTCGAGGCGGCCCGGCCGACGTTCTCGCGACGCTTGGTCGGCAGCGCAACCGCATAACGGTCGAAGAGCGCCATCCGGAGCCTGGCCAGCACCCGGAACGCGAGCGCGTGAGAGGCGTCCATCTCGCCCCAGGTCAACAGCGCCCGGTGAGCGACGAGGCCGGCCAGCAGGACCCAGAACCATCCCGGCGGCGCCTCGCCGAGCACGACGGCGCGACCGACGGCGGCGGCGAGCAGCACCGAGATCGCCCCCAGGCACACCTGGCTGACGACCACGAGCACGATCGTGGCCGCGATCGCGCGGCGCTCGCCGCCCAGATGACCGAACAGGGCGGTGAGAGGCCGCCTGGGAGCGGCGGTCGCGGTCATGGGTGGCTCCTTTCCAGAAGGAGCGGGGTCAGCCGGCCGTCGGTGAGCTCGAGGACACGCTCCACCCCGTCCAGCGACTCCTCGCGGTGCGCGACGACGACGACGATGCGGTCGGCGGCGAGCCGGGCGAGCGTGGCGGTGACGGTGCGTGCCGAGGCCGGGTCGAGGGCGCTGGTCGGCTCGTCGGCGAGCAGCACCGGCCGCTCCGAGAGGACCGCCCGGGCCAGGGCGATCCGCTGCCGCTGACCGCCGGAGAGGCTGGCCCCGGCGCTGGCGACCGGGGTGTCGAGACCGGCGGGGAGGCTGCGTACCTCCTGCTCGATTCCGGCCGCTGCGCACGCCTGCCACAGGTCGGCCTCGCTCGCGTGCGCGCGGGCGACCAGGAGGTTCTCGCGCACCGTTCCCTCGAAGAGCACGGGGCGCTGCGAGACCACGGCCACGTCGGACGTACGCACCGGACGGTCGTCGAGAAGGACCCGGCCGCCGGTGGGGGAGAGGTGGGTGAGGACCAGGTCGAGGAGAGTCGTCTTCCCGGCGCCGCTCGGTCCGACGACGGCGGTGACGGCACCGGGCGCGAAGCTCACTCGGACGCCGTCGAGGATCGCCGGACCCTCGGGATAGGAGAACGAGACGTCGTCGAGGACGAGCGCGGCCGAGGGCGACCCGGCCCGGTCCGTCTCTGCGGGGCCGCTCGTCGAGGTGGCGTGCTGCGCGCCGACACCGAGCCTGCGGAGCGCCGGCACCGCAGAGGTCCCGAGGTAGCCCGCGTGCCAGGCGGCGGAGAGATCCCGGATGGGCCGGAAGACCTCGCTCACCAGCATGAGCGCCAGATAGAGCTCGGCCGGCGGCACCCCGGTCCGACCCACGCTTGCGACCAGCGCGAGCCCGGCAGCGGCGACCGTGCCGCCTTGGACGGCGAGGTCGATGAGCGCGGTGTCGAGCAGCGAGGTACGCATCACCCGAACCGTCGCGCGGTGCAGCGCCCTGCTGCGCTCAGCCATCCGCTCCCGGGTCCGGCCCACCTGGCCGAGCAGGCGCAGCGTCGCCATCCCGCGCAGGGCCTCGAGCAGGTCGGAGCCGAGAGCCTCATAGGTGTCCCAGTGGTCGTCCGAGCGTCGGCGCATGAGCCGCTTCCACAGCAGCGGCGCCGTCAGCGCGCCGAGCGCCGCCAGACCGGCAGCGAGACCGGAGAGCGGATGGACGAGAACCAGCAGGACCGTCACCAGCGGGATCAGCACGAACGCCTGAGCGAGCGCCGGCAGATAGCGGGTCACGTACGCGTCGGCCCCGTCGACCCCGTCGACGAGCGCCGTGCGGAGACCGCCGTCTCGCCGCCCCGGGTCGTGCAGAGCCTCCGGAACCAGGACGCCTCGCAGCGCCTCGTCCCGCACCGAGAGGCGTACGTCCGCGCCGAGCCGCCCCGCGACCAGGGCCTGGATCCAGGACAGGAGCCAGCGCGCTGCGACGATCACGGCGATCCACAGCGCGGCCGTCAGTGCCCGGTCGTCGTCGCGCTCGACCACCGCGAAGAGGCCCTGGGCGAGGGCGTAGGCCTGCGGAAGGTAGGTCATGGTCACGAGGACCTGCAGTCCGACGGTGGCCGTGGCGGGGCCGGGATGTCGCAGCGCGGTGCGCAGGAGCAGCTTGTCGACCATCATGCGGCGGCTCCGTTCTCGAGGATGGCGATGGCGTGGACCAGGGGTCGTGTCTCCGCCGGACGTGGGGAGAACCCGGAGACGGCCCGGACGCCGTGGCCCTGGGCGGCCAGCGAGTAGGTCTGTCGGGCAGCCTCGCGATGGATCTGCCACAGCTGTGCGTAACCGACGGTGTCGAGGCGCGCGGGCCTTGGCCAGCCGATGACGCGGTCGGCGCCGAGCACCCAGGACTGGCCGCTCTGCCGGGCGGTCTGGGTGCGTCTGTCTGCGGAGGGCTGCGCGCGGTGCTCGTGGAAGCGATCGAGCACGGGGGAGCGCCGCGCGCAGATCGCGGCGGAGACGACCTCGTCGAGGTGCGGGTCGTGGGGCAGCCTGATCCGGGCCAGGGCCAGCTCGGGTACGAGGCCGCGGTCGAGCCACCAGGCGGCCTGCGCCGCTCGGGGCAGGCGGAGGGCTCGACGGGCCGCGGCGAGGTCGGACCAGTCCGTGGGCAGGTGGGCCTCCGGGACCAGGAAGAGCAGCGCCTCGAGCGCGTACGCCGCGTCGGCGACCCACAGCGGCCACGCCCGGTGCCGGTAGCGACCGAAGGTGCGTCCCGGCTGGACCGTGAGGACGATCTCGACGTGGTCCGACGCCGGCCATATCGGTCCTCGCGGGTCGGGCCGTCGGACCAGCATCTCGGTCGCCGGATCGTAGACGTAGCGCCCCGGGCCGTGCGGTCGGCCGCGGCCAGGAGGGATCACCAGGTGCCACTGGACGGGGTAGCAGCCACCCGCGGAGGGGACCGCCCGGCGCGGGACCGTCGTCGGGGTCCCGTCGGGCCGCGGATGGTGACCGCGTGCCCGCCACAGCCGGTGGATGGCCGTCGCAGCCGTTGCCGCCGGGGCCCGGAGCTCGGCGATGTCGACGAGCTCGCCGGGCCAGCGGTTCGCTCGGGGCCCTGGGGGAAGCGGATCGCCCGGGAGCTCGGGGGAGAAGGCGGTCTCGAGGAGCGCCGTGCTCGAGGTCATGTCGTGTCCGCGCATCACATGTGGGGCGGCGGGCACAGGGCCAACGGCTCGTCGGGGTCGATCGGGTCCCAGCCGCGGTGGCGCGCGGCCTCAGCGAAACGCGGCAGCCCGAGATAGCGGAACGCGGCCGGGGCGTTCGGCACCAGGCCGGTGACGAAGGTGCGTACGACTCGCAGCGATGTCTGTGCCACGTCTCGCGTCGTGAGGTCGCGGGTGATGATCCGGTGGCCGCCCTCGTGCAGACGGCGGCGCACCTCGGCGACGTCGGTGGCCGGGACCTCGGCGATCGAGACGCTGCCCAGGGCCGGCGCGGTGAACCGGTCGGCGAGCGGATGCACCCGGGGATCGAGCCAGACCTGGACATGGGCACCGAGATCGCGGACCCGGGCGAAGTCCGGCCCCGCGGAGTCGAGGTAGCGGCGGTCCTCGCGGTGGTCGAGGTAGAGGCCGGGAGCCATCAGCCCGGCGCGTACGGCCTGGAAGACCCAGCCGTCGGCGTCGCGGCAGCCGAGCGTGTAGATCCAGGTGTGGACCGCCTCGAGCACCGCCTTGCGAACGGCCCGGACCGGGTCGGTGGAGGCCGAGAAGCCCGCGGCGTAGACGCCGGTCTCCCGGTCGCGGACGAGGGCGGCCATCGCCGGGGCGAGCTCCGTG
Organism: Nocardioides panzhihuensis; assembly: GCF_013408335.1. Classification (NCBI taxonomy): domain Bacteria; kingdom Bacillati; phylum Actinomycetota; class Actinomycetes; order Propionibacteriales; family Nocardioidaceae; genus Nocardioides; species Nocardioides panzhihuensis. Next base: position 2,375,589 of record NZ_JACBZR010000001.1, on the reverse strand, counting down.
GGCATCCGGACGACGTGCACGTCGAGCGGCGCTCCCTCGAGGTCGGCGCTCAGGCCGGGGACCGAGCCGGTGTCGATCCCCTGGGCCGGTCCGCCGTGGTGCCACCACACCTCGAGGGCGTCGCGCTCGACGACCTCGAGAAGACCCCGGTCGTGGGCGTCGGCGGCGCCTTGACCGGTGGCGATGCCGGCGTAGTTGAGGTGGAAGACGCGGTCCAGGTGAGTGAACCGTCGCTGGCGCCAGTTGAGACCGATGAGGGCGTGCGGCATCCAGACCTCGGTCGCCGAAGCGGCTTCACCTTCGGGCGACTGCTCCTGGCAGCGGCTCCACAGCGACGGAACCTGGTCGTCGAGCGCGCGATAGGGGAAGTCGGGCCGGGCCAGCTGCGCCGAGCTCCAGCGGGGAAGGTCGTCGAGGTCGACGACCCGTAGCCCTTGGTCCCGCAGCTCGGCCGCCGTCCCGACCCGGTAGTCGGCGGGATCGAGCCGCTCGGGGATGAAGTTGCCGCAGTAGCGCTCCACGCCCTCCGCGATCGCGGCGATCCGGGCGCCCGGGACGTCGCCGAAGGTGGTGCCGAGCGAGACCCGGTCGGCCGGCCAGTCACCGAGCCAGCGGGCGTCGGAGACCTCGGCGGTCAGCGAGGTGTAGCGCAGCGGCGCCCGTTCGGGGCGCAGCACCTCGCGCACCCGCCGGATCAGTCCGGTCTCCCTGTCCACCAGACGCTCGACGTCCAGGGGTGGCATGGCTGTGGGCGTCTCGGTCATCGGAGTCCTCTCGCGGTTGCCGGCACGGTCGTGACGAGTGGCCGTCCGGACCAGGTCCGGGCGGCGACGTCGAGTCGGAGCTCCTGCCCGGGCGCGGGCTCGGCGTGGGTGAGCCAGCGCAGGATGATGCGGCCGGGGGAGCCGGCCGCGTCGTACGCCGCCCGCAGCGCGGTGTCGGTGGTCCCGATGCCGAGGTCGTGGCCCCAGGGGCCGCTGACCAGGGCGCTGCCGACCCCGCTGCGGGCGCCCCATCCGGCGGCCAGTCCGCGGGCGTACGTGTCGAACGGGTCGGCGTCACCGGTGACGACGAGCAGCGGCGCGGTGGCGTCGCCGAAGTGGTCGGGGACGTCGAGCGCGGGGGCTGACCACAGCTCGCGGAAGGCGTCGAGACGCGCGCCGTCCCAGCCGAGACGAGCCGCTGCTGCCATCGGCCCGTCGCGGTCGGTGACGGCGGCCGCGGTCCGTAGGACGTCAGGGGCCAGCGCTGCCTCGTCCTCGCGTGCGAACCCGTGGATCGCCCACCAGCCGAGACGGTCCAGGTGCTGCGGGGTCCCGTCGGCCGAGTAGGCGGTCTCATGCGCTCCGAGGGCCGGCACCAGCGCGACCACTCGGGTCACCCGCGGGTCGGTCCGCGCGGTCTCGAGGGCGGTGTGGGCGGCGTAGGAGGCGCCGTAGGCCACCACCGGCGTCAGGGGGCAGCGCTGGTGCAGGGCATCGACGGTGTCCGTGCCGTCACGGGCCTCGGTGGCGTAGGGCCGCCAGGCGCCGGCCGAGGAGTAGCGGCCGCGGACGTCCTGGACGAGGCAGTCGAAGCCGTGGCGCGCCAAGGACGTGGCCAGCGGCAGGTGCGCCCGGGCGTCGTACGGCGTCCGCACGAGTACGACGGCACGTGCGGTGCCGACCGAGCGGACGAGCCAGCCGCCGAGGACGACGTCGTCGCGGGTGCTGACCGGGAAGGGGCTGACCGCCGGCTGGGTCACCGCGCGGATTCCTGCGGGCGCGGTGCCGGTTCGTCGAAGCCGAGGACCGTGTGCGTACGTTCGCGCGGACCGTCGCCGACGACGCGCAGCACCCGGCGGTGCTCGGAAACCGCGGGATCTCCGGCCGCCCAGTCCTCCAGGATGACCAGGCAGCGTGCGACCGTGAGGGTCGACGTCGCCCGGCGCAGCGGCCGGGGATCGCGGTGGCCGCTGGCGAGCCACGAGGAAAGCTCGGGGGCGGCGGGCGAGGCGGCCAGCCGACGGCGGCTGACCTGGTCGGGGGTCGCCTCGCTGCCGTCGACCATCAACGGGAAGATCAGCATCCGGCCGCCTTCGCGCCGGCCGCACAGCAGGGCCGCTCCGTTGGTGAGCTGCTCGAGACGCTCGCCGAGCTCGGGGTCGGGCCGCTGCGGAATCTCCCGCACGTCCACGACGGCGTCGGCGCTCGGGTACCTCCGGGAGCCGTCGTCGCGGACGACCTCGGCACCGGAGCGCGCGAGCTCCGCGGCCAGCGCCCGGCTGAGCCGACCGCGGCCGAGCACGAGGACACGGCGCCGGCCCTCGGGCCATCGTGAGGCTCGGGTCCTCGCGTCGCGCTCCAGGGCGGCGCGGCGTACGCGGAGGAGGTAGCGGTAGGTCGGCAACCGGCCCGGTCCGGGGAGGTCGTGCAGCCTGAGGAAGTCACCCGAGCCGGTACGCAGCGCGGGCATGTCGGTCGAGAGACGGACCTCGCCGCGGGCGGCGGGGATCGGACGCCAGTCGTGTCTGGGGTACATCGGGGCTCCTCGGTGGTCATGGCTCGGACAGGGGCCGGGGGTGCCGGGCTCGTCAGCTCGGCACCCCCGCGATTCAGACGGTGGCCAGGTCGCCCGAACGGCACTGAGTGCTCACCCGTCGGCGATCAGTCGAAGGGGTTCTCGACCAGCGCGTTGGAGTGGGACGCGGAGAGGTGCGCCAGCTGCTCGGTGTCCTCGATCTCGCTCACGATGTCGTTGTTCATCGGAAATCTCCTCTGTCGGATCGTTCGGCCCGGCGGCGCCGGGGCCCGCTTGGTGCGGACAGCGGCATAACGTATATGAGAATCATTCCCAATACCAGTAGGGTGTCCGATCATGAGCCCCACACTCGTCCTGGCAGACCATCGCGCCGGCCGTTGGCGCACCTCCGAGATCGCTGGTGGGCCCGGCCCGTGGTCGAGGGCGACGCTGGCCGAGCACGCGGGCATCCTCACCCTCCCGGCGACCGCTCCCGGTGGGGCGCGGGCGGTGTTCGCCGACGATGCGCTCGGCGCGCTCGTCGTGCTCGACGGCGCAGGTCAGGTGCGCAGAGTGCCGGTCGCGATCCCTGCCGAGCACCTCGCCTGCGATCCCACGGGCCGCTATGTCGTCGTCACCACGGGACTGGGCGCCTCCTGGGATCCATGGAGCGACCTGGTCACGGTCGTGGACCTGGCAGACCCGAGCGGCACCACCGCCGTGCGGGTGCGGGTCCGCACCGGCGAACCCGGCGTCGTGATCGTTCCGGATGTCGGAACAGGCGAGCCGATGGTCGTGCTGCGACACCGCGAGCCCGGCGAGGCCGAGGTCATCCCTCTGCACGACCTGCTCGGGGCCGGGCCCCACTGCCCGGTCGTCCGCGGCGAGCGCCTCGAGCTCCAGGGAGACCTCGGGCACGGTGACGCCGCCGACCCGCGAACGGGGGTCGTGCACCTGTCCACCGAGGCGGGCATCGAACGGCTCCGCGTCACCGGTGGCCGCCCCGAGCGTCTCCAGACCTGGCCTTGGCCGGTCCCCGGACGGGCGTACTTCCTCCGCTTCGACCCGACGACGGGAATCGTCTGCTCCGTACGCGGCGCCGACTCCGACGCCGAGCAGTGGCACACCTGGACCAACCATGTGGTGCGCTGGAGCCGGGACGGAGCGGCCGAGGTGACCCGGACCGGCGACGGCCTGGTGTTCCGGCCCGACGCCCTCGAGGGAGCGGTCGCCTGGACGGTCGTGCATCCTGACGGCGACCGCCTGGCGATGCTCATCGGCGACCGGGTCAGCGAGATCGAGCTCGCGCCGATGAGCGCCGCCCCACGTCCCGGGGTCGCACCCTGGGACCCAGTCGGGGACAGGCCCGCACAGCGGCGGGCGCTGGCACTGGTCTCCGGCGACCTGGCCGCGGTCACCCGCGGAGGCGACGGCGAGCTCCACCTCGTCCGCCCGACGGGGATCGACTCGACCATCGACCTGGGCTCTGCTTTCGACGAGGGCGGGCACCTGGGCGTCATCAAGACCCCCGAGACCTGGGTCGACGGGGTGGGGCGGTGAGGCGCGCGAGCGTGCGCGACGCGCTGCGTCGGGCCGAGCGGTCGGGACGTCCGGGACTGCCGCTGGGCCGGTTCCGCCTGTCCCGGCGTCCGGGTGACCTGCTCCCCGTCCTGGTCGACGAGGACGGCGGGCTCGTCCTCGACCCGGGCGTCAGGATCCAGGGCGTCGCGCCGTCGCCGGACGGACGCCTGGTGGCCCTCGAGGTCAGCGACGACGGCTCCGAGAACGGGCGCGTCCTGGTCGTGGACACCTCGTCACTGACCTCGACGGAGATCGCGGGGCTCGCGGTCCGGCACGCCCGGATGGCCTGGGCCGGCGAGGACCTGCACCTCGTCGACACCCAGGAACGCTGCCTGCGGGTCCGGCGCGGCGAGCCACCCAGGACGCTCTTCACCACCGCCGCCGGTGAGCGCGCGACACCGATCGGCGTCGGCGGGCAGACGGTCATCGCTCGGACCGATCAGGAGCGGACCCGGCTGACCGGCACGGACGGCGCCGGGCTCCTCGATCTTCCGCGGGTCCGCAGCATCAGCGCGGCCGAGGACACGGTGCTGGCGGTGACGTCTGAGGAGCTGGTGAGCCTGCGGATGCCCGAACTGGGAACGGCTAGTTGCCGGCTGGAGACCCTGCCGGGCGTCCCCGTGCACGCCCAGGCGGTCCCCGGCGGCGGCCTGGTCCATCTGGTCGGGGACGGTCATTCGCTGGTGGTCCGGCTCAGGGCCGAGGCCGGTGTCCTCGCGCCGGCGCAGACGGTCGCGATCTCACGGGACCACGACGTACGCACGGTCTCCGGCCTGTCCTGGGCGCAGGGCCGCGCCTGGGTGCGGACCGAGTCGCCGGCGGGAGCGCCGCGGGTGCGGCCGCTCGAGGAGCCGGCACGCTCGACCAGTGAGGGCCGACGGTCGCGGTTGATCACCGTCACCGCGGAGGACGGTGTCGAGATCGAGCTGATCCTGACCGGCGACCCCGGCGGAGCGACGCTCCTGGAGGTCTACGGAGGGTTCGGGATCGTCGACCTCCCGGCCTTCGAGCCCTCGGTCGCTGCCTGGTGCGACCTGGGCGGGCTGCACGTGACCGCACGGCTGCGCGGCGGAGGCGGCGCGGGAACGTCCTGGCACACCTCGGGGCAGGGCGCCGGCAAGACACGTACGGTCGCCGACGCCGTCACCGTGGCCCGCGAGCTGGTGCGCCTCGGCCTGACCCGGCCTGAGCGGTTGGTGCTCGCCGGGGCGTCGCTCGGCGGACTGGTCGCCGTCTCCGCCGCGCTCGCCGAGCCGGGTCTCGTCGCCGGGGTCGCCTGCACGGCCGCCCCGCTCGACCCGCACCGCATCAGCGAGCATCCGGGAGCGAGGCACTGGGCCGCCGAGTTCGGCGACCCGAGCGATCCGGCGGTGCGGGCCGCCATGGACGACTACTCGCCGTTCGAGCGGGCAAGCCGATTTCCCGGCGGGCGGTGGCCCCGCTTCCTGCTGACCACCTTCGCGGAGGACTCCCGTGTCTCGGCCGCACCCACCGACCGGCTCGCCGAGGAGCTGACGGCTCGCGGCGCGCAGGTCGACCGCGTCCACCGCCCCCGGATGGGCCATGGCGGCAACCATCTCGACGCCGTGCACGACTTCGCCGCCGCCGTCCTCGACTTCGCCCTCGACTCAGCCCACGAATCCACAGGAGTGTGATGACCCCCACCGATATCTCCGTGACCGCGGACGACATCTCGCCACCGGCGCTCTCGAGGCCCGGCGAACGTGTCGCCGTGCCCGCCGCCATCGCGCGCCGCAGATGGCGCGCCCGGCTGCTGACCGTCGGCCTCGGGGCCGCCCTCCTCGTCGTCATCGCGCTGTCCGCGTCGTCGGGCACCGTCGACCTCACCGCCCTCGACGCCGCCCGGCTCGTGACGGGGCATCTGCTGCCCGGGATGCCGTGGATGAGCGACGGCACCTACACCCTGCTGCAGGACCAGGTGGTCTGGCAGTTCCGGCTGCCACGTGCGCTGCTGGCCGCTCTGGCCGGAGCGGCGCTGAGCCTGGCCGGGGTCTTCATCCAAGCGGTCGTACGCAACCCCCTGGCCGAGCCGGCGATCATCGGCGTCTCCTCGGGTGCCGGGGTGGGTGCGGTCACCGTGGTCGTCCTGGGCGCGGCGGCGGTCGGCGCCTGGATCGGCGCCGCGGCGTTCCTGGGAGCCGCGGTCGCCACCGCGGCGGTGTTCTGGGTGGCGTACAAGAACGGCAGCATCGCCCCGCAGCGCCTTGTGCTGACCGGGGTCGCGCTGGGCACCTTCTTCAGCGCGATCACCAGCTACCTGACACTCACGACCGAGGCGCAGAACGTGTTCAGCGTGATGTTCTTCCTGCTGGGCTCGGTGTCCGCCGCCACGATGACCGACCTGATCGGCCCACTGGTGGCGCTCGTGGTCGCCCTCCTTGTCTCGCTCACCTCCGGACGTGCGGTCAACGCGCTCCAGGTCGGCGACGAGACGGCCACGGCGCTGGGCGTCCGGGTCAACCGGCTGCGGTCGGTCCTGCTGCTCGCGGCCGCGCTGCTCACCGGAACCGTGGTCTCGGTCGCCGGCGGGATCGGCTTCGTCGGGCTCGTCGTCCCGCACATCGCCCGGGTGCTGGTCGGCTCCGACCATCGGCGCATCGTGCCGGTGTCGGTGGCCGGCGGGGCCCTGTTCCTGTGCGGTGCGGACCTGATCGCCCGGACGGTCTCGGCACCCGCCGAGGTGCCGCTGGGGATCATCACCGCGCTGATCGGGGTGCCGTTCTTCCTGTGGCTGATGCGCGGCCGGGCCGCCGACGAGCAGGGGATGGCGCGATGAGGCTCGAGACGCTGGACCTCACCCTGAACCGGGGCAGCCGCGAAGTCGTCACCGAGGCCTCGGTCGTGGTCGAGCCGGGGGAGGTCCTCGGCCTGCTCGGCGCCAACGGCAGTGGCAAGTCGACCATCCTGCGGGCCTGCTTCGGCGCGCTCCGGCCGGTCTCGGGGCAGGTGCGCCTCGACGGTGCCGACGTCGCCACGATGAGCCGGCGCGAGATCGCCCGCCGGGTCGCGGTGATGGCCCAGGAGCCGCCGGACGAGTTCGGGCTCACCGTCGCCGAGAGCGTCCTGCTCGGCCGTACGCCGCACCGCGGAGTCCTTGGCCGCGACAGTCCCGAGGACTGGCTGGTGGTGGGCCGGGCGATGGAGCTGGCGGGCGTCTCCGCGCTGGCCGACCGGCCGGTCCACCGGCTCTCCGGCGGCGAGCGGCAGCGTACGTTGCTGGCCCGCGCGATCGCCCAGGAGGCCGAGCTCCTGCTGCTCGACGAGCCCACCAACCATCTCGACGTCTCCTACCGCTTCGAGCTGATGCACACGGTCGCGGAGCTCGGGATCACCACCGTCGTCGCTCTGCACGAGCTCGACCTCGCACTGGCCTACTGCGACCGGGTCGCGGTGCTCGACCGCGGGCGCGTCGTCGCGTTCGGCGAGCCGGCGGACATCCTCACGCCCGACCTGGTGCGTGAGGTCTTCGGTGTCGAGGCCAGCCGGATCACCGATCCCGAGGCCGGCACCCCACACCTGCTCCTGCGCGGGACGTCCGCGCGGGTTCGAGAGAGGAACACATGAACACCACCCCACTGCTGCGCACCGTCCCGGTCGCGGCGCTCATGCTCCTGGCCGCGACCGGCTGCGGCGGCACCGGCGTCCAGAACGATGCCGCTGCGAAAGGCGGGTCCGCCGAGGGCTACCCCGTGACCGTGGAGAACTGCGGACGTGAGATCACGGTCGAGTCGGCTCCGGAACGGATCGTCGGGCTCAGCCCAGCGCAGACCGAGCTGCTGGTGCGCCTCGGTGTCGCCGACCGGCTCGTCGGTCAGGCGCAGACGGCCATGCACGAGCTCCCCGAGGACGTCGCCGCGGACGCGAGCGACGTGCCCGAGCTGAGCACGGACTCGCCGCCGGCCCGTGAGCAGCTCCTCGACGTACAGCCCGACGCTGTCGTCGCCCCGACCGAGTACGAGTTCACCGCGGAGCAGGGATTCGCCACCATCGACCAGCTCACCGATGCCGGGGTGACGACCTACGTCGCCGCCGGTGGCTGCCCCGAGCGCCGTTCCACCGGTGAGGTCACCGACCTGTTCACCGACCTGGAGGCGCTCGGGAGCATCTTCGGGGTCCAGGTCGCCGCCGACGAGCTCGTCGCCGAGACCCGAGGAGACCTCGAGGACGTCGAGAAGGCCGTGGAAGACCGTCCGCGGCCCACCGTCGCCCAGCTCTTCGTCGAGGGCAAGACGCTCTCCGCGATCGGTGCCGGGGTGGAGTTCGACATGATCGAGCGCGCGGGCGGCGACAACGTCTTCAAGCCGGACGAGGAGCTCTTCGCCCAGTTCTTCTCCGCGGTCGTGTCGCCGGAGGAGGTGGCTGCCCGCAACCCCGATGCCATCGTCTTCGCCGTCCGGGAGCAGTCCGAGGCCGCGCGGGTCGAGGCGTACCTCCGCAAGACCTTCCCGAACGTCACCGCCGTCAAGGAGGACCGCTTCATCGCCCTGCGCACCCCGGACACGTTCCCGGGCACCCTCGGCAACGTCGCGGCGGTGCGGACGATCGCGGAGGGTCTGCACCCCGACGCCTTCTGACGGTATCGCCGCCGGCCGCCGGGTCGTCCTCAGGGACTGCCCGGCGGCCGGCTCTCCGTCTCTACTCTCTGGACTCTGTGGCGAGGAGCCGCCAGCCCTCGGCCTGCGTACGTTCGCGCCAGAAGTCGAGGTAGCGGCCACCGTGCGCGAGCAGGTCGTCGTGACTGCCGCGCTCCACGATCCGCCCGCCGTCCAGGACGACGATCTGGTCGGCCGCGACGACGGTCTGCAGCCGGTGGGCGATCACGATGACCGTACGGTCGGCGGCGAGCGCGGTCAGCGCCTCCTGGACCGCGGCCTCGTTCTCGGCGTCGAGGGCGGCGGTCGCCTCGTCCAGGAGGACGACGGGGGCGTCCTTGAGCAGCGCCCGGGCGATGGAGACCCGCTGCTTCTCCCCGCCCGAGAGCGTCGAGCCGGCCTCGCCGATCCGGGTCTGCCAGCCGTGCGGGAGGCGCGCGACGATGTCGTCGACACGGGCGAGCCGGGCTGCCTCCCGCAGCTGCTCGTCTGTGGCGTCGGGGCGCGACATGATCACGTTGTCGCGCAGGCTGCCCTCGAAGAGGTAGACGTCCTGGAAGACGATCGAGACGCGCCGCATCAGGGCCTCGGTGCCGAGATCGCGTACGTCGACGCCACCGAGCCTCACCGAGCCCGCCGTGACGTCATGGAACCGGGCGACCAGGCGCAGCAGGGTGCTCTTCCCAGAGCCCGACGGGCCCACCACGGCGGTCAGCGAGCGTGGCGGCGCGGTGAGGGAGACCCGGTCGAGGACCTGGGTGGCGCCGTCGTAGGAGAAGGCCACGTCCCGCAGCTCGATGCCGCTGTCGGCCGGCTCTGCGGGCGCGACCGGCTCGGCGAGGGGCTCGAGCGCCAGGACGTCGAGGACACGTCGCAACGAGCCCTCCGCGATCCGCAGCGCGCTGGAGAGCTCGCCGTAGTCGATGAGCGACTCCACGAACCGCACCGTGAGGACGAGAAGACCGATCGCGGTGGCCGGGGCGAGCGTGCCACCGAGGCTGAGCTGCACGGTCAGCGCGATCACCACGGTGAGCAGCGCCTGGATGGCCAGCAGCTGGATCCCCAGGCCGCCGAACCCGGTCACCAGCAGCCGTCGGGAGGCCCGCTTCTGCTCCTTCAGCGCGGTCTCGACGAGCTCGTTGCCGTGGACGGTGCGTCCGAAGACCCGCAGGGCCGGCTGGTTGAGGGCGAACTCGACGACGCGCGCCGAGCCCTCCGCCATCGCGGCGTCATAGGCGCCCTCGCCGCGGCCGACGATCGCCGAGAGGAGCCGGGTGGCGGCCAGCACGGCGAGGACCCCGGCGAGGAGCGCGAGCGCCAGGCGCCACTCCAGGAACGCCATCGCGACGATCACGGTGATCGGGCTGACGACAGCGGCGATCAGCGGCCGCAGCAGGTGGCCCGGCACCGAGGCGATGTCGGTGGCGCCCTTGGAGGCCATCCGGGAGAGCTGCCCGGTGCGGTCCTGGTCGTACCAGCCCAGCGGCAGCCGCACGGTGTGGTCGCCGAGCCGGGCCAGAGTGATGTCGAGCAGGTCGCAGGCCAGGTCGTAGCCGTCCAGGTTGCCCACCGCCAGGGCCACGTGATGAGCCACGAAGAGGCCGGCGAGCACCGGCAGCCACGTCGTCGCGGCATCCCAGTCCTGACGCAGCGCGGCGTCCAGGACCGGTACGACGCAGGCGAAGGCCAGACCCTGGAGCACTCCGGTGGCGACGAACATCGCGACCACGCGGGCGAGCTGGCGCCGGCGCGGGCGGTCCACGAGGGTCGCGAGCAGACGGACGATGGTGATCATGCCGCCGCCTCCGTAGCGCAAGCGCGAGAATACGGAAGCGGCGGCCTGATGCCTGTTGTCGCTCGCTGACGCTCGCTCATGCCGACTCCTCCACGGCTCGACCGACGGGGGCCGGGTGGGCGCGCTGGTCGGCGGCCCAGAGCCGGGCGTAGCGCCCGCCGCGGGCGAGCAGCTCCTCGTGGGTGCCGCGCTCGGCGACCCGGCCCGCGTCGAGGAGCACGATCTGGTCGGCCGCTGTCACCGTCGAGAGCCGATGGGCGATCACCAGCAGCGTACGTCCGGCGACGAGGCGGGACAGCGCCCGCTGGACGAGAGCCTCCGACTCGGGGTCGGCGGCCGCGGTGGCCTCGTCGAGGACGAGGATCGGGGTGTCGGAGAGGAGGGCGCGGGCGATCGCGACCCGTTGCCGCTCGCCGCCGGAGAGCTGGGCATCCTCGCCGACCACCGACTCGTAGCCGCGCGGCAGCTCGTCGATGCGGTCGGCGATCTGCGCGGCCGCTGCGGCGCGGCGTACGTCCTCTTCGGGGGCCCGCGGGTGGGCGAGCCGGATGTTGTCCCGGATCGAGGTACGCAGCAGCCCGGTGTCCTGGAAGACGAAGGAGACCTGCTCGTAGAGCTGCGCGCTCGTCAGCTCGCGCAGGTCCACGCCGTCGATGGTGATCCGGCCCGTTGTCGGGTCGGCGAACCGGGGCAGCAGCTTGGCGAGCGTCGACTTGCCCGAGCCGGAGTGGCCCACGAGCGCCGTCACGGTGCCGGGTTCGAGGACCAGGTCGATGTCGTGCAGCACCGCTGCGTTGGCGGGGGAGTAGGCGAAGGAGACGGCCTCGAGCTCGACGCGGGCCGAGGTCGGCGCGGCGGCAGGGACCACGGGCTCGGGAAGCTCCGGCTCGGCCAGGAGCCGCTGGATGCGCCGAGCCGCCTCGGTCGCCTCGCGCAGCTCGCGGGCGGCGTAGCCGGCGACGGTGACCGGTGCGGTCATGGCCAGCCCGAGGACGAGGAACGGGACCAGGTCCGGCCCGGTGAGCCAGCCTGCCCGGAGCATCCAGACGCCGCCGCCGAGGACGAGCACGAGGGTGAGCGCGGGGGTGAGCGCGAGCTCCATCAGCAGCATGCCGAGGGCGGAGTGACGCATCCAGGCCCGGTTGAACCCGCCGAACCGGGTGGCGACCTCGGCCAGGCGCCGGTGGGCCTGCCCGGTGGCGCCGAACGTCTTGATCTCCGCGATCCCGCCGGTGTTCTCGACCGTCGCCGCGGCCAGGTCGGCGAGCCCGGCGTCGTAGTCGCGGTAGAGCGCACCGGCGCCCCGCATCGAGATCCGGAACCCGACCAGGCCGAGCGCGAGCGGGACGAGCGTGACCAGCGCGAGCGGCGGCGAGACGAGGAAGAGATAGACGGCGACGACGGTCGGGAGCGTGATCGCCGCGGTGAGTTCCATGACCGAGTGGGCGACCAGATGGTGCAGTGCGGCGACATCGTCCTGCACCGCCTTCTTGACCGTGCCGGAGTTGCGCTCGGTGAACCACGCCAGCGGCACCCGGCCGAGCCGGGCGACCAGCAGCCGGCGCAGATGGATCGAGAGGTCGAGGTCGGCGACGTGGGAGAGCCAGGACGAGCCGAGCACCGTCGCCAGGCGCACCAGCAGCGCCGCGACGCTCACCCAGACCACGACCCAGGCGCGGTCGGCGTCCACAGCAGAGCCGGGTCCGCCAGTCACCGCGGGCAGCAGGATCCGAGCGAGCTCGACGATCCCGACGAGGGGCACCAGCCCGGCAACGGTCGAGACGACCATCAGCAGCAGGCTGGCGATCAGCCTTCCCTGGACAGGGCGCAGCGTCTGGAGGAGGGGAGAGCGAGCCAACTGATGTCCTGCCGAGATCGGGGGGTTGCGGCGTACGAGATCCTCGGCGTCAGCCGGGGTGGCCGGCCGGGGCGAGAAGACGCTCGAGCTCGTCCTCCTGCTCGGTGGGCACGACGAAGAGGAGCTCGTCGCCCTGTTCGAGAGATTGCTCGGGCGTGGGTACGTAGACCTGACCGTCGCGCAGGAGCGTGACCAGCGCGCAGTTCTCCGGGAACGGCACCAGGCCGGTGGGCTTGCCGACATAGGGGGAGTCGGCGGGCAGGGTGATCTCGACCAGGTTGGCCTGGCCCTGCCGGAAGGTGAACAGCCGCACCAGGTCGCCCACGGTGACGGCCTCCTCGACCAGCGCGGACATGATCCGCGGTGTCGAGACGTTGACGTCGACACCCCACGCCTCGGTGAAGAGCCACTCGTTGTTCGGATGGTTGACCCGGCCGACGGTGCGCGGGACGGCGAACTCTGTCTTGGCCAGCAGCGAGCAGACCAGGTTGGCCTTGTCGTCCCCGGTCGCGGCGATGACCACGTCGCAGTTGTCGAGCCTGGCCTCCTCGAGCGAGGAGAGCTCACAGGCGTCGGCGAGCAGCCACTCCGCGTCGGGCACCCGCTCGGGCTTGATCGAGCCCGGGTTCTTGTCGATGAGGAGCACCTCGTGGCCGTTGGTGATCAGCTCACTGGCGATGGACCGGCCGACGGCCCCGGCCCCGGCGATTGCAACTCTCATCGTGGTCAGTCTTCCTCGGGGCCGTTCTTGATCGTCTGATATGCCTGCGCGGTGTTCTCCTCGCGCATCACGATGTGGAGCACGTCGCCCTCCTGGATCACGCTCTCGCGGACCGGAAGGATCCCCTCGCCGAGTCGGTCGATCCAAGCGATCCGGCTGCCGGACTGGCGCTGGAACTTGATGGTCCGCTCGCCGACCCAGGACTCGGGCATGACGACCTGGTCGATGCGGATGTTGCCCGACATGTCCCGGAAGTCGGGCTCGGCGCCGGCCGGGAGAAGGCGGCGGAGCACCTGGTCGGCGGTCCACTTCACGGTCGCCACGGTGCTGATCCCGAGGCGCTGGTAGACCTCGGCGCGGCCGGGGTCGTAGATGCGTGCCACGACCTGCTGGATGCCGAACTCCTCGCGTGCGACCCGGGCGGAGATGATGTTGGAGTTGTCGCCGCTGGAGACCGCCGCGAACGCCTCGGCCCGCTTGATGCCGGCCTTGAGCAGGACCTGCCGGTCGAAGCCCATCCCGGCGACCTTGTCGCCGTTGAAACCCGGTCCGAGCCGCCGGAACGCGTCGGAGTTCTGGTCGATGATCGAGACCGTGTGGTTGCGGTCCTCGAGGCTTCTGGCCAGGGTCGAGCCGACGCGGCCACAGCCCATGATCACTACGTGCACCGTGTCATGATTGCACTCGCTCTGCCCACGTGTCGCCTACGCCCTCGAAGTTGGCGTGTTCAGGGGCCGGGCCCGATCCGGAAGCGCGCGCAGCCCGAGATTTGCCGTAGCCTCGGCCAATGTGGGTGTAGGCGACGTATCCAAACGGCTTCTGATCGGCCGTAAGCTCCGTAGCTCGCAGTTGGGCGAGACATTGCTGCCGAAGCGCATCGCGCTCCCGGTGTTCGCAAGCGACCCGTTGTCCTCGGTGGCCTACTCGCCCGACGAGATCTTCTTGACCCTCGCGCTCGCCGGGGTGACCGCCTACACGTTCTCCTGGAAGATCGCGATCGTCGTCGGCTTCGTGATGCTGGCGGTGGTGCTGTCCTATCGCCAGAACGTGCAGGCCTATCAGAGTGGCGGCGGCGACTTCGAGGTCGCGTCAACCAACCTGGGCGCGAAACCGGCGCTGACGGTGGCCAGCGCGCTGCTGGTCGACTACGTGCTGACGGTCGCGGTGTCGATCTCGTCCGCGGCTCAGTATCTGGCGACGACCGTCGACGTCGCCCGTGGACACGAGGTCCTGATCGCGGGCGCCGCGGTCCTCTTCTTGGCCGCGATGAACCTACGCGGCGTACGTGAGTCGGGGACGGCCTTTGCGATCCCGACCTACATCTTCATCTTCTCGATGCTCGGCATGGTCTGCTGGGGCTTGGGCCAGCACTTCATCGGCGGCGGCCTTGGTCGGGCGGAGAGCGCGGACCTCCAGGTCATCGCCGAACCCGAGTTCGCCGACGGCTTCGCCGGGGTCGCGGCGGCCTTCCTGCTGCTGCGGGCCTTCGCCTCCGGGTGCGCCACGCTCACCGGTGTCGAGGCGATCGCCAACGGCGTACCGGCCTTCCGCAAGCCCAAGGGCAAGAACGCCGCCACCACGCTCGCGCTGCTCGGCGCGATCGCGATCACGCTGGCGATGTCGATCGTCGCGCTGGCCAACATCATCCACGCCCAGGTCGTCGAGGACCCCGAGCACCAGCTGCGTGGGCCCAACGGGGAAGTGCTGGTCGACTACCATCAGGCGCCGCTGGTCGGGCAGATCGCCCATGTCGTGTTCGATAACTTCCCGCCGGGCTTCTTCCTCATCACCCTGTCCACCGGCATGATCCTGCTGCTGGCGGCCAACACCGCGTTCAACGGCTTCCCGGTCCTGGCCTCGATCCTGGCCAAGGACGGCTACGCCCCGCGAGCCTTCGCCGCCCGAGGAGACCGACTCGCCTACAGCAACGGGATTGTGATCCTCGCAGGATTCTCGATCCTGCTGATCGTCGCCTTCGATGCCGAGGTCACCCGGCTGATCCAGCTCTACATCGTGGGGGTCTTCGTCGCGTTCACCATCGGCCAGGCCGGCATGGTGCGTCACTGGACCCGGCTGCTCAAGAACGAGCGAGACCCGGTGGTCCGCGCGAAGATGCAGACCAGCCGCACGATCAACGCCTTCGGCCTCTCGGTCACCGGCATCGTCTTGGTGGTCGTGCTGATCACCAAGTTCACCCACGGTGCCTGGATCTCGATCGTGGCGATGGCGATCGCGTTCCTGCTCATGACCGGCATCCGCCGCCACTACGACAACGTCGCGATCGAGCTGGCGGCCGATGAGCGCGACCGAGTGCTGCCGACGAGGGTCCACGCGATGGTCCTGGTCTCCAAGCTCCACAAGCCGACCCTGCGAGCGCTGGCCTTCGCTCAGGCTTCGCGGCCCAACGCGCTCGAGGCGGTGACCGTCTCGACCTCCGACTCCGACACTGCCGAGCTGCTGAAGCAGTGGGACGAGCGCAACCTGCCGATGCCGCTGAAGGTGCTCCACTCGCCCTACCGTGAGCTGATCCGCCCGGTCGTCGAGTACGCCTCGGCGATCCGCGACGCCAACCCGCGTGGGGTCGTGGCCGTCTACATCCCCGAGTACGTCGTCGGCCGCTGGTGGGAGCAGTTCCTCCACAACCAGACGGCGCTGCGGCTCAAGGGCCGGCTGCTGTTCACGCCGGGCGTCATGGTCATCTCGGTGCCCTACCAGCTGGCATCGGGCAAGGAGCGCGCCGAAGAGATGCGCGAGGAATACTGGCTGGCCCCCGGGCTGCGCCGAGGAAGCGACGGACGACGATGAGCGGCACACGCAGACCCCCACGTGGGCGGAGGCCGCGTCCGAAGGTCGCGAAGGGCGAGTCCTACGTCGGGCGCCGCTTCGAGGTCGAGGTCGGGCCGGTCGCTCACGGCGGTCACTTCGTCGCCCGAGTTCAGATCGAGGCTGGCACGTCCAGGGAGAGCTCCCGCGTCGTCTTCGTACGCCACGCGCTGCCCGGTGAACACGTGGTCGTCGAGATCACCGAGGGCACCGCCGGTGACCGGTTCTGGCGCGGGGACGCGGTCTCGGTGGTCTCGGCCGCCGCGGAACGGGTCGTTCCGCCGTGCCCCTACGCCGGCCCCGGGCTCTGCGGCGGCTGCGACTTCCAGCACGTCGCCCTGCCGGCTCAGCGCGAGCTGAAGGCGACGGTGCTGCGCGAGCAGCTGGTCCGCCTGGGCGGTCTGTCCGCCGAGGACCCGCTGCTCGCCGATCTGGTCGTCGAGGCCGTCCCCGGCGACGTCGACGGCCTGCGGTGGCGTACGCGTCAGCGCTATGTCGCCGCGCCAGGCGGTGGACGCGGGATGCGGAAGTATCGCTCGCACGAGGTGATCCCCGTCGCCGACTGCCTGATCGCCTCTCCCGACGCGCGCGAACCCGCTCCCGGGACCATCGTGGAGCGAGTCGCCGTGGGCGGAGTCGAGCACACCTTCGAGGTCGCCGCCGACGGTTTCTGGCAGGTGCATCCCGGTGCGCCGGAGGCGCTGGTCTCGGCAGTGCTCGAAGCGCTCTCGCCGTCCCCGGGCGACTCCGCCCTGGACCTCTACGCCGGTGTGGGTCTCTTCTCCGCCTATCTCGCCGACAGGGTCGGCCCCTTCGGACAGGTCGTCACCGTCGAGGGAGACCGGACCGCCTCCGCGCTCGCCGCGAGCAACGTCCCCTCCGCCGAGGCGATCGCAGGCGACGTCAGCACCGTCCTGGCCGACCTGGGGGAACGGCCGTTCGACCTGGTCGTCCTCGACCCGCCCCGCGAGGGCGCTCGACGAGCCGTCGTCGAGGCCGTCGTCGCGCGTACGCCCCGCAAGGTCGCCTACGTCGCCTGTGACCCCGCCGCGCTGGCTCGCGACGTGGCGATCTTCGCCGAGCACGGTTACCGGCTGCGCTCCTTGCGCGCCTTCGACCTCTTCCCGATGACGCATCACGTCGAGGCCGTCGCGCTCCTCACGAAAGCAGCCTCTGACCTGCTGTGATGCGCCGTAGAGCTCGTCGACCGTCACTGCCGGAGCCTGGACTCCCTGACCTCGGCCGGCGGGCTCTTCACATCGTCACGTCGGGACGCGGCGCCGAGACGGCCGAGGCGTTGCGCGTGCACCCCGAGCTCAGGCAGATCCTCGAGTCCTGAGGCATGTCCCTAGGCTGGGTGAGTGGTGAAACCAGCGCTCTACTCCCGTGACGCGATCCTCGATACGGTGGTGCGCGCCGTGCACGAACGTGGCCATGCCGCAACCTTGGGCGATGTCACCGCGATCCTGGGTGCTCCCTCCGGGTCGATCTACCACCGGTTCGGGTCACGCAAGGAGCTGTTCGTCGCTGCCTGGATCCGTTCGGTCAGGCGCTTCCAGGCGACGTTCGCTGAGGTGGCCGATGTCGAGGATCCCGTCGGGGCCATCGTCGCCACGGGACTGCTGGTGCCGCGATACTGCCGTGCCGAACCCGGCGAGGCGCGGATGCTCACGCTCTATCGCCATGCACACCTGATGGCGGACCCGCCGGCCGGGCTCGAGACAGAGCTCGCCGGGCTGAACGATGCCGTCAGGGCTCATCTCGTGGGGTTGGCGAAGCGGCGATATGGGCGAGTCGCGGAGCGCGAGCTGGCTCTGGTTGCGCTGGCGGCGAGGGACACTCCGTACGGCATGGTGCGGGGTCTCATCGGGGGCGAGATCCCCGACTGGATGGATGAGCCGATCGCGGCTGCGATCCGAGCGGTCGCACTCCTCGAGGTCCGTTGACCTCGGTGACCTGCGCGAGTCCCCGGCGGAGGATCGCGAGGCCGTAGAGGCAGGCGGCGGGTGTGGCCAGCGCGGCGACGACTGCGACGGCGGGCTGCGGTTCGCCGCCCTGGGCGAGCAGTAGCTGGGTCGGCCCCTGGAGTGCTGCGACGCAGCATCCGGTCCACGTCACGAGCCAGGCGAACCGGGATCGGCGTGCGGCCCATCCTCTCGCCATCGGGACGAGCAGCGCGCCCACGGTGAGCACAGCTGTGACGAGGAGGACCGTCCGCTGGGCCGGGCCTTCCAGGCCCTGCGGCCCGCTGTCACCGGGGCCGGCGATGCCCCAGAAGGCCATGGCTGCCGTGAACGGGAGCAGGCCGGCGGTGGCAGCGAGCGTGATCGGGAGCGAGGGGCGCTCGGGCGGCTCGCTGATCAGATGGCCCCAGCGGTGAAGTACATGGGCGACGACGAGGACGGCCAACGCGATCGCGAGGAGACCGAAGCCACCGTAGACGAGGCCGAAGACCCACGGTGCGAGCCCGTCCTCGCGCGGTGCCGTGTCGCTGCCAAAGGCGGTCTGCACGGCGAGCCCGATCGGCAGCCCCAGCAGGATCGGGGCGAGCAGTCCGGTGGCGCCGGCCCCGAGGACGAGGACGAGCTTTGCCGGGACACGGTCCGCCCAGGGGCGGGTCAGTGCGAAGGCGAACCCGGCGGCGAGCGCCATCATCGCGATCGTGACCACATTTCCTATCACGTGGCGCGTGCCGTGCATCTCGTCGAGGCCGTCGCTGCTGGTGATGCCGGCGGTGGACCCGCCCAGCCACAAGAGCTTGAGCGTCAGATAGGGCAGGGTCGCGAGGACGGCGGTCGCGAGAGCGATCTTCCGCGGGTCGAGACGGGAGGCGGACACGAAGGTCTCCAATGTGAGGGCGGTATCTAGAAGAAGGATTCTAATAGCGAAGCCTGCTGGGCGGCATCGAATTCTCGGTGTGGACGATCTCTCGCTGCCACAGCTCCCTCGGCTGGCTGTGCAGGGTCCAGTAGTGCTCGGCGATGTCGTCGGGGTCGAAGGCCGTCCCAGGCGCGATCGGACCGTCGACGGTGACGGCGGCGACATGGATCCCGGCGGACAGGTACTCCTGGTCGAGCAGGTCCACCAGGGTCCGCAGCCCGGCCTTGCCGAGCGAGAGGCTGACGTACTCCCGCTTGGGGGCGGGCATGCCGCCGGTGACGAGGAAGGTGCCGCTCCCACTCCGCGTCATCTTCGGGATGACCTGGGCGGCCGCCGTGTGGGCTCCGACGACGTTGACGGCCCACGCATCGAGGTGGTCGCTCACCGAGAGCTCGCCGACGGTGTCGGCCTGGATGATCGCCGCGTTGTAGACCACGACCTCCGGCACACCGAACGCGGCGTACGTCTTCTCCAATGCGGTCCGGAGAGCGGACTCGTCGGTGCAGTCCGCACTCAGCCCCAGCACCGGGGCTTCGAGGTCGGCCAGCGTCGCGGCCACGGATTCGACCGTGGCGCGGTTTCGGGCGATGAGGCTGATGGACAGGCCCTCCCGGGCGAACCGTCGGGCGATCGCCCGGCCCAGTCCGGGGCCTGCTCCGAGGATCACTGCTCCTGGCATCGGTTGGTTCCTTGTGCTGTGTGAAGGGGATGAAATCGAGGTGCCGGCGACGTTAAGGCCTCACACCGATGTCAAGGTCAAGTCCGACGAGCCACCGGGGAGGAGGGCGCGCGTCGCCGGCTCTGGCGCTTGGCCGGGCGGCTCGGGTGGACGCGGGCAGGGTGACCTTGGGAGCGTCGACTTGCCCACTCCGCGTCCTCCGATGAGGCAGTTCATCCGCGGGCCGATCCACGGGTGGCTGTCACGCGCGCCAAGGCAACTGCCGCCATCCCTGAGAACCCGACTGATGTGGTCACGAACGACGCCAACCCGAGCGCGCGGTAGGCAGGGTGCTGAATGAGTTCGGGGCGATAAGCGAGGGGCAGAAACATCATCGCGTTCGACCAGGCGCCTACCGCGAGAGTGTGACGGACGCCCTTCGGCGCATCCGGAACGGCCAGGCCGAGGGCGATGGTGCTGGTCCCGAGTGCGACCAGATCCAGGTGCCATTGGCGGATACGTGCTGTGCTCCTGATCCCGAGCTTCCGTGCGCCATCGTCATACATGACGGCGGCGTAGACCCAGCCGGACAGTGCCCCTGCAGCCAGCTCGACGACCCCGGAGGCGACGAGCCCGGACGGTGGGCGGCTCGTGGGTCGAGGGTTGTGGCCTCGGCCGATGATGCGCTGGACGCCCGTCATGCGCGTGCTCCGAAGAGCCCCGACCTGCGGGCTCGTGCCAAGTGGGTCAGGAGTGCCGCAGCGACAACTGCGGGCACAACGTGCAGGACGCCGGTGGCCTGGAACAAGAGGTCAAAGGGCTCGTCCGCCGGGTAGCCCTGCTCAACGAGCGGGTTGATCACGTGCGTGACGAGCCCCTCGGAGAGCCCGAAGACGATCACGAAGCCGATGAACGACGCGGTCCAGAATGTCCACCATGCCGCCTTCTGGACCCCGGCGCTGGTTCTCCGGCTCACCGCCAGTGCCAGTGTCGGAAGCGCCAGCATGCAGAGCACGATGACGATTGACAGGTAGCGGCCCGGTGTATCGAACAGCAAGGCACCGCGGATGTGGTGGATCGTCGTGTTGATGGCCTGCAGCGCGCAGGCCGCGATCACCCATCGTTCGGCGCGGTCGGTTGGGTGACCCGCAGTTCCTTCGGTGAACATGGACAGCCTTCCCCTCGTGTGTGAGCATGTGTTCACAGTTATACATGAACGGGTGTTCACGGTCCACTCCGGCGATGCCTCGCCGGTGGGACGGAGTAAGGTGCGATGCGTCCGCGTGGTGATCGAGCGGGTACTGGTTGTCGGACGTCAGATCGAAATGGATGGGTGATGACGCTTCGCCGCACTCCGGAGGAGACACGGGAGCTACGCTCGTCCCTGATCGAGCACGCCCAGCAGATCGTGAAGCGAGACGGGCTGCAAGCACTGACGATGCGGGCGCTCGCAACAGCGTCCGGGTGCTCGGTCGGGCTGCCGTACAAGGTCTTCGCGAGCCGTGACGAGCTGATAGTCGAGATGGTCGAGCTCGAGCTGGAGAGGCTTCGTGATGCACTGGACGCGTGGTCTGCCACGGCGGGCAAGCGGACGGTCGCCGACAATCTGATCGAGTATGCGCGCATCCTGTTCGAGTCCGAACGGCCGGTGGTCACCCATGGGCTCGGCGGCCGGGCCCTCGCTCCGTTGATCGCTGACCTGACCAAGAAGTCAGGTCTGGAGCACTCGTTCGAATCGACGGTGACGGACTATCTGCGCGCGGAGCAGCAACTCGGTCGCATCGCGGCGCACGTGGATGCACGGGCGTACGGGTTCCTCATCACCGGTGCGATCCACAACCTGATCACCGCGGGCGATGCGTACCCGAGGCCAGACCCGAAGGAGCTTCGTCGCATTCTGCGGATGCTCGCCCGGGATCTCGCGGGCGATGAGGCGCTGGACGAGCAGAGTCCATCTTCTGCCGGGGGACATTGAAGGCGTGGCGTGACGTAGAGGAAATGCAAGTGCTGCAGGTTCGCTGACGCGTGGCGGGCGAACCAGTTGTGGGACACCCCACGCGGTCGACCGACGCGGCCGACCGCGTTGACGCCCCTGCATTCGGCGGCCATCATCGATATGTCTAGGCGCCATCATTAGGCGCTTGCCCAGTCGCAAGGGATGCCATGGGAGTACCTGCCATTGCCCGCATCGCGGTGGAGCGGGGGCGTGCCATGTTGAGGGACACAGGTGACGCCGACGAGGTGAAAGAGGCTTGCACGGGCGCCTTGCGTCCGCATGTACTCACCGTTGGCCGACCCGGAGGCCAGCTGGCGACGAGCCTGACTCACGTTCCGCTGCAGGACCTGTCGGTCAACCTTTTGCGCTACGGGGCGTCGGTCACCGTGAGTTCGGGGGACGGTGTGCTCGACGATTATCTCCTCACGCTCCCGGTCGCTGGTGCGGGCCGGTTCCGCTACGGAGACGCCGTGGTGATGGCGACTCCGGACCGTGGGGTCATCATCGGGCCACACCGGGAGTTTGAGTTCGCGTTCGACGAGTTATGGGATCAAGTGGTCGTCCGGATAGACCGAAAGCGTGTCGAGTCGGTGGCCGCCGCGCTCACCGGCGAGGTTGGTCCGGTCGACTTCGACCTGGCGCTCGCCGGCGGCATGACGAGTATGGACGGTCTGCTCGAGTCTGCGGTGAGCATCGTCGGCTCTGACATTGTCGAGCGTCGTCCTCAATTGCTGTGGCAGGTCGAGCAGCTCCTCATCGAAACCCTTCTTCTGGCTCAGCCGAACAACCGGACGGCGACAACCGGTTCGGGGCGTGGCAGCGCAGGGTCGCCGCGGGTCCGGAAGGCGATGGACTACATGCTCGCGAGACTCGGCGAACCGATGACCGTCACCGCGGTGGCGGAGGCGTGCGGGACGAGCGTACGCAGTCTGCAGGCCGGTTTCCGGCGCGAGGTGGGGACCTCGCCGCTGAAGTGGCTGCGCTCTCAGCGGCTCGAGCGCGCCCACGCGCTGCTGGCCGGCGGTGCCCCTGGACTCTCGGTGACCGACGTCGCCTTCAGCTGCGGCTTCTTCCACCTCGGCGAGTTCGGCACCGCGTTCCGCACCCGTTACGGCGTGACGCCCTCCGCGGTTCTCGCCGAACGTCGCTGACACCTCTCCTAGCGCAATTCCGAGTGCGCGACGGCGTCTTTCCGATATCGGGTGTGGCCCCAGTCACATGATCGTTGGGGCATGCAGATATCGCTCCTCCAGCTCGCCAGCCCGGATCATGAATCGGTCGAGGACCGACTTGCCCGCGTCGACCGTACGGTGCACGCCGAGCGCGCGTTGCGCGACGTCGATCTGCTGGTCCTGCCGGAGATGTGGACGGCCGGCTACTTCTCCTTCGAGCAGTACGCCGAGCGCGCCGAGCCCTTCGAGGGCCGGACGCTCGCGGCAGCTCGCAGCTGGGCAACCGCGCTGCAGCTGTTCGTGCACCTCGGCAGCTTCGTCGAAGTCGACTCCGAGGGCCGGTTGCACAACACCTCCGTAGTCGTCGCCCCTGACGGCGCTGTCGTCGCCCAATACCGCAAGATCCACCTGTTCGGCTACGGCTCTCGCGAGACCGAGCTGCTGACGCCGGGGGAGGGTCTTGGCGTCGGCCCGGTGGGAGGTCCTGCCACCGGTATCACGACGTGCTACGACCTGCGTTTCCCCGAGCTGTTCCGGAGCCTGGTCGACGAAGGCGCCGAGCAGGTGGTGGTCTGCGCCGCCTGGCCCGCCGCCCGCCTGGAGCACTGGCGTCTGTTCACATCCGTACGTGCAGTCGAGCAGCAGGTCAACCTGATCGCCTGCAACGCCGTCGGCGAGCAGCAGGGGGTCGCTCTGGGCGGCCACAGTCGGGTCATCGCTCCGACCGGGGAGGTGCTTGTCGAGGCAGGTGCCGACGAAGGCTTCACGTACGCCGACGTCGACCCGGCCTACCCGAGCAGGTTCCGCGCTGAGTTTCCCGCCCTCGCCGACCGACGCTGGCCGGGCCTGCCTGTGCCAACCCAGTACACCAACCCGATGAAGGAGTACGCATGAGCACCACCGCGACGCGCCTGCGGCTCGGCACCACCGACGGTGCCGACGTCGAGATCGCACCGAGTCACCTCGTCGTGGCCGGATACACCGGCCGCGACCAGGAGGCGGTTCGCCACCACATCGACGAGCTCGCCGCGATCGGTGTGCCGGAGCCGGACACGATTCCTGCCTTCTACCCGCTCGACGTTGACCGGCTGACCACCGCCAGTGACATCGAGGTCAGCGGAGACGAGACGTCCGGAGAGGTCGAGCCGGTGCTCATCCGGGCCAACGGCACCTACTACCTGACCGTCGGCTCGGACCACACCGATCGCGAGATGGAGACCGTCGGTATCCAGCTCTCGAAGGCGGCTTGCCCCAAGCCGATCGCCTCCACCCTCGTCGAGCTCGGTGACCCGCCGGCGCTCGTCGACTGGGACGCCGTCGTCGTCCGCAGCTGGGTCGACGGCGACCTCTACCAGGAGGGCACCCTCGCCTCGATGCTCCCGATCACCCAGGTCCTGGCCGAGTGGGACCAGATCG
Source organism: Nocardioides panzhihuensis (assembly GCF_013408335.1). Taxonomy (NCBI): domain Bacteria; kingdom Bacillati; phylum Actinomycetota; class Actinomycetes; order Propionibacteriales; family Nocardioidaceae; genus Nocardioides; species Nocardioides panzhihuensis. Next base: position 2,351,577 of record NZ_JACBZR010000001.1, on the reverse strand, counting down.
GCGGCAGCTCCGACGTCGCCCTCGTCCTCTTCGGCGGCACCCGGCCGCTCATCGACGGCACCTTCCGCTACGGCCGCGACTGGCGCATGCAGCTCCAAGTCCCCGGCCACGACCCCATCGAACTCACCTACTCCGTCTCTGTCAGGAGCAACTGATGCGCACCAGCACCGACTACCTCGCCTCCCTCGATGACGACCGCCGCGTCATCGTCGACGGCAAGCCTGTCGAGCACGTCGCGAGCGACCCGGCCTTCGCGCCGATCGCCAGCACCATCGGCGACCTGCTCGACCTCGCGGCCGACCCCGCCAACGGGATGCAGGTCCACGACGAGGCGACCGACCGCGCGGTCAACCGCCTCTTCCTCGCGCCTCGAAACGCAGATGACCTGCAGTCCTGGCGCGATGCGGCCCAGATCTGGGCCGACCACACCCACGGCTGGGTGGGACGCTCACCCGACCACGTCGGTGCCTTCGTCGCCGCGTTCTCGTCCCACCCCGAGGCGTTCGCGACCGAGCGCGGCTTGGCCGACAACGTGCTCGCCTTCCACCGCCGAATCGTCGAGAACGACCTGCACGTGTCGTACGCGATCATCCCGCCGCAGGTCTCGCGCGCCACGACCGCCCACGCCTGGGAGGGCGACTTCATCCAGGTCGGCGTCAAGGAGGAGCGCGAGGACGGCATCGTGGTCAGCGGCGCCCAGATGCTCGCCACCGGGGGAGCGGTCGCCGACGAGATCCTGGTGTCGTGCATCAAGCCGCTCAAGGCCGAGGACGCCGACTTCGCGGTCAGCTTCACGGTCCCCGTCGGCGCCGAGGGCCTCACCCTTTACTGTCGCCGCCCCTACGCGCCCGGCGTGACCAGCGAGTACGACTACCCGCTCAGCTCCCGTTTCGACGAGACCGACGCGTTGCTCGTCTTCCACGACGTGTTCATCCCGTGGGAGAACGTGTTCGTCTACAAGGATGTCGCCGGCCTCCGCAAGCAGTTCTTCGAGACCGCGGCCCACGTCCTCGGCAACTTCCAGGCTCAGATCCGGTTCGCCACCAAGCTGAAGTTCCTCGCCGGCATCGCCCGCAAGGTCGCCGCGGTCAACGACGTCGACAAGTTCCCCGGTGTGATCGAGAAGCTCGGCGAGCTGGCCAGCCTGGTATCGATCGTCGAGTCTGGCGTCAACTCTGCGCAATTCACCGCGACGACCGATGCGCAGGGTTTTCTCCGTCCCGGCGCCCAGGCGCTCTACGGCGCCATGGGCCTCCAGGCTGAGATCCACCCGCGCGTCATCGGCATCCTGCGCGACCTCGTCGGTGGCGGTGTCCTGCAGGTCCCCTCGAGCGTGCACGAACTGGTCGAGGTGGCCACTCGCGACGACATGGAGCGCTATGTCAGCAGTCCCGGTATCTCCTCGATCGACCGGGTGAAGCTGTTCAAGCTGGCCTGGGACGCGATCGGCAGCGAGTTCGCCGGCCGCCACCAGCAGTACGAGCTCTTCTACTCCGGAGCCCCGTTCGTCGTGAAGGGCTACGCGTTCCGCAACTTCGACTACGACGGGCCGCTCGCGTCCGTCGAGGAGTTCCTGGCGTCGTACGGCGTCACCGAGCTCGCCGCCATCACCGAGGAGGTCACCGCATGAGCAAGCCCGAGATCGAGTTCACCCCGATCACCGACATCGACTACACCCTGTGCCCGGGCGACAACCCGCTGATCAAGGAGCGGATCCTCGCGACCGACCCCGTCGGAGGTGTGGCTACCCGCATCCTGCGCTACGAGCCCGGCGCCGACTCCACCGAGCTGGGTGTGCAGAAGCACGAGTTCTGGGAGGAGGTCTACATCATCGAGGGCTCGTTCCACGACCTCTCGCTGGGCCGGACCTTCGTGGCGGGCGAGTTCGCCTGCCGCCCGCCGGGCATGCCGCACGGGCCGTGGCGCACCGACGAGGGCGTGACCACCTACGAGGTCCGCTATCACGCTCAGGCCGAGGACTGAGGGGGTGGGGACGATGACCGCATCCCTGGTCGACTCGATGGCGATGCGCCAGACCATGGGTCGCTTCGCCACCGGCGTCGCCGTCATCACGACCGAGCACGACGGCGTCCCGCACGGGATGACCGTGAACTCGCTGACCTCGGTCTCGCTCGACCCACCGCTGCTCCTGGTCTGCTTCAATCACGGGGCCCGCAGCGCGGAGGCGGTCACGGCTGCCGGGCGGTTCGCGGTCAACATCCTCTCGTCGCGCCAGCAGGCGATCGCGCTGCGCTTCGCCCAGCGCGGCGAGGACCACTTCGCCGGCCTCGGCCTGGAGTACGACGGTCACCGCGTGCCCGTCGTTCCCGGCGCGCTGGCACACGTCGACTGCGACGTGGAGCGAGTGGTCGACGCCGGCGATCACACCGTCGTCTTCGGCGCGGTCGTCGACGTCTGCTCTCGCGAGGGCGAGGCGCTCGGATTCCACGGCGGACGCTTCGCCGAGGTCACCCCGCACGGGCACGAGCCCGAGCACTGGTTCTTCTAGGCCTTCCGGCCTTGAACCAGAAATGCCCCGGCGGCTGCGGCAACAGCCCCCGAGGCGAGGTCACCGGACACGCACCTTCAGGAGAGACCCATGTCCAGAACAACCCTCGACCAACCTAGCAAGCAGTCTCAGCGAACCTCACACACCAGCCTCCCGGTCGTCGCCGGCTCGAGCCTCGCCGGCACCGCCGTCGAGTGGTACGACTTCTTCCTCTACGGGACAGCCTCGGCGCTGGTCTTCAACACCCTGTTCTTCCCCGCGTCCGACCCGCTCGTCGGCACGATCCTCGCCTTCGCGACTTACGCCGTGGGCTTCCTGGCGCGTCCGATCGGCGCCGTCGTCCTCGGCCACTTCGGCGACCGGCACGGACGCCGCGCCACGCTGATCGCGAGCCTCCTGCTGATGGGCGGATCCACCTTCCTGATCGCCTTCCTGCCGAGCTACGCGACGATCGGGATCGGCGCTCCGACCCTGCTTGTGGTCCTACGCTTGGTGCAGGGCTTCGCGCTGGGCGGCGAGTGGGGTGGCGCCGTCCTTCTCGTCTCCGAGCACGGCGACGAGAAGCGGAGGGCGTTCTACGCCTCCTGGCCCAACATCGGCCCGCCGCTCGGCAACCTCGCAGCGGCAGGTGTGCTGCTCGCCCTCAACAGCGCGCTCTCCGAGGCGGACTTCCTGTCCTGGGGCTGGCGGATCGCTTTCGGCCTCTCGGCACTGCTCGTCCTCATCGGTCTCTGGCTGCGTCTCTACGTCGCTGAGACACCGCTCTTCGAGCAGGCACAGAAGCGGGCCCATGCCCAGCCCAAGGGACTGCCTGTGGGCGTGGTCGTCCGCAAGCACTGGCGGATGGTGCTGCTGGCAGCCGCGACCCGCTTCGGTGAGAACGCCGGCTTCTACATCTACTCGCTGTTCGTGATCACGTATGTCACCAAGATGCTCCACCTCGACCAGTCGACGGCTCTGACGGCCGTGCTGATCGGCCAGGGTGTCGCAGTCGTGGCGATCCCCTCCATCGCGGTGCTGGCGGACCGGATCGGCCGGCGCCCGATCTACCTGACTGCGTCGATCGCGACGATCGTGTGGTCCTTCGTCTTCTTCGGCCTGCTGGACACTAAGAACACGGCACTGATCGTGCTGGCCGTCACCGGGGGTCTGCTGATCTTCGCCGCCTTCAGCGCGGTGATCGGCGCCTTCTTCTCCGAGCTGTTCCCGACCGAAGTGCGCTACTCAGGCGTCTCGTTGGCCTACAACTTGGCCTCTGTCCTCGCCGGCTCGCTCGCTCCGATCATCGCGATCGCGCTCTACCAGAAGTTCGGCACCGGCTACGCGATCGCGGCCTATCTCGCCGCCATGGGTGCGGTCTCCCTCGTCGCCTCCCTGATCGCGAAGGAGACCCGGGAGACGGACCTGGCCACGATCGGGCAGGACTGAGCGATCTTGGTGGCGCGCTCAGGCGCTCAACATCGCCAAGTCGCTCAGGGGATCTATTCTGAGTGTGAGAGGGGTGCGAGGTGTCCATCGATGAGATCGCCGAAGTCGTGCGTGACCACGGCACTCCTCTCCTCCAGGCCGCTGACGATATCGACGCGGTCGTCGGTGCCTGCGCAACGGCACTACGTCCGCATATGTTGCGCGTACGTGGTCGAGGCGCTGATCTCGCCGCGCGGCTGGATCATCTGCCGAGTGCTGTTGGGCTGAGCCGGCTGCGCTATGGCGCTGACGTCACGATCTCGGGGGTCGCCCCGGAGCAGGACGAGTTCATCGTCGTGCTGCCGGTGGCGGGGCGGGCGCGTTTCGACTACGGGCGGACGACTGCTGCTCTCGGGCCTGGGGCCATGTCGGTTGTCAGTCCCTACCGGCCGTTCACGCTGGAGATCGGCCGTGATTTCGATCAGGTCCTCGTACGCCTAGAGCGCCGACAAGTCGAGAGCGCGGCGGCGGCGCTGATCGGGGCGGCAAAGGCCACTCCTGTGCATTTCGAGCTCACGACCGCGCAGGTCAGCCCCGGGCTCGTGGGGCTGATCGACGCTGCCGCCCGACTTGCGGCCGATCCGCACGTCGTTCGGCGCACGCGACTGGCCGTCCAGGTCGAGACTCTGATCGTCGATGCCCTTCTGCTGGGGTATCCGAGCAACCTCAGCGGGAAACTTGCGGGCGCTGCGAAGAGCCCATCCGCGGAACGGGTCTCCCGTGCTATGGATTACATGCTCGCGAACCTCGCCGACCAGCCCTTGCTGTCGGATGTTGCCCGGCACTGCGGGGTCACGCTACGAAGCCTGCAGCTAGGGTTCCGCCGCGAGGTCGGGATGTCGCCTGGTGAGTGGCTTCGCAACCAGCGTCTCGAGCGCGCCCACGCTCAGCTGTCCCTGGCCAGCGAGGCTGAGACCACCGTGACTGCAGTGGCTGTTGCGTGCGGATTTCTGCACCTCGGCGACTTCGCAGCGAGGTTCAAGCAGAGGTTCGGCGAGTCGCCGTCGGCCGTGCTGCGAGGCTCCCGCCTGTAGCCCGGCTCGCCTGCAAAGGCGGATGTTCGCGTTCGTGCTGATGAGTGTTCGCATCGGCGATTGGCAGGCGCTCCTCGGGGAACGAGACTCGATTGAACCGCACGAGCGGTCGGCCGGTCTGGGTTCCAGAACCGTCGCCACGGATGGACCTGCGTCGAGGCGCATTGCCCTTCCATCACCAAGCCACGAGCAAGGAGATTCACCATGCCTCTCTCAGTCGAGGACAAGCTCGAGATCGTCGAGCTCTCCAACGCACATATGCGCTCACTCGACAACCACGACGTCGACGCCTGGGTGAGGGCCTGGCTTCCGGACGGGAGGTTCATCGCCACCTACGGCACGTTCGCCGGGCATGACGCGATCCGCGAGTTCATCAATGGTCATATCGCAGCGGGCAAGGAGGACGGTGCCCGCCACCTGATGACGAACTACATCGTTGACGGCGATGGCGACACAGCCAGCATCACCTGCGCGGTCACCAAGGTCCAGGTCGAGAAGCCCCCGTTCATCATCGCCTCGGGTATCTACACCGACAGCGTCGTGCGCACCGCTGGGGGCTGGAAGTTCGAGTCGCGCCAGCTGGACATCGACAACGGCGTCTTTGCCCGTGCCGAAGCCGAGGCGGCTGCCGCCGGCTCGCAGCGTTGAGGGGTCCGTTCATGACCGAACTTGCCGCGGAACGCTGGGGAGACTCGGGCCCACGGGTCGTCATGGTGCACGGCAGCCTGGGGTCTGCAGCAGCCGCCTTCGGAGAGCAGCAGGTGCTCGCCGACCGGTTCCGGATCCTCGCCCCGTACCGCAGGGGCTATAGCCCGAGTCCGAGCACGGAGCGGATCGACCCAGACCGGGACGCGACCGAGATCGTTGAGCTGCTTGGCGACGGGGCACACCTGGTGGGGACGTCCATGGGCGGGGTCGTCGCCATGCGGGCCGCTGCGTTAGCTCCTGAGAAGGTCTGGTCGCTCACGGTGATCGAGCCGCCGGCGATGCCGAACGGTGCTGGCCGGCCAGCAGCCGACCTGCTCATTTCGGCGCTGCGGGAATACTGGGCAGAAGCCGATGCGTCGGACCTCGAGTCGTTCGCGGCGGGATTCCTAGAGGTGCTGAGCGTCGACATGCAACTGCCCTCGCCTCTCCCTCCGCCGCTCGCCGAGGCTGTCGGTAATCTCACCACCGAAAGGCCCTGGGAAACGGGCGTCCGTGTGGAGAAGCTTGCGCAGACCTCCTTTCCCAAGCTGGTCGTGACCGGCGGCGGTACAGCCGGTTTCGAGGATGTGGCCGATGCGTTGGCCGAGGCATTGGGGGCCAAGCGGGTTCTGTTCGACGGCAGCCCTCATGCCGTGCAACGGATCGGCAAGCGGTTCAACGACGAACTTCTTGCCCATCTGAATGCTGCTGGAGCTGCCGTCGGCCGGACCTGACTGTCGTTCGGGGTGCCGCCACCGGTGCCGACGACACTCGTCAGCTCCTCGGTGGACGCCGGAACCGTGGCTCCGGCGGATTGGAGCGGATCCCGGCTCGGTGCAGAGGCTAGGGCCGATCCTGATCCGGCCGTGGCAACGGTCATCGCGAGTGCGGCCGCTGCGAGCCGTCGGTGATCGGTCTTTTGACCGAGGTCAGGTGAGCGCGTCTGCCTGCAGGGCGAGGAAGAGATCGACTCTGCCGTCGGTGGTTCGGACATCCCGGCGGGTGAGCTCCGCGAGCCTGGCCAGCCGGTTGCGGAGAGTGTTGACGTGGATGTGCAGCCGCTCAGCCGTGGCCCCATAGTGACCGTCGAGCTCCAGAAAGGTACGGAGCGTGGATTCGAGGTCGCCGTTTCGATCTTGCGTCCGGAGCTCGCCCAGCACGCCGTGCGAGAATCGCGCGAGCGTCTCGCGGTCGAGCATTGCGATCAGCAGCCGGTGACTGTCGACGTCGCCGAACTCCTGCACCACGGGCCCTTCCGTCTGAGCCTGCATGGCGCGGCAGGTCTCGCGTGCCTGCATGAGGACGGTGCCGAGACCGGCAGAATTCGGGCTCACCCCGCCGATCGCGACCAGGACCCGGCTGGTGCCGTGGGATCGAAAGATCCTGCGCTGCAGCTCCTCGCTGGCCGTGCGGAGGGACGTCCGTTCGGCTCTCGGCCACGAGACGAACGCGATCGTCTCTCGCGAGCCACCGACCACCAGAGCCGCAAGCCCCTGGTCGAGGAGGAGGTCGGCGACCGTCTCGGCATCGTGAGATATCTGCCCCGGACCGGCGGACGGTCCCGCGATGGCGAGGGCTGCGATCGGACTGGCGGGGTCGACGCCGAAGGCACGGAGCCGCTCGGCGACGTCGGCCTCACGGCTTGAGCCCGCCTGAACCATGTCGAGGACTTCGGCCGCAAAGCGTTGCTCGATCGCATGCACGGCCTGCTGCTTGGCAGCCTCGAGGCTGAGGTACGTGGCGGCTTGCTCGAGGGCCGCGACCTCGTTGGGACGCAGTTCTCGATAGGGCCGGAGGCAGAAGAGCCCGGCCTCGACGTCAGCGACGGCTGTGACGAGGAAGATCGACGCCGTCGTCCCGTCGAGCTCTGCCTGGAGTGGAGGCGGGTGTCGTGTCAAGGCGCGCGTCGCGTCTCTCAACTGGGTGGGGAAGAGGTCGGCATTCGCGCTCGCGAGCTGGCGACCGGTCCGATCGACCACGACCAGCGGAAGGTCGTGTTCTCGGCGCACGATCTGGAGGATTCCGGCCGCACCCGCCCCACGCGAGATCGCCGAGGCCAGTGCGCCGCTACGTCGCACTGTCCCCGAGAGATCGCTCAGTCGAGACTCCGCGAGCAAGGTTGCTGCCGCACGGGTGACCGCGGTGAAGGGCACCTCGATGGAAATCTGCGCGAGTGGCATCCCGACCCGCCGGCAGGCCTCGATCAGCTCGGCCGGCGTAATGGGCGTCTCCTTGCGCAGTCCGAAGACGATGCCGGCGGCGTCAGCACGATGTACCGCATCGACGAAGGACGCGGGATCGGCTTCATCGAGCCAGACACCGTTGGTGAGGACCAGCTCTCCTGGACGGACGTACGGTGCCGGGTTGGCCAGCTCGGTGTTGTGAAGCCAGAGCAACTCCCGATCCGCGCCCTCACCCTCGCCTGGAACGAGCAGCGTGAGTTCGAGCTCTGCCTGCTGCAACAGGCGGTGTAGCGACAACATAGGTGTGATTATCCACCGTCGTGGCGGTGATGTCTGTTGACATCTCCAGTGACCGGACGTGCTGGTGCTGGTTGTCTAGCGACTTGACCCGAACGTCAAATGGGAAGGGACACGCCTTGACCGCTACCACCCTCGTCGCACGCACGGGCCGGGCCATTCGGCTCGGTGCCGGTGACTCGATCGCCATCGTCAACCTGTTCGGCCAGCAGGTAGTCGACACCTGGGCGATCAGTGCCGTCGACCCGACGACCGTGCTCTCGATGGCCCACACGCGGATGGCGAACGGCCGGGTCTTCGTCCAGGAGGGCGACGCCTTGGTCGGGTCCGATCGGGAGCCGATGCTGACCCTCGAGACCGACACCTCAAGTGGTCGCCACGACACGCTGATCCCCGCGTGCGACCCGGCTCGCTACCGGCAGCTCGGAGCCGTCGGCCACCACGACAGCTGCACCGACAACTTCCGTGACGCGCTGCACGAGCTGGCCATCCCGGCACCTGGCCAGGTTCCGCAGCCGCTCAACCTGTTCATGAACGTACCCGTCGGCCCTGACGGGACCTTGGGCATCGAGCCGCCGACGAGCCGACCTCGCGATCGTGTCACCCTGCGCGCCGTCCGGCCCCTTGTTCTGGTTGTCTCGGCCTGCCCGCAGGACCTGGCGCCGACCAACGGAGCTCATCGCGAGCCCCGGGACATCGAGCTGCGTCTGCGGCCCTGCTTCGATCACGCGGGCGGGCGATCGGTGTCATGATCGCCGAGCTGATCTCGCGGTTCGGTCGTGTGGAAGACACGCCCACCGGCGTACTCGAGGACGTGCTTCGGCGCATCCAGGAGGTGGACCATGTGTTCATCAGCGTGGCGCCTGCCGAGGCACGCGAGCGTGCGGCAGCATCCACCGAGCGTTGGCGAGAAGGACGGCCGGCCGGGTGTCTCGACGGCCTCCCGGTGGCGGTCAAGGACTGCATCGATGTGGCCGGCATGCCGACGACGAACGGATCCGTCGTGGACGCGTCGCCTGCCCTAGCCACGCGCGATGCGGAAATCGTTCAGATCCTGCGCGCGAGCGGCGCCGTAATGGTCGGCAAGACGAACCTCAGCGAGCTCGCATTCTCGGGGATCGGCACCAACCCGCACTTCGGGTCACCACTCAACCCGCTGTCGGGCAGCGAGCCGCTGATCACGGGCGGCTCTTCATCAGGGTCGGCGGCCGCAGTCTCGTCGGGGCAGGTGCTCCTTGCCATCGGCACCGACACCTCTGGGTCGGTCCGTGTGCCGGCGGCGTTCTGCGGAGTCGTCGGCTACAAAGCGTCCGAGGAGCGCTTCCCCCGAAATGGCGTACGGACGTTGTCGCCCACCCTGGACAGTTTCGGGCTCCTAGCCCCGAACGCAACCGACCTCGCGTTCGCGGTCGCCACGTTTGACTCCTGCACTGCCCCGCCCTACGCCCAGGCGACGGGCCCCGTGCGACTGGTGGTGCCCGACGAAGAGGTGGTTGCGGACGCTGATCCCGAGGTATCGGCCTGGTTTCAGGACGCGGTCGAGGAGCTCGAGACGCACGATGGACTCCGGATCGAGCGCCGGCCTCTTCCCGTGCTCGCCGAGGCCCAGGAGCTCATGGACAACCACGGCACGCTGGTCGCGGCTGAGGCGTACGCAGGCTACGGGCAGCTCCTCCAAGGTGCGTCGGAGGCTCTGCTCGACCCGGCTGTCGCGCGTCGCATCCGTAGTGCGTCGGCCGTCGGTTCCACGGTCGGGCCTGTGCGTGCGCGCATGAGTGCCCTACGAGAGCGGGTAGCGGTCGAGCTTGCCGGCGGTCTGTTGCTGTGCCCCACCGTTCGTCATGCGCCACCGAGCCTGTCTGTGGTGACCGCCTCGGCGGACGCCTTCGACTGGTGGAACGCGCGCATCCTCCGCACGACCATGCTGCTCAGCTACCTCGGCATGCCTGGCGTGAGCGTGCCCCGGGGGGACGGCCGCCGGCGGGGCCTCGGCCTCCTTGTCTCCGCGCCTTCTGGCCATGACCACTCAGTCATCCGGGCTGCCCAGCTCCTCGACGACATGCCCAAGAAACCTCACCAAGAGAACAGATAGGAACCGTCCAATGACCGAATCTCCTGACCGACACCCAGCCCTCGAGCCCGTCTCGCTGGGCTCGTTGGACCTTGCCAACCGGCTCATGGTCGCCCCGATGACGCGCATCTCGGCGACGCCGGCGGGGGTGCCCACCGAGCTGATGGCCGACTATTACGCGGAGTTCGCCTCCGGCGGCTTCGGCCTGGTCATCACGGAGGGCATCTACCCCGATGCCGCCTACAGTCAGGGTTACCTCGACCAGCCGGGCCTGGTCACCCAGGAGCACATCGACGGCTGGCGTGTCGTCACCGACCGCGTGCACGCCGATGGCGCCCGCATCGTTGCCCAGCTCATGCACGCCGGTGCCCTCTCCCAGGGCAACCCCTATCGCTCGGAGACGCTGGCTCCTTCGGCCGTGGAGCCGCTGGGCACCATGATGGAGGCGTACGGCGGGAGCGGTCCGTGGCCGGTGCCGCGCGAGGCCACCAGCGACGACATCGCCGATGTGGTCGACGGCTTCGCCGCCGCCGCCCGCAACGCCGCCGCGGCTGGTTTCGACGGCATCGAGGTGCACGCGGCCAACGGCTACCTGCTCGACCAGTTCGTCACGGAGTACACCAACCAGCGCACCGACGAGTACGGCGCCTCGACCGCCAACCGCATCCGGCTGACGGCCGAGGTGGTCGAGCGGATCGTCGCGGAGACCCCCGAGGGCTTCATCGTCGGCGTCCGGGTATCGCAGACCAAGGTCAACGACGTGGTCTACCGCTGGTCGGGCGGTGCCGAGGATGTCGTCGTCATCTCCGAGTCGCTCGCCAAGGCCGGTGCGCACTACATCCACGTGGCGAGCGAGGGGCGTTCCTGGTTCGAGACCGCGCAGCTCGCCGACGGCTCGACCGTGACCGGTCTGGCCCGCGAGGTCTCCGGCCTCCCGGTGATCGCCAACGGTGGTATGCACGACCGCGACCAGGCAGCACGTGTCCTGGCCGAGGGTCACGCCGACTTCCTGGCCATCGGCCACGTCGCGCTCGCCAACCCGGACCTGCCGAACCGGCTGGCCGCCGGTGACGAGCTGGCCGAGTTCGACCCGGCGATGCTGCGCCCGAGTGTCACAATCGAGTCCAGCCTCCGGTGGCGACAGGCGGGACGAGCATGGCAGTAGACAGTGGTGCGTGGCGCGGGACGGCGTCCGCGGTGGCGACGTTGACCTTCGACGTCGACGCCGAGACGCCGATCCTGGCGGCGGGTGGCCGCTACTCGCGGCATCTGACCACGATGTCCCACCAGGCGTACGGGCCGGATGTGGGGGTGCCGCGGATCCTCGACATGCTCGACGAGCTCGAGGTGCCGGCGACCTTCTTCATGCCCGGTTGGGTGGCTGAGAAGCGCCCTCACCTGGCGGCGAGCATCGTCGAGCGGGGCCATGAGGTGGCGCATCACTCCTACAGCCACCGGACCGCGACGGACATGACGGAACAGGACCAGCGCGACGACTTCGAACGAGCGCTTGCCGTCTTCGCGAGCCAGGGCATCGAGGTGAGCGGATATCGCGCTGCCATGTGGCAGACGACCGCCACCACGATGGAGCTGCTGGCCGAGCACGGTCTGTCCTACGACTCCTCGATGATGGCGGACGACCGGCCCTACCTGCTCAAGCTCGGTGACACCGATGTCGTGGAGCTTCCGGTCCACTGGTCGCTCGATGACTGGGAGCAGTACGCCTTCCTGCCCGAGCCCTTCGTGGGCGGCATCATCGAGGCGCCATCGAAGGTCTTCGACCTGTGGCGCGACGAGCTCGACGGGATGAGCGAGTACGGCTGTCTGTTCAACCTGTGCCTGCACCCGTTCCTCACCGCCCGTCCGGGCCGACTGGCCGTCGTGCGACGTCTGGTCGAGTGGGCCCGCGAGCGGGGCGACATCTCCTTCGAGAGGTGTCGTGACGTCGCGTCTCGCGTCGCGGAGGTCGGTGGCGTACGTGAGGTCTATCCGGCCCACACCGAGATCGACCCGGACACCTATCCGGACTGACGTTCCAGCTGCACCAAGCAGGCCGTCCAAGGCGCCTGGCGGGATTCCCGCCGGGCGCCTTTCTGCTGTGCTGGCGGACGGATCCACGACGGATGAGAATGTACATCGAGACCGCGCAGATCCTGTGTGAATGTCCACTGACTGCCAGGCAGGGCCGGTGGTTCAGTGGCGGTCATCACACCAGGAGGAACATCATGACCCTATCGCCATCGGCCCCGCCCAGCGACAGCGAGGCGGTGCCATTCGATGCCCACGGTATCGGACCCATCCCAGCCGAGTCGCGCGACTCGACTCCGGTCGAGCAGTTCTGGATCTGGTTCGGCGCCAACCTGGCGCCGGTCAACTGGGTTCTCGGAGCGCTCGGCATCGTGCTCGGCCTCAGCCTGATCGAGACCATCCTCGTCGTGGCGCTGGGCAACCTCGTCGGCTGTGCGCTCTTCGGGCTGTTCAACGTCATCGGCCACCGCACCGCCGTGAACCAGATGGTGCTCGGCCGGGCCGCCTTCGGGCGACGCGGAAGCGTCGTACCCGGCCTCATCCAGGGGCTCCTCACCATGGGGTGGGTGGGCGTCAACACCTGGGTCGTCCTCGACCTCGCGCTCGGTGTGCTCGCCGAGCTGGGCATCGAGGGCGGCGCGGTCCTGAAGTACGTCGTCGCGGCGATCATCATGCTGACCCAGCTCGGTCTCGCGCTGTACGGCTTCTACGCCATCCGTACCTTCGAGAAGTACACCGTGCCCGCCACCGCTGTCGTGATGGTCATCATGACCGTTGTCGCCCTCTCGCAGGTGAGCATCGACTGGACCACCGGCCAGGCGACGACCACGGCTGACAAGGTCACCGCGATCACTCAGCTCGTCACCGCGATCGGCGTCGGCTGGGGCATCTCGTGGATTCCCTACTCGGCTGACTACAGCCGATTCGTACGCAAGGACGCGACCGACAAGTCGGTCTTCTGGGCCGCGGCCGCCGGAATGTACGTCCCCACCGTCTGGCTGGCTGTGCTCGGCGCCTGCCTGGCGAGCGCCGGCAACGGCGGCGACCCCGCCGAGCTGGTGATCGCGACCTTCGGCGTGCTGGCCATCCCCGTCCTCCTGCTGATCATGCACGGACCGGTCGCGACCAACATCCTCAACCTCTACTCCTGCTCGCTCGCCGCGCTCTCGGTCGGCGTTCGCGCTGCTCGTTGGAAGGTCACCCTCGTCGCCGGTGTCGTCGCCTCCGCGGTGCTCGTCGTCTTCGTCAGCGCTGACAGCTTCGCCCACGCCTTCGACCACTGGATGCTGTCGATCCTGGTCTGGATCAGCCCATGGGCCGCCATCGTGCTCGTGGACTTCTTTGTGATCCGTAGGGGGCGGCTCAACGTGGTCGACCTCTACCGTGACGGTGCGGACTCGCCATACGGATCCGTCAACAAGGCCGGCATGGTCAGCCTCGCGCTCGGTATCGTCGCCGGCTGGGCCTGGCAGTACGGCATGGTTCCGGTTATGCAAGGGCCGCTCGCCCGGTTGATGAACGACACCGACCTTTCGTGGTTGTCCGGCGGGCTTGTCGCCGGTGTCCTCTACCTGGTCCTGGCGCGCAGCTCGGCGGCTGCCGAGACGCTGGGTGAGTTCCCGCCGCCGCCAGGTAAGACAGAGGCACTCAGGTGAAAAGTACGTGGGGCAGTGGCCGGATGAACTCCGGTCACTGCTTGCCGGGCATGGTTCGGTCTGGAGGAGACGCTGTGAAGATCGGTGAGCTTGCTAGATACAGCGGTGTGAGTCAACGTTCGCTGCGCTATTACGAGGCGAAGGGGCTGCTGGCGCCGCAGCGGACCAGCTCGGGACATCGCGTCTTCACGCCCTTGGACGTCCGTCGCGTCCGCGTGATCCGCCGGCTCTTCGCTGCGGGCTTCTGCAGCGCGGTCATCGGTGACCTGCTGCCCCGCATTCTCGAACCCGCCGAGGGCGACGCGTATGTCGTGCGGGATCGGTTCGCCGCGGCGCGTCGCCGTCTCCTGAGCGAGATCGCGGTTATCCAGAAGGAACTGATGACACTCGATCGTCTTGAAGGCCAATTTGGACTTGAACATGACATGCATGTCAAGGACGACGATGGCCTGTATGAACGAGTCGAAAGCCCCCAGACAACTGAGATTGATCATCGAAGCCGCCGACTTCGATGAAGCGGTGCATTTCTATCGCGACGTCCTCGGCATGCCCGAACAGCCGGCGTTCGCTACGGGCGGTGACGACCGAGTGTCGATCCTCCACGCCGGCCTGGCGACGATCGAGATAGCGACGTCCGAGCACATTCGTAGCATCGACCAGATCGAAGATGCCCCACACGACCCGTCGTCGAAACTACGTATCGCCTTGGAAGTCGATGACACCGAAGCCGCGGTTCGTGTGGCACAGGGCGCAGGCATGGAACTGATCTCCGGGCCGGTGAAGACGCCTTTCAGGAGCTTGAATGCCAGGATCCAGGGGCCCGCGAAATGGCAGGTCACCCTTTTCCAGGAGCTGGAATCACTCGAGCAGCGCACTCAGCACGAGGGATTTTCCACGGACAGCGAGCGATGAACGAGGCTCGCCGCTGTGCCCGCGATGCAGCGTTCGGAGCCGGGCGGCGGCACCTTCTGCCGTCCCCGGCTCTGTTCGTGCTGACCACCTGAGTGTGACTGTTTCCACGCCTCGATGGATCTGCTGGAGGAAGATCGAGGTCTGCTTCGCGTCGATGGTCTTTTGCGAGCCGCCAGTCTTCTGCGCCCGCTCCGGCGCCCAAGACGCCTGCCGTAGATAACGCGCGGTGACACCTGGGCCCCGACCTGACGGCCAGGGCCCGTTGTGGGGCTGTGTGCCGGTGCTAGCTGTCGATCAGCACCTGTGCGGCCGTCGCGGCGCCGTTGCCGCGTGCCTCGGCGGCCAGCTTGCCCGCGCGTGTCCGCGTCTCAGTGCTGAGAGCGGTGTCCAGGCACGCACCTAGGGACTCTATGGTCGGGGTCGGGCCCTGGTGTGCGGCGCCGATGCCGAGATCGTCCACCCGGCCGGCCCAGTAGGTCTGGTCACCGCCCTGGGGCACCACGACCTGCGGGACGCCGGCGCGGAACGCCGTGTTCGTCGTGCCGGCGCCACCGTGATGGATGACGGCGGCCATCCTGCTGAAGAGCCGTTGGTGGTTGACCTCGCTGACGACGAAGCAGTCGTCTCGGCCGTCGACGACGTCGAGCCCGGCCCAGCCCCGGCCGATGACCACGCGGCGGCCGTAGGCGCGGATCGCCTCGACGGCGACCCGGGCGCCCTCCTCGTCGACGGTGCGCATGCTCCCGAAACCGACGTACACCGGCTCCTCGCCGGCGTCGAGGAAGGCCAGCAGATCCGTCGCCAGCGGACGGCTGTCCTCGAGCGTCCAGGCACCGGTCTGTACGACGTCGAGGCCGGTGGATCCGCCCCACGGCCCCAGGACGGGGTCGGCGGCGAGGAGCGGGTGAGCGGTGAACATGAACTCACGGACATCGTTGACTGGCGGCAACCCGATCGACTCCCGGTGGTGGTCGAGCGGCTTCTTGAACAGGTCGTTGAAGCCCTGCCCGTCCAGGCCGTCGACAACGTCCGGGCAGAAAAGTGCGTAGTGGTAAGGGATGCCGAGCGCCTCGGCGACCGAGGGAGCGACGAACTGTGACATCGCCGTGCCCACGATCAGATCAGCGCCCGCAGCGGCCTCGGCCACCGTGTCGTACTGCGCGGTGATGAAGTCCGCCACTCGCTGCTTGCGTTCCTCTGGTGTAGGCGGGCGTTCCCATGACCGCCAGGGCTTGAGGAATGGCACATGCGAAACGTCTGCCCGGGCGAGCAGCTCGACGAACTCCTGGTCGGGTGGTGCGCACATCTGGACCTCGGCGCCGCTACGCCGAAGTTGTATGGCAAGAGCAACCATCGGCTCGACGTCGCCCCGCGACCCGTACGTAGACAACAACACTCGCATTCATTGCTCCAGTTTCTGTAGTCCGTCGCGCCATTTCTCGGCGTCTGCACATCATGACGAAGTGGGCTGGCTCGATGTGAGGTCCGGTCAAGTGTCGACAGGGCAGATCCGGTTGCCGATGTGACCTTTGAAGCACTTCTCTCGTCTTGATGGTGAATCGTCCATCGATAGGAGTGTGAAGTATGCGGGTGCACGCTTACGGCGCAGTGAGCTCGGCGATCAAGGCGATCGAGCGAGAGATGCCAGGCCTGTTCAACATCGTCGACGACGAGCCGGCCGGCCGCCAGGAGCGTGAGAAGGTGTCGGCGCGGTTCTTCGACGCTCTCCAATGCGGAGACGCCGCCGGGCTCCAGGGTGTGCTTGCGCCAGACGCTCAGTTCCTCGGTGACGGAAGAAAGCCACCAAGGGTAGGGATCTCTGGCGCAGGGGGCGAACGTATCGCGGCGCTGTTCGCGGTGTTGTTCCCGCGTCTCGACCGCCTGGGCTTCGCCCTCGAGCGGCGGGCCGTGCGCGGCCATCCTGGTGCGATTCTTCGTGACTTGGACGGCAGGATCGTGTTGGCCCTCGCACTGGAAGTGTTTGGCGGCCAGGTTCAGACCATCAGGTCTGTCAGTGCCGCCGAAGAGCTTGGCACCAACCAGATGTGACGTGGTCGGTTGATGGTCGTGCGGTCACCTCACAAATGGTGCCGCTGACTCGTCACACAAGCGGCTCGACGAATGCCGCTTCAGCGACGTGTCGATCGCGTGCGAGTTCAATCGCTACTTTCAAGGAGGAATCGTGTCAGATGTCGTTGTCGTAGGTGGGGGCTTCGCGGCCGTTTGGAGCGCGGCCGCAGCCGTACGTGCGCGCCTGGAAGCAGGTCGCAGTGCCGACGAGATCGTTGTCACTCTGGTCGCGCCATCATCGGACATGGTCATCCGGCCGCGTCTGTACGAGGAGGATCCGGGGTCCATGACGGTGCCGCTCGATGACGTACTCGGGCCGATCGGGGTTCGACGGGTGAGAGGCGCCGTGACGAGCGTCGACCCGGCCGCCGGTCGTGTGTCGGTGACGGGGGAGGACGCGCCCGGTGCGCTCGCGTACGACCGGCTTGTGCTGGCAACCGGCAGCCGGCTGGTGGCCCCGCCTCCGGTGCCTGGTGTCGAGTACTTCCATGACGTCGACACGATGCCTTCGGCCCGCGCGCTCGAATGGCACCTCGACCAACGCGTCAGATCGCTCGGGACCGGTCGGTTCACCGCTGTCGTGGTGGGCTCGGGATTCGTTGGCTTGGAGGTCGCGACCGAACTGGTAGAGCGGCTTGGGCGGCGCGCCGATGCTGTCGACGCCCGAAGCAAGGTTCGCGTCGTGTTGGTCGAACGAGCGGACGTGGTAGGGCCGGAGCTCGGCGGTGGGCCCCGGCCCGCCGTGCTCGATGCGCTCAGGGAAGCCGGCGTCGAACTCGTGCTCGGCACGACCGTTGCGGCGATCGACGACCGAACGGTCGCTCTGGACGATGGCACGCACCTCGACGCCGAGACGGTGGTGTGGGTGGGGGCATGCGGGCTCATGGGCCGCTCGACGGGCTCTCGGTAGATCGCGACCTGCTCGGGCGTCTCGTCGTGACTCCGCAGATGTTCGTGGCTGGGCTCCCTGGCGTGCTGGCAGCGGGCGATGTGGCCTCGGTGGGCGTGGAGCCGGGGCGGGTGTCGCCGCAGAGCTGTCAGTATGCGCACCAGCACGGCAAGCATGCCGGACACAACGCGGTCGCCGATCTGCTCGGTCGACCGCTGCTCGACTTCCACGGAGTCCCCTATGTCACGTGTGTCGATCTCGGTGCGGCCGGAGCCGTCTACACCGAGGGTTTCGAGCGCGAGGTGCGCGCAGTGGGGGAGGTGGCGAAGAAGGTCAAGCGAATGGTGAACACCGAGCTGATCTACCCGCCGACCAAGGATGCCGATGCGATTCTCGCGGCGGCAGATCACCTGAGCGAGTCCAGGCCTGAGCAGCCAGTATCCGGCTCCGAGAACTGAACGGCGAGCGTTGGGCGGTCTACACCGTGCTCACTGACAGTGACACGTTCGATGCGACTGAAGCTGTCGGTGGCGCCGAGGTCCGTGGGTCGGCGTGTTGCAGCATCTGCCGAAGCTCTGCCCAGGCCCAAGGTCACCGCAGATCAGCTGGCTGCTCGAGCCCACGCAGCCAGGCGATCGCAAGGAGTCGCGTTCATGCTTGCCGGCATCAAGGTCTTCCCGATGACCCATCACGTCGAGGCCGTCGCGCTGCTGGAGAAAACGGGACTCTGACCTGGCGATCCCGGTTGACCGAGAAGATCCGTCACGTCTCATCGATGTCGGACTGTGCGTGGTGCCGCCGACGCCAGTACGCCACGGTGACGATGCCCAGCAGGGGCCCCCAGAGAACCAGCGGGGCGTAGGCGAGGTAGAAGATGAAGGCACTCCATCCTCCTGCGTTGCCGGGGAAGTCATGGGGGAGCGGGTCGCCTCCGAGCTTGATGCCGGCGATCTGAATGACCACTCCGATGACGGTCCACAACATGGTCAGTACGGTGGCGCCGAGGGCGGCTGGGATGACCGCGGCCAGCGTCGGCACTGTGCGTCCACCCAGAACCGGGACCCATCGAGGGAACACCTCCCCCCACGCGGCGATCAGCCCCACGGCGGTGAACGCCAGCAGTTCGGCGACGATCGACAGAAGGATCACGTAGGCCCATCCTGGCAACCAGTCCGGGACCTGCCCCATGCCCGCTTTTTCACCGTCGCCGAAGACGACGTTCGCGATGCGCCAGAAGCCGGAGGGGAGTACGACGAACGGGATGCTGTAGGCGGCGATCCGCGCCCAACGGGGCACTCCGTCCACCGGAGCGTGTGCGATTGTCCAGGCGGCGCGGAGCCGCCCGATCCCGGCGGTCGCCTCGATGAGGTCTGCACTATTGGTCATGGGACAAGCCTGCGTTCGCGGGGCGACGGCGGTCACGGGCCGTTCGGCACGGTGTCGCTCGCTCCGAGGGGCATCGGGGTGCCGTTCGGCACGGGTGAAGAGGCCACGCGCTGCGTAGAGTCGCTGCGTGCGAACTTCGACGCGGCCACGGGACTCGATCGGAGCGATATCGGCCGTGGTGGTGGTGCTGGCTGCTCTCGCTGTCACGCCCGTCTTGGGCGCCTGGGCGACGCTGTCGGCCGCCCTCGCTCTGGCGGGTGCCTGCTGGATCGTTGGTGGATGGCCGCGAACCCGGGTGAGCGCCGGCGCCTGGTGCGGGGCTGCGGGCATCGTCTCCCTGGTGGCGACGCTCTTGTATCCGCGTCCCGGCGGCTTGGGTGGTGCAGTGCTCGGAACCTTGGAGGCCGTGGTCCTGCTCCCGTTGATCGTCCTGTCGGCCCGCGCCGCTCCGGCCAGGCAAGCAGTGGTCGCGAGCGTGGTGGCGCACGCCGCCTGCACGCTGTGGGTGCTGCGCTTCCTGCCACGTGACTCTGCGTCCGCCACCTTGGCCGCCTGCATCTTCTGGTCGCTGCTCGCCACGTCTGCCGTTGTCGGCGGGCTCTATCTACGGTCCTTGGACGCAGATCGGGCGCGAGCGGTGACAGCCGCCCGCAGGAGTCAGCGTCTGGAGCTCGCTCGCGACCTGCACGACTTCGTCGCTCATGACGTCAGCGAGATGGTGGCCCAGGCGCAGGCCGGCCGGTTCATCGGCGAGGAGCATCCCCAGAAGGCGTTGGCCGCACTCGAGCGGATCGAGGAAGCCGGTCTCACCGCCCTGGCTTCGATGGACCGGACGATCCACATGCTCCACGACGTGGACGATGGGGGCGCCGCGGCTCAGGAGCAGAGCGCGGCTTCCCGCCCTCTACCAGGCCTGGCGGACCTGCCCCGGCTGATCGACCGCTTTGCCGCATCCAGTCCCGCCGAGGTGCACCTCGATCTCGATTCGGCGCTGCTGGGCACCGTGGCCCGCGAGGTGACCGCCACCGCGTATCGCGTCGTTGTGGAGGCCCTGACCAACATCCGCCGACACGCTCCGACGGCCGCGCGAGTGGACATAGAGGTCCAGGTTGTGGCCGGAGCAACGCTGATGATCACGGTTGTCAACGACGCCGGAGCATCGCCCGTGCGGGGCCCGGTGGCCGCGGACCAACGCTGTGGCGGCCTCGGTCTGCCGGGTCTGACCGAGCGCGTCGAGTCGCTCGGCGGCACCTTGGTTGCAGGCCCGGGTGGCGACGGGGGCTGGAACGTGACCGTCACCATGCCCTTGGGCGCGAAGGTGGTGTCGGCGTCGTGACCACAGAACCCATCCGCATCCTGATCGCCGACGACCAGCAGAACATCCGCGACGCCTTCCGGCTCGTCCTGGACGCCCAGCCGGACATGCTGGTGGTCGGAGAGGCGGCCGATGGCATCTCCGCCGTCGAGCAGGCTCGCCACCTCAGACCTGACGTGCTGCTGGCCGACATCAGGATGCCACGGCTCGACGGCCTCGAGGTCACCCGCCTCCTGGCAGGTCCCGACGCTGCCGGTGCCACACGAGTCATCGTCGTCACGACGTTCGACCTCGACGAGTACGTGCATACCGCACTCCGGAACGGAGCGAGCGGATTCCTGCTCAAGCGTTCCGGACCGACATTGCTCATCGAGGCGATCCGCGCCGCGATGTCCGGCGACACACTCATCAGCCCACAGGTCACTGTCCGACTTCTGCACCACCTCACCTCACGGCCCGGACTACCCGGCCGGGCCGCCGACGTGACATTGACCGACCGGGAGCTCGACATCGTTCGGCTGCTCGCGCACGGAGGATCCAACGTGGAGATCGCCGCCGACCTCTTCATCTCTCCGGGCACGGTCAAGAACCACATCGCCAACATCCAGCGCAAGCTCGACGTCCGCAACCGTGTCGGTATCGCGGCCTGGGCCTGGGAGACCGGTCACACCAAGCCCGGATGATTGCGGCGCCGGTCCAGACCATGTCCGGGTACGTGATTCCGTTGGGGTCCAGCGTGATGTCGAGCCGCTGCAGGCGAGCGCGGTCGGCGGTGATCTCGATCTCCACGACCCCGGTGTCGGCGACGGTGAACTCGATGACCAGGCTCAGGTGACCGAGAGGAGCCATCACGAGGGCGGGCTTGCCACCGACCAGAGCCACGGTCGTGAAGCGAGCGCGGGGCGCGGCCGACAGCGCGCTCTTGGCGACAACCAGCGCACCTTGGAGGGTGAGGGGTCGGCCGGCACCGATGACCGCGGCGTCGGCACGCAGCTCTACGTCGGGGTCGAGCAACGTGAGCAGTGCCTCGAAGTCGCCGGTGCGGGTGGCCGCGAGATAGGCGCGCACCGCATCCCTCCCGCGGGCGCGGTCCGTTCCGGCCGGGTCCGTGCCCTTCACCTTGTTGCGTGCACGGCTGACGAGCTGTCGTACTGCGGCCGCCCGGTTGGCAGAGCTGACGCTGGGCCGTCCCGCCGGCCGAGTGGCCGACATGGCCGGACCGCGGACCTACAGCCTGGAGGAGCTGCAGTGCAGCTACCTGGAGACCGTCGGGAAGCGCCGGGTCCGGCTGCCGATCCGGGTGCCGGGCAAGGCCGGCAAGGCCTACCGCGCGGGTGTCAACCTGTCCTCGGAGACGCCCGCCGGCACGGAGACCTGGGAGGAGTTCCTGGCAGCCCACGTGCTCGCCGCCTGAGTCGACTCCTCCGGGTCAAGCCCAGAGGGAGCTGAAGGCGACCGGCGTGCCGAGGATGGTCTCGGCGACGCGGTGTCCGGAGCGGAGCGCGCCGCGGTCACGGTCGCCGGATCCTCGGACCAGGTGACCTCTCCCGCGATGTGCAGAACTCCTTCGACGGGGGTCGCGAGGAGGTCGTGGTCCTCAGGCGATGCGCCCACGGTCAGATACCCGTACGAGCCCCGGGCGAACGGATCGTCTCGCCACCTGGTGACGAGCACGTGGTCGGGTTCCGCGACGGCGTCACTGTAGATCTCCCGGAGCGAGGCGAGCACCGAGGCCGCGACGGCGTCGTCGTCCCAGGTGCGGATGGCCTCGGCGCAGGGGCCGGCGGCGAAGGTGAGGAGCGTCGGCACACCGTGCAGGTCGGTCAGGTCGTACCAGGAGTGCCACCAGCGCCCGGCGTCGCCCTGGCGCCGGATCGCGTAGACGCCGTCGTCCCAGAACCGGTCGGGGAAACGAAGGACGACCTTCTCGAAGTGGTTCGGTTCCAGGCGCTCGATCGCCCCGGCCAGCGGCTCCGGAAGGGGCGGATCGATGAGGAGCTCGGGAGACTTCAGTACGCCGATCGGCACCGTGACGACGACGCGATCGGCTCGAAACTTGCCGCGGTCGCTGGTCACGCTCACGCCGTCGTGCGACCAGCGCACGCTGCCGACGACGTGAGCGAGCCGGACGTCCAGGCCGTCGGCCAGGCGTGTCGCGAGCCGGTCGTAGCCCTCGGGAAAGACCACCTCGTCACCCTCGACCTGATCGTCGTCGAGCCCGTGGGCGTCGAGGTCGGCGATCCACACGCCGTACTGCTCCTCTGTGCGGTGCCGCAGGAACTCCCGCACCCGCTCGACGCGCTCCGGCCGCCAGTCGAGCCCGGCCAGCGCCGTCTCGACGGCGGTCTCGTAGGAGTCGCCGGGCCGCGACGTCGCGACCGTGCGGTCCAGGAGCTCGTCGACCGTGTGCACGTCGGCGGCGAAGCGCTCGGCGTCGGCTGCGCTCAGGCGGTTGCCGCCGGGGCCGTAGTAGGCGATCGGCCGGCCGTCGGGCTGGAAGCTGCCGACGGTGAACTCGGCCATCGGCATGCCGAACGCGCGGACGACGTCGACCAACGGGTTGTCGTCCACGCCATGGATCCACGACGCGCCGAGGTCTGTGACGAGGCCGTCGCTCCGCTGGGTGTGGACTCGCCCGCCGACGCGATCTCGGGCCTCGAGCACGAGGACGCTTCGGCCCGCTCCGCTGAGCAGTCGTGCCGCCGTGAGCCCGGCGACGCCCGCTCCGACGACGATGGTGTCGTAGATGGTCATCGCCAGGATTATCGCTGACTCGCTGTTGCCTGTGGGCCTTACGCGGTCCGGATGCTGCCTCGGCGACTCTGCACCTGCAGGTGACGAACCGGCCGCGAGAGAAGGAGGGGATGGCGTCCCCTCCTTCCGGATCCACTGTTGCCGCAGGCCACCACGCTGGCAGCGTGGACGCAGAGCTCGGGGCCGGCCGGTGTGGCTCGGGCCAACGACGAAAGGCCACGTACATGGGAACCCTCGACGATGAAGATGTCTCGTCGCCACCAGGCGAAGCCAGTCCCGAGGGCGGGAGACTGACGGCCAGCCGCCGGACTTTCCTAGCGTCCTGCACGGCGGCCGCAGCGGGCGCGACGATCACCCCCGTGGCGGGGGCTGGTGCCGCCGAAGCGACACCTGTCCTCCGTTCCTTCACCGTCCCCGCCGGGGCATCGACCGAGGTCGCCCTGTCTGTCAACGGGCAGCGGCACGTCGTCGCGGTGGAGCCGAGGGTCACGCTGTTGGATGCTCTGCGCGAGCGGCTCCGCCTCACCGGCACCAAGAAGGGCTGCGACCGCGGTGAGTGCGGTGCGTGCACCGTCCTGGTCGACGGTGAGCGGATCAAGTCCTGCCTGACCCTCGCCGTCATGGCACAGGACGTCGAGGTCACCACGATCGAAGGGTTGGCACGAGGCGAGGACCTGCATCCCGTGCAGGAGGCGTTCATCCGACACGACGCCTTCCAGTGCGGTGCGTGCACCCCTGGGCAGATCATGTCGGCCGTCGCCTGCATCAACGAAGGGCACGCAGGCTCCGACGCGCAGATCCGAGAGTGGATGAGCGGCAACCTGTGTCGTTGCGCGGCCTACCAGAACATCGTGGCGGCCGTCGCCGACGCAGCGCATGGGAGCCGGCGATGAGGGCGTTCGGCTACACGGCCGTGACCGACCCGGCCCAAGCGGTGCGGGTTGCCGCGAGCACACCGCACTCGACGTACATCGCCGGCGGTACCGACCTGCTGAACCTGATGCGGGACGGCGCCGAGGCACACGGGCACCTGGTCGATGTCAGCCGCCTCAACACTCGGAGGATCAGCCTCGACTCGCGCCGGCTACGGGTTGGCGGGGCGGCCACGATGAGCGAGGTCGCCGAAGACCCCGGCGTACGGCGGGCGTTCCCAGGGCTGTCGGAGGCGCTCCTCGCCTCGGCGTCCCCGCAGGTCCGCAACATGGCCAGCATCGGCGGCAACCTGCTGCAGCGGACCAGGTGCGGCTACTTCCGCGACGAGGCCTCGCCGTGCAACAAGCGCACTGCGGGCAGTGGCTGTCCTGCGATCGAGGGTCACAGCCGCGGGCACGCGATCCTCGGTGGCAGCGACCACTGCATCGCAACGCACCCCTCCGACCTGGCGGTGGCGCTCCTGTCGATGGACGCCCAGGTGCACGTGCTCGGCTCTCGCGGGCCTCGAGTCGTCCCGATCGCGGACTTCTACCTCCTGCCGGGGACGACGCCGGACCGGGAGACGGTGATGGACAGCGAGGATCTCATCACCCGGGTGGACGTTCCGCGCACCCCTCTGGCCACGCGCTCGCGCTACCTCAAGCTGCGCGACCGGGCGACTTTCGAGTTCGCCGTGGTCTCCGTGGCGGCGTCGATCCAGCTGAGAGGCCGCGTGGTGCAGGACGTGCGGTTGGCGTTCGGAGGTGTCGGCACGCGCCCGTGGCGGGATCAGCGCGTCGAAGGGGCGTTGCGAGGCCGTCCGCTCACGGCGGCGGCGATTCGCGAGGCCGGCCAGGCCCTCGTCCGAGAGGCCGCACCGCGCGAGGACAACAGATTCAAGGTCGAGCTCGTCCAGCGGGCGCTGGCGAGCATCCTCGATGATCTCGGAGGTGTGCGATGACCGGGCTGGTCGGGCAGGGTGTCGAGCGCGTGGACGGCCGGGTCAAGGTCACCGGCGCGGCCCGGTACGCAGCGGACAACGAGGTTGCCGATGCCCTGCACGGGTTCCTGACGATGAGCACGATCGCCCGAGGGGAGATCCTCGAGATCGACACCGGTGCAGCGCTCGCCCACCCTGGGGTCGTCGCGGTCTACACACACCGCGACATGCCGAGGCTCAAGGCACCGGCCTTCCCCTACACCAAGGGCTTCGTGCCGATGCAGGACACGCGGATCCACCATCACGGACAGCCGGTTGCGTACGCGGTGGCCGAGACGCTCGAGCAGGCCCAGGAGGCGGCCGCCCTTGTCCGGGTGCGCTACCGCGGCGAGGAGGCGGTCGTACGGCTCGCGGATGCCATGGACCAGGCGGAGATCCCACCCGACTTCCGCGCAAAGCCCAACGAGCGCGTCAAGGGCGACGCCGAGTCGGCGCTGAGGCAGGCTGCAGTGCGGATCGACCAGTCCTACGGCAGCCCGATGCACCACCACAACCCGATCGAGCCTCCGACCACCACAGCGGTGTGGCAGGACGGGAAGCTGACGATCTACGAGAGCGCCCAGGGCGTCGTGTTCTCGCGCATGATCGTCGCCGAGGCGTTCGGCCTCATTCCGGACCGCACGGTGGACCCCGGCGACCGGGTTCGGGTGATCGCGCCCTACCTGGGTGGAGGCTTCGGGGCCAAGGGACCCGTCTACCCGCACACCCTGCTCACCGCGGCGGCCGCTCAGCTGGTCGGCAGGCCCGTGAAGCTGGTGCTCTCCCGCGCGCAGATGTACACCTCCAGCGGTCATCGCTCCGAGTTCAACCACCACCTGCAGCTCGGGTCCACCCGCGACGGGCGTTTGACCGCGATCGTCAGCACCTCGGTGCAACAGCTGAGCCGGACCGAGGACGGCGTCTACAACGCCAGCGACTCCGCACTCGACCTCTACACCAGCCCCAACGTCCATGTCCGGCAGCTGGGGGTCAAGCTCGACCTGCACACGGGCAGCTACATGCGCTCGCCCGAGACGACCGCGCACTTCGGGCTCGAGACCGCCTTGGACGAGCTGAGCTACGAGATCGGGCTCGACCCGGTGGAGCTGCGGCTGCGCAACACCGCCACCACCGACGCGAACATCCGGCTGGCGCAGTGCTACCGGACGGCGGCCGAGGCGTTCGGCTGGGAGCGGCGCGACCCGAGGCCGGGACGGACCCGGGACGGCGACGAGCGCATCGGGTGGGGGATGGCCACCGAGTTCCACAGCTTCGGCTCGATCGACTCGTTCGCCTCGATCACCATCGGTCTCGACGGTCGGGCGACGCTGCGGACCGCGAGCCAGGACATCGGCACCGGCACCTACACCGTGCTGACCCAGGTCGCGGCCGACAGGCTCGGCCTGCCGCTCGATCACGTCACCACGCTGCTGGGCGACACCGCGTTCCCGCGCGCGTCGATCTCGGCAGGGTCCTCGACGATGCCGAGCGTCGTGGGCCCGGTGGACCAAGCAGCCATGTCCGCGCGAGCCGAGCTCATCCGGATCGCCGTCGGCGACCCGTACTCCGTGCTGCACGGAGTGCCGACCGGTGACGTGGGGCTGGCCGACGGGTGGCTCTACGCCCTCCGAGATCCTCGACGCCGGGAGCGCGTCCGCCGGGTGATGGGTCGCCGCGGCACAAACCTCGTCGTGCACGGTGAGCGTAAGAACAGCCCCGGACACACGTACGGAGCGGTGTTCGTGGAGGTACGGATCCGACCGCAGGTAGGTGCGTTGCGGGTGAGCCGGGTCGTGGCGGCGTACGACCTCGGGAAGGTGCTCAACCGCCGCACCGCACGCGGCCAGGTGATCGGTGGGGTGACCTGGGGACTCGGCTTCGCGCTGATGGAGCACACGATGGTCGATCCCAATACGGCCAGGATCGTCAACCCCAACCTCTCCGCCTACCTGGTTCCCGTCTGCGCCGATGTTCCGTCGGTGGAGGCCTTGTTCGTCGATCAGGTGGACAGCGTCCGAGAGCCTTCGCTCGGGGCGCGGGGCTTCGGGGAGACCCCCGGGACCGGGGTGCCGGCCGCGATCGGCAACGCGATCTTCCACGCCACCGGTCGACGCCTCAGGGACGTGCCGTTCACTCAGGACAAGCTGCTCTGATCGCGCGCATCCCCATCCCAGAAAGAATCGGCCCATTCCTCGTATGAGACCGGGCATCCTGCGAGGGTGGGGATGACGTCCCCTTGGCAGGGTCCTGCAGACAGGCAACGATTGCGTCATGCCGAGGACCAGATACGCCGAGCTGGGCACGTTCCTGCGATCACGCCGGGACCGGGTGCGCCCTGCCGACGTGGGTCTCACGCCCGGGGCGCGCCGACGAGTCCCGGGACTGCGGCGCGACGAGGTCGCGGTCCTGGCCGGCGCCTCGGTCGAGTACTACACCGAGCTCGAGCGGGGCGCCGGTTCCCAGCCTTCCGAAGAGATGCTCGCGGCGCTGGCGCGCGCTCTGCGGCTCAGCAGGGACGAGCGCGATCATCTCTACCGCCTGGCCAACCGTGCGCTGCCCTCTGAGGGCGGCGCCGCGTCCCACGTGCATCCGGGCATGCTGGACCTGTTGATGCGGCTCGACTCGACACCTGCCATGGTCATCACCGACCTGCACACCGTGCTGGTCCAGAACCCGCTCGCCGTCGCGCTGCTCGGTGACCTGTCGGTGCATCGGGGGCGATCGGCCAGCTTCCTCTACCGCTGGTTCACCGACGAAGGCACGAGGCGGATCTATCCGGAGGAGGACCATGCCCCGCAGTCGCGCTCCTTCGTGGCCGACCTGCGCGCGGCCGTCGGGCGACGCGCTGCCGGCGACACCGAGGCGGCGCGCCTGGTCGATGTGCTGCTCGAGAGGTCACCGGAGTTCGCGGGACTGTGGCACGTGCACGACGTCGCGGTGAGGCGGCATGAGCGCAAGCGCATCCTGCATCCCATCGTGGGCCTGCTCGACCTCGCGTGTCTCAACCTGGTCAGCGAGGACGGTCTGCAGCGGCTGCTCTGGTTCACACCGAGGGCAGGCACCGACGCCGCCGAGAGGATGGCGCTGCTGGCCGTCGTCGGGTCCCAGTCGATGGAGCCGGTCTCCTCAAAGCCCCCTTCGTCCTAGGTCCGCGGCGGTCGCCTGAGCTGCCGGCGCGGGTTGACGGGGGTCGTCAACCCCCGTGTCGGCTGCACCTGTTCAGGCTCCTGGCAGATATCGACACTGGGTTCACTGTCGCGGACGCGGCAGTGAACGCAACGGTCCAAACCGTCAGGAGGCTCGCATGAACCACCCCCGAGATGAGCACACCAGGTCGACAGCGTCGACCTTCAGCAACGACGTCAGGGGCGGACCCCTCGTCACATCTGTACGACACCGGGCGGCGATCGCGGCGACCGCGGCCGCCCTCGTCCTCAGTGCCTGCAGCAGCGGGTCCGAGCAGCCCGGGGTGGCAACGAACAATGGGCCGGCACTGACGACCGGCGAGCCCGCCGCCTCGTCCGAGGTGCCATCGGCGGCCGTGGCGACCCTCGGTGAGCCGGTCGAGCTCAGCACGGGGCTGACCTCACCGTGGGGTCTCACCTTCCTCCCCGACGGCTCCGCACTCGTCTCGGAGCGGCTCACCGGCGAGATCTTGCGGGTTCCCGCCGAGGGCGGCGAGCCCCGGCGCGTCGGCGTCGTCCCCGATGTCGAGGTCAGCTCGGAGGGCGGCCTGCTGGGCATCGTCGCCTCGCCCGACTTCGCGACCGACCGCACCGTGTTCGCGTCTGCGTCGGGCACGGACCAGAACCGGATCGTGGCCCTCACCATCGCCGACGACTTCGGCTCCCTCGCCGTCGACCGGGTGCTGCTCGACGGGATCCAGACCGCCGACCGCCACCACGGCGGCCGCCTCGCCATCGGCCCTGACGGACATCTCTGGGTCGGCACAGGCGACGCGTTCGAGCCCGAGAACGCTGCCGCCGCCGACTCGCTCAACGGCAAGATCCTTCGCATCGCGCTGGACGGCTCCGTCCCGGCGGAGAACCCGAGCGACTCGCCGATCTATTCCGGCGGACACCGCAACGTCCAAGGGATCACGTTCGGCCCGGACGGCACGGCGTACGCCTCAGAGCTCGGCCACCGCACCTGGGACGAGGTCAATGTCGTCCGCGCCGGTCGCGACTACGGATGGCCCGAGACCGAAGGCATCGAAGGGGCGACCGGCAAGCCGCCGATCGCCACGATCCATCCGGACGAGGCCAGCCCGTCGGGCATCGCCTACGCGGCGGGCTCGCTGTGGATCGGTGCCCTGGGCGGACAGCGCCTCTGGCAGCTGCCGGTCGATGGCCCGGCCGCGACGGCGGACCCCATCGAGCACTTCGTGGAGGAGTACGGCCGGATCCGTACTGTCGAGGTGGCGCCGGACGGGGCGTTGTGGGTCATCACCTCTAACACCGACGGCGCCACCTGGGGCGGCACCGAGCCCCGCCACGGCGACGACCGCATCCTCCGTCTGGAGGTCAACCAGCCGTGACCTGCCTCGACACGGATATCGGTTGCGCATCATGGACATCGGCGCTGAGATGCTGTCGTGAGCGATGATCTGTGGGGGACCGACCGGCTCGATCTGACCGCCTATCTGGAGCGGATCGGGGTGGCCGAGCCGCCCGGCCCCTCGCGCGAGACGCTGGAGGAGATCTACGACGCGCACCTGCGCACCTTCACCTTCGACAACATCGACGTGCTGCTGGAGCAGCATCCTGGCGTCGACCTGGCGGACGTGCAGAAGAAGTTCGTCGGGCGGGGGAGAGGCGGCTACTGCTTCGAGCACGGAACGCTGCTCGCGGCAGCGCTGGAGCAGCTCGGATACGCCGTCGAGCGGCGGCTCGCGCGGGTCGGCGACGACCCGACCGAGGCAGGACGTACGCATCTGGTGGCCGTCGTCGACCTCGACGGCGAGCGGCTGCTGACGGATCCCGGGTTCGGGCTGAGCGTGTGGCGGCCGATCCCGCTGGTCGACGGGGCCGTCGACCAGCTCGGCGGCATCACCCATCGGGTGCGATGGACCGAGCACGGTTGGGCGCTGGAACGGGCGAAGGGCGACGGGTGGGATCCAATGCACACCCACGACGAGGCGCTGGTGGTGCCCAGCGACGTCGCGATCGGCCATCACTACACCAGCACCCACCCGACGGTGCACTTCCGCCACCGGATGATCGTGACCAAGCTCCTCGCGGACCGCCACATCAGCCTCACCCACGACACCGTCACCATCCGCCGCGAGGGCGAGGAGACCGAGCACCGCGAGATCGGGCTCGACGAGGCGATGGCGTACGTCGACGAGCTCGAGGTGCCGCTCACCGACGACGAGCGTGCCCGCCTGCGCGAGCGCCTGGAGACCCTCGAGCGCCAGGGGAGCCGTTAGCGGCTGGCGTCGTCGGTGATGGCGCGCATCGCCATCGTCGGTTCGTCGGAGAGATCGGTGATCAGCTGCCTGCGGTCGAGGACGGCCTCGTCGAGGTGAGGGCCGAGGGCGCCGAGCAGCTCCTTGGTCGTCGCGGTCGGCACCTTGTCGAGCACGCGCGTGCCGCGCCGGCTCGAACGAGGCACGACGCGGGCGAGCGCATCCGCCACCGATCGGGTCGCGCCAGCGAACGGTGCAGTGATCGGCTCGGTGATCGGGCCGAGCCAGTTCGTCGCGCGCTCGGCCTCGGCGTGGGACGTGCGCGCCTTCAGGTCCCTGAGGCGTACGGCCTCCAGCGCCTGCTCCAGACGACGCTGCTCCCTAAGGGCGAGAGCGACGACCACAGCAGCGCCGATGGCGGCAAGCAGAGCGAGGCTAGCGACCAGCATGGACCCTGACCTCGGCCACGACACCCTCGTCGGCGAGCCGTTCGCGCAGCGACTCGGCGGCCTGGTCGTAGACCATCTTCGAGAGCAGCGCGGGGCGCACCCGGTGCAGCATCGTGGCCGCCTTGGTCTGGGCGGAGGCCAGCTCGAGCGGGTTGAGGATGCGGATGCTCAGCAGCCGGTCCTCGGGCGGGAGCTCGGCGTAGGCGCTGCGCGGCGCCGTGAGGTCGGCCTGCTCCAGCCGCCACAGCAGCCCGATGGTCTCGGCGCGCAGGGCCTGGTTGGACCGCCGCAGACGCCAGGCGACAGCGGCAGCGGCCGCGGCCGCGGCGACCACCAGTGCCACGACTGCGATCAGCGTGCTCAAGGCTCTCCTCGCATCATTACTGGTTCCCGACGAGCTCTGCCCGCCGGGACGCCCGGTCGGACCAATCATGGAGCATCCGAGGATCGCTGTCAGCGGCGGTGGTCACAACCCGGCGCGCCGGGTGATTCGAATTGTCGTTCGACATCATGTATCTTGATATCAAGAGATTGGGCGGGTGGCCGCCACAAAAGGTTAGGTGAGCCTTTGTTTCCCCGGCGCGGGTAGCCGGGGCAGGATGGGTTCCAAAGACTTGAATTCGTACGTCTGTAGACGCGAGCAAGGAGATGAACGCGTTGGCCAGCAAGGACAGCTTCGGTGCCAAGAGCACCCTGGACGTGGACGGTAAGTCCTACGAGATCTTCCGCCTGGATGCGGTCAAGGGTGAGGGGCTCCCCGAGGGTGCTGTCGCGTCACTCCCATACTCGCTGAAGGTGCTGCTGGAGAACCTCCTGCGCACCGAGGACGGCGCGAACATCACCGCCGACGACATCTTGGCGCTGGCGGGCTGGGACGAGACCGCCGATCCCGACAAGGAGATCCAGTACACGCCGGCGCGCGTGATCATGCAGGACTTCACCGGCGTGCCCTGCATCGTCGACCTTGCCACCCTGCGCGAGGCCGCGGCCGAGCTCGGTGGCGACCCGACCAAGATCAACCCGCTCTCGCCCGCCGAGATGGTCATCGACCACTCCGTGATCGCCGAGGTCTTCGGCACGCCGGAGGCCTTCGAGCGCAACGTCGAGATCGAGTACGAGCGCAACCGCGAGCGCTACCAGTTCCTGCGGTGGGGCCAGACCGCCTTCGAGGACTTCAAGGTCGTCCCGCCGGGCACCGGCATCGTCCACCAGGTCAACATCGAGCACCTCGCCCGCACCGTCTTCACCCGTGAGGTCGACGGCGAGCTGCAGGCCTACCCCGACACCTGCGTCGGCACCGACTCCCACACCACCATGGTCAACGGCCTGGGCGTCCTCGGCTTCGGCGTCGGCGGCATCGAGGCCGAGGCCGCGCTGCTGGGCCAGCCGGTCTCCATGCTGATCCCGCGCGTGGTCGGCTTCAAGCTCAACGGCGACCTGCCCGAGGGCTCGACCGCGACCGACCTGGTGCTCACCATCACCGAGATGCTGCGCAAGCACGGTGTGGTCGGTAAGTTCGTCGAGTTCTACGGCGACGGCGTCACCGCGCTGCCGCTGGCCAACCGCGCCACCATCGGCAACATGAGCCCCGAGTTCGGCTCCACCATCGCGATCTTCCCGGTCGACGAGGAGACCATCAACTACCTCGAGCTCACCGGCCGCTCCGAGGAGCAGCTGGCGCTGGTGGAGAAGTACGCCAAGGAGCAGGGCCTCTGGCACGACCCGGCCGCCGAGCCGCGCTTCTCGGAGAGGCTCGAGCTGGACCTCGCCACGGTCGTCCCCTCGATCGCCGGCCCGAAGCGCCCGCAGGACCGCGTCTCGCTCACCGACGCCAAGACCTCCTTCGAGGGTCACCTGCCGACGTACACTTCCAAGGCGACCGATGCGAAGATCCCGGTCACCCTGGCCGACGGTCAGCAGTTCGAGCTGGAGAACGGCGCGGTCACGATCGCCTCGATCACCTCCTGCACCAACACCTCCAACCCGTCGGTCATGATCGGCGCGGCGCTGCTGGCCAAGAAGGCCGTCGAGAAGGGGCTGACCCGCAAGCCGTGGGTCAAGACCACCCTCGCGCCGGGCTCGAAGGTCGTCACCGACTACTACGACAAGTCGGGCCTCACGCCCTACCTGGAGAAGGTCGGCTTCAACCTGGTCGGCTACGGCTGCGTGACCTGCATCGGCAACTCGGGCCCGATCATCCCCGAGGTCTCCGCCGCGGTGAACGAGCACGACCTCGCCGTCGTCTCGGTCCTCTCCGGCAACCGCAACTTCGAGGGTCGCATCAACCCCGACGTGAAGATGAACTACCTCGCGTCGCCGCCGCTGGTCATCGCCTACGCCCTGGCCGGCAACATGAACGTGAACCTGTTCGAGGACCCGCTGGGTCAGGACCAGGACGGCAACGACGTCTTCCTCAAGGACATCTGGCCGACCCCGGCCGAGGTCGAGGAGACCATCGCCACCTCGATCTCCTCCGACATGTTCACGAAGGACTACGCCGACGTCTTCGCGGGCGACGAGCGCTGGAAGAACCTGCCGACCCCGACCGGTGACACCTTCACCTGGGACGAGGAGTCGACCTACGTCCGCAAGGCTCCCTACTTCGAGGGCATGGCCAAGACCCCGGCCCCGGTCACCGACATCGACGGCGCCCGGGTGCTGCTGAAGCTGGGCGACTCGGTCACCACCGACCACATCAGCCCTGCCGGCAACATCAAGAAGGACTCGCCTGCCGGCAAGTACCTCATCGAGCACGGTGTCGAGCAGCGCGACTTCAACTCCTACGGCTCGCGCCGAGGCAACCACGAGATCATGATCCGCGGCACCTTCGCCAACATCCGGATCAAGAACCAGGTCGCCCCGGGCACCGAGGGTGGCTACACCCGCGACTTCACCCAGCCCGACGCTCCGGTCAGCTTCATCTACGACGCGGCGCAGAACTACGCCGCGGCCGGCACCCCGCTGGTCGTCCTCGGCGGCAAGGAGTACGGCTCCGGCTCCTCGCGCGACTGGGCTGCCAAGGGCACCTCGCTGCTGGGCGTCAAGGCGGTCATCACCGAGTCGTTCGAGCGCATCCACCGCTCCAACCTCATCGGCATGGGCGTCATCCCGCTGCAGTTCCCCGCGGGCCAGAACGCCGACAGCCTCGGCCTGACCGGTGAGGAGACCTTCTCGATCTCCGGCATCACCGAGCTCAACGAGGGCCGCACCCCGAAGACGGTCAAGGTCACCACCGACACGGGTGTGGAGTTCGACGCGGTCGTCCGCATCGACACCCCCGGTGAGGCCAACTACTACCGCAACGGCGGGATCCTGCAGTACGTCCTGCGCAGCCTGGTCAACGCCTGACCCGACTGATTCAAACGGCCCGTCACCCGAGAGGGTGGCGGGCCGTTCGTCATCTGCCGAGACGTCAGCTACGTCGGTCGAGACGTCACCCGGCTGACGTCTCGACCGACGGGCGTGACGCCTCGACCGACGGGCGTGACGCCTCGGTGGGCTGCGGTCAGGCGAGTGAAGCGATCCTGGCGCGGCTGTCCTCGGCGAGGGTGGCCAGGAGGGCCTCCACGGCCTCGCCCTGGGTGGAGGTGGCAGTGGCGATCTCGGAGACCGTCTCGTCGGGGAGGCCGGCGAGGATCGGGTCCAGCACCGTGGTGTCGTCGAGGAAGAGCGCCACCTGGAGGATCTCGGCGCCGGAGGCGCCGTCCATCACCTGGAGCGAGGTCTCGGGGCCGACGACGCCGGTGAACCTGGCCAGGGTCAGGACGTGACCGTCGGCCAGGAGTCGGCGGCCGACGTCGACGAGCAGGGCTCGGTCGAGCTTGGCGATGATCGCCCCGACCCGGCTCGGGTCGAGATGGACGGAGAGCTCGGCGAGGAACGCCGGCTTCAGGTGACCGGCCAGCTTCGCGGCGTCGGCGGGATCCATCACCGCAGCCACCCGGGCGCTGAGCATCGGCCCCATCGCGATCTCGGTGATCTTCGCGGTGACCGCCGCGGGGAGCTTCTTGCTGACCGCCGCCAGCCCCTTGACCCGGGACTCGTGACGGCTGAACATCGCGTGCGAGACGATCCCGCGAAGGTCGCGGAGGTCGTCGGGGGAGCTGGTGGCGAGGAAGGCGAGCTCGGCCTCGTCGACATGCATCTCGTGGGCGAGCTTGGTGATCTCCAGCGCGCTGGTCAGAGCCGTCATCGGGCACCTCCGAGCATCTTCTGGACGACCCCGCGCAGCATCTTCGGGACCAGCTTCAGCGCCTCGTCGAGAGAGGCGTCGAACGCTTTGTCCTCCGCGGTCATCGCGCTCTGGGTCAGATCGTTGAACCGGCCCAGCTGCTCGTCGTCGTACGCCTCCAGCGGCGCGAGCCGCGTGGCCGGCACGCCGAGCGTGGCCGCGAGCCGGTCGAGTCCCTCACTCATCGGTTCCTTCCCGCCGGCTGTGGCACGTTCGGCCCCCGGCGGCGCCACTATATGCAGCCGACGGCGGCGGCTGGGGAGGCAGTTGGATATTGTCTCGACATGCTCGCCGCCTTCTCGATCGCCCCGACGACCTCCGACGACCCCGATGGCTCGGTGGCCGCGTCCGTCGCGGAGGCGATCCGCATCGTCCGCGAGTCCGGACTGCCCAACGAGACCAACGCCATGTTCACCAACCTGGAGGGTGAGTGGGACGAGGTGATGGGTGTCATCAAGCAGTGCGTCGACGCGGTGAGCGCCGTCTCGCCGCGGGTCGGGCTGGTGCTCAAGGCCGATATCCGGCCCGGCTACACCGGCCAGCTCACCGCGAAGGTCGAGCGGATCGAGACGATCGTAGCGAGGCCGAGCGGCGAGCTCGCTCGTCCGCTCGCGCCGAGCGAGAGAGTGACCGCGCGAAGCGCGGAGCAGGAGCTCTCCGGAGACTAGCGGCTCCGACCACTAGAGCCCGCGGGCCATCGCGTCCTGTCCGGTCTTGATGGCCTCGCGGATCCGGGAGTAGGTGCCGCAGCGGCAGACGTTGCGGATGGTGTCGAGGTCGGCCTCGTTGATCGCGCGGCCCTCCTCGCGGACCTTGTTGACGAGAGCGACCGCGGCCATGATCTGGCCGGGCTGGCAGTAGCCGCACTGGGCGACGTCGTGCTCGAGCCAGGCCTCCTGCATCGGGTGCAGCCCCTCGCCCGGGGCGGTGTCGGCGAGACCCT
This sequence comes from Nocardioides panzhihuensis, assembly GCF_013408335.1. Classification (NCBI taxonomy): domain Bacteria; kingdom Bacillati; phylum Actinomycetota; class Actinomycetes; order Propionibacteriales; family Nocardioidaceae; genus Nocardioides; species Nocardioides panzhihuensis. The sequence continues at coordinate 2,315,399 of NZ_JACBZR010000001.1, read as the reverse complement.
CGATCGTGGTGATCTCGTCGTCGGCGCCGATGTCGGCGACCCGCACCGAGCAGGGGTTGAACGCCTTGCCGTTGATGTGCGACGTGCAGGCCTTGCAGACGTTGATGCCACAGCCGTACTTCGGGCCGGTGACACCGAGGACGTCGCGCAGGACCCACAGGATGCGTACGTCGTCCTCGACGTCGACGGTGACGGACTCGCCGTTGAGCTGGAAGGTGTGTGAAGGCATCGAAGACCTCAGAAGGTGTGGGCGAGGCCGTCGGTCGGCGACTCGGGGACGGACGGGATGAAGGACTTGGGCTCGAAGTGGAGCGGGTCGCGGAAGTTGATCGGGAACTCCGTGGGCATCTTGCCGGTGGCGCGGGCGTAGGCGCAGGCGACGGCGGCCATGGAGGCGGCCACCCCGGCCTCGCCGACACCGCCCGGCTGGCTGCCGTGCGACTCGATCACCTCGCACTCGAAGTCGAACGGCGTGTTCCACTGCCGGGTGTAGGCCGAGTTGTCCCAGCTGGCCTCCAGGAACTGCCCGTCGACCAGGTGGTTGCCGTAGGTCAGCGCCTGGCACATCCCGTCGGAGAAGCCACCCATCATCTGGGCCTTGACTCCGGCCGGGTTGATCACCAGACCCACGTCGGCGACCACGACGGCCTTGGTGACCCGGGGCCCGGTGACCGCGTCGCGTACCTTGCGGTTGACGGTCTCGGGGCGGCAGTCGATCTCGACGAGGACGGCGGTGGCGCCCTTGTACTCCTTGTGGACGGCGATGCCCTGAGCAGTGCCTGCCGGCATCGAGCGGCCCCAGTCGCCGAGCTCGGCGGCCCGGTTCAGGACGCGCTTGACCGACTTGCTCTTGAGGTAGCTGCGCCGGAAGGCGACCGGATCCTGCTTCAGCTTCTTTGCCAGCTGGTCGACCATGAGCTCGCTGGCGGTGGCGACGTCGGGGGAGTAGATGTTGCGCACCGAGCTGGTGTTGAACCGGTCGACCGCCGGCTTCGGCTCGTTGAGCAGCTGGGTGATGACCCCGAAGTTGTAGGGCAGCTCCTGGCTGAGCAGGAAGATCGACTCCGAGAAGGTCAGGTTCGACAGGCCGGTCGGCAGCGCGGCCGCCTCGGCGGTCAGCCGCTCGCCGAGCCCGTGGGTGAAGTCGCAGGCCACGCTGGCGTGGCGCTGCTCGAAGGTGAGGACGCTACCGGCCAGCACCGTCGCCCGGACCTTGGAGACCGCCATCGGGTGCACCCGGCCCTGGCGCGGCTCGTCGGCGCGGTGCCACATCAGCTTGACCGGCGCTCCGAAGGCCTTGGAGGCGTGCGCAGCCTCCACCGCGGCGTCGCTGAAGAGCTTGCGGCCGAAGGAACCGCCGCCCTGGACCACGTTGACCGTCACCTTGGTCTGCGGGAGGCCGAGCGCCTTGGCGATCCTGCCCTGGGCGTCGATCGGCGACTTGAGGCCGCCCCAGACGGTGGCCTCGCCGTCGCGTACGTCGGCGACCGCACAGTTGGGCTCGAGGGCCGAGCCGCTGCGGAAGTGGAAGGTGAACTCGCCGTCGACCGAGGTCGCCCCGATCTTCGGCACCGCCAGCGGGATCTGTCCGGCCTTGAGCTCGGCCTTGATGTCCTTGGCCGACAGCCCGCCCACGGTGCCGGAGTTCCAGGTGACGTCCAGCGCGCGTACGGCGTCGATGCACTGCCCGAACGTCTTGGCCCGGACCGCGACACCGGTCGGGATGATCGCGACGTGGGTGACGCCCGGCATCGTCTCGACGTCGCCCTTGTTGTTGATCGCGTGCGGCGTGCCGTTGAGCTCGGGCGCGCGACACACCATCGTGGGCAGCGCGTTGGGGATGTCGAGGTCCATCGCGAACTGCTTCTTGCCGGTGACGGCGGCGCGCGCGTCGACGCGCCGATGCGGCTTTCCGACGATCTCGTGGTCGGAGGTCTTCTTCAGCTGGACCTCGACCTTCTCGGTCGTCGGCTTCGCCGCCTTCGCAGCGGCTTCGCCATAGGTCACCGACGAGCCACCCGGAAGACTGATGACGCCGCCCTTGGCGACCAGCTGTGCCACGTTGGTCCCGAGCAGGATCGCGGCCGCCTCGAGCAGCGCCTTGCGGGCGATGGCGGCTGCGACGCGCACCGGGGTGTACATCGAGACGATCGTGTTGGAGCCGCCGGTCAGCTGGTTGAAGAGCAGCTCCGGCCGTGCCGGCGCGAGCGTGACGTGCACGTCGTCGACCGGGAGGTCGAGCTCGTCGGCGATGAGCATCGCGACGGCCGTCGTGATGCCCTGGCCGACCTCCATCCGCGGCAGCGCGAAGTGGGCGTGGCCTTTTTCGTCGATCTCGATCGCGATCAGGTTCGAGGTCGGCAGTGCGCAGTGGGTCAGGAAGTCGTTGAGATCGTAGAGCTCAGGGACCTGAGGCACCGACGGCACCGGCAGGGCGTTGGCGGCCGGCGGAGCCAGCCCCAGATCGGCGGCGGTGATCAGCGTGGCGCCACCGATGACGTATCCGACGAACGAGCGTCTGGTGACCCGGGCAGGTCCGTCCGAGTTGTGCGTCCCCATGTGTGTTCACTCCTGGCTTGGGCAGGGTCCGAGTTTTGTGACCCCCGACACTTAGCACCCTTCCTTGGCCGCGGAGCGTTTGAGAAGGGCGGGTCGGAAAATTTGTGCCAGGGCATGAACGCGCTTGGCAGCGCCGCATATCCATGCAGGTTCGAAAATCGGAGCCCGCGGCCGGGACGGGCGGGTATCCGACAGCGGCCTACGCCTTGGCAGGCTTCCGGCCGACGAACCAGTAGGCGGCCGCGCCGAGCAGGTTGGTGCTGCCCCACAGTCGCCACAGGAGCCGCGGGCCGCGCAGCTCGTCGTCGGAGCGGCTCTGCAGGTCACGCAGGATCACTGGAGCGACCACCACCTGGGCCGCGAGCGCGCTGGTGGTCAGGATCGCCTTCTGCTTCTTGGTCAGTGCCATGTCGCCAGTCTTTGCCTTGGTCTGTGTCCAGTCAAGGGACCTGGGTTACAGGAGTGCCGGCAGGGCGGCCGTCGAGGGCAGGAGATGGGTGTGGGGCTCGCCGGCCAGCTGGTCGTGGGTGAAGGAGCCGGTGGCGACGCCGACGACGAAGCCCGCTCCGGCGTTGGTGCCGGCCCCGAGGTCGTTGGGAGTGTCGCCGGCGACCAGCACGCGGCGTACGTCCTGGACGCCGGTGGCCTCCATGCAGCGGAAGACGAGGTACGGAGCGGGGCGGCTGGCGGCGACGAGGTCGGAGGTGATCACGGCGTCGACGGTCGAGCCGGCGTCGGCGCCGACGGTCCAGCCGAGGCCGTCGAGGATGGCGGCGGCGATCTCGGTGGAGTAGCCGGTCTGCAGCGCCACCTTCACTCCCCGCGAGCGCAGCGTCGCGAACATCTCGGGCACACCCGGGAACGGCTGTGGCGGGGTCTCGCGATACGCGGTGACGAGACGCTCACCGAACCCGTCGAAGATCTTGTCGACCTGGCCGGTGCTCGGGTCCTGGCCGAGCCCGCGCAGCAGCCCCTGGATCGCCTCGCGCTTGGAGGTGCCCTTCCACTGCTGCAGCAGGTCGTGGGGGACGGGCTCGCCGGCGGCGTCGGCGACGGTCGACTCGAGCACGTCGTAGACCAGTCCGCCCTCGTCGACGGTGGTGCCGGCCATGTCGAGGGCGGCGAGCTGGAAGTTCACGAGATCTCCTTGAGGATGCGTACGTCGGTTCGGACCCCGGCCGCGGACGGGCGGGCGTTGTCGATGGTGAAGGTGACCCGGTCGGGGCGGTAGCGGTCGTCGGCGTACTCCAGCGGGACCCCGTCCGAGGACGTCGCCCGGCGACGCTCGCGCAGCAGCGGGCCGCCGACGGCGATCTCGAGCAGGTCGGCGTCGGTCTCGTCGGCCGCGACCGCGTCCATGGTGTGCCGGGCCGCGTGCAGGTCGACGCCGGCGGCGGTCAGATAGCCGTAGAGCGACCCGGAGTCGGGGTCGAAGTCGAACAGGAGGCGCCCGACGCTCTCGACGAAGGTGCTGCGCTCCAGCATCGCGGGCTGACCGTCGAGCAGGCGAAGCCGCAGCACGTCCACCACCGGGTCGCCCTCGTCGATGTCGAGCGCCTCGGCGGCAGCTGCGGTGGCGCCGCGCCGGGCGACCTCGACGGTGCGCTGGCCGGCGGTGTGACCGATCTGCTGCACCCAGGCGCTGAACGAGATCAGCTGCTCGAAGGGCTGGCCGAGCGCGGTGTCGCGCACGGTCGGCGGGCGTCCTTGGCCGCCGCTGAGCAGGCCTTCACGACGCAGGCTCGCCAGTGCCGTACGGATGGTGCCGCGGGAGGCGCCGAACTGCGCGCACAGCTGCGCCTCCGAGGGGATCGGCGCGCCGGTCGGCAGCTCGCCGCCGACGATCCGCGCGCGGATGGCCTCGGCGACCTGGACGTGCAGCGGACTACTCATGCGAAGCAGATTACAACTTGAACAGACAAGTGGAATGAAGCGCTTCGTGAACGCCCGGCGAACGCTCAGAGGACCGAACGGTGCCCAGGAAAACGACTGGTTAACTTGTCTGTACATGTTCGTCTGGGCTGTTGACCGGGCTGCTTCGAGACAGAAGTGTTCGGGCCGTGCCAACTCATACGTCCACCCCCGACGGTGCCGCCGACCTCGTTGTCGTCGGTGCCGGGATCGTCGGCCTCGCGCATGCCGTCGAAGGGCTTGCGCGCGGTCTGAAGGTCCATGTCGTCGAGCGGGACGAGCGCGCCGTCGGCGCCTCGATCCGCAACTTCGGCCACATCTGCACCACGGTGCAGTCGGGCCAGGCGCTCGCCTACGCCGTCCCGGCCCGCGAGCGCTGGCTCGCCCTCGCCGCCAAAGCGGGCTTCGGCCTCAGGGAGGCGGGGACCGTCGCCCTGGCCCGCTCTGAGGCGGAGATGGCCGTGCTCGAGGAGTTCGCCGCGGCTCGCGGCGCCGAGCAGGCCCGTGTGCTGGACGCCGGCGCCACCCGCGAGCTGTTCCCACCTGCCGCCGCGGACGTCCTCGGCGGCGCCCACCTGCCGCTCGACCTCCGGGTCGACCCGCGCGAGGCACTCCCGGCGATCGCCGCCTGGCTCGAGACCGAAGGCGTCCGGTTCAGCTGGGCGACCCACGTCGGCTCCATCGACCCGGTCGCCGGTGCGGTCGACGTCCACACCAGCCGCGGAACGATCCGTTCCGCACACGTCGTGCATGCCGCCGGCCACGACGTCGACCGGCTCTTCCCGCGGGTGGCCGAGGAGGCGGGCGTACGCCGCTGCCGGCTGCAGATGCTCGAGGTCGCGCCTCCGGGCGACGTCGAGATCGGGCCCGCGGTGCTGACCGGGCTCTCGATGCTGCGCTACGGCGGGTTCGCCGAGACCGCGGCGGCAGCCGACGTACGCAGGCAGCTCGAGCAGACCAGCCCGGAGCTGCTCGACGTCGTCATGAACCTCATGCTCACCCAGCGTCCCGGCACCGGCGGCCGACCGGGCTCGATCGTCCTGGGAGACACCCACCACTACGACCGCACGCACCTGCCCTTCGACGACGAGCACGTCGCCGAGCTGGTGCTGCGAGAAGGGGCGCGGCTGCTCGGGGCTCCGCTCACCGTCCGACGTCGCTGGCGAGGGGTCTACGCGGACTCACCGCACACCGACTTCCTCGTCGAAGAGCCGTTCCCGGGACTCCGGGTCGTCTCGGTGACGTCGGGTATCGGCATGACCACCGCACTGGGCCTTGCGCCCGACGTCCTCGACCAGCTGCTCTGACCCACAGGAGAATCCGACATGTCCACGCTGCGCTCCCTCACCGCGCTCGCCGGCGCCGCCACCCTGACCCTCGCCCTGGTCGCCTGCGGCGGCGAGGCGACCCCTCAGCAGGCCGCCGCCGGCGGCGAGGTCGGCCCCGACCAGATCTGCCCCGACGGCACCCTCGCGATGGGCGTCGAGCCCTTCGAGGACCCCAAGACCCTCATTCCCGTCTACGAGACGCTGGGCAAGGCGCTCGGTGAGGAGCTCGGCTGCGAGGTCGAGGTGCAGATCTCCGACACGTACGTCGCCGAGATCCTCGCCATGCAGAACGGCAAGATCGACATCGGCCAGTTCGGCCCGCTGGGCTATGTCTTCGCTGAGAAGCAGGCGGGCGCCACACCGCTGGCGTCCTTCGCCGGCGAGGACGGCAAGGTCTCCTCCTACACCGGCGGCATCTGGGTGCCGAAGGACTCGCCGATCCAGTCCGTCGACGACCTCGCGGGCAAGACGCTGGCGCTGTCGGAGTCCGGCTCCACCTCCGGGGACGCGGTGCCGCGCATGGCACTCATCGACGCCGGGATCGAGAAGGACGTCAAGGCCGAGTACGCCGGTGGCCACACCGAGGCGCTCCTGGCACTGGTCAACGGCAAGGTCGACGCGGCCGAGATCAACAGCCAGACCCTGGTCTCGGCGACGGCCGAGGGCCAGTTCGACGAGACCGCGTTCCGTCAGGTCTGGAAGTCCGAGCCGATCCTCAACGACCCGATCACGGCCGGACCGAACATGACGCCCGAGGTGTCCGCGGCCGTCCAGGAGGCGCTGCTGAACCTGCCGGCCGAGACGGTCGCGGAGATCGGTGAGTACCTCGACTTCACCCCGCCGGCCGGCAAGCCGGCGATGGTCGCGGTGACCGAGGAGGACTACCAGCCCGTCTCGGACCTCGCCGAGGCCCTCGACCTGACCACGGACGACCTGTGAGCGAGCGAACCCTGGACCGCGCGCCGGCGCTGCTGCGCGTCGACGGCCTGCGAAAGGCGTTCGGGGAGAAGACGGTCCTGGACGGCCTCTCCTTCGAGGTCGCCTCCGGCGAGGTGGTCAGCCTCCTCGGGGCCAACGGGTCCGGCAAGTCCACCGCGCTGCGCTGCGTGGTCGGTCTGGAGCGGCCCGACGGCGGCACGATCGCCGTCGACGGCGTCAGCGCCAAGCCCGGCGAGGCGGTGCAGGCCGTGGCGATGGTCTTCCAGAAGATCCATCTGGTGCCGCGTCGCAGCGTGCTCGACAACGTCTGCGCGGGCGCGCTCGGACGGCTCGGCCTGAGCCGGTCCTGGTCGGTGCTCGCCTTCCCCCGGGAGGTGCAGGCCGAGGCGATGGCCTGCCTGGACCGGGTCGGTCTCGCCGACCGGGCCAGGGAGAAGGCCGGTCGGCTCTCCGGCGGCCAGCAGCAGCGGGTCGCCGTGGCCCGCGCGCTGTGCCAGCGCGCCCGGGTGCTGCTCGCCGACGAGCCCGTCTCGGCGCTCGACCCGGCCGCCTCCGAGCAGGTGATGCACCTGCTCCGCTCGCTCGCCGACGACGACGGTCTCGCGGTGGCGGCGGTGCTCCACCAGCCCGACCTGGCGCGCCGCTTCTCCGACCGGATCCTCGGTCTGGCCGGCGGCCGGCTCGTCTTCGACAGCAGCGCCGAGGTCACCGACGAGGCCGTCGCCGACCTCTACCGGCCGGCGCTCGAGGCGCTGGAGGCCGCCGAGGCCGCCGAGGCCGCTGCTGCGATGGCCTCCACGGGCACCGCGACGAAGGAGTTCGCATGACCGACCTGAGCACCGCCCCGAGGCCGCGCCTCGACATCCCACCGCGCTTCCGTCCGGCCGGGATCGCCACCGCGGCGGTCATCACGATCGCCCTGGTCGCCGTGCACTGGTACGCCGCGGTGCAGACCAACACCTCGCCCAAGGAGCTGCTCGAGGGCTGGCGGGGGCTGTGGAGCTTCCTGTTCGGCGTCGACCGCACCTATCCGAACGGCAAGACCATCCATCAGGACGGTGCCTTCCCGCTCGACCTGCGCTGGTCCGAGACGATCCGGCCAGGGATCGAGTACTGCCTGCTGACGATCTGGATCGGCCTGCTCGGCACGACCCTGTCGATCCCGGTGGCGCTCTTCTTCGCGGTCATCTCGTCGCGGACGACCAACCGGTTCGTGCCGCTGTGGTTCCTGGGGCGCGGGGTGATGTCGGTGCTGCGCGCGGTTCCCGAGACCGTGTACGCGCTGATGTTCATCGCAGCGGTCGGCTTCGGTGCCTTCCCCGGGGTCATCGCGCTGGCGATCCACAACGTCGCGGTCATGGGCAAGCTGTGGTCCGAGGCGATGGACGAGGTCGACCAGGGGCCCGTCGAGGCGCTCCGCGTCGCCGGGGCCTCGCCCACGCAGTCGGCCGCGCATGCCGTGCTGCCCGCGGTGATGCCGTCGCTGCTCGGCCTGCTCCTCTACCGGTTCGACACCAACGTACGCAGCTCGGTGATCCTCGGCACGGTCGGTGCCGGCGGCATCGGGTTCTTCATCAAGACCGAGGTGGACAGCTTCCACTTCGACACGATGATGACCTACGTCTGCATGGTGATCGTCCTGATCATCGTCATCGACCTGTTCAGCGCCTGGCTGCGCCGGAAGGTCGGCACGGTCTGACGGCACGGTCTGACAGCACCGCCGGCGGAGCAACTAGGCTCGTTCCTCATGACCGAGTTCGCCGCTGTGATCCTTGTCGACCGTCGTGGCTGGGTGCTGCTCCAGGAGCGCGACGAGCACCCCCGCATCGCGCCGGAGAAGTGGTCCTTCTGCGGCGGCCACCTCGAGCCCGGTGAGGATCCGCTGGCCGGCGCTGCACGCGAGCTCGAGGAGGAGACCGAGATCCGGGTGAACCCCGCCGACCTGCACCTGGTCGCCGTCCATGACGTCCACCACCCCGAGACGGGCACCGACGACAAGCTCCACCTGTACGCCGCCGGAGTCGACCTCACCGACGCCGACGTCGTGTGCCACGAGGGCCGACAGATCGTCTTCGTCGACCCGGCGAAGGCACCTGACCTGGATCTCAGCGACTCGGCTCGGATCGGGCTCGGGCAGTTCCTGGGATCGCGCCAGCACGAGGCGCTATCCGAGTCGGCGCCCCTCAGGATCGAGACGTAGAATCCCCTCCCATGGGTCTCCTCGAACGCATCGCCGCGCCGCAGGATCTGCGTGATCTCTCCGACGACCAGCTCGAGCTCCTCGCGAGCGAGATCCGGGACGTGATGATTCGGACGGTGGCCACCAACACCGGCCACCTGGGGCCCAACCTCGGCGTGGTCGAGCTGACGCTGGCCATGCACCGGGTCTTCGACAGCCCGAGCGACAAGATCGTCTTCGACACCGGCCACCAGTCCTACGTGCACAAGCTCGTCACCGGCCGGGCCGGCGACTTCGGCACGCTGCGCCGCGAGGGCGGGATGAGCGGCTACCCGAGCCAGTCGGAGTCGGACCACGACGTGGTCGAGAACTCCCACGCCTCCACCGCGCTCTCCTACGCCGACGGGCTGGCCAAGGCCTACACGATCCGCGGCGAGGACCGCCACGTGGTCGCCGTGATCGGCGACGGCGCGCTGACCGGCGGGATGGCCTGGGAGGCGCTCAACAACATCGCGATCCAGCACGACTCCAAGCTGGTCATCGTGGTCAACGACAACGGCCGCTCCTACACCCCGACCATCGGTGGCCTGGCCACGGCGCTGACCTCGCTGCGTACGAACCCGCGCTACGAGCTGGTCCTCGACATGGTCAAGCGCCGCCTCAACGCCGTGCCCGGGATCGGCGCGATGGCCTACGACGCGCTGCACGCGGTCAAGAAGGGGCTCAAGGACGCGGTCGCGCCCCAGGGTCTCTTCGAGGACCTCGGGCTGAAGTACGTCGGGCCCGTCGACGGCCACGACCGGCACGCGCTCGAGCAGGCCCTGACCAGCGCCAAGAAGTTCGGCGGCCCGGTGATCGTGCACGCGATCACGCGCAAGGGCTACGGCTACGACCCGGCAGAGCGCCACGAGGCCGACCAGTTCCACTCGCCGGGCCCCTTCGACGTCCAGACCGGCGCCGAGAAGCCGAAGGGCCGGATCTGGACCGACCACTTCTCCGACGCGATGGTGCGGCTGGGGGAGAGCCGCCAGGACATCGTCGCGATCACCGCGGCGATGATGCACCCGGTCGGCCTCGACGCGTTCCAGGCGAGGTTCCCGAAGCGCACCTTCGACGTCGGGATCGCCGAGCAGCACGCAGCCACCTCGGCGGCCGGTCTCGCGATGGGTGGCCTGCACCCGGTCTTCGCGGTCTACGCCACCTTCCTCAACCGTGCCTTCGACCAGGTGCTGATGGACTGCGCCCTGCACCGCGCCGGAGTGACGTTCGTCCTCGACCGGTCCGGGGTGACCGGTGACGACGGCGCCTCCCACAACGGCATGTGGGACATGTCGCTCCTCCAGATCGTCCCCGGGCTCCGCCTGGCCGCGCCCCGCGACATCACCCGCCTCAACGAGCTGCTCGACGAGGCGGTCGACGTCGACGATGCGCCCACGGTCGTACGTTTCCCGAAGGGCCCGCCGCCCGAGGACATCCCCACGATCGCCAAGCTCGGCGGCGCCGACGTGCTCGCCCGCAACGGCACCAAGGACGTCCTGGTCCTCGGCGTCGGCTCGATGGCCGAGGTCGCCATGGGCGTCGCGGAGCGGCTCACCGCGCAGGGCATCGGCGTCACCGTCGTCGACCCCCGCTGGGTGAAGCCGGTCGACCCGGCTCTCCTCGAGGCGGCCGCCGACCACAGGCTCGTCGTCACCATCGAGGACAACGGCGTCGCCGGCGGCGTGGGTGCCTCGTTCCTGCAGACCCTGACCGCCGCCGGCGTACGCACGCCGGTGAAGATCCACGGGATCCCTCAGGAGTTCCTCGACCACGCCAAGCGTCCCAAGATCCTGGAGGCGATCGGCCTGACTCCGCAGGCGATCACCCTTGACACCATCTCGGTGCTCGAGGCCTTCCTCCGTGGCGACACCGTTCCTCCCCTGGACGAGGGGCGCCTGTCGCACCAGGAGCAGCTCTGACCGGTGCGGTCGGCACCGCTCACCTGACCCCGGAGCTGGCGCATCAGGTCGTCGAACGGACCATGGGCGTCATCGGCCACAACGTCAACGTGATGGACGCGGCCGGAGTGATCCTGGCCTCGGGTCAGGACGACCGGATCGGCACCGTGCACGAAGGGGCCCTGCTGGCGGCGCAGCAGGACCGCGTGGTGGAGATCGCGCACTCCGACGCGCTGGCGCTGCGTGGCGTCCAGCCCGGCATCAACCTCCCGCTGCGGTGCCATGGCCAGCTGGTCGGGGTAGTCGGCATCACCGGTGACCCGGGACAGGTGCGCGTGCTCGGCGACCTGATCCGGGTGACGGCGGAGCTGATGGTGGACCAGGCCCAGGCAGCCGAGTCCCGGCAGTGGCGCTACCGGGAGCGGGAGGAGTTCGTCGGCCACGCCGCCGCCGGTCGGCTCGCTCCGCGCGAGCTCGCCGAATGGGCGGCCGGACTGGGCATCGACCTCGAGGTGCCGCGACATGCGACCGTGGTCGCACCGGCAGCGCGCACCCAGGAACACACCGAGGCCCTGCGGGGGCTCCAGCGGGACCTGATGCAGGTACGCGGCGTGCTGGTCGGTCGGGTGGAGCCACAGGAGCTCGTCGTCTTCAGCCCGGCCGGTCGCTCCCCAGGCCCCAACGAGGATGTCGGCGCGCTGCTGCACGCCTCAGAAAGTCGTCTCCGGCATGCCACCGGGCGCGCCTTCGCCGGGCGCAGCACCTTCGAGCATGCGTACCTCACCGCCCGCGACACCCTGGCGGTCACCGGTCTCGTCGGCACCGGCGGGGGGTACGACTTCGAGGACGTGCCACTGCTGGCCCTGGTCAGGGGCATGGGCGAGGGGTGGCGAGGTGACCTCCTCGCGGAGCCGTGGCAGCGGCTGGTCGCGGCGGACCGGTCCGGCGAGCTCGTAGCCACCTTCAGCGCCTACATCGAGCACCATGCCAGCGCGACGGCAGCGGCCGGTGCCCTGCACGTCCACCGCAACACCGTTCGATACCGCCTCGCCCGGATCGGCGAGATCACCGGGCTGCGGATGGACCACCTGCCGGACGTGCTGATCCTCTATCTCGGTCCGGTGCTCGGCTCGGAGCGGTAGCCCGGGCGGCGGCTCCGAGCGGCCCACCGTCGCGGATTGTGCAGATGCACAAGATTCGGGCCGCGGGCCTTGGCCAACTGCCTGTGGACGCCGTCACATCCCGACGCCGATGCTGTGCAGCGTATGCCCGACGCGTGCCTGGCGCGCCGGGCACCATCCTGCCCGACCGGCGCGACCCGGTACGACGACGAAGGACTTCCATGGCAGACCTGCTGATTCTGATCGCCCTGGTGATAGGGCTGATCCTGCTCACCGCATGGGCACGGATGCATCCGTTCCTGGCGCTCCTGCTGACCGCGTTGGTCGGCGGCCTCGCCTTCGGGCTGCCGCCTCTGACCGACGGTGACACCCCGGGTGTCGTCGCGATCGCCACCGGCGGTTTCGGCAGCACGCTCGGCGGCATCGGGATCGTCATCATCCTCGGCACGATCATCGGCGTCTTCCTGGACCGGTCCGGTGCGGCGATCACGATGGCCGACGCCATCGTGAAGCTGCTCGGCCGACGGTTCCCGACGCTGACCATGAGCATCATCGGGTACGTCGTGTCGATCCCGGTCTTCTGCGACTCCGGCTACGTCATCCTCAACTCGCTCAAGGAGTCGATGGCCGCCCGCACCCGCACCAGTCCGGTCGCGATGTCCGTCGCGCTGGCCACCGGCCTCTACGCCACCCACACCCTCGTCCCACCCACTCCCGGCCCGATCGCCGCGGCCGGGAACCTGGGCCTCGACGCGAAGCTCGGTCTGGTGATGTCCCTCGGTCTCGTGGTCGGGCTCGTCTCCGCGGGGGCCGGTGCGCTGTGGGCGATGCGGTTCCGCGACGTCCAGCCCGACGGTGTCTCGGACGCCGATGTCGACCGCCGGATCGCCGAGTTCGAGAAGCTCGCCAACACCGTCCAGCGTCCGGGCACCGCGATGGCGTTCGCCCCGATCGTGATCCCGATCCTGCTGATCATGCTCGGCTCGGCGATGTCGCTCCCGTTCCTCCCCGGCACCGAGTCCCTGGCGGCCGACGTGCTGCGCTTCGTCGGCCAGCCCGTCGTCGCGCTGCTGATCGGCCTGGCGATCGCGGTCGCGGGTCTGCGCCCGACCAACCACGAGACGACCGTGACCGACCGAGTCGGGGAAGGCATCGTCGACGCCGCGCCGATCCTCCTCATCACCGGTGCCGGCGGCGCGTTCGGTGCCGTCATCCAGGCGACCGACATCGGCACCTACCTCGGCACCGAGCTGTCGGCGCTGGGCATCGGGATCATGGTGCCGTTCCTGATCGCGGCCGCGCTGAAGACGGCCCAGGGCTCCTCGACGGTGTCGATGGTGACCACCTCCGCCCTGGTCGCGCCGCTGGTGGCCGACCTGGGATTCGGCAGCGACCTCGGACGTACGCTGGTCGTGCTCGCGATCGGGCTGGGCGCGATGACGGTCTCGCACGCCAACGACAGCTACTTCTGGGTGGTCAGCCAGTTCAGCCGGATGAGCGTGTCGCAGGCCTACCGCGCCCAGACGATGGCGACCCTGGTCCAGGGCATCGCCGGCATGCTCGTCGTCCTGCCGCTCTCCTTGCTGATCGTCTGAGCCGTGCGCGTCGTCATCGCTCCGGACTCGTTCAAGGGCAGCTGCGACAGCCCCGCGGCGGCCGCTGCCATCGCCGCCGGCTGGCGGCGCGGGGCCCCCGACTGGGAGACGGTCTCGCTGCCTGTCGCCGACGGGGGAGAGGGGACGCTGCACGCCCTGGTCGGCTCCCTCGGCGGCCGGATCGTCCGCCACACCGTCACCGGCCCGAACGGGCAGCCTGTCAGCGCCGAGCTCGGGCTGATCCCCGCCGAGGAGCCCGGCGGCCCGCTCACCGGCGTGGTCGAGATGGCCTCCGCCTCGGGGCTGCACCTGGTCGAGCCCACGCCCGCGAGCGCCGCGGCTGCCACCTCGTACGGCACGGGGGAGCTGATCAGGGCGGCTCTGGATGCCGGGGCCGAGCGCCTCCTGCTCACGCTGGGAGGAAGCGCGACCACCGACGGTGGCGCCGGGATGGCCCAGGCCCTGGGCGTACGCTTCAGCTCCTCGACAGGAGCGAGCATCGCTCCCGGAGGCGTCGGCCTGCAGGACATCGCCGCGGTCGACCTCAGTGGTGTGCACCCAGGGCTGGCTCGCTGCGAGGTGGTCGCCGCCTGCGACGTGGACAGTCCGCTGCACGGTCCGCGGGGCGCGGCGTACGTCTTCGGTCCGCAGAAGGGCGCCGAGGATGCGACCGTCCGGATGCTCGACGACGGTCTGCGCCGGCTCGGCGAGGTGTGCGGGGAGCTCGCGGACCCGGCGACCCCGGGTGCCGGCGCGGCGGGCGGCCTCGGCTTCGCGGCGCTCGCCTTCCTCGGTGCCGACCTGCGCTCCGGCTTCGAGCTCGTCGCGGACGCCGTCGGTCTCGCCTCCGCGATCGCGGGCGCCGATCTGGTCATCACCGGCGAGGGCAGGCTGGACACGCAGTCCCTCGGCGGCAAGACGCCGGTCGGTGTGATGAGGCTTGCCCAGGCACACGATGTCCCGGTCGTCGTGATCGCCGGTGACGTGTCACAGGGTGCGGACCAGGCGATCGCGGCCGGCATGACGGCGGTCTTCTCCGCCGCACCCGGCCCGGGGCCGCTGCACGAGGCGCTGGACCGGGTCGAGAGCGATCTGTCACGGACCGCGGAGTCGATCGCGCGGGTGTGGGGCGTCGCGGCCGGCGCGCGTCTCTGACCCTGAGACATGGTCTACGCCCGACGACGAGCCAGTTCTCGCAGGTCAGGAGGGGGCAGATCGCGATCGAGACCGGACTTCACGTGTGGCGGTCCATCAGATGTGGGCGGGTCCCGGTCTAGAGTGTCATTGGTCCCGGGACCGGCAGGCTTCCGGAACCATCACCACCGTCACCAACCAGCACTCGGGGGAATCCATGCTCTACGACGATCTCGTGGCCGAGTTCCACTGGTCACCGGAGCAGATGTCCGCGCCGTTCGACCTGCGAGCGGCTGACGAGAAGGTCCGCAAGCGGATCGAGAGCCGGCGCCGCTCCGCGCAGGGCGGGGATCAGCAGCGGCCTCGCTCGCGGCAGAAGACCGTGAAGCCGGACGTGGCCGGCAGCGCGAGCGGCGGCTACCTCGACAACCGCGTCTGAGCCCGGGCTGAGGCCGAATCGGCCTGACCAGCCCTGACCGGCCCAACCACGCTGAACGCGAACCCGCCGCCGACCACATCGTGGCCGGCGGCGGGTTCGTTGAGGGTCAGTGGAACTTCTTGCCGGTGACCTTCTCGGAGATGCCCTCACGGTCGAGCAGTCGGGTGATGCCGCCGTTCCAGAACTGGAAGCCGGCCCCGGTGATCATCGCCAGGTCGATGTCCTCAGCGGCCTGTGCGACGCCCTCCTCGAGCATGCGGCCGATCTCGTCGGCGATGGCCTCCAGCGCCTGCCGGCGGGCCTCCTCGGCGGTCTTGACCACGTCGCCGGTGACCAGCAGCGCCTCGACCTCGGGGTCGAGCGTACGACCGTCGGGACCGAAGAACGAGCTCTTCTTGGCCTCGACGACCCGGTGGAGGTTCTCGGAGAGGTAGAACCGGTCCGGGAAGGCCTTCGCGAGCGTCTCGTTGTTGTGGTACGCGATCGCGGGACCGACCAGGCCGATCAGCGCGAACGGCCCCATCGGCGCGACTCCGGCGAAGGCGGCCTCGACGACGTCGACCGGGGTGCCCTCGTCGGCGACCTTGGAGACCTCGCCCATGAAGCGGCCCAGGAGCCGGTTCACGATGAAGGACGGGCTGTCCTTGACCAGGATGGAGGTCTTCTTCAGCGACTTCGAGACCGAGAACGCCGTGGCCAGGGCCGCGTCGGAGGTCTTCTCGCCGCGGATGATCTCCAGCAGCGGCATGACCGCGACCGGGTTGAAGAAGTGGAAGCCGACGACCCGCTCGGGGTTCTTCAGGTCGGCCGCCATCTCCGTGATCGAGAGGCTCGAGGTGTTCGTGGCGAAGACCGCGGTCTCCGGGGCGACGGCCTCGGCGTTGGCGAAGACGGTCTTCTTGACGCCCATCTCCTCGAAGACGGCCTCGATGATGAAGTCGGCGTCGGTGAAGGCCTCCGCGTAGTCGATCGACGACGTCACGAGCGCCTTGAGGCGGTTGGTCGCGTCCTGCGAGGCGCGGCCCTTGGCGAGCTTCTTGTCGAGCTCGGCGTGGACGTACGCCACGCCCTTGTCGGCGCGCTCCTGGTCCAGGTCGACCATGACGACCGGCACCTTGAGGCGCTGGACGAAGAGCAGCGCGAACTGCGAGGCCATCAGCCCGGCACCGATGATGCCGACCTTGGTGACCTTCTGCGCGAGCGCCTTGTCGGGCGCGCCGGCGGGACGCTTGGCGCGCTTCTGCACCAGATCGAAGGAGTAGAGCGAAGCGAGCAGCTGCGGGGTCTTCGACATCGCCACGAGCGCGTCGTCCTCGGCCGCGAAGCCCTCGTCGCGCGACGCCGTCTTGGCCAGGGTGAGCAGCTCGACGGCCTTCTTGGCGGCCGGGGAGGCGTCGCCGGTCTTGGCCCAGGCGAAGAAGCCGGCGTTCTTGGCGGCCTCGTCCCAGGCCTCGCCCCGGTCGATCTCCTCGCGCTCGACGGACACGTCGCCGGTGAGGACCTGGTCAGCCCACAGCAGCGACTGCTCGAGGTAGTCGGCGCCACCGAACATCGCGTCCGCGATGCCCAGGCCGTAGGCCTCGGCGCCCTTGAGCACCTTGCCGTTGTTGAGCGGATTCTCGATGAAGACCTTGGCGGCCTTCGCCGGACCGATCAGGTTCGGGAGCAGGTAGCCACCGCCCCAGCCGGGGATCAGGCCGAGCATGACCTCGGGCAGGCCGACGGCCGGCACCGAGTCCTGGATGGTGCGGTAGTCGGCGTGCAGCGCGACCTCGAGACCGCCACCGAGCGCGAGACCGTTGATGAAGCCGAAGGACGGCTTCTTGGTGGTGCCATCACCGTCACCGAGCTTGCGGAAGACCGCGTGACCCAGCTCGGCGATCGTCCGGATCCCGTCGGCGCCACCCGCCTGCAGCGAGGTCAGGTCGGCACCGGCCGCGAGGATGAACGGCTTGCCGGTCACCGCGATCGCGTCGATCTCGGTGTCGGCCAGGGCCGCGTCGTACGCCGTGTTGAGCTCGACCAGCGACTTGGGCCCGAAGGTGTTCGGGCGGGTGTGGTCGTGCCCGTTGTCGAGGGTGACCAGGCCGAGCACCTTGCCGGAGGGCAGGTTGACCTTCGTCAGCTTGGCCGCGGTCACGACCTCGTCGTCGGAGAAGAGCTTCTCGGCGTCCGCGAGAAGAGTGTTGATGTCAGTCACTTCGACTCTCCAGTCCAGTTCGGGTTCTCCCAGATGACCGTGCCGCCCATACCCAGGCCGATGCACATGGTGGTGAGGCCGTAGCGGACCTCGGGGCGCTCCTCGAACTGGCGCGCGAGCTGGATCATCAGCCGCACACCGGAGGAGGCCAGCGGGTGACCGAACGCGATCGCGCCACCGTAGGGGTTCACGCGGTCGTCGTCCTCGGCGATGCCGAAGTGGTCCAGGAACGCGAGCACCTGGATCGCGAAGGCCTCGTTGACCTCGAAGGCCTCGATGTCGTCGATCGTCAGCCCGGCCTTGGCCAGCGCCTTCTCGGTCGAGGGGATCGGACCGACGGCCATGACCTCGGGGGCGACGCCGGCGAAGGCGTACGAGACCAGCCGCATCTTGATCGGCAGCCCGAGCTCGCGGGCGACCTCCTCGGAGGCCAGCAGCGAGGCGGTCGCACCGTCGTTGATGCCCGCCGCGTTGCCCGCGGTGACGCGGCCGTGCGGCCGGAACGGGGTCTTCAGCTTGGCCAGGTCCTCGGTGGTGGTGCCGGGACGCATCGGCTCGTCGGTGGTGGCCAGACCCCAGCCGTTCTCGGCCGAGCGGGTGGCGACGGGGACCAGGTCGGGCTGGATCTTGCCGTCGGCGTACGCCTTGGCGGCCAGCTCCTGGGAGCGGACCGCGAACGCGTCGGTGCGCTCCTTGGTGATCGCCGGGTAGCGGTCGTGCACGTTCTCGGCGGTGTTGCCCATGACGAGCGCGCTCGGGTCGACCAGCTTCTCGGAGATGATCCGCGGGTTCGGGTCGACGCCCTCGCCCATCGGGTGGCGGCCCATGTGCTCGACACCGCCGGCGATGACGACGTCGTAGGCACCGAAGGCGATGCCGCCGGCGGTCGCGGTGACGGCGGTCATCGCGCCGGCGCACATCCGGTCGATCGCGTAGCCGGGGACGGACTGCGGGAGCCCGGCGAGCAGGCTGGCGGTGCGGCCGATAGTCAGGCCCTGGTCGCCGATCTGCGTGGTCGCGGCGATGGCGACCTCGTCGATCCGCTCGGGGGGAAGCTCGGGGTTGCGTCGCGTGAGCTCACGGATGAGCTTGACGACCAGGTCGTCCGCGCGGGTCTCGGCGTACTGGCCCTTGGCCTTGCCGAAAGGTGTGCGTACGCCGTCGACGAAGACGACTTCTCGCAGCTGTCGGGTCACCGTGTCACTCCATGTGGGTTGCCGGGCGGTCGCCGCTTGAGCGGCGTTGTCGATAAGGGCACGGGGTGCCCGAGGACTACATTACCCGCAAGTAACAACGACGGCATCCAGGGGTCGGTCGCAGCCGATGTCTGGTGTGTTCCGCCGGTGTCCGCGCGTCGGCTTGGGAATATCGCTGGCCTTCAGGATGCTGCCCTGTCGTCATGTGGAAGCGTGTATTGAGAAGGATGAGCCCCAGGGTCGAGACCCCGGGCGAGGCAGATGACGGCGAGCCCCGTGCGGGCCGTACGCAACGGGAGGAGGCACCGATGTCCGGATCACGACTTGTGCACATCGTGGACGACCTGCCCGAGGAGGTCGTCCACGCAGGTGGCGACCGGCTTCCGATGGTGGTCGTCCTGGACGGTTTCCTCGATGCCGGCAAGGCCGTCGAGCGAGCCACGGCCCACCTGGTGCAGGCGTCCAAGCGGGCACCGGTGGTGGCGACCTTCGACGTGGACGAGCTCCACGACTACCGGGCGCGGCGTCCGGCGATCTCGTTCGTCAGCGACCACTACGAGTCCTTCGACGCGCCTCGGCTGGTCGTCCGGCTCCTCAAGGACACCGGCGACAACCCCTACCTGCTGCTGCACGGTCCCGAGCCGGACAACCGCTGGGAGGCGTTCGCCGGCGCCGTACGCGACGTCGTCGAGCGCCTGGGCGTGACCGAGGTGATCTCGCTCGGCTCGGTGCCGATGGCGGTGCCGCACACCCGTCCGCTGACCACGACCCGGCACGCCAACGACCCGGCCCAGGAGCTCGCGGGCCAGGTCTGGGAGAGCCCGTGGAAAGGCGAGATCCGGATCCCGTCCTCGGCGCAGGCTCTGGTGGAGGTACGCCTGGGGGAGTGGGGCCACCCTGCGGGCGGATTCGTGGTGCACATGCCGCACTACCTGGCGCAGAGCGACTACCCGGCAGCAGCGGTCGTGCTCGTCGAGGAGCTCGAGCGCGCGGCGCGGCTGACGATCCCGGTCTCCGATCTGGAGGCCGAGGCGCAGCGCCGCGAGGAGGAGATCGCCTCCTACATCGAGGAGAACACCGAGGTGCGGGAGGTCGTGGCCGCGCTCGAGCGGCAGTACGACACCTTCCAGCGCGGCGAGGAGTCCGGACGCTCCCTGCTGGCGCCCGACGAGCCGCTGCCGACCGGTGACGAGCTCGGTGAGCAGTTCGAGCAGTTCCTGGCCGGGCTGAACGGCCCCGACCCGGATGACGGCCCTGAGAAGGACTGAGGGAAACTCACTCACATGACGACCGAGGCCGTAGCGGCGGATCAGGCAGTGGCGGAGCTGGTAGGCGTGCTCGACCTGGTCGAGATCGACAAGGATCTCTTCCATGGCGCCACCACGACCCGCAACTCGCGCGGACGTGCCTACGGCGGCCAGGTGGCCGCACAGGCGCTGATGGCCGCGATTCGATCAGCCGACGCCGCCTTCACGGTGCACTCGATGCACTCCTACTTCCTGCTCCCGGGTGACCCGTCCTACCCGATCGTCTACGAGGTCGAACGGATCCGCGACGGCCGCTCCTTCGAGACGAGGCGGGTCCGCGCGCGCCAGAAGGGGCGCGACATCTACTACCTCACCGCCAACTTCCAGCGGGAGGAGACCGGCTTCGAGCACCAGGACGCGATGCCGTCGGTCCCGCCGCCGGAGAAGTGCATCGACTTCCTGAAGATGATGGCCGACTCCGGCAGCCCGGAGGCGGTCTCGCTGGCTCGCGAGTGGGAGGCGGTCGAGGTGCGCGCGGTCGGCAACTCCCTGCTCGGCATCGAGCCCGACCCGACTCGTCCCGCTCAGCAGCGGCTGTGGATCCGGCTGGGCGCCGAGCTCCCCGACGATCTTGACATCCAGCGCGGTGCCTTCACCTGGGCCTCCGACATCTCGCTCCTCGGCGCCTCCTTGGCTGCCCACTCCCTGGACCACAAGGGCATCCAGATGGCCTCGCTGGACCACACCATCTGGTTCCACCGGCCCTTCCGTGCCGACGAGTGGTGGCTCTACGACCAGGAGAGCCCGTCGGCGTACGGCGGCCGCGGTCTGTCCATCGGGCGCGTCTTCACCGCCGACGGCATCCTGGCCGCCACGGTCGCCCAAGAGGGCCTCATCCGCCCGCCGCTCGGCTAGCCCGTCCTACCCTCGCTGAGTCGGCTCGTCCTGACGGGATTCGGCGCCGAGTCGGCTCGTTAGGACGAGCCGACTCGCGCGTTTGCCTCATCATCGTGTCCAGAGATAGGTCGGCGCGCTATCGCACACCTGGGTCGCCTGCCGCGATAGCGCACCAGGCGAGCGGGCTAAGGTGGCGCCGTGGATCAGATCACCGTGTACGAGAAGCCGACCTGCACGACCTGTCGGAACCTGTTCTCCCTTCTCAAGGAGGAGGGCGTCGACTTCGAGAAGGTCGACTACCACGTCCTCGGTCTTCGGACCGAGGAGGTCAAGGAGATCCTCGCCAAGACCGGACTGAGCGCTCACGAGGTGCTGCGCAAGCGCGAGCCGGTCTACAAGGAGCTCGACCTGGGCAAGCGCGACCTGTCCGAGGACGAGCTGGTCGACCTGATGGTGAAGCACCCCGCTCTGCTGGAGCGCCCGATCGTGCTCAAGGGCGACCGCGGCGTGCTGGCCCGGCCGATCGAGAAGGTGCGCGAGCTCTTCTGAGCCGGGTCAGGCGCGGAGCCGCTCGGCCGGCTGACCGGTCGTGCGGGTGATGAGATCGACGTCGTTGTCGGCGTGGAGCACCGTGAGGTCGGCTTCCTCGGCGACCGCAGCGACGAGCAGGTCCGGGACCGACGGGGCCCGGTGACGGCCGCCGCGCAGCACGATGCGCTGGATCTCCAGCGCCCGGGCCTCCGTACGAGGGGTGAGGGGCGCGAGCGGCATGTGGATCACCGGCACGTCCTCGACGAGCTCGGACCATTCACGCTCCGATCGGGCCAGGTGGCCGATCTCGAGCAGCGTGGTGGTGGTGATGCGTACTTGTCCCAGCTCGATCAGGCGGGACCACTTCTCAGCATCGGGGCTGGTGGACATCCGGGCGAGCGCCGACCGGTGCATCAGCCAGGGTCGCCTCACGACCATGCGTCACGCATCAGACCCCGGTCGGCGAGCGGGGCGAACTTCGCGAAGTCTGCGCCGGCCACGGGTCGCGCGGGTGGCAGCGGCCGCAGCGCGTCCTGCGTGAACCACCTGCGGAGATACTCGTTGCGCGTGAGTCCGAGCCGCGTCGCCTCGGTGTCGATGCGTGCGAGCTCGCCATCCGAGAGGCCTCGGATCAGTACGTCGGACATGTCTGTCCACCTCCTGGACGCAAGATCGTAGCGGAGCGGTGCAGTCGGTTCGGTGATGCCCGGTGTGTGGGCATGGCGCACCCCGGGCATCACCGAACCTCAAAGAGCGGTCGTGCGCCCCACGAGGTGGAGGGTGTCGGAGCCGCGCTTGTGGAGCGAGAAATCGTAGCCGTCCAGGTGCTTGAGCGACCCGAACGCGACCGAGGAGGGCAGGAAGACCGGCTTCTTGAACGCCACGTCCACACGCACGGACCCGGGCAGGCGGTTCTCCAGCGCCGCGATGCAGCGCGCCTTCGTCCACATCCCGTGAGCGATCTGCCGGTTGAACCCGAGCGCCTTCGCGGTCAGCGGATACAGGTGGATCGGGTTGTAGTCGCCGGCGACCTTGGCGTAGCGCCGGCCGAGGTCGGCCTTGAGCGGGAAGACCGGGCCCGAGGGCTCCACCTCAGCGAGATCCGAGCGCCACGTCACCTCCGGGTTCCGCTTGCCCCGGACCAGGTACGTCGAGGTCGACTCCCACACGACCTCACCCTCCACGGTGGCGACGGTCAGGAACCGGTACGCCTGGCCGACCGGGTGCGGCTCGGGCTGTCCCACGGTGGCGGTGACCGCGACCGCCTCGCCGACCGAGATCGGGCGGTAGCCGCTGATCGAGTTCTCGATGTGGACCATCCCCATCGCGGGCGAGGGGAAGTCCGGCGAGGACATCAGCGCCATGTGCAGCGGGAAGGCCAGCATGTGCGGGTAGGGGAGCGGCACGGTGTCCTTGATCGGGAAGCCGCACAGCTCGGCGTAGGCGTCGACCGCACCCCGCTCGAGGACGACGGGCTCGCGGGCCAGGCCGAGCTCCTCGTAGGCGACGCCGGTCTTCTTGATCCCCGGAAGGGAGTTGACGCCCGGGATCGCGGGGAGGGCTGCCCTGATGAGCATCCCGGGACCGGACCTGCCGGTGAAGGTGTCGCTCATCAGGCCCCCAGCATCATCTGGCCGCAGACCCGCACGACGTTGCCGTTGACCGCGGTGGAGGCGGGGGAGGCGTACCAGGCGATGGTCTCGGCCACGTCGACCGGCAGACCGCCCTGCGACATCGCGTTGAGCCGCTGGCCGACCTCGCGGGTCGCGAACGGAACGGCGGCGGTCATCTGGGTGATGATGAAGCCCGGCGCGACCGCGTTGATGGTGATGCCGTCGGGGAGCTCCTCGGCCAGCGAGTCGACGAAGCCGATGACGGCGGCCTTCGACGCGCCGTAGGAGGTCTGGCCCAGGTTGCCGGCGATGCCGGCGATCGAGGAGACGCCGATGATGCGTCCGTTGGGGCGGATCAGGTTCTGCTCGAGCAGCTTGGCGGTGATCCGCTCAGGGGCGGAGATGTTGATCTCCAGCACCGTGCCGAAGCGGTCGGCCTTCTGGTTCGCGAGCTTCTTGTCGAGGGTGACGCCGGCGTTGTGGACGACGATGTCGACGCCGCCGAACTTCTCCTCGAGGTAGGAGGCGATCTTCCCCGGGGCGTCCTCGGCGGTGATATCGGCGGTGATGTAGTCCGGGGTGACCTTCTTCAGGTCGTCCTCGGACGGCGGGATGTCGAGACCGACGACGGTCGCGCCGTCGCGCTGCAGGACCTTCGCGATCTCCTCGCCGATGCCCCGCGCGGCGCCGGTGACGAGCGCGACCTTTCCGGTCAGCGGCTTCTTCGGGTCCACCTGCTCGGCGGCCGGGGAGGCGTTCTTGGTGCCGATCCGGACGACCTGACCGGAGACGTAGGCGCTCTTCGGGGAGAGCAGGAAGGCCAGCGTGGAGAGCAGCGAACCCTCGAAGCCCTTGGCGACGTAGACGAGCTGGACGGTGCCGCCCTTGCCGATCTCCTTGCCGAGGCTGCGGGTGAAGCCCTCCAGCGCCCGCTGGGCGACCCGCTCGCGGCCGGTGAGCTGCTCGGGCGGGGTGCCGATGACGACGACGCGCGGGTTGTTCTCCAGACTGCGCATCACCGGCGTGAAGAACTCCTGGAGCGCGACCAGGTCGCTGGTGGAGGTGAGACCGGTGGCGTCGAAGACGAGGCCCTTGAAGCGCGCGCCGGCTGCCGCGGTGTCGGTCGAGGTCGCGTCCAGCTCGCCGAGGAGCCCGTCCAGCGACTCGGCCAGACGACCACGGCCGCCGACGAGGACGGTGCCCTTCACGAGCGGGGCGCCGGCTGCGTACCGCTCGAGCTTGGCGGGGCTCGGCAGCCCGAGGTTCTTGACGAGGACCTTGCCGATCGCCGACTGGGTGAAGCTCTGGTACTTGTCGCTCATGGTCTGCTCTGATCCTTCTGGACGTGGTCTCTGAACTGGTCTCTGAGGCGTACGTTGGTATGTTACTGGCCAGTTGTAACTACAGGTGTAACTCGGTGTCCACTTTTCGTGATCTCCCTGACATACCCTTCTCCAAAGCGCGTCATCAGACAAGGATGTACTTATGACCACCACTCGTCGTGTCGCCATCGTGGGCGGCAACCGTATTCCTTTCGCCCGCTCCAACGGTGCATACGCGACCGCGTCCAACCAGGAGATGTTCACCGCCGTCCTCGACGGTCTCGCCGCTCGCTTCGGCCTGGAGGGCGAGCGCATCGGCGAGGTCGCCTCCGGCGCGGTGCTCAAGCACTCGCGTGACTTCAACCTGACTCGCGAGTCCGTGCTCGGCTCCAAGCTGGCCCCCGAGACGGCGGCCGTCGACCTCCAGCAGGCCTGCGGCACCGGTCTCCAGGCGGCGACCTACATCGCCAACAAGATCGCGCTCGGGCAGATCGAGTCCGGCATCGCCGGCGGCACCGACACCACCTCCGACGCGCCGATCGCGCTGGGCGAGAAGCTCCGCAAGATCCTGCTCGAGGCCAACCGCGCCAAGAGCAACGTCGACCGGGTGAAGGCGTTCGCCAAGCTCCGCCCGGCCGACGTCATCCCCAACATCCCGGCGAACGTCGAGCCGCGCACCAAGCTCTCCATGGGTGAGCACGCCGCGCTGACCGCGCAGGAGTGGGGCATCACCCGCGAGGCTCAGGACGAGCTGGCGGCCGCCTCCCACCAGAAGCTGGGCGCTGCGTACGAGGCGGGCTGGTTCGAGGACCAGATCACCCCGTTCCGTGGCCTGGAGAAGGACAACAACCTCCGTCCGGGCTCGACCGTGGAGAAGCTCGCGACCCTCAAGCCGGTCTTCGGGGTCAAGGGCGAGAACCCGACCATGACGGCCGGCAACTCGACGCCGCTGACCGACGGTGCCTCCGCCGTGCTCTTCGCGAGCGAGGAGTGGGCCATGGCCAAGAACCTTCCGGTCCTGGCCTACTTCGTCGACGCCGAGGTCGCCGCTGTCGACTACGTCACCGGCGGCGAGGGCCTGCTGATGGCGCCCGCCTACGCGGTCCCGCGCCTGCTCGCCCGCAACGGCCTGACCTTCGACGACTTCGACTTCTTCGAGATCCACGAGGCCTTCGCCTCCCAGGTCCTCTCGACCCTCGCCGCCTGGGAGTCCCCGGACTTCTGCAAGGACAAGCTCGGCCTCGACGCCCCGCTCGGCACCGTCCCGCGCGAGAAGCTCAACGTCAAGGGGTCCAGCCTGGCGGCCGGCCACCCCTTCGCCGCCACCGGCGGCCGGATCATCAACAACCTGGCCAAGCTGCTCGACGAGAAGGCTGCCTCGACCGGCGAGGGCGGCCGCGGCCTGATCTCCATCTGCGCCGCCGGCGGTCAGGGCGTGGTGGCCATCCTGGAGAAGTAGGACACGCCGCAGTCCTCTCCTGCCGAGGCGTCACCCCCGTCGGCCGAGGCGTCGCTCCCGTCGGCCGAGTGGTCACCGCGGTGCCCACTCGGCCGACGTACGTGACGCCTCGGCGCTATTTGGCGGTGAGGGCCAGGGCCGAGGTGACCAGGAAGTCGCGGACCTGGTCGGGGGAGACGGTGCCGACGGTGGGTACGCCGGGGGCGGACTCGGAGACCAGGATGCCGACTCGGGCGAGCTGGAGAGCGCCCAGGCCGGAGGCGTAGAGCGTGTTGGCGAGCAGGTTGGCGTCCTTGACGTGGAGCTGCCCGGACGCGGCGCCGTCCTCGAGGACCTTGGTGAGGATGGTGAGGCAACCGTTCATCGCCCGCCCGAGGCGGAACAGGGCGCTCTCGGAGAGCTCGTCGAGGAGGTCGGAGCCGCTGCGGCGCATCAGCGTCTGGGCACAGTCGACGAAGGCGGGATACTCGATCCCGTAGTCGACGAAGGTGCCGACGACATCGCGGACGACGTCGGTGGGTGAGCTGTCGCCCTCGGTCGCGACCAGCATCCGCTCACGGAGCTCGTCGAGGTAGCCGACCAGGGTCAGCGCGAAGATCTCGTCCTTGCCGGTGAAGTGCCGGTAGACGATCGCCCGGTTGATGCCGACGGCCTTGGCGATGTCCTCGATCTGCGCATCGCTGACCCCGCGCTCGTCGAAGATCCTGCGGGTGGCGGCAACGATGTCTGCCTCGCGTGCGCGGCGACGGGCTGCCGCAGCCGACCGGCGGCCGTCGGGCTCGGATCCGTTGGCTGATGCGGCGCCAGAGATGGTTGGTCGGATGCTCACAGGCACACTGTACGCCGTGTGCAACTCCGAGTTGCACCACGAGTGCGCCTATTCACACGCGCCGGCCGACGGCGTGATCGGGCTAGCCGAGGAACTGCTGCACCGTCGCGAGGGTGTCCGCCTCGGCCGCGGTCTTGTCGTCTCGGTATCGCACCACGCGGGCGAACCGCAATGCGACCCCGCCCGGATAGCGGGTCGAGCGCTGCACCCCGTCGAAGGCGATCTCGACCACCTGCTCGGGCCTGACCTCGACGACCCAGTCGCTGTGCGGGTCGGTGACGGCGAGCTCGGTGAACCGCTCGGTCTGCCAGGCCAGCATCTGGTCGGTCATCCCCTTGAACGTCTTCCCGATCATCACGAACCCGTCCGGTCCGCGCGCGCCGAGGTGGATGTTGGAGAGCCAGCCCTTGCGGCGGCCTGAGCCCCATTCGACCCCGAGTACGACCAGGTCGAGGGTGTGGACCGGCTTCACCTTGATCCAGCCCGAGCCGCGCCGCCCTGCCTCCCAGGGCAGGCCGACCCCCTTGAGGACGACTCCCTCGTGACCGGCGGCGAGCACGTCGGCGGCGAACCGCTCCGCCTCCTCGGAGTCGACGGTCAGCAGCCGCGGGGCTCGGTGCTGCTCGGGGACGATCCGGTCGAGCTCGGCGAGGCGCTGGTCGAGTGCATGGTCGAGGAGGTCACGACCGTCGAGGTGGAGGATGTCGAAGAAGTACGGAGCCACGACCGTGTCGGAGGACGACCGCGTCGCCGTGCGCGAGGCGGTCTCCTGGAACGGCCGCGGTCGCCCGTCCGGGCCGAGGGTCATCGCCTCGCCGTCGAGCACGAGCGTCTCGGCCGGCAGGGCGCCGACGATCTCAGCGACCTCCGGCAGCCGCGCGGTGATGTCCTCCAGGGTGCGCGTCGCGATGCGGACCTCCGAGCCGGACTTGTGGGCCTGGATCCTGATGCCGTCGAGCTTGGTGTCGACCACGACCGCCTCGCCGAGCTTGGCCATGGCCTCCTCGACCGAGCCTGCGGACGAGGCGAGCATCGGCAGCACCGGCCGTCCGACGACCAGCCCGACCTCGTCCAGCGCGTCCGCGCCGTCGAAGGCGAGCCCTGCGACCGCGACGGTCGAGCCGGAGAGCATGGCGGCGCGGCGTAGGGCCGGCAGCGGCACCTGCGCCGCCACCGCCAGCGCCTCCTGGACCAGCGAGTCGAGGGCGCCTTGGCGGACCTCTCCGGTCACCACGCCCCGCAGCCAGGTCTGCTCGGCCTCGGTCGCGGAGCCGAACAGCGTGCTGGTCTCGCGTGCCCGCTCGCTCTGCGAGCCGGCGCCGGCCAGCCGAGAGATCCGCTCGAACGCCTCGTGCACGCCCTCGACGGTCAACGACGGCTCGGCTGCCGGTGCGGGGAGCGAGGTGAGCGAGCGCCACCCCAGCCCGGTACGCCGCTGGAGCAGCGAGCCGCCGAGATAGGCCGTCACCACGGGTAGCTCCTCACGCGTGGCCGCGCCGAGGCATGTCGCCAGGGCGGCGACCTTCGCTTTCCGTGACCGAGTCGCGGCGACGGAGTTCGAGGTGGAGACGATGTCGGCGAGCAGCATGTGTCCAGTGAACATCAAGCCACCGACACTTCCCAGGAACGTCAGGCGGGCGCCGCCTGGTCCGGATCGCGCCCGAGGAGGCGCAGCGCGTCGCCCCACGGGTCCGAGCCGTGCTCGGGCAGCGGCGCCCCGAACACCGGCGTCCCGCCCGGCTGCGCGGCGATCTGCCGGGCCATGTCGAGGACGAAGGTGACCGTGGGCTCTGCTGGCCGGTAGGCCTGTCCGAGAGCGGCAGCGACATCCCAGCTGTGCACGGCGGCGTCCAGCAGCTGCATGCCCAGCGCGATCGTGACGGTCGGGTGGAAGCCGAACTCGGCGAGGTGGATCGTCGCCTCCGGATCGGCTGCACCGAACGCGTTGCGCACCCGCGTGGCCGACTCCTGCCACCTGCGCGCGACGTCCTTGCTGTCGACCGGCACGGACTCGTACGCGGCGACCGGTGCGTCGCCGTCGGCGACCGCAGTGGCGAAGCCGAGGTTCTGCCCGACCATGTGCCCGAACAGGTCGGCGAGGTCCCAGCCGGCGCACGGGGTGGGGATGGTGAGGTCGTCGGTCGCGGAGGCGAGCGTGGTGGTGTCGTACAGGGCGCGGTCGTAGGCCGCGAGCATCTCGTCAAAGGTAAGCATCTGCTGATCGTATGCGTTCGTAGACGATCTGTCGAACGGTTAGGCTTCTGCGGTGGATCGACCCGAGCTCGGCTTCCTGCTGTCCCGTCTGATGCGCGAGGTGATGGCTCGCGAGAAGCCGATCCTCGAGGCTGCCGGGCTGGAGATGTGGGACTACGCGGTGCTGACCGTGCTGGCCGAGTCGGACGCACCCACGCAGGCCCAGCTCGCCGCGACCACGGGCCGCGACAAGACCCGGCTGATCGGCAACCTGGACCGGCTCGAGGCCGAGGGCATGGTCGCTCGCCGGCCCGACCCGGCCGACCGTCGCAACCGGATCGTCTCCTTGACCTCCGCCGGCGCCGAGGTCCTCCGCAGGTGTCGCGAGGCCATCGGGACCATGGAGACCGAGCTGCTGGCCGACCTCGACCCGGCCGACCGGGCGGCGTTCGAGCGCGCGCTGACGGCTCTCGCGGAGGCCGGCCGATGAGCTCTCGGCCCACGTCCCTCGCCGCCACCCGCGCCTGGCTCCAGGACGAGCTGCCGAGCCTGCTGAGACGGCGCCGGGTTCCTGCCGCAGCCGTCGGGGTCCTCCACGACGGGCAGGTGGTCGACCACGCGAGCGGCGTACTCAATCTCGACACCGGCGTGGAGGCGACCGCCGACGCGCTGTTCCAGGTCGGCTCGATCACCAAGCTGTGGACCACCGACCTGGTGATGCAGCTCGTCGACGAGGGCAGGGTCGGGCTCGACGACGAGATCGTCCGCCACCTGCCGGGCTTCGCGGTCGCCGACGAGGATGCCACCCGGACTATCACCGTCCGTCACCTGCTCTCTCACACCGCCGGCTTCGAGGGCGACGTCTTCACCGACCACGGGCCCGGCGACGACGCGGTCGAGCGGTTCGTCGCCTCGATGGGCGACCTGCCGCAGATCTTCGCCCCGGGGGAGCGGTTCTCCTACTCCAACACGGGGTTCGCCGTCCTGGGGCGCCTCGTCGAGGTCGTGCGCGGAACCACCTGGGACCGCGCGCTCCAGGAGCGGCTCGCGGCGCCGATGGGCCTCACCCACTTCGCCACCACGGCCTACGACGCGATCAGGTTCCGCGCCGCGATGGGGCACATCGACCCGGCCCCCGACCACGTCCTCCGACCGGGCCCCGCCTGGGGGATGGCCCGTGCCAGCGGCCCGGTCGGGGCGATGCTCTCGATGCGCGTACGCGACCTGCTCGGCTATGCCGCGATGCATCTGTCGGGCGGCGTCGCCCACGACGGCACCCGGGTCGTCTCGGCAGCCTCCTGCGCCGAGGTGCTCGCGCGGCAGGTCGACCATCCCGCCTCCACCCGATCCGACGCGCGCGGCCTGGGCTGGTCCCTCGACGACACCAGCCAGGGGATCGTCGGCCACGACGGCCAGACGATCGGGCAGTCGGCGTTCTTCCGGATGGTGCCCGAGCACGGCCTCGCGGTCGCGCTGCTCACCAACGGCGGCGACACGCACGGGCTCTACCACGACGTCGTCGGCCATCTCCTCGACGACCTCGCCGGCGTCCGGGTCGCGGCCGACCCGGCGCCACCGCGACAGCCGCCACCCGGCTTCGACGCCGCCCGCCTGCTCGGCACCTACCGCGCCCGGATCGTCGACTGGACGCTGTGCCGGCACCCCGACGGCCGGCTCTGGGTCGAGGAGGTCCCCGGCCCCGAGGCCGCCGCGGTCGGCGACGAGCCGGTGCGCTACCAGGTCGTCCCGTACGCCGCCGACCAGGTCGTCACCGCCGAGGCCCTGCACGGAGCCCACCACGTCTTCGGCTTCACCGGTCGAGACCCGGCCGGCCGCGCGACCCATCTGACGACCAGCCGGGTCATCCCGCGGGCTAGCCTCGAGGCATGAGCGAGCGCCAGCGAGCGACGATGATTCTCAGGCTGCTGCCTCGGTATTCTTCGCGGCGCCCTACCGAGGCGGCGGCATGAGCGCGCAGCGGACGGTCCGCCCGGGCCATGCCGTCGGTCTCGCAGCGATGCTGCGCCCGCTTCGACGCGGGCCGGGCGACCCGACGTACAAGATCATCGGCGAGGACCACTGGCGAGCCGTGCGTACGCCGCAGGGTCCTGCCACGCTCAGGCTGCGCCAGCGTGACACCGAGGTGGAGGCCGAGGCGTGGGGGGAGGGCGCCGAGTGGGCGCTGGCCCACGTACCGGCCCTGCTCGGGGCGGACGACCACCCCGAGGAGTTCCACACCGACGACCCGTTGCTGGCGACCCTGATGGAGCGCTTCGAGGTGCCGCGTTTCGGGCGGACGGGGCTGGTGATGGAGGCGCTGGTGCCCTCGATCCTCGAGCAGAAGGTGACCAGCACCGAGGCGTTCCGCGGCTTCGGCAACCTGGTCAGGCGATTCGGCGAGGTCGCTCCCGGGCCGGGGGCCGACCACGGGCTGCGTCTGCAGCCGTCACCTGAGCGGCTCCGGACGGTCCCGAGCTGGGAGTGGCTGCGTCTGCCGGTGGACCATGCCCGCTCCAAGACCGTTCTCCAGGCGGCGAGGGTCGCGCCGGCCATCGAGCGGACTGCCGGCCTGCCTGGTGAGGAGGTCGAGCGGCGGCTGACCACCATCCCGGGGATAGGGGAGTGGACCGTGGCCGAGGTGCGCCAGCGAGCGTTCGGTGATCCCGACGCGGTCAGCTTCGGCGACTACCACATCGCCAAGGACGTCGGCTGGGCGCTGACCAACGAGCCCTGGGACGACGACCGGCTCCGCGACTATCTGGAGCGGTTCCGGCCGCATCGTGCCCGCGTCGTCGCCCTCATCTACCGGGGTGCCGGAAAGCGGCCGCGCCGGGGGCCGCGGATGTCGCCGCGGACGCATCTGCCTCGCTGACTATCTGAATTACTGCCTTGGGGTCAGAGCAGCGGCCTCAAGGGAGTGAGGACGAGCTCGGTGAACTTGCGGTGGATCTCGCGCGCCGCCCACTCCTCGGCGGTCAGCTCGATCGCGTTGGACTCGTCGCGGGAGAAGATCTCCTCCATCTGCTTGGCGACGTCGCGGTCGAAGATCTCCAGGTTGATCTCGTAGTTGCCGGTCAGGGAGAGCCGGTCGATGTTGGCGGTGCCGACGGTCGACCAGAACCCGTCGACGGTGGCCGTCTTGGCGTGGATCATCGCGTCCTTGAAGCGCAGGATCCGCACGCCCGAGCCGAGCAGCTGGGAGAAGTAGCCTCGCGAGATCCAGTCGACGACGATGTGGTTCGACTTCAGCGGCAGCAGGATGCGTACGTCGACCCCGCGCCGGGCCGCGGCCTTGAGCGCGTCCACGAAGTCCTCGTCGGGGACGAAGTAGGCGGTGGTCAGGTAGACGTTGCGCGATGCCCGGTTGATCGCCTCGAGATACATCGAGCGGATCGGGAACATCCACAGCCGGGGTACGTTGCGGTGGAACCGGATGTCGGGGTCCCAGGAGGGGGCGGTCTCGATGAGCAGCGGGCCCTCGTGGGCGGTCCGGCGAGACAGCGGGTGCGGCCGCCGCCGGTTGAGGTTCCAGAAGTCCGCGAACGCGCGGCGCAGGTCCCACACCCCGGGGCCGGTGATACGAACGTGCGTGTCGCGCCACTCGGTGGCGTACGCATCCCCGATGTTGTAGCCGCCGACGAACCCGACGGTGTCGTCGACGACCAGGATCTTGCGGTGGTCGCGGCCGTAGCGCGAGAGGTCGAAGAAGCGCCAGCCCGCCGCGTAGGTGGGGTAGCGCAGCACGTGCATCCCCGGGGGGAAGCGCTTGAAGCGGGCCGGCACCACCATGTTGGCGAGCTCGTCGTAGATGCAGTAGACCTCGACCCCGCGTTCGGTCGCCGCGGCCAGGGCCTGCTTGAACCGCTGACCGATCTCGTCGCCCTTCCAGATGTAGGTCTCGAGGAGGACCTGCTTCTTGGCGCCGTCGATCGCGGCGATCATGTCCTCATAGAGGTCGTTGCCGAAGGTGTAGGTCGTCACCGTGCCGTCGCCGACGCTGTTGGTCCGCGGCGGTGTCACCGGGAACGGCTTGGCTCGTCTGCCGTGCTTTCCCCGGCTGCGGTAGGCGTCGACGAGGCTCATCACGACGGCTAGCGCCAGCGGCACGCCGAAGACGGCGAGGAGCAGGCGGCGTAGGAACCTCATGACGCCCCCCGGCGACAGTCTCATCACATTCCCCAATCTAACGGGCGCGCGGCGTCGAGACACACCGGTGCGGCCCGCTGCTCGATGCTGATGCGCGCGCCCATGGTTCCCAGCCTGCCTGACCGCCCCGGACCAGCATGCGAGAACGCCCTTCACGGCCTCTGCTCAGGGGTGGAGGATCTGTGACTCCCGTCACTTACTGACGGGTAAGTCGTTGGAAGCAGATACCTCCCACCCTGTTCGGCGGCATGTCGGGGGACGGGTCGTTGCCCTCAGAACTGAAACATGTTCTACTACTGGCCTGAACGTGAGCCGAGTCACAAGACCCGCGAAAGGTGAACTATGGCAGTGCAGTTCGTCTCGCTGGTGCGAGGCGTCGGCGGGATGGGCCTGATGACCGGAGAGGTCGTCAAGGGGGCCTTCACGACCAAGTTCCAGTTCCGGGAGTTCCTCGAGCAGGCCTGGTTCATCGCCAGCGTGACGATGTTGCCCGCGGTCCTGGTCTCGATCCCGTTCGGTGCGGTCATCTCGCTGCAGGTCGGCAACCTCGCCGGCCAGCTCGGGGCTCAGTCGTTCGCCGGTGCGACGGCGGTGCTGGCGGTGGTCAGGGAGGCGGCGCCGATGGCGGCCGCGCTGATCATCGCCGGGGCCGCCGGGTCAGCGATCTGCTCCGACATGGGATCACGCAAGATCCGCGAGGAGATCGACGCCATGGAGGTGCTGGGCATCGACCCGGTGATCCGGCTGGTGGTCCCTCGGGTGCTCGCCTGCCTGTTCGTCTCGGTGATGATCAACGGGATCGTCATCGCGACCGGGATCGGTGGCGGCTACTTCTTCACGGTGATCATCCAGGGCGGCTCGGCCGGTGCGTTCCTGTCGAGCTTCACGGCCCTCGCAAGTCTTCCGGACCTCTACATCTCGATGGTCAAGGCAGCGCTTTTCGGCTTCCTGGCCGCGATCATCGGCGCCTACAACGGCCTCAACGCCCAAGGCGGCCCCAGCGGCGTCGGCCGAGCGGTCAACGAGGCCGTGATCATCGCGTTCATGATGCTGTTCGTCCTGAACTCCATCATGACCGCCATCTACTTCCAGATCGTTCCTCAGGACGGGTTGTGATCCCCCCGTGTCCAACACGCTCGCCCAGGTGGGCATCCAGATAGTCAAGGAGCAGCGCCAGGCCGTCGAGGGCTATGGCGACCAGCTGCTCTTCTACGCCAAGGCCCTGGCCTGGGCGCCGCGCACCGTGCGCCGTTACAAGCGTGAGGTGCTCAACATCCTGGCCGAGGTCGCCTTCGGTGCCGGTGGCCTGACGATGATCGCCGGCACCGTCGGCGTGATCGCGTTCATGGCCTTCTTCGCCGGCTCCGAGGTCGGCATCCAGGGCTACGCGAGCCTGAGCCAGATCGGTGTCGCGAAGTTCTCCGCGTTCATCTCGGCCTTCTTCAACACCCGCGAGGTCGCGCCGCTGATCTCCGCGATCGCGCTCGCCGCGACCGTCGGCTGCGGCTACACCGCGAGGCTCGGCGCGATGCGGATCTCGGAGGAGATCGACGCGCTCGAGGCGATGGGCGTGCCGAGCCTTCCCTACCTGGTCACCACCCGGATGATCGCCGGGTTCTTGGCCGTCATCCCGCTCTACATCGTCGCCCTGTGCGCCTCCTACCTCAGCCCTCGGCTGATCACCACGCTGATGTACGGGCAGTCCGGCGGCACCTACGACCACTACTTCCTGGCGTTCCTGCCGCCGATCGACATCCTCTACAGCTTCCTCAAGCTGATCATCCTCGCGGTCGCGATCATCCTGATCCACTGCTACTACGGCTACACCGCCTCCGGCGGCCCGGCCGGGGTCGGCATCGCGGTCGGCAAGGCGATCCGTACGTCCATCGTCACCGTCGTGGTCGCGGACTTCTTCCTGAGCTTCGCGATCTGGGGTTCCACGACCACCGTGCGGATCACGGGATGAGGGTGGGGCGATCCACATGCTGATGGGAATCCAGCGCGACACCCGCGCCGAGCACACCAAGCTCTTCGTCTCCGGGATCGCCTTCACGGTGACCCTCGCCCTGCTGATCACCCTCTGCGTGGCGATCTACCAGAAGGCGTTCGTGCAGTTCACCACTGTCAGCGTGCAGGCCGACCGGGCCGGCCTGCAGCTGCCGCGCTACGGCGACGTACGCATGCACGGCGTCATCGTCGGACAGATCCGCGAGATCCGCCAGGACGGCAAGCTGGCCGTCATCGAGCTCGGTCTGGAGCCGGAGCAGGCCGAGCAGATCCCCGCCAACGTCAGCGTCGCGATCAAGCCGACGACGCTGTTCGGGCAGAAGTACGTCGAGTTCATCGACCCCGAGGGAGAGCGGACCGGCGCGCTGAGCGACGGCACCGTGATCCCCGCCGACCGGGTCCGCACCAGCGTCGAGCTCGACGTGATCCTGGCCCGGCTCTTCCCGCTGCTGAAGTCCATCCGGCCCCAGGACCTCAACAGCACCCTGCACGCCCTCGCCACCGCGCTCTCCGGCAACGGGGAGAAGCTCGGCGAGACGATGGTCCAGCTCAACGACTACCTCGAGAAGATGAACGTCCACCTCCCCACCCTCGAACGCGATCTCGAGGACATGGCCGACGTCGCGGAGACCTACTCCATGGCCGCCCCCGACCTCGTCAAGGTCCTCGAGAACACCACGACCACCGCCAACACGGTGACCGAGCAGCGAGCCCGTCTCGGCGGTCTGCTCACCTCGGTCACCGGGGTCGCCAACTCCTCCAAGGACCTGCTCGCCGAGAACGAGAAGGCGATCAGGTACGAGACCGAGCTGGCGGTCCCGCTCCTCAAGCTGCTCGCCGACTACTCCCCGGAGTACACCTGCCTGCTGCGAGGCCTCGACGACTACACTGAGCTGCTGGCGACCGTCTTCCAGCAGAACCGCGTGCGCCAGACGATGGTCCTCGACGGCACCCAGAAGCCGTCGTACGGCCGCGACGACCGCCCCGAGTGGGGCGAGATCGGTCACGGACCGTGGTGCGCCGGGCTGCCGAACCCGAAGGTCCCGGCCGAACCGAACGAGCTGGAGAACGGCACCGAGGACGTGCCGTGGGCACCCGGGAACGGGGGTCTGCAGTGAACAAGCGCGATCTGAAGACCACGGTGGCCGGGACCAAGCTGGTCATCTTCACCGTCCTGTCGATCATCGTCACCGGCACCCTGGCCTCGATCATGGGAAACCTCGGCTTCGGCGACCGGGTGCCCTACCGCGCCGAGTTCACCACCGCCTCCGGCCTGAGCGAGGGAGATGACGTACGCGTCGCCGGCATCACCGTCGGAGAGGTGCTCACCGTCGAGATCGAGGGCGGGGACCACGCGATGGTCACCTTCCGGGTCGACGAGACGGTGCCGCTGACGACCGCCAGCGGTGCCCAGGTCCGCTACCTGAACCTCGTCGGCGACCGCTATCTGGCGCTGACCCAGGACGCCGGCTCGCAGGAGTCCGGGCAGGACGCGGCGCCGTTGCGGCAGGGCCAGGCGATCGCGATGGCCAACACCACACCGGCGCTCGACCTGACCGAGCTCTTCAACGGCTTCCAGCCGCTGTTCCAGGCGCTGCAGCCCAAGGACGTCAACAAGCTCTCGCTCAACCTGATCCGGGTGCTGCAGGGGGAGGGCGGCACGGTCGCGAGCCTCCTCTCGGAGACGGCGGAGCTGACCAGTGCTCTGGCCGAGCGCGACCAGCTGATCGGGGACGTGATCACCAACCTGTCCAAGACGCTCAACACGGTCAACGAGCACCACACCGAGCTCGCCGAGCTGATCCAGCAGCTCAGCGGCTGGATGAAGGACCTGGCGCGGGACAAGGAGGCGATCGGTGACTCGATCTCCTCGATCGGCGACCTCACCGACGAGCTGGCCGGGCTGCTCACCGACGTACGGCCGTTCCTCAAGGAGGACATCAAGCAGCTCAAGCGCGTGGTGGACATCCTCAACAAGCCGGGCAACCAGAAGCTGCTCGACAAGACGCTCGAGCGGCTCCCGGAGACGCTGGAGTCGCAGGCACGGATCGGCAGCTACGGCTCCTGGTACAACTACTACCTCTGCGACCTCGACTTCTCGATCAAGCTGCCCTCGCTCGGTGAGCTGCTCGACAACTCGCCCGCCGTCAAGGCGATCCAGAAGCAGCTCGACAACGTGGCCTTCTACAGCCGGGCAGAGAGGTGCAAGCTCTGATGGCGCACCATAGCGACGCCAAGCTCAAGCGCACCGGCGTGATCACGATCGTCGCGCTCGCACTGGCCCTCACCGCGGCGTTCAACCTGCGCAACCTGCCGTGGCTCGCCGGCACCACCTATCAGGCCGAGTTCTCCGACGCCAGCGGACTGCACGTGGGCAGCCGGGTGGAGATCGCCGGAATCCGGGTCGGCCGGGTCAGCGACATCGAGATCGAGGGAGCCAAGGTCGTCGTCTCGTTCTCGGTCGACGACGCCGAGATCGGGCACCGCAGCGAGGCGTCGGTCGGCGTGCTCAACCTGCTGGGGGAGAAGTACCTCGACATCACCCCGCAGGGCGGCCGGACCCTCGACGCCGGATCGACGATCCCGCTGGCCCGGACCAGCGCGGGCAGTGACATCGTCGGCACCTTCGGTGATCTCGCCGAGACGACCGAGGCGATCGACACCCAGCAGCTGGCCAAGGCGCTGACGACGATGTCGGGCACCCTGGAGAAGGCCGGCCCCGAGGTGCAGGGCGCATTCCAGGGAATCGCCGCGCTGTCCCAGACGATCGCCGCCCGCGGCGACGAGCTGGAGTCGCTGCTGCAGGACGCCGAGAAGGTCGTCCAGCTCGTCAACGAGCGCAAGCAGGACATCGTCAGCGTGATGAAGAACGGTGACCAGGTCTTCGCCGAGCTCATCTCGCGCCGCCAGGCCATCCACCAGCTGCTGGTCAACGCCACGGCCCTGGCCGAGCAGCTGCAGGCCCTGGTGAAGGAGAACGAGAAGCAGATCGGTCCCGCGCTGGACGCGCTCAACCAGGCGCTGAAGTTCCTCAACGCCCGCGACGAGGACCTGACCAAGACCATCCAGAACTACGGCCCGTACGCGTCGATCCTGATCAACATCATCGGCACCGGGCCCTGGTTCGACGCCTACCTCGCCAACCTCACCGGGATCGTGAGCGGGGAGTTCGTGCCCGGACGACGACCAGGGATCGTGGAATGACTAAGAACTTCTGGGGCCGAAAGTGGGCCGCGCTGCCGATCGCGCTGGTGCTGATGTGCGGGCTGCTGCTGATCTCCGAGGTGGCCTCGCCCGAAACCAAGACGCTGACCGCCAGCTTCCCGCAGGCGGTGAGCGTCTACGAGGGCTCCGACGTGGTCATCATGGGGGTCAAGGTCGGCAAGGTCGCCTCGCTGGAGACGAAGGGCGACCACGTGGACGCGGTGATCGAGTACCAGAGCGACTACAAGCTGCCCGAGGACGTCAAGGCCGCGATCGTGACCCCGACGCTCGTCGCCGACCGGTTCATCCAGCTGACCCCCGCCTATACCGGCGGGCCCGCGATGGCAGACGGCGGCGAGATCCCGATCGAGCGCACCGCGGTGCCGGTCGAGCTCGACCGGATCTATGCCAGCCTCTCCGAGCTGGCCACCTCGCTGGGACCCAACGGGGCCAACAAGAACGGCGCGCTGAGCGACGTCCTGAGCGAGGGCGCGGACGCGCTGGAGGGCAACGGCAAGATCGGCAACCAGGCGATCGCCGACATGTCCGAGGCGGCTCAGGTGCTCGGCGGCAACTCCGAGCAGCTCTTCAGCACGCTCACCCAGCTCTCCGAGGTCACCACGACGCTGGCGCGCAACGACGAGACGACCGAGAGGTTCCTGACCGACCTCTCGACGGTGTCCACCCAGCTGGCCGGTGAGAGCGACGAGCTCGACCAGGCCCTCGCCGCGATCGCGCAGGCGGTGAAGGTGACGAAGTCGTTCGTGGAGAACAACTCCGACGCTCTGGTCGGTGACGTCAAGGAGCTCAACAAGACGCTCAACATCCTGGCCAAGGAGAAGGAGACCCTCGGCACCGTGGTCGACCTGGCACCGCTGGGGATCGGCAACCTGGCCGAGGCCTTCGACCCCGCATCCGGATCGGTCGGCTTCCGGCTGCAGGTCGGGCCGATCGGCTCGGACCTGTCCAACATCCTGTGCATGGTCGTCGAGAACGACAAGATCCCCGGGGCCAAGGAGATCTGTGCGCTGTTCAAGGCGCTGCTGCCCACCGGCTCGACCGCCCCGCTGGGCAAGACGCTCACGGATGCCGCGGCGCCCACCGACCGCGACACCGCGACCGGGCTGCCGATCGGGGCTCCGAACGGAACCAAGGCCAAGCAGTCGGAGGTGAAGCCCGAGGTGGTCTCCGAGGGCGGCATCACCGAGCTCAGCGGGTCGCTGCAGAACCTGATGTCGGGAGGCAAGGGATGAGATCTCGGATCCGGTCGTTCGTCGCGATGCTCGGCCTCCTCGCCGTGGCGAGCGGGTGCGGCGTACAGGCCTATGACCTGCCGCTCCCCGGCAACGAGGTCGGTGAGGGCGACGGCTACGTCGTCACCGCCGAGTTCAACGACGTCGTCGACATCGTGCCGCGCACCAAGGTGATGGCCAACGACGTCCCGGTCGGCCAGGTCGACAAGGTCGAGCGGGAGGGCTGGCACGCGAAGGTCACCATGACCGTCCGCAAGAACATCGAGCTTCCGGCCGACGCGCTGGCCAACGTACGCCAGACCAGCCTGCTCGGGGAGAAGTACATCGCCCTGGTGGCCCCCGAGGGCTCCACGGTCGCCAGCGCCGGCAAGCTCGGAAACGGCGCGACCATCGGGCTCGAGCGCACCAACCGCAACCCCGAGGTCGAGGAGGTGCTCGGCGCGCTCTCCTTCCTGCTGGCGGGCGGTGGCGTCGGCCAGCTGAAGACGATCAGCGACGAGCTCAACACCATGATGGACGGGCGCACCGATGACATGCGCTCGCTGCTGGGCAACCTGGAGACCACGGTGGCCTCGCTCAACCAGCAGAAGGGCTCGATCATCAAGGCGATGGAGCAGGTCGACCGGCTGACCCGCACCCTCAACAAGGAGTCCAAGTCGATCGAGGCCGCCATCGACTCCTTCGGCCCGGCGCTCGAGGTGCTCCGCCAGCAGCACGCGGACATGCTGAAGATGATGAAGGCGCTCGACCGGCTCGGCGTGGTCGCGACCCGGGTGATCAACCAGAGCGGCGCCAACCTGACCACGGCGCTGGACGAGCTGGCGCCGACGCTGCGCGAGCTGGCCGACGCCGGCGACTCGCTGCCGCGCGGACTGATGATGGCGGCCAGCTTCCCGTTCCCGGAGAACGCCGCCGGCCTGGCGATGGGCGACTACTCCAACGCGCTGTTCCACATGGACCTCGACCTCGGCAAGCTGGTCGGCAGCCTCACCAACGGCGAGTCCAGCGGCATCGTGCCGCAGGTGTTCCAGATCTGCCTGTCCTACTCCAAGGGATGCCGAGCGATCCAGCCGCTGGCCAAGGCGCTGTGCGACCTGACCAACCTGCAGCTGGTCTGCTCGGTGGTCGGCAAGGAGGACACGAAGGCGAAGCCGGGGGAGAAGACGCCCAAGCTGCCCGACATCTCAGACCTGCTGCCCAAGAGCTCGACCTCGACCAAGACGCCAGGGCTCAACGGCCTGCTTCCCGAGATCACCGAGGGGCTCTCGACGCCCTCGGCGACCGAGACACCCACAGCCGAGCCGACGACCGGTGGCCTGACCGGCCTCCTCGAGGGACTCCTGGGAGGGGGAACGAAATGACGCGCAGCGTACGCACCAAGCTGGTCATCTTCCTGGTCCTCGCCGCGGTCGGGATCTTCTACGTCTCGGCCGCCTACCTCGGCATCGTCGACCGCGTCCTCGGCCGGCACGTGAACGTCTCGGTCGACCTGCCGGCCTCCGGTGGCCTCTACGAGGGCAGCGAGGTCAACTACCGAGGCATCGGTGTCGGCCGCGTGGCCACGATGAACGTGACCGAAGAGGGCGTCCGCGCCGAGCTGGAGCTCGACCCCGGCACCGAGGTGCCGAAGGACGCCAAGATCGAGGTCCACAACCTCTCGGCGGTGGGGGAGCAGTACATCAACTTCATCCCCGACTCGGCCGCCGGTCCCTACCTCGCCGAGGGCGATGTGGTGAGCGCCGGGCCCGACTCGATGCCCGGCACGACCGATCAGCTGCTCACCGAGCTGGACAGCTTCACCACCTCGATCGACGGCGAGGACCTGAGCACCGTCGTGGCTGAGCTCGGCACGCTGTTCCGCGGCAACGCCGAGAACCTGCGTACGTTGCTCGACTCGGGTGCCACGCTGGTCGACGAGGCCTCCGCGCACCAGAAGGAGACCGTGCGCCTCCTCGAGACCAGCCAGACCGTGCTCCAGACGCAGAAGGACCACAGCGGTGACATCCGCGAGTTCGCCGACGGGCTCGAGGAGGTCACCGCGACCCTGGACAAGCGTGACCCGGAGCTGCGCGAGATCCTGCAGGGCGGCGAGGCGACGGCGGTCCAGGTGCAGTCGCTGGTCGACGGGCTGCAGCCGCTGCTGCCCGTCTTCCTGGCCAACCTCACCACCGTCAACGAGGTGCTCACCGCCCGGCTGCCCGCGATCGAGCAGACTCTGGTGACCTTCCCCCAGGTCGTGGCGACGGGGTGGACCGGCTCGCCTGGTGACGGCTACGGTCACCTCTCGATGGGCTTCGTCTACACCACACCGCCGTGCCAGGAGGGCTACAAGCCCCCCGACCAGTGGATCCCCGGCACCGTGATGGAGGACCAGCCGCTCTACCCGGCCAAGTGCACCGACAAGCGTGCCCAGGCCGACTACGAGGGCGACAACCCGATCATGCAGCGGGGTGTCAACATGGTGCCGGAGCCGGAGGGGGTCGAGAAGTACGTGACGAGCTACGACCCCAAGACCGGCCGCACCAAGCTCCCCGATGGAAAGACGGTCACGATGTCCACCCCGACCGATGACGGAGGCCTCGTCTCCGCCCTGTCCGACGACTCCTGGCGATCAATGATCCTGGGAGAGGAGTGAGTCCGGTGCCTGAACCAGCTGAGCTGGCCCATAACCGCCTCGACGTCAAGATGTCCGTCGCCAGACTGGGGCGGGTCAACACCGTGCTCGCGGCGGTGGTGGTGATCCTGGTGGTGCTAGCGGCGGCCGTCTTCATCGGTGGCGCTCGGGTGCTGCCGTGGACGACGCCCGCCGAGGCGGCGGCCGCCGACTATGACGAGGTGAAGGCCGTCGCCGAAGACGGCGTGATCGCCTTCCTCGACGTCGACTACCGCGACATGGACCCGCGGATCCAGGCGGTCAAGGAGATCTCGACCGGCACCTTCGGCAAGGAGTACACCGCCATCGCCGAGCAGATCCGCCAGGCCGCGATCCCCGCACAGACCGTCTCGAAGGGGAAGGTCAAGCAGGTCGGCATCCGTGCGATCGGCTCGAAGAAGGCGGTCGTGCTGGTCGCCGTGGACTCCGTCGTGACCAGCAGCCAGACCGCTGAGCTGAAGAAGAGCGACACCTGCCCCTACGACGGGGCGCGGTGCTCGAAGTACCGGTTCAAGGTGTCGCTGGACAAGACGAAGGACGGATGGCGCATGTCCGACCTGGCAGGAGTCAACTGATGACAGGCGTACGAGCGAACGGATCGGTCTCCGCCGGCCAGAAGGAGTGCCCCTTCTGCGCGGAGACGATCAAGGCAGCCGCGATCAAGTGCCGTTACTGCGGCTCCGACCTGCTGCCGCCGACCGACGAGCCCGAAACCCCGGAGCTACGCGGCGGGGACGATACACCCGCGGAGAACGAGGAGCCTGCGGCTGCGGCCGACGACGCCGAGACCGATCGAGAGCCTCAACCTGAAGATGAGGGTGAGGGTTCTACAGAGGCGCATTCCGGGTTCGCCGAGCGGTGGCTGGGTGACGGCAGCCGGGTGCTGACAGCCGTTCTCGGCGTACTCGTCCTGGTGGCCGGCGGCGCGCTGTGGCTGGCTGTCGATCAGGCGTCGAAGGACGACGTGGCGCCCGGTGGGGAGCTGACCGCGGCCGGTTCCCGGGCGGCGATCATGGAGCACTCGGTCGGACTGGCGCAGACGGTGATGTCCTACCGCGCCGCGAGCGCGGAGAAGGACATCGCGGCGGCGAAGAAGCTGATGACGCCGGCGATGCAGAAGGACTACGAGAAGACGCTCCCCGGCGAGGACAAGCGCAAGGAGCAGGCCGACCTGGGCATCAAGGTCGACGCCGAGGTGGCGCCCCTCTCCGAGGACGGCGCCAAGGCGGCCCAGGAGGGCAAGTCCTGTGTCGACGAGGACTGTGCCGCCTCCATCATCTCGGCCACCGAGGACTCGGCCAAGGTGCTGCTCTTCGTCAACCAGAGCGCGACCGCGCCGAAGACGAAGAACACCGTGGTCAGCCCGACCTGGGAGGTGCTGACGCTGGTGAAGGACGACGGTGGCTGGCTGATCTCCGAGATGAAGGCTGCTTCCTAGATCTCATCAGGTCGCCCCTTCGATGGGCCGCCTCGCCTGTTATGGTAGAACAGGTTCTAGTTTTATTGCTCGAGGAGGGCACATGGCCGGCTCCCGCCAGTCCGTACAGCTGACCGAGGCCGAGATCGAGGACTTCCTCGGCTCGCAGATGAAGGTGCAGGTCGCGACCGTGGGCCCCGATGGGGCTCCGCACCTGACCACGCTGTTCTACGTGCTCGACGAGGGCAAGATCGCGTTCTGGACCTACGGGTCCTCGCAGAAGGTCCGCAACTTGCGGCGTGACCCGCGGGTCACCTGCCTGGTCGAGGACGGCGAGGACTACTTCGAGCTGCGCGGCGTGAGCATCACCGGGCAGGCGCGTCTCGTCGAGGACTACGAGGAGATCAAGGCCCTCGGGTCGCAGGTGATGGCCCGGATGGCTGGTGGTGCCGACCCTTCGACAAGCTCAGGACATCGCCTGGGTGGGCTCGGCGAGGACCTGGTCTCGAAGCAGGCCCACAAGCGC
This sequence comes from Nocardioides panzhihuensis, assembly GCF_013408335.1. Lineage (NCBI taxonomy): Bacteria > Bacillati > Actinomycetota > Actinomycetes > Propionibacteriales > Nocardioidaceae > Nocardioides > Nocardioides panzhihuensis. Next base: position 2,271,564 of record NZ_JACBZR010000001.1, on the reverse strand, counting down.
GTCGGCATCGTCATCGAGCCCGACAAGGTCGCAAGCTGGGACCACCGCAAGCTGGGTGCCCTGCCCGGCCAAGGATGAAGAGTTCAAGGAGACGGACATGGCAAAGGTGATCGCGGACTTCGACCTGTGCGAGTCCAACGGGATGTGTGAGGCGTTCGCGCCCGACGTGTTCGAGATCGATGACGACGACTACCTGCAGATCGCGGACCCCACGGTGACCGACGAGAACCGCGACCGCGTCGAGCAGGCCGTGGCCGGCTGCCCCAAGGCGGCCCTGAGGATCGAGGAGTAGCAGCACGTGAGCGTCGACCTGAGTGGGAAAGTCGCGATCGTCACCGGATCCGGTGCCGGTCTGGGATGGGCAGAGGCGGTCGCGCTGGCCCGGGCGGGCGCCCGGGTGGTGCTCAACGACCTGCCGGGCGCGGCCGAGGAGGCCGCCGAGGAGATCCGCGGGTTCGGCGGCGAGGCGGTGATCGCGGCGGGCGACGTGAGCGAGCGCGCGACCGCGGACGCGATGATGGCCGCGGCCGTCGACGGGTTCGGTGGCCTCGACATCGTGGTCAACAACGCGGGCATCACCCGCGACAAGATGCTCTTCAACATGTCCGACGAGGAGTTCGACCTCGTCCTGCGCGTGCACCTGCGCGGCCACTTCCTGCTGACTCGCAACGCCTCGGCCCACTGGCGGTCGGTGGCCAAGGCCACCGGCGCACCGGTCGACGCCGCGGTGGTGAACACCTCCTCGGAGGCGTTCCTGTCCGGCCCGCCGGGTCAGGCCAACTATGGTGCCGCGAAGGCCGGGATCACGGCGCTGACGATGTCGACCGCCCGCTCGATGGGCCGCTCCGGCGTACGCGCCAATGCCATCTGCCCGCGGGCCGCGACGGCGATGACCCAGGGCGTGCTCTCGGGTGACTCCTACGGTGCCGAGCACGTGGCGCCGCTGGTCACCTACCTCGCCTCCCCGGCCGCTGCGGCGATCACCGGACAGGTCTTCGTCGTCTACGGCGGGATGATCGCCGTCCTGTCGCCGCCTACGGTGGCCGAGCGGTTCGACAACGCCGCCTGGGATCTGGACTCGCTCGACAAGCAGGTCGGCGGCTGGTTCGCCGACCGTGACCCCGAGGCCGGGTTCTCGGCCGACTCGATCATGCAGCTGAAGCTCAAGGAGCAGTGATGGCACGTCTCGACCGCAAAATCGCGATCGTCACCGGTGGCGCACAGGGGCAGGGAGCCGCGATCGCGCGCGGCTTCGTGGCCGAGGGTGCGAAGGTGGTGATCGCCGACGTGGCCGACGAGCCGGGCAAGCTGCTCGCCGACTCGCTGGGGGAGTCCGCGCTCTTCGTGCACCACGATGTCAGCTCGGAGGAGTCCTGGACGTCGCTGGTGGCGCAGACTGCCGAGACGTACGGACCTGTCAACGTCCTGGCCAACAACGCCGGCATCCTGCGCTTCGGCGAGATCCTGACCCAGCCGGTCGAGGAGTTCGAGCTGCTGTGGCGGGTCAACACGCTCGGCTGCTTCCTCGGGATGCGCTCGGTGATCGCGACGATGAAGGAGAACGGCGGCGGCTCGATCATCAACGCCTCCTCGATCGAGGGCCTGGCGGGGATGGCGTTCGTGGCCGGCTACACCTCCACCAAGTTCGCCATCCGCGGCATGACCAAGGCCGCCGCCCTGGAGCTAGGCCCCAGTGGCATCCGGGTCAACTCGGTCCACCCCGGCATGATCGACACCCCGATGACCCGCGGTGTCGGCGCCGATGACGCCGCCATGGAGTTCGGCGCCTCCAAGGTCGCTCTCAAGCGCGTCGGCCACCCCGAGGACATCGCCCCGCTCTACGTCTACCTGGCCTCCGACGAGTCCAGCTATGTCACCGGTGCCGAGATCGCCATCGACGGCGGCGCCACCGCCACCCACGCCTACGGCGGCTGAGCCCCTCGAGGCCGAGGCGTCACCCCCGTCGGCCGAGGCGTCACCCCCGTCGGCCGAGGCGTCACCCCCGTCGGCCGAGGCGTCACCCCCGTCGGCCGAGGCGTCACGTAGGTCGGCCGAGGCGTCAACCGGTGACGCTTCGGCCGACGCGAGTGACGTCTCGGCTTGGGTCAGCGCAGCAGCAGGCGGACGGCTACGTCGATCGACTTCTCGACGTCCTTCTCGTCCATGCGGCCGGTGACCCAGGAGATGAGCGCGGAGAGCCACACGTCGGAGATGATCCGGATGATGGCGGCCTCCTCCTCGGTGACCTCGCCGTGGGTGGGGGTGCCGTGCATGGCGCGGGCGATGACGGTGGTCAGGCTGGTGCCGACCTCGTGGATCTCGCCGGTCACCGACTGGTCGGCGAACATGAAGGCGCGCACCAGGGCCTCGGTGAGCTTGGGCTGCTTCTGCAGGGCACGGGTGCGGCGGTTGAGGACGTACATGATCCGCTCGTGGGCGGTCTCGCCCGGCGTCGCGCGGATGGCGGAGCGGTCGACGTCCTTGGTGAACTCACGTGCCAGCGCGGAGACCAGCAGGTGGATCTTCGAGGGGAAGTAGCGGTAGAGGGTGCCGAGGGCCACCTCGGCCTGCTCGGCGACGGCGCGCATCTGCACGGCGTCGAACCCGCCCTCGGCCGCGAGCGAGATCGTGGCGTCGAGGATGCGCCGGCGGCGCTCGCGCTGTGCCGCGGACCCACCGGTGGGTGCGCTGGTCTGCGCGCCGGTCGATGCGCCATCGTCGGTGTTGCGTGCCTCCGTGCTGACGGACGTCACTGGGTCCCCCTAGGACTATGACCGGATCTCGGTCTGTGGATCTCAGGCTAACCGCATCGGCGCCCAAGAGTGAAACACGTTCCTTCGTGAGTCTAGACTTGTAACACGTTCTACATCCGGCTCTATTCCGGACGAAGGCCCTGGAGATAGTAGGAGGTCCCTGTGCCGATCGGCATCACCGACGAACACCAAGCCCTCAGCGAGAGCCTGCGCGACTGGGCGAAGGGCCTGGGCGGCATCGAGCTCGCCCGGGTCGCCGAGGGCGCCGCCTCCGCGGATTTCGACGACGTGTGGCGAGGGGTGCGGGACTACGGCGTCGCGGGCATCGCGGCACCCGAGCCGAACGGTGGCGGCGGCACGCTGCTGGACGCGGCCGTGGCTCTCGAGGCCTGCGCCCACGAGCTGCTTCCGGGCCCGCTGCTGGGCAGTGCGGTCGCCGCCTATCACGCGGGAGCGGCCGGGCTCGACGACATGATCGATGCGGTCATCGCCGGCGGCTGCGGGATCGCGCTCGACCCGGTCCTCGAGCTCGGAGATCGGCTCGCCGGCAGCGTTCCGGTCGCCTATGACGGCGGGGGAGCGGCCCATCTGCTGCTCGGCGCTCGTGGCGCCGACGGCGAGGAGCGCTGGTTCCTCCTCGCCGCGGAGCAGGTCGAGGTACGTCCCCAGGTCGGTCCCGATCTGACCAGGCGAGTAGCCGAGGTGCGGGTCGACATCGACGCCGGCGAGGCGGTCGAGGTCCCGGGCCTGCTGGGCGAGGCGGTGCGGCGTACGGCGCTCACGCTCGCCGCGGCGGAGGCCTCCGGCATCGCGCAGTGGTGCCTGACGACGGCGGTGGAGTACGCGAAGGTCCGCGAGCAGTTCGGTGCGCCGATCGGTTCGTTCCAGGCGATCAAGCACCTGTGCGCGCAGATGCTGGAGACGGCCGAGGCCGTGGCCGCGACCGCTTGGGACGCGGCCGCCTCGGCCGAGACCGTGCTGTCCGATCCTGGTGACACCAGCCAGTGGGACTTCGCGGCCGAGGTCGCCGGCGTCACCGCGCTCGACGGAGCGGTGCGGGCGGCGCAGGACTGCATCCAGGTCCTCGGTGGGATCGGATTCACCTTCGAGCACGACGCTCACCTCTACCTGCGCCGCGCGGTAGCCCTGCGCAGCCTCCTCGGTGGCGGGGACGCCCACGCCGTCGCGCTGGCCGGGCACGCCGTCGCCGGCATCCGTCGCTCGGTCCGCGTCGACCTCGACGGCAAGGACGAGGAGGTACGTCCCCGGGTGCGCGAGGCCGTCGCGGCGGTCGCAGCCCTCCCCGAGGCCTCGCGGCGTGACGCGCTCGTCGACGCGGCCTACCTCGCGCCGCACTGGCCCGCCCCGTACGGCCTCGGTGCCGGCCCCGTCGAGCAGCTCGTCATCGACGAGGAGCTCGCCGCGGCCGGAGTCGCCCGTCCCGACATCAAGATCGCCGGATGGGCCGTGCCGACCATCCTGAAGCACGGCACGGACACCCAGCGAGCGCGGTTCGTCGAACCTTCGCTGCGTGGCCAGATCACCTGGTGCCAGCTCTTCAGCGAGCCCGGCGCGGGCTCCGACCTGGCCTCGCTGGCGACTCGCGCCGAGCGTGTCGAGGGTGGCTGGAGGCTGACCGGTCAGAAGGTGTGGACCTCGCTCGCGGCCGATGCCGACTGGGCGATCTGCCTGGCGCGCACCACCGCGCTGGAGGACGCCAAGCGCCAGGGCGCGAAACAGCACGGCATCACCTACTTCCTGGTCGACATGGGCAGTGAGGGGATCGACGTCCGCCCGCTGCGCGAGCTGACCGGGGACGCCCTCTTCAACGAGGTCTTCCTCGACGGCGTCTTCGTGCCTGACGAGCTCGTCGTAGGCGACGTCGACGGCGGCTGGCGCCTGGCTCGTACGACGCTGGCCAACGAGCGGGTCGCGATGGCCTCGACCAACCTCGGTGGCAGCGTCGAGCGCGCGGTGGCGCTGGCAGAGGGCCGGGGCGAGGCGGATCTCGCCCGGATCGGTCACGCGGTCGCGCTCTCCTCGGTGTGTGCGCTGCTCGGTGTCCGCTCCACGCTCAAGGCCCTCGCCGGCCGCGGGCCCGGGGCGGAGTCGTCGGTGGCCAAGCTCCTGACCGTACGCAACCGTCAGGACGCCTCCGAGCTCGTCGTCGACCTCCTCGGCCCCCTGGCGCTCACCGACGACCCCCAGGTACGCGAGGACCTCCACCAGTCGCAGCTGACCCGTTGCCTCTCGATCGCCGGCGGCACCACCCAAGTCCTGCGCAACGTGGCCGCCGAACGGCTGCTCGGCCTCCCGCGCTGAACCGCTGAACCGCCGTCACCCGAGTCGGGCGCCGGCGCGTTCGCGATGCCACAGCAGCCAGCGCTCGACCGCCGCCACGGCGTGGTGGGCCCGGATGCCGCCGAAGACGTCGAAGGCGTGCTGGGCGCCCGGCATCTCGACGTACGTCACCGTCGCCTTGGACACCTCGCGCAGCCGAGCGACGAAGGAGAGGGCCTGGCGCTTGGAGACCAGCGTGTCGAGCGCTCCGTGGAGCACGAAGAAGTCGGGGGCTTCCTCGGTGATGTGGTTGATCGGTGAGGCCTGGCGGAAGTCCTCGATGGTGGTGCCCTCGGGCATGATCTTCTGGGTCCACAGTCCATCGCGCACCCGGGTGGTGTAGCGGTCCCCGTCGTCGCCGGCCACGTCGTAGACCCCGTAGAACGGTACGCAGGCGGCGACCCGTGTGTCCGCGTCCTCGAACCCGGGCTGGAACGGCGCGAAACCAGGCGTGAGCGCTGCGAGCGCGGCCAGGTGACCGCCCGCCGAACCGCCCGTCACGACGATGTAGTCGGGGTCGCCGCCGTAGTCGGCGATGTGCTCGTGCACCCACGCCAGGGCGCGTTTCACGTCGATGATCTGCGCCGGCCAGCGGTGCTTGGGCGCGAGCCGGTAGTTGATCGTCACGCAGACCCAGCCGTTGGCGGCTGCCATCCGGTTCATCAGCAGCTGTCCCTGCTGCTCCTTGGAGCCCAAGGTCCAGGCGCCGCCATGCACGTGGAAGAGCACGGGCGCCGTGATGACCTCGACCCCGGCCGGGCGGTAGATGTCGAGCCTGGCGCGGCTGCTGTCGCTGTCGGCGTATGCGATGTCACGGATCACCTCGACCGCCGGGTTCTTCATCCGGAACGGCCGGGCGAGCTGGGCGAGGTCGAGCGGCGTCCGCTCGCCCGGGGGCGCTCCGAGGGTCTCGGTGAGCGCCTCCTCCAGGAGGCGGCGCGCCGAGCCGGCGCGGTAGGCGTTGAGCGCGAAGCCGGCAGCGGCAGCGCCCGCGAGGGCGAGCCCGAGCGGCGAGACCTTGCGCCGTGCGGCCGAGACGGCGGTGTCCGCGCCGCCGAGCGCCAGCAGCTGCGGTGCCAGGTCGCCGGCGAGCCAGCCTGCGGCGAAGGAACCGATCGCGCCGCGCGGCCCGGTGCGGTCGACGGGCGGCCACAGGGCGTTGGCAGCGAGGGCGGCGAGGGCGGCCTGGCGGACGGTGTGAGCTCGGGGAAGTCGGGCCATGATGCGAGGTTAGCGCCCCATCGAGAGGCACACTGCTGACACGCAAACTAGAACACGTTACAGTTCTACCCATGGGAGACGAGACACTCGATGCGGTACGCAGTGTGGTGGCCGAGGTGCTCGCCCGCGACTCCGACCGCGGCGACTGGTCGGCCTGGGCGAGTGCCGGGCTGACCGCGCTGCCGGTGCCGGAGACGTACGGCGGTGAGGGCTTCGGGCTCGGCGAGATCGCGGTGCTGCTGCGCGAGGCCGGACGCCAGGCGGTGCGCGTGCCGGTGTGGGAGACCCTGGCGGTCGGCGCCCTGACCCTGGCCGGTCACGGCACCCCCGAGCAGCAGCACAGGATCCTGCCCGGCGTCGCCTCCGGTCAGACGGTGCTCACCCCGGCCTGGCTCGAGCGCGGGCGGCCCGAAGTGCCGACCACCACCTTCCGAGACGGCACGGTCTCGGGGCGCAAGACCGCGGTGACCTACGCCGTGGACGCCTCGCTCCTCCTGGTCACCGCGACGGTGAAGGAGCGGCCGGTCGTAGTGCTCGTCGATCCGTCCGCCAACGGCGTGACCCTGCTCCCGTCGAGCACGTCCAGCACCGTCCCGCAGCACACCCTCGTGCTCGAGAACGCCCCGGCCGAGGTGCTCGACGAGGGCGCCTACGAGGCTCTGATCGGGCTGGCGACCGCAGGCCTGGCGGTGACCTGCGCCGGGGTGCTGGCCGGAGCGCGCGACCTGACTGCGGCGTACGTCTCCGGGCGGCGGCAGTTCGGCCGAGCGCTGGCCGAGTTCCAGGCGGTCGCGCTGCAGATGGCCGACGTCTACGTCGCCTCCCGCACGCTCGACCTCGCTGCCGACAACGCGGTCGCCGCCGTGACCAGCGGACGTTCCTCCGTCACGGACCTGAAGGTGGCCGCCTACTGGGCGAGCCAGGTGGCACCCACTGCCTTCCGCACCTGCCACCACCTCCATGGCGGTATGGGTGTCGACGTGACCTACCCGCTGCTCGCGTTCACCACCTGGGGCACCGACATCGCCCACCTGCTCGACATGCCGGCAGCGGCCGTCCCGGTCGAGACCGACGAGACCAAGAACCTCGAGCTGACCGAGGCCCAGCGTTCCCTGAAGGCGGAGGTCAGAGCCTACTTCGCGGGCCGCTCGCATGGCGATGAGCCCGGCGACCCCGGCCCCGAGGGCTCCTGGGACCGGCACGGCCCGACCTACCAGAAGCTCATCAAGCAGCTCGGCGACGACGGCTGGATGGGCGTCGGCTGGCCCAAGGAGTACGGCGGCCACGGCCTCGGCGAGGTCGAGCAGACCATCTTCGCGAACGAGGCCCAGTACGCCGACGTGCACCTGCCGGCTGTGACCCTGCAGACGGTCGGCCCGACGCTGATCCGCTACGGCACCGAAAAGCAGAAGGAGATGTTCCTCAACCGGATCCTGGCCGGCGAGGTGCACTTCGCGATCGGCTACTCCGAGGCCGAGGCGGGCACCGACCTAGCCTCGCTCCGGACGACGGCCAGGCTGGACGGCGACCACTACGTCGTCAACGGCCAGAAGCTGTGGACCACCGGCGGCCACGCGGCCGACTACATCTGGCTGGCCGTACGCACCGACCCGGATGCCCCCAAGCACAAGGGGATCTCGATCCTCATCGTCGACACCACCGACCCGGGCTTCTCCTGGACCCCGATCATCACCGCCGACGGCTCCCACCACGTCAACGCGACCTACTTCAACGACGTCCGTGTCCCCGCCGACATGCTGGTGGGAGAGGAGAACAAGGGCTGGAAGCTGATCACGACCCAGCTCAACCACGAGCGGGTGATGCTCGGCCCGGCAGGACGGCTCGAGGGCCTGCGCGACCGGGTCCTCCGCTGGGCCACCGCTCAGGGCGTCACCGACAGTCCGGACGTACGCGCGCTCATCGGCGAGACCACGGCCGTCTTCCGGGTCAACGAGCTCCTCAACTGGGCGGTCGCCGAGGCCGCCGAGGCGGGGGAGATCGAGGTCGCCGACGCCTCCTCGTCGAAGGTCTTCGCCGCCGACCAGGTCCAGCACCTGCTCGCCGACCTGATCGCGCTGGTGCACCGCCACGGCGACCCCGGAGATCCGGTCACGAAGAGCCTGCTCGACTATCTCGACGCCCAGGCGAAGCGGAATCTCGTGCTCACCTTCGGCGGAGGCGTCCAGGAGGTCCAGCGCGAGCTGATCGCGATGTTCGGTCTCGGGATGCCGAGGGTCCCGCGATGAGCACGGAAGAAGGGCAGACCCTGGTGGACGAGGCCGTCCACGAGAAGATCATGGCCGCCGCCGAGGAGATCAAGGCCTGGGGCGAGGCTGCCGAGCGCGACGCCCGCGACCTGGTCAACCAGCCCACGATCAACAACTGGCTCGAGGCGATGGGACTGGAGTCCGACCGGTTCCATCAGGGCGAGGCGCCACCCTCGATGGCGCAGGTCTGGACGATGTACGGACAAGCCGGGCGGCACCCCGACCGTGATCCTCTCCACGCGATGATGAACGTGCTCACCGACGCCGGCTTCAACGGCGTCCTCGGCACCAACTCCGAGCAGAGCTACGACCGCTACCTCCGCGTCGGCGAGCAGGTCCGCATCACCACGGCTCTCGACTCCGTCGTCGGCCCGAAGAGCACCGGCATGGGCGTCGGCTACTTCGTGACCTCCAAGAGCACCTGGTACGTAGCCGAGGAGCGCGTCGCGACCATGCTGTTCCGCGTCCTCAAGTTCATCCCCAAGGGAAGTGCCTCATGAGCGGCCCGGTGCGACCCGTGATCGGCCGCGACAACGCGTACTTCTTCGAAGGCACCGCCAAGCAGGAGCTCCGGATCCAGAGCTGCAACGCCTGCGGTACCCTGCGGCACCCGCCGGGGCCGGCGTGCCTGAGCTGCGAGGCGTACGACCGTGGCCATGTCGTCGCCCAGGGCGAGGGCACGGTCTACTCGTTCACCGTCGTCCATGCCCCCAAGCTGCCAGGCAAGGAGCTCCCGCTGGTGGTGGCGCTGCTGGATCTGCCCGAGGGCGTACGCATGGTGGCCGAGGTGACCGGCGTGCCGCCCGAAGGCGAGGACGCTCTGCGGATCGGCGAGCGGCTCGTCGTGGACTGGAACGTGATCGACGAGGAGCTGACGCTCCCGATCTGGAGGCGCTGTCCTGAGCCTGTCGAAGGGAGGCCGTGAAGATGCAGACCGGAGAGAAGCTGCCCGTCTGGGAGCTTCCGATCACCCCGACCGTCGTGGTCTCGACCGCGATCGCGACCCGGGACTTCCAAGACGTACACCACGACCGCGACCGGGCCCAGGCGGCCGGATCGAAGGACATCTTCATGAACATCCTGACCTCGACGGCGCTGTGTGAGCGCTACGTCACCGACTGGGCGGGCACCGACGTACAGATCAAGGGCATCTCGATCCGCCTAGGTGCACCGGCCTACCCCTACGACACGCTGTCCTTCTCCGGTGAGGTCATCGAGGTGGCCGAAGGCGAGGCCACCATCAAGGTGACCGGCGAGGTGTCCCTGGGAGCGCACGTGACCGGAACCGTGAGGGTCGCCGCGTGATGGCCGACGGCGGGGTAGTCCGGGAGCGGACTGCCCAAATACTCGCCGGTAATAGGCAGTTCGCTACCGGACTACCCCGACCGCGATTTCTGGAGAACGCATGACGACCCTCAGTGACAGCGCCGCGATCGTCGGCATCGGAGCCACCGAGTTCTCCAAGGACTCCGGACGCTCCGAGCTCCAGCTCTCCGTCGAGGCGACCCGCGCGGCGCTGAAGGATGCCGGCCTGACGCCGGGAGACGTCGACGGGCTGACCACGTTCACCATGGACAGCAGCTCGGAGATCGCGCTGGCCCGCGAGCTCGGTATCGGCTCCTTACGGTTCTTCTCCCGGATCAACTACGGCGGCGGTGCGGCCTGCGCGACGATCCAGCAGGCCGCGATGGCGGTCGCGACCGGGGTCGCGGACGTCGTCGTCGCCTACCGCGGCTTCAACGAGCGCTCCGGTCAGCGGTTCGGCCAGGTGCAGCCGTGGGCGGCCCAGCAGGTCAACACCAACGGCATCGACAACGCCTGGACCTACCCGCTCGGGCTCTCGACCCCTGCGGCCACGGTCGCCATGCAGGCGCGGCGCTACATGCACGACTACGGTGTGACCAGCGCCGACTTCGGCGCCGTCGCCGTCGCGGACCGCCGCCACGCCGCGACCAACCCCGACGCGTTCTTCTACCAGAAGCCGATCACGCTCGAGGACCACCAGGCTTCCCGGATGATCGCCGACCCGCTCCACCTGCTCGACTGCTGCCAGGAGTCCGACGGTGCCGTGGCGGTCGTCGTCACCAGCCCCGAGCGCGCCCGCGACCTGCCCAACCCTCCGGTCCACATCGCCGCGGCCGCCCAGGGCAGCGCCGCCGACCAGTACGTGATGACCTCCTACTACCGCGACGAGATCGGCATCCCCGAGATGGGCGTGGTCGCCAAGGATCTGTGGCGCCAGTCCGGCCTCACCCCGGCCGACATCGACACCGCCGTGCTCTACGACCACTTCACCCCCTACGTACTCATGCAGCTCGAGGAGCTGGGCTTCTGTGGTAGGGGAGAGGCGAAGGACTTCGTACGCGACGGGGCCATCGAGCTCGGTGGCCGCCTGCCCGTCAACACCCACGGCGGCCAGCTCGGCGAGGCGTACCTGCACGGCATGAACGGCATCGCCGAAGGAGTGCGCCAGGTGCGCGGCACCTCGGTGAACCAGGTCTCCGGTGCCGCGAATGTGCTCGTCACGGCTGGGACCGGCGTTCCTACGAGCGGGCTGGTGCTGACGCGCTGATCGCGGATCCTGCTCATTCGTTCACAGGTCATCTGCGCAGGAACGTCGCCATCGCCGCGACGAACCAGTCGGGGTCGTCGAGCCACGGATAGTGGCCCGCTTCCGGTTGCACCGCGACCGTGGCGTCGGGGAACGTCTCCGCGACCTCGGCCACGGTCACAGGAGGACTGTTCAGGTCGAACTCTCCGGTGAGCAGCAGGACGGGAGCCTTGTACTTGGCGAGCGCTGCGCGCGTGCTCTCCGGGCTGAAGGCGCCATCGGCCGAGAAGACGGCGACGGCTTCCGGGTTGCTCGGCTGACTGTCTGCGTGGTGTCTCTGTGCCGTGGCGTCCCACCGGCCCCAGAAGAAGGGTGCGACGGCCTGCCAGTCGCTGCCCGTGCCCTCGCCGATCGCTTGCAGGGCGGCGAATGCTGTCGGGAACCACGGCTCGTTCTCCCGGAGCCGCGCGAGCTCGAGCCGTGTCTCGCCCGTGATCGCTACGTCGAGAGCTCGAGTGCTGGGGCCGATGAGAGCGAGCTTGCTGACCTTCTCCGGGTGTTGGGCCGCGTACTGCATCGCGATGTTCGTGCCGGCGGAGTGGCCGAGCAGATCGATTCGCGGAAGACCGAGATGCTCGCGGAGCGCCTCGACATCGTCGACCAGGCGATCGCAACGGTAGGACGACGGGTCGTTGGGCACCGCGGACCGGCCGGTGCCGCGGATATCCAGAACGATCATCCGGCAGTGTGCGGACAGCCCTCCGAGGTCGCCGAGGTAGACGGAGTCGGTAGGGCCTCCAGGGAGGCAGACGGCTGGGTCCCCATCACCGATCACACGGTAGGAGAGTCGAGTTCCGTCGGGTGCGGGGAAGGTAGGCATGAGGCGGAGCGTGACACTTATAACCAGGTAATACAACTAGGTTATTGGAGCAGGGTGGTCCTGGTGTATAACCGGAGCCGTGGCAGGCGAGAGCAGGCACCAGGCCCCCGAGACGCTGACCGAGGCTCAAGCTGAGCGGATACTCGCCGGCATGAACGAGGTCATCCGCGCGGGCGAAGAGATGCGCAAGCTGCGCGCCGAGATGATCATGGTGTTCGCAGGTCTGGGCTGGACGCAGGAGCGCATTGCGCAGTTGGCCGATATGAGCCAGCCGGCCGTCTCCAAGCAGATGGCGAAGCGCATGACCGATGAGCCACGAGCCCCGGTCGAGGTGTCCCTCGACCAGCGCGACGTCCCCTGGCTCGAAGGGCGTCTCTGGGGTCTCGCCGAGGAGATCTCGGAGACCCTCGACGAAGCCGCGCACTGCACCCGCTACGTCAACGCGTTGTCCCGAGGAAAGAAGCGCTTCACGCCCCAGAGCATCGACGAGCTCCGGCGTCTCGTCGAGGAGGATCTGAGGCGGTACCGGGCGGAGCTGTCCGGCGGTCACCAGGCCGCGTACGACGAGATCAGCCGCGGGCTCGACCTCCCCTCGAATGTCGTCACCGCCACTTCGGCATCGGTACGCCGCTCTATCGCTAGCCAGGTCCAGCGCGATCTGCTGAGGACCTGATGGCGGACTGAAATTTTGCGCAAGCTCTTGCAGCGCTGTGGCTCGATGGGTTGACGTGTGACCGGGATCACCTTACGGTCTTGCTGCAAGATCTTGCAGCAAGATTCAGCCACGACGTAGGAGGATCCATGGCCCGACAGTTCACCGCGAGATGGGCCATGGCTGCGGCACTCGCCCTCTCGGCAGGAGCCGCTGTCGCGCTCACCATCCCGGCCGTGGCGCCACAGCCGGCGCAGGCCGCGCCACCGGGAGACAAGGACGTCACCGCGGTGATGTTCGAATGGAAGTTCGCCTCGGTGGCTCGCGAATGCACCCAGACCCTGGGCCCGGCCGGATACGGCTACGTCCAGGTGTCCCCGCCCCAGGAGCACATCCAGGGCCCGCAGTGGTGGACCTCCTACCAGCCCGTCAGCTACCGGATCGCCGGCCGGCTCGGTGACCGTGCCGCCTTCAAGAACATGATCGACACCTGTCACGCCGCCGGTGTGAAGGTCGTCGCCGACGCCGTCATCAACCACATGTCCGCGGGCTCCGGCACCGGCACCGGCGGCTCGTCCTATCGCAAGTACGACTACCCCGGCCTCTACTCCTCCTTCGACCTGGACAACTGCACCGCGCAGATCAGCAACTACCAGGACCGCACCAACGTCCAGGAGTGCGAGCTGGTCGGTCTCGCCGACCTCGACACCGGCGAGGACTACGTACGCGGCAGGATCGCCGGCTACCTCAACGACCTGCTCTCGCTCGGCGTCGACGGCTTCCGGATCGACGCCGCCAAGCACATGGCCGCTGCCGACCTGGCGAACATCAAGTCCCGCCTCAGCAACCCGAACGTCTACTGGAAGCAGGAGGCCATCTACGGCGCGGGGGAGGCGGTCTCGCCCAGCGAGTACCTCGGCAACGGCGACGTCCAGGAGTTCCGTTACGCCCGCGACCTGAAGCGGGTCTTCAACAACGAGAACCTCGCCTACCTGAAGAACTACGGCGAAGGTTGGGGCTACATGTCCTCGGGCAGCTCGGCCGTCTTCGTCGACAACCACGACACCGAGCGCGGTGGCGACACCCTCAGCTACAGGGACGGCGCCGACTACACCCTGGCCAACGTCTTCATGCTGGCCTGGCCCTACGGCTCGCCCGACATCCACTCCGGCTACGAGTGGAGCGACAAGGACGCCGGCCCGCCCAACGCCGGCGCGGTCAACGCCTGCTGGCAGGACGGCTGGAAGTGCCAGCACGCCTGGCCCGAGATCAAGAAGATGGTCGCTCTCCGCAACACCGCTCGCGGCCAGGCCGTCACCAACTGGTGGGACAACGGCGCCGACGCCATCGCCTTCGGCCGAGGCAGCAAGGCGTACGTCGCGATCAACCACGAGTCCTCCACGCTGACCCGCACCTTCCAGACGTCGCTGCCCGCGGGCACCTACTGCGACGTACAGAGCGGCAAGAGCGTCGCCGTGAACGGCTCCGGCCAGCTCACCGCCACCCTCGGGGCCAACACCGCCCTCGCGCTGCACGTCGGCGCGACCTGCAGCTGATCCCCCACACTCCAGAGAGGCCCCCAAGGTGATTCGACGAAGCGGCGCACGCAGTGCGCCCCGGATGGTCGCGACCGTGATCGCGACCGCACTGCTCGCCACGGCGTTGCAGACGGCCACGCCGGCGGCGGCTGCCGCCCCGAAGCCGCCGTCGGACGCGAAGCTGGCCGCCGAGCCGGCCCGTCACGACGCGACGAAGGAGCAGTTCTACTTCGTGCTGCCCGACCGGTTCGCCAACGGCGAGACCGGCAACGACAAGGGCGGCCTGACCGGCAGTCGTACCGACACCGGGTTCGACCCCGCTGACAAGGGTTTCTACCAGGGCGGCGACCTCAAGGGTCTCACCGATCGCCTCGACTACATCAAGGGCCTCGGCACCACCGCCATCTGGATGGCGCCGATCTTCAAGAACAAGCCTGTCCAGGGCGAGGGCGAGAACGCCTCGGCCGGCTACCACGGCTACTGGATCACCGACTTCACCCAGGTCGACCCGCACTTCGGCACCAACGAGGACCTCGAGACGCTGATCGACGAGGCCCATGCCAAGGGTATGAAGGTCTTCTTCGACGTCATCACCAACCACACCGCCGACACCGTCGACTACGCGGAGAAGAAGTACGGCTACCGCCCCAGGGGCGCCTTCCCCTACCTCGACACCGGGGGCCGCCCCTTCGACGACACCGAGCCTGCGTCGGACCGCAGGAAGGTCGACGAGGACTCCTTCCCCTACACCCCGGCGAACACCGGTGAGATGGTGCCGTCCTGGCTCAACGACCCGACGCTCTACCACAATCGCGGCGACTCCACCTGGGAGGGCGAGTCGACCACGTACGGTGACTTCAGCGGTCTGGACGACCTGTGGACCGAGCGTCCCGAAGTGGTCGAGGGGATGACGAGGATCTACCAGAAGTGGGTCCGCGATTTCGACATCGACGGCTTCCGCATCGACACCGTCAAGCACGTCGACCTGGACTTCTGGACCGAGTGGGCGACCGCCCTCGACGCCTACGCCGCCAAGCAGGGCCGCGAGGACTTCTTCATGTTCGGCGAGGTCTACTCCGCCGACAGCGACGTCACTTCGCCGTACGTCACCCGCGGCCGTCTCGACGCCACGCTCGACTTCCCGTTCCAGGACGCGGCCCGCGCCTACGCCTCCCTCGGCGCTCCGGCAGACCGGCTCGCCAAGGTCTTCGCCGACGACTACAAGTACGCCACCGACAAGGCAAACGCGTACGAGCAGGTCACCTTCCTCGGCAACCACGACATGGGCCGCATCGGCACCTTCCTCCGGGCCGACCACCCGGGCGCGAGCGACGCTGAGCTGGTCCAGCGCGCGCGGCTCGCCAACGAGCTGATGTTCCTCTCCCGCGGCAACCCGGTCGTCTACTACGGCGACGAGCAGGGCTTCACCGGCGCCGGCGGCGACCAGGACGCCCGCCAGACGTTGTTCGGCTCGAAGGTCGCCGACTACCTCGACGACGACCAGATCGGCACCGACCGCACCCACGCCGACGACGCGTACGACCCCACCCACCCGCTCTATGCCGCCATCGCCGACCTGGCGAAGCTCCGCACGGACCACCCCACGCTGGCCGACGGCACCCACGAGGAGCTCTACGCCAAGGACTCCGTCTACGCGTTCTCGCGCACGGGCGAGAACCGGGAGTACGTGGTCGCGGTCAACAACGCCGCTGAGGCGAAGACCGTCACCCTGCCCGTGGAGTCGGCCGTCTTCGACACGATCTACGGCGGCGAGGCCGCCAAGACGGCCGACGACGGCACGATCACCGTGACCGTCCCCGCGCTCTCCTCGATCGTGCTGCGCGCCGAGGGCGAGCTCCCCGCGGCCGCCGCGAAGCCCGAGCTGGCGCTGACGGCCCCGGATGCCGGCGCCACCGGCACGGTCACCCTCTCCGCCGACCCGGGGAAGACGGCCGGTGCCCGCGTCGTCTTCGCCGCCCAGGTCGGCAACGGCAAGTGGCGCACGCTCGGCTCGGTCGACCACGCCCCCTACAAGATCACCCAGTACGTCCCCGCCACCGTCGCCGCCGGAACCGCCCTGCGCTACAAGGCCGTGGTCGTCGACCGCGAAGGCCGCACCGCCAGCGACCTCGCCGAGACCACGGCAGGGCAGGCGTCCGAGCCCGAGAGGCCGAGCGCCGTCGACCGCGACTACGCGGTCGTGCACTACCGGCGAGCCGACGGTGACTACACCGGGCGGACCCTCGAGGCGGGCGGGCAGAGCGCGGCGTTCGACGGCCGCGACGCCTACGGCGCCTTCGCCTGGGTGAAGCTGCCCGACGACACCTCTTCGCTGACCTACAGGGTCGAGAAGGACGGCACCGCCGACGGCCCCGAGCGGACCATCGATCTCGCCGAGACCGGCGAGGTCTGGATCGAGGCGGGCGCAGACGGCCAGCAGACCACGAAGCCCGGCGGCGTCTACCCGGAGCCGGACACATCCAAGGCGGTCATCCACCTCCACCGTGCCGACGGCGACTACGACGGCTGGGGCCTGCACACCTGGACCGGAGCGGCCAACCCGACCGAGTGGTCCAAGCCGCTGCAGCCCACCGGCAAGGACGCCTACGGCGTCACCTTCGAGGTGCCGCTGGTCGACGGCGCCACCTCGCTCAACTACATCGTCCACAAGGGCGACGAGAAGGACATCCCGAACGACCGCTCGCTCGACCTGACGACGTACGGTCACGAGGTCTGGCTCAACTCCGGCGACACCGGCTATCTGCTGCCGTCGGTCGGATCCGCACCCGAGCTCGACCTGGCGAAGGCACATGCGCAGTGGATCGACGAGCACTCCGTCGTCCTCCCGAAGGACATGGCGAGCGGTTCGGCGCAGTCGACCCAGCTGGTCTACGACCGGGACGGCGGCATCACCGTCGAAGATGGTGCACTCGGCATCGAAGGCCGCTGGCTGCGGCTTCAGGCATCGTCGCTGAGCGACGAGCAGAAGGCAGAGTTCCCGCACCTGAAGGAGTACGCCGCCTTCAGCGTGGACCCTCGTGACCGTGACCGGGTCCGCGAGGCGCTCGCCGGCCAGGTCGTGCTCACCCAGCGCCTCGGCAACGGCGCCCTGGTCACGGCGACCAGCGTGCAGACCCAGGGCATCCTGGACGACCTCTACGGCGCGAAGGCGAAGAAGGCCTCGCTCGGGCCGGTGTTCGAGGGCAGCAAGGTCACCCTGTCGGTCTGGGCGCCGACCGCCCACGAGGTCGCGCTCGAGCTCGGCCGCAAGAGGCTGCCGATGCGTCGCGACGACGCCAGCGGTGTCTGGTCGGTGACCGGCTCGGCCGCGGCCTGGCGCGGCATGGAGTACCGCTACCTCGTCGAGGTGTGGGCGCCGAGCGTCCAGAAGGTCGTGACCAACAAGGTCACCGACCCGTACTCGGTCGCGCTCACCGCCGACTCCGAACGCAGCCTCGTCGTCGACCTCAGCGACAAGGCGCTCGCCCCCAAAGGCTGGTCCAGCCTGAAGAAGCCGAAGGCCGTGGCCATGAAGGACGCCCAGATCCAGGAGCTCCACATCCGCGACTTCTCCGTCGAGGACGAGACCAACGACCATCCGGGCGGCTATCTCGCCTTCGCCGACAAGGACAGCGACGGGTCGCGGCATCTGCGGAAGCTGGCGGAGTCCGGGACGTCGTACGTGCATCTGCTGCCCGCCTTCGACATCGCGACCATCCCGGAGCGGAAGGCCGACCAGGCCGCGCCCGACTGCGACCTAGCATCGTACGAGGCCGACAGCGACAAGCAGCAGGAGTGCGTCGCCGCGGCGGCCGCGAAGGATGCGTACAACTGGGGCTACGACCCCTACCACTTCACCGTCCCGGAGGGCTCCTACGCCACCGACCCGGACGGCACCGAACGGACCGTCGAGTTCCGGCAGATGGTGAAGTCGCTGAACGAGGACGGCCTGGGCGTCGTCATGGACGTGGTCTACAACCACACCACCAGCAGCGGCCAGGCCAAGACGTCCGTGCTCGACAAGATCGTGCCGGGCTACTACCAGCGGCTCCTCGCCGACGGCTCGGTTGCCAGCTCCACCTGCTGCGCCAACACCGCCCCGGAGAACACGATGATGGGCAAGCTCGTCGTCGACTCGATCCTCACCTGGGCCAAGGACTACAAGGTCGACGGCTTCCGCTTCGACCTGATGGGCCACCACCCCAAGGCCAACATCCTGGCGGTCCGCCAGGCCCTCGACGGGCTCACGCTCGAGAAGGACGGCGTCGACGGCAAGCGCATCGTCCTCTACGGTGAGGGCTGGAACTTCGGCGAGGTCGCCGACGACGCCCGCTTCGTGCAGGCCACCCAGAAGAACATGGCGGGCACCGGCATCGCGACGTTCAGCGACCGCGCCCGAGACGCCGTACGCGGAGGTGGCCCGTTCGACGCCGACCCGGGCGTCCAGGGTTTCGCCAGCGGTCTCTACACCGACCCCAACACCTCGACCGCCAACGGCACCGAGGCAGAGCAGCGGGCGCGGCTGCTGCACTACCAGGACCTGATCAAGGTCGGGCTCTCCGGCAACCTCGCCGGCTACTCGTTCACCGACACCGCGGGCAACCAGGTGTTGGGCTCGGAGGTCGACTACAACGGCTCGCCGGCCGGCTACGCCGAGGCTCCGGGCGACGCGCTCGCCTACGCCGACGCCCACGACAACGAGACGCTCTACGACGCGCTCACCTTCAAGCTGCCTGCCTCGACCAGCGCGGCGGACCGCTCCCGGATGCAGGTGCTCGCCATGGCGACGGCCGCGCTGTCGCAGGGCCCGGCGCTCTCCCAGGCCGGCACCGACCTGCTGCGCTCGAAGTCGCTGGACCGCAACTCCTACGACTCGGGGGACTGGTTCAACGCCATCGCCTGGGACTGCGACGCGGGCAACGGGTTCGGGCGGGGGCTGCCGCCAGCCGCGGACAACAAGGACAAGTGGCCCTACGCGAGGCCTCTGCTGGCCTCGGCCCCCGTCCCCGGCTGCCCGGACATCGAAGGCGCCTCGGCCGGCTATCGGGACCTGCTGAAGATCCGTACGGAGGAGCCGGTCTTCCACCTCGCCACCACCGGGCAGGTCCAGGAGAGGCTGTCGTTCCCGCTCTCGGGGAAGGACGAGACGCCGGGTGTCATCACCATGCGTCTGGGTGACCTCGTGGTCGTCTTCAACGCGACCACGACGACGCAGCGGCAGACGGTGAAGAGCGCCGCGGGTGCCGGCTATCGCCTGCACCCGATCCAGGCCGAGGGCGCCGACGCGGTCGTGAAGACCTCCGCGTTCGAGGCCGGCTCTGGAACCTTCACGGTGCCGGCCCGGTCGGTGGCGGTCTTCACCCGCTGAGGCGAAGGACCAGCGGAGAAAGGACGCGGCCCCGGCTCATCGAGCCGGGGCCTGCGGGTCCGTCGGTCAGAAAGCTCGGTGCCAGGTCAGGCGGGGCTGTTGCCGGCGACAGCGCCGACCACCACGAGCGCGATGACGACCAGGGCAGCCACGACCATGAGGCCGGCCGGGCTCCGGAAGTCGAACATGGGGATTCCTTTCGGCTAGTTCGGCGACAGGCAACGGGTGGGGATCGTGTCCTGCGGACGCGCGGGGAGAGCCAGCCAGACAGCGGCGATACCCGTGGCGTCGCGTATACATAACCAGCCGGGGTCACGACGAGCGTAGGGCCCAAGGTCCCGATTTTTACCGAAGCCATTCAAGTCCGAAGGGATATGTGATATGGCAACCGCTTCATCGGTGGACATCGTAAAACCCTAGCGGACCGCCGGTGCGGCGGACGAGCGGGGATCGTCGGGACGGCCTCCGCTGTGGGACCGGTCACGCGACCCCGGCGGCATGCCGGCCTGCCCGCCGTCCGAAGTACGACCCGTCGCCGAGCTGCATGCCCGAGGCGTAGCCCTTCGCGTCCTGGGCGAGGTTTGCCGCGCAGGCGCCCGCGGCGTACAGGCCCGAGATCGCGGAGCCGTCCTCGCGGCGTACCTCGCCTTCGACGGTGGTCGCCAGCCCGCCCATGGTGAACCCGGCGTACATCGCCTTGCCCAGCGAGAGGTCGTAAGCGCCCCACGGTCCGGTGTCCTGCGGCTCGGTCCACTCCGCCGCCTTGTGGAGCTCCGGGTCCTCGCCGGCGGCGGCATGCGTGTTGTACGAGGTCAGGGTGGCGTCGAGGGCGTCGAAGGGCACGCCCAGTCCTGCCGCCATCTCCTCGACCGTCTCCCAGCCGTCGATGAACGGGCACAGCGGCATCTTCGGGTGCTCGATGTGCGCGGAGTCGACGATCAGGAACGCCGCCGAGTCCGGCTGCTCCATCACGAAGGCGGCCGTACGGGCGTGGTAGGAGTCCTCCGCCACGAAGCGCTTGCCGTGCTTGTTGACGATGATCCCGGTCAGCAGGATCGAGGGCGGATAGAACGGCGCGGTCTGGAACGGCTCGTCCATGAACCGCCAGCGGCCACCTGCCGAGGCGCCCAGGCGCAGCCCCACGCCGTCGTCGTAGGTGGAGGCCAGCGGGAAGAGCTTCTCGCCGAGCCGGGGCGTGTGCTCGGCGACCATGTCGGCGTTGCCGACGAAACCACCGGCGGCGAGGATCACCGCCTTGGCCCGGATCGCGCCACGCTCCTCGAACCGGCGCCACACCAGCCCGACGACCCTTCCGTCCTCCATCACCAGGTTGCTGGCTCCGGTCTCGTGGCGGACCTCCGCCGGTGTCTCTGCCAGCCGGTCCGCCATCCGGTCGACGACGAGCTTGGCGCCGCCGGTGTCGCCCGGGACCGGCACCTTGTGGCCGCGCGGCGCTGGGACCGCGAGGTCGCGGAAGGGATGGACCTTCTCGTTGCCGGTGTACATCAGCCCCTCGGTGCCGGGCTGGATGACGGCCTTGCCGGGCCAGAAGGTGCGCTCGAACTCGAAGCCCAGCGCCTCGAGCCAGTCGAAGTGCTCGACCGAGTCGTCACAGTAGGCCCGGATCTTGTCGTCCTCGGGCTCCTTGGAGACCGCGCGGACGTACTTGAACATCTCCTCGGCCGAGTCCTCGATCCCGGTCGCCTTCTGCACCGCCGTGCCGCCGCCGAGGTAGAAGTGGCCGCCGGCCATCGCAGAGGTGCCGCCGGGCTCGGCGGCGCGCTCCAGGAGGATCGTGCGGGCGCCGGAGCGAACCGCTTCCAGCGCTGCGGCGCCGCCGGCCACGCCGAAACCGACCACGATCACGTCGGTCTCCTCCGACCAGCCGCCGAAGCGCTCCTCGACGTCGGTTGGGGAGAGTACGTCGGGCAGGGCCGTCCCGGATGCGCTGGTCATCGCTTCTCCTCGCTTCGCCCGGTCGCCTCCAGGTAGCAGTCGGCGAGCACGGGCGCGCCGTCGCGGGCAGGATCGTCGGCGGAGATCGTGGCCCTGATCAGGAACCTGGGCCCCTCGTCCCAGGTCTCGATCGAGATCGTCTCGCCGGGGAAGACGATCCCGGCGAACCGGGCGCCGAACCCGGCCACCTGGGTCGCGTCCCCGTCGAGCAGGAGGCCGGTCGCCTCGCGCAGCACGATCCCGTAGGAGCACAGCCCGTGCAGGATCGGCTTGGGGAAGCCGGCCTTCGCGGCGAACTCCGGATCGGCGTGCAGGGGATTGCGGTCGCCGCACAGCCGGTAGAGCAGCGCCTGCTGCTCGGTGACGTCGTACGCCGCCACAGCATCCGGCGCGCGGTCGGGAACCGGCAGCGCGGTGGACGGTCCGCGTTCGCCGCCGAAGCCGCCCTCGCCGCGGACGAAGATCGAGGAGCGTACGGTCCACAGCGGGTCGCCCGCCGCGGTGGTGGCGACGCCCTCCTGGACGATGACGGCGGCCTTGCCCTTGTCCCAGACCTCGGCGATCCGGGTCGAGACGACGGCTTCGCCGGAGGCGGGGATCGGGCCGTCGACGCGGATCTCCTGGGAGCCGTGGAGCACCGAGGCGAGGTCGATGTCGCAGCCCGGCAGGTCGACCGTGGGCGGCTCGGTCACGTGGAAGGTCGGGGCGACGACCCCGAAGGACGGCAGCACGGTCAGCGCGTCGGAGTCCAGCGTGTAGCGCAGCGCGGCGGAGTCGGTCGCGTCACCGGGGCGCGAGCCGGCGCCGATGCCGAGGTGGTAGAGCAGCACGTCGGACGGGCTCCACGAGAACGACCGGGACGGCAGCGCTGCCCCGATGGCCTTGGACGGGTCGATGGGCATCAGTGCTTCTCCTTGTTCGACGAGTCCGACGAGTCCGACGAGTCCGAAGAGGCGCTGTCCGAGGACTCGCTGGTCAGCTTGGTGGCGCAGTCCTCGGCGGCCAGGTAGCCGAAGACGAGGGCGGGACCGATGGTGGCGCCGGGGCCGGCGTAGGTGCGGCCCATGACCGCTGAGGAGACGTTGCCGGCGGCGTACAGGCCCTCGATGGCGGAGCCGTCGGGGCGCAGGACACGGGCGCGCTTGTCGGTCACGAGACCGCCCTTGGTGCCGAGGTCGCCGGGAGCCATCTTGACCGCGTAGAAGGGCGCCTGGTCGATGAGGTTGAGCGAGCAGTTCGGCTTGACGGTGGGGTCGGAGTAGTACTTGTCGTAGGTCGACTCGCCGCGGTGGAAGTCCTCGTCGACACCGGACTGGGCGAACCCGTTGAACCGCTCCAGGGTCTCTCGCAGACCGTCCGCCGGCACCTCGATCTTGGCTGCGAGCTCATCGACCGTCGACGCCTTCACGACGACGCCGTCCTTGAGCCAGCGGCCCGGGAACGGCTGACCCGGCCCGAGCCCGGCGAAGATGTAGCGATTGCGGTAGCGCTGGTCGAAGACCAGCCACGAGGGGACGCGCGAGACGCCACCCCCAGAAATGTACTCAGCTTGACCCTTGTAGATCTCGTGGACGGCCTCGACGTAGGGGAGGGCCTCGTTCATGAACCGCTTGCCCGCGCCGTTGACGATGATCGACCCGGGCAGGTTGCGCTCGGCGAGCGCGAACCAGGGCCGGCCCGGGAACGGGATAGTCGGACCCCACCAGGACTCGTCCATCAGGTCGGTGTCCGCGCCGGCCGCGATCCCGGCCAGGATGCCGCCGCCGGTGTTGGAGAAGGCGCCGGTGGTCCATTCGACCGAGGTCGGCGCGGGCAGGTACTTCTCCCGCATCTCCAGGTTGCGCTCGAAGCCGCCCGACCCGAGGATCACGCCGCGTCGTGCCCGGATCACCGTGGTCGGACCGGACTCGCCGCGGCGCACCTCGACGCCGACGACCCGGCCGTTCTCGGTGACCAGGCCGACCAGCTCGGTCTCGTACCTGATCGGGACGCCGGCGTCCATGAGTCCCTTGCGCAGCCCGATGGCGAGCGCCGCGCCCATGGCGTGCATCTTCTTGCCGAGTAGGCCGGCGATGATCCGGGCGACGGCGATCTTCACCATCGTGATCGGGCCCTTGATCGTGCGCATGCCGAGGCTGATCTTGCGGAAGTCGGCCTGGGTCACGACCATGTTGGCGGGCGACTTCGTGTACGGCGGATGCAGTCGGGAGAGCTCCTCACCGATCACCCGGGCGTCGAGGGGGACCGGCTCGACGGAGCGGCCCGCGCCGCGGCCACCGGGCGCCTCGGGGTGGTAGTCGGCGTAGTCGGGGACCCACGCGAAGCGCGCCGGGGTGTGCGCGCAGACGAAGGAGAGCACCTCGGGTCCGCGGTCGAGGAAGGTCTCGCGCCGCTCGGCCGGGACGGCGTCGCCGACGATCGACTCGAGGTAGAGGCTGGCGGCCTCGGGGGAGTCCTTCTGGTGGGCCGCCTCGAGGGCGTGGTTTCGCGGGATCCAGACCCCGCCACCCGAGCGGGACGTCGACCCGCCGAAGTAGGCGCTCTTCTCGATGACGACGGTCTCGAGCCCGTGGCGGCGGGCGGCTGCCAGCGCGGCGCTCATCCCGGCGCCACCGGCGCCCACGACGACGACGTCGTAGGTCTCCTCGCCGTCTGCCGCCTCGGTCACCGGCTGCCTCGCCCCGTTCGTCTGTCCCATGGTGCTCCCTCAACGTGGTCTCTGTCCCAGAACTGAAACACGTTCTACCATAGACGACAGTCGACGAAACATGCCCGAAGACTCGACAAAACTGAAACGTGTTCTAGTATTGATCCATCGGCAGCGCACGAACCGCGCCGCCCGACGACATCTGGGACACCATGCAGGAAGGCAGAGCGGTGAGCGAACCGACACAGCGCCCTAACAAGGACGCACAATCCGTCAGGGACGGGGTGCAGGACCTGCTGCCCACGATCAGAGAACGCGCCGAGGAGACCGAGCGTCTTCGGGTCGTTCCCGAGTCGAGCGTCAAGGAGCTGGAGGAGGTCGGCTTCTTCAAGCTGCTGCAGCCTGTCCGCTTCGGCGGCCTCGAGGCGGACCCGGTCGACTTCTACACCTGTGTGCGTGACATCGCCTCGGCGTGCGGCTCGACCGGCTGGGTCTCCAGTGTCCTGGGCGTCCACCCCTGGCAGATCGCCCTCTTCGACGACGAGGCCCAGCAGGCGGTCTGGGGTGAGGACCCCGACACCCGGGTCTCGTCCTCCTACGCCCCGATGGGCAAGGCCTCGCTCACCGAGGGTGGGTTCAACCTCTCCGGCCGCTGGTCGTTCTCCTCCGGCTGCGCGCACGCCACCTGGGTGCTCCTCGGTGGCCTCGTCTTCAACGACGAGGGCCAGGTGGTCGACTTCCGTACGTTCCTGGTGCCGCGCGAGCGCTACGACATCGTCGACGTCTGGAACGTCGTCGGTCTGGCCGGCACCGGCTCGAACGACATCGTGGTCGAGGACGTCTTCATCCCGGAGACCTTCACCCTCTCGATGGCGGAGACCGGACGGTGCAAGGGCCCGGGGCAGGCCGTGAACACCGGCGACCTCTACAAGCTGCAGTTCCACTCGCTGTTCACCACCACGATCACCACGCCGATCATCGGCATGGCCCGTGGTGCGTACGACGAGCACGTGACCATGCAGCAGAACCGGGTCCGCGCCTCGTACGGCGAGAAGGCCTCGCTCGACCCTTTCGCCGCGGTGCGCGTGGCGACGGCCTCCTCCGACATCGACGCCGCCTGGGCACTCCTGATGGGCAACATCCGCGAGCAGCAGGCCCACGTCGCCCGTGGTGAGAAGATCCCGATCACCCAGCGGCTGCGGATCCGCCGCGACCAGGTCCTCGGTACGCAGCGGGCGATCGACGCGATCGACCTCCTCTTCGAGGCCTCTGGAGGCCGGGCGCTGGCCAACGGCACCCCGCTCCAGCGCGCCTGGCGCGACGCCCACGCAGGTCGTGTCCACGCTGCCAACGACCCGGAGCGGGCGCTGCAGATGTACGGCGCCTCCGAGTTCGGGCACAAGGTCGACCCGGGGATGTACTGATGGCGCTGTCGAAGGATGACGTCGCCCACGACGTTCGGATCAAGACCGAGGCAGCGGGCGAGATCTCGCTGCGCTACTACGACCTCGACACCCGGGATTCCTCGGTGGTCGAGCCTGTCGAGACCCCGCTGGTGATGCTCCACGGCGGGGGGCCCGGCGCCTCGTCGTGGTCCAACTTCGGCTCGGCCCTGGAGGGCTTCGCCGCCGACTTCCGCACGATCCTGGTCGACCAGCCGGGTTTCGGCGCCTCCGACAAGCCGCCGGTGGTGGGCAACTACTACAGGTTCGCCGGCGATGCCGTGATCGCCCTTCTCGACGAGCTGGGCCTGGAGAAGGTGCACCTGCTCGGCAACTCGCTCGGCGGCGGGACGGCGATGCGGATCGCGCTGACCTACCCCGACCGGGTGGGGCGGCTCGTCCTGATGGGGCCGGGCGGACTCTCGCTCAACCTCTTCCACGCCGACCCGACCGAGGGCGTCCAGCGGTTGATGGACTTCTCCGGCACCCCGACGAGGGAGGCGCTCAGGGCGTTCATCTCGACCATGGTCGTCAACCAGAAGCTGGTCACCGACGAGCTGGTCGAGGAGCGCTTCGCCGATGCGACCGAACCCGGCGCGCGCGAGGCGATGGCGTCGATGGGGTGGTCGTTCTACAACCCCGAGACCGCCGAGGACGGCATGCTGTGGCGCGAGGCGCACCAGCTCAAGCACCACACGCTGCTCACCTGGGGACGCGAGGACCGGGTCAACCCGCTCGACGGCGCGCTCGCCGCCCTGAAGCTGATCTCCAAGGCGCAGCTGCATGTCTTCCCGCGATGTGGGCACTGGGCACAGATCGAGGCCGCCGACGAGTTCCGCGAGATCGCTGTCACGTTTCTGAAACGGCACAGCCTGAAGCGGCACCGCGAACGTACTCCCGAGGAGAAGTCATGACGATCGACCTGAAGTCGATGGGCTACGTACGCGTCACCAGCACCGACCTGGAGGCGTGGCGTACGTTCGCGGAGAAGGTCCTCGGGCTGGTGACGGCCAAGGGCCCGAACCCGGATCACCTCTACTACCGCATCGACGAGGTCTCGGCCCGGCTGGTGATCGAGCCGGGCGAGGTGGACCAGCTGGCCTGCGTCGGCTGGGAGGTCGCCGACCACACCGCGCTGGCCGAGGCTCGCGAGCACCTGGAGAAGGCCGGTGTCGAGGTGGAGGACGGCACTCCCGAGGAGCTCGCCGAGCGGCGGGTCCAGGAGATGCTGCGCTTTCGCGACCCCTTCGACAACGTCTTCGAGCTCTTCCATGGCATCACCTACGAGCGGCGTCCCGCGGTCTCGCCCTACGGCCACACCTTCGTGACCGGTGAGCAGGGGATGGGCCACGTGGTCATCCCGGTCTCCGACGACGTCGAGGCGCTGGAGTTCTACCGGGACACACTCGGCTTCCGCCTGCGGGACTCGATGAGCATGCCCGGTGAGTTCGCCGGCAAGGAGCCCGGTACGAAGATCTGGCTGCGCTTCCTCGGGATCAACCCGCGGCACCACTCGCTGGCGTTCCTGCCGTTCCCCAACGACTCCAAGTGCGTCCACATCATGCTCGAGGTCGACAAGCTCGACGACGTCGGCCGAGCGCTGGAGCGGGTGACGAAGCACGGCGCCAAGCTGTCGGCGACGCTGGGGCGGCACATGAACGACGAGATGGTCTCCTTCTATGTGAAGTCACCGGGTGGTTTCGACATCGAGTTCGGCACCGAGGGCCTGCAGGTCGACGACCAGAGGTGGGTCGCCCGGGAGTCCACCGCCGTCTCGTACTGGGGTCACGACTTCGGCGTAGGCCAGTGATCGGGTATGCGTATAGAGGTGCCTGATGGGATGTCTCCCGATGCCGCCGAGAGCTGGCCGCATCCGGAGCTGATCGACTCCTTCCACGGTCGCTTCGACTTCGAGGCGCCACCGTCTCCTCCGGAGACCCCTTCCGACGCGGAGGCGGACGCCCTGTTCCGTACGGTGCTGGGCCGGTTCGCCTCCGGGGTCACCGTGATCACGGCGCAGACGGCGGAAGGACCGGTGGGGATGACGTGCCAGTCGTTCTCGTCGGTGTCGCTGCGGCCGCCGCTCATCCTGTTCGCGCCGACCAAGTCGTCGCGCGCCTGGGCGCGGATCCGTCGTGCCGGGCACTTCTCGGTCAACATCCTCGCCGCAGGTCAGGAGGCGGTCTCGAACCAGTTCGCCTCGCGGGCTGCCGACAAGTACGCGGACATCTCCTGGACCCCGTCGCCGCATCACGGCGACCCGCACCTGTCCGGTGCGATCGGGTATCTCGACTGCGCGGTCCACTCGGTCCACGAGGAGGGCGACCACTACCTCGTCGTCGGCCGCGTCCTCGACCTCGAGGAGGGTGCCGCGACCGAGCCGCTGCTCTTCTTCCGAAGCGGCTACCGCGAGCTGGGCTGACCTACCCGCCTCAGGGCAGCTCGTCGAGGCGGCGGATGGCCGCCGCCTCGTCCGAGTCGGGGATGGTCTCGTCGAGGAACGCCTGGGTGACCTCGACCGCGACGTCGGGCGCGAGCCGCTTGAGGCTCATCGCCAGGACGTTGGCGTCGTTCCACAGCCGGGCGCCGCGGGCGATCCAGGGCTCCCAGGCTAGGGCGGCGCGGACGCCGGGGACCTTGTTGGCGGCGATCGCCGTGCCGGTGCCGGTCCAGCACATCACCACGCCGACGTCGGCTCGGCCCTCGACCACTGCGCGGCCGATGCCGGAGCCGAGGTCCGGCCAGGAGTCGTCGGTCACGATCTCGACCTCGCCACGCTCCCGGAGCGCGGCGAGCACGGCTCGGGTGGTCTCGTTCTCGTCGTCGGCTCCGAACACGATCCGCATGTGTCCGAACCTACCGGTCATCAGGCGTGCGTGGACGGTCCGCCGGGTCCGACTAGCTTCGCGCTGGGCTGGTCCTTCAGGCTGGTGGTGAGCTCCCATGTGCGCTGGTATCCGGTGTGGGCGATCCGCCAGCCCCGCGGCGTACGGACGTAGCGGTCCTCGTAGAAGGCGGCGCCCTCGAGGGCGAACTCGAAGGCGGGAGCGAAGACCTTGTCGTAGAGGTACCAGCGGCCGGTGGCTTCATCGCCGTCGATCGTGATCTCGGGGTGGTGGAGATGGTGCATCGTGATGATCTCCGCGGGCAGGTTGGTGCGCATGTAGTCCACCAGGTCGCCGGGCGAGGTGAAGGAGAGCCCGGCGTAGTCGGCGGTGGCGGCGTCGCTGAAGCAGGTGGCGAACTCGTCCCACTGCTTGGTGTCGAGGAAGCGTACGTAGCGGTACTTGAGCTGCTCGATCTCACGGATGTCACTCATGAGATGACGCGTCCGGCCAGCTTGTCGAGGTAGGTGAGCACGCCGGCCGGTTCGGCGTCGGGCACGCCCCAGATCAGCTCGTCGGCGACCGACCATTCGGCGAGGTCATCGGCCGTCGGCCGCTTCGCGACGAGCACACGGACCTCGGGCTTGCCCTCACGTCCGGCCGACTCCCACTCGTCCTGGAGCGTCTTCACCTTGTCGCCGATCCCGGCCTCGGTCGGCGTCGTCATCCAGCCCTCGGCGTTGCGAGCGATCCAGCGCAGCGTCTTGGGGCCGCCGCCGGCGCCGACGATCGTCGGGATGCGGCCCTGTGGCGGCTTCGGGTAGGCCCACGACGGACCGAACGAGACGAACTCGCCTTCGTACGCCGCCTCCTCCTCTGTCCACAGCGCCCGCATCGCCTCGAGATACTCCTTCAGCGCGGTGCGCTTGCGGTCGCCCGGGATGCCGTGGTCGGCGAGCTCGTCGGTGTTCCAGCCGAAGCCGACCCCCAGCGAGACCCGGCCGCCGGAGAGGTGGTCGAGGGTCGCGATCGTCTTGGCCAGCGTGATCGGGTCGGACTCGACCGGCAGTGCGACCGCCGTCGAGAGCCCGATCCTCGAGGTCACCGCGGCGCAGGTGCCGAGCGTGACCCAGGGGTCGAGCGTACGCAGGTAGCGGTCGTCGGGGAGATCGGTGCCGCCGGTGGGATGGAGGGCGTCGCGACGCACCGGGATGTGGGTGTGCTCGGGCACGTAGAACGTGTCGAACCCACGCTCCTCGGCGGCGGAGGCTAGCTCGGCGGGCGCGATGCCGCGGTCCGAGGTGAACAGGACGATGCCGTGGCGCATGACACAACAGTAGAACGTGTTCTAGTCTTTGCGGAAGGGATCAACGGGAGAGAGAAGTGAACATGGAAGCCGACTACATCGTCGTGGGAGCCGGGAGCGCGGGCTGCGCCACCGCGCGCAGGCTGGCCGAGAGCGGTGCCAGCGTGATCGTGATCGAGGCGGGCACCAAGGACACCGCCTTCGGGATCAAGAACCTCCTCGAGCTCCCCGGCGCCGTCGCCGCGATGCTCTCCACGCCGCAGCTGAAGAAGCTGGTCGACTGGGGCTACAAGTCGGTCCCGCAGAGCGCCGCGCTCGACCGGGTCATCCCGATGACCCGCGGCAAGGTGCTCGGCGGCTCGTCCTCGATCAACGGCATGCTCTGGGTGCGCGGCAACCGCCAGAACTTCGACGACTGGGCGGCCGACGGCGCGACCGGGTGGTCCTACGACGACGTGCTCCCGGCGTTCAAGCGCATGGAGGACTTCGAAGGTGGCGCGGACGAGTTCCGCGGGGAGGGCGGACCGGTGAAGGTGCGCTACCAGAAGGACCTCACCCCGGCCACGCAGACCTGGCTCGAGGAGGCACCCAAGCGGCTCGGCGTCAGTGCCCTGGACGACTACAACGGCAAGGAGCAGGAGGGCGTCGGCGTCGTCCAGCTGAGCGCCTCCGAGGGGCGCCGCTTCTCGGCCTCCAAGGCCTACCTGCGTGAAGCGCCTCTGGACAGTCTGCTGATCCTGACCAAGGCGCAGGTCACCCGGGTGCGGATCGAGGGCTCGCGCGCAACCGGTGTCGAGGTCGTCGGCGCCGACGGCGAGAAGCAGACGATCCGGGCCTCGCGCGAGGTGATCGTCTCGGCCGGCGTCTACGGCTCGCCGCACCTGCTGATGCTCTCCGGAATCGGTCATTCCGACCACCTCCGCGACCACGGCATCGAGGTCCACGCGGACCTCCCGGTCGGCGACAACTTCCACGACCATCTCTTCGTGCCGGTCTCCTTCCGGATGGACTCGGCGCTGCGGCGGCCCACGCCGGCGTACTTCGCCGCGGGCTTCGCCAAGTCGCTGCTCACCCGCAAGGGCTGGGCGGCCGGGTCGCAGTTCGAGGCCTTCGGGTTCGTACGCAGCGAGCTGGCCGGCCGGCTCCCGGACCTGCAGCTGCACGTCCTCTACTGGGTCTACCCGTTCCCGAACCAGGACGGCGAGAAGGCGATCCGGCCGCCGACGGCCAAGCCCGGCCTGTGCATCCTGCCGACGCTGATCTATCCCGAGAGCCGGGGCACCGTACGTCTGGCCAGCGCCGACCCGCTCGCGCACCCACTGCTCGACCCCGGCTATCTGACCGCGGGCAACGACACCGAGGTGCTCCTGGGCGGGATCGCGAAGGTGCGCGAGATGATGGTGGGTCTCGGCGACAACGAGGGCGAGATCGCGCCGGGCCCGGATCATGCCGGCGCCGAGGCCACCCGTGAGCTGCTCCCGAACATCGTGCACAGCGTCTACCACGGCGTCGGCACCTGCCGGATGGGATCGGACGAGCGGGCGGTGGTCGACCCGTCGCTGCGGGTCAAGGGCATCGACGGCCTGCGGGTCGCCGACGCGAGCGTGATGCCCTCGATCACCGGAGGCAACACCAACGCGCCGTCGATCATGATCGGCGAGCGCGCCGCCGACCTGATCCTGGGCGCCTAGGAGACACGCATGTCTGATCTGCTGCTGAGCGAGGACCGCGACCGCGTCCGTACGCTGACCCTGAACCGTCCCGACCAGCTCAACGCCTTCAGCCAGGCGCTCTATGTGGCCCTCGACGAGGCGCTGCGCGAGGCCGACGCGGACCCGGAGGTGGCCGTGGTGCTGCTGACCGGCAGCGGACGAGCCTTCTCGGCGGGCACCGACCTCGTCGAGATGAAGGAGACCGCCGCGGGTGCCGACGACGGCGCCGCGCACGGGTTCATCGGCCTGGTCGACTCCCTGGCCGCGTTCTCGAAGCCGCTGGTGGTGGCGGTCAACGGGCTGGGGCTCGGCATCGGGGTGACGCTCCTCGGCTTCGCCGACCTGGTCCTCGCCTCGACGGCGGCGAGGTTCAAGACGCCGTTCACCACCCTCGGGGTCGCTCCGGAGGCGGCCTCCAGCTTCCTGTTCCCAAGGCTGATCGGCCGTCAGAACGCCGCCTGGATGCTGATGTCGGGGGAGTGGTTCAGCGCCGAGGAGGCCCACGAGATGGGGCTCGTCTGGCGGGTCACCTCGCCCGAGGAGCTGCTCGCCACCGCCTGGGATCACGCCGCCACGCTCGCCGCACGCCCGATCAGCAGCCTGGTCGCGGTCAAGGAGACCATGACGGCATCGCTGCGTCCCGGGATCGAGGCCGCGCGCGAGCTCGAGAACGCCAAGTTCGCCGAGCTGCTCGGCGGGCCGGCCAACATCGAGGCGCTCGTCGCCTTCGCCGAGGGGCGTGAGCCCGACTTCACCCGGCTGCCGCCCGGGGTCTGAGCGGGATCAGCTGCTCGTCGGTGGGACGATGCGCTCGTGGCCCGGTCCGCCGGGACCGGGCTCGGCGCTGAGCACGATGTGATCGGCGATGTCGAGCCCGGTGTCGTGCTCCCTGATGACGTCGAGCACCATGGCCCGGCGCTTCTCGGTGGCCACCTCGCCGCAGACGACCAGATGGTCCCCGCGTACCTCGAGGTGGATGCCGAGCTCGTGGGTGCGCGGATCGGTCGCGATCGCACACTCGAGGTCTCGGGCGAGCTGCTCGTTCATGCCGACCTCCTGGGGACGACGTCGTAGACGCGGAATGCCGCCTGGATGACGGGCTGGGCGACGTTGCGCACCGGCACTCCCGCGGGGGTGAGGCCCTTCTCGCGTCCGGCGTGGGCGTGGCCGTGGACCGCAAGATCCACTCCCGACTCGTCGATCGCCTCGCCGAGCCGGTAGTTGCCGAGGAAGGGCCAGATCTCCTTCGGCTCGCCGAGCAGGGTGCCGTCCACGGGAGCGAAGTGCGAGAGGGCGACGGTGACGTCAGGCTCCTCGCCGGCCAGATCGTCGAGGGCCCGGCGCAGGACGTCGGCGGTCTCGATGCCGTGCCCCGTGAATGCCTTCATCTCCGGCTCGCCGAAGTCGGCGGCGCAGCGGCCCGAGAAGCCGAGGCAGAAGCCTTTGATGCCGGCGACGCCGAGACGGCCGGCCTTGGTCTCGATGGTGGTCGAGGTGCCCTCGAGGACGGTCATCCCGCGCTCCTCCAGCAGCTGGGCGATGTCACGCTCCTTGCCGGAGTGGTAGTCGTGGTTGCCGAGCACGGTGAGAACGGGCACGTCGGCGGCGCCGAACTCGTCGGCGAACGCCTTCGCCTCGTCGAGCGTCCCGTGCTGGGTGAGGTCACCGGCGACAAGCAGCGCGTCGGCCTCGGCGGAGATCCCGTCGAGCAGTGGCGCGTAGCGGCCACGCAGGTCGTCTGCCAGATGTACGTCACCCACCGCTGCCACGCGAATCGGCTCAGGCATCGCCGCCACCTCCGGCGATGTCGAGCGCGTCCAGCAGACCGACCGCCGACTGCGCGAAGGGGCTTCGCTTCGCCTCCTGGCGCACCAGCCTCCAGTCGATCTGCTCGCGCAGGGCGCGGCCGCAGCCGAGGATCGGCGAGAGATCGCACGCGTGCTCGCTGAGGGCGAGCATGCGCGAGACGATCAGGTCCGTCGCGGACATGACGGGCATGGTCACCGAGTCGACCGGCAGCTCGTCGCACCGCCCGAGCAGGTCCTCGTCGACCGGCCCGGTCGGCAGCCGGTGGATCAGGTCGACGACGACGGTGTCGCGCCCGACCTTCACCAGCCAGTCCTCAGGTGCGGCGACCGCGTCCATCCCGTTCTCGAGCAGCACCTGGACCGCCTTCTCGGCAAGCGACCGGGGCAGGACGAAGTCCACGTCGTGGGTGCTCTCGGGGCCGCCGCGGGTCCACACCGCGTACCCGCCGGCCAGTGCGAACGGGATCTCGGCGGCTTTCAGCGTCGCCCCGACCCGTTTGAGGACCTCGCGTTGTCGCTGGAACTCCTCGCCCAGCACGTCTGTTCTCGACATGGCATTGCGGTACCCAGATCCCGTCCGGATCACCCCTTGCCGAAAACAAGAACGTGTTCTAATCTGGACACGTGTCCAGCGCAACGAGCACCCGCCAGGCAGAGACGGTCGAGCGACTGTTCGCCGCAGGTCTCCAGGAGCTTCGTCAGGCCGGGCACGAGGCACTGACCATCCGGTCTGTGGCCGTGCGGGCCGGAGTCTCCTCGGCGACGGCCTACACCTACCTCGCCTCCAAGAACCATCTCTTCGCCGAGCTCTTCTGGCGTCACCTCGCCGAGATGTCGGCGGTTCGGACGACCGGGTCCAGGGCGGAGCGAGTCCAGGAGGCCGTCCGCGGCCTGACGACCCGGATCGCCGAGGAGCCCGAGCTCGCGGCGGCGGTCACGCCGGCGCTGCTGGGCAGCGACGAGGACGTCGCGCGGCTGCGACTGCGGATCGGAGCGGAGTTCGCCTCTCGGTTCGAGACGGCGCTGGGCAGCGGGGCCGAGGCCGAGGACGCCGTGCGCGAAGCGCTGCTGCTGTCCTTCTCGGGTGCGCTGCTGCAGGCGGGCATGGGCCTGATGACCTACGACGAGATGGCTGACCGGCTCGCCCCGGTCGTGGCTGTGATCGTCCGTGAGGAGTGAGATGACCAGCACCACCACCGAGATCTTCGACCCCTACGACTACGACTTCCACGAGGACCCCTACCCGGTCTACGCCCGGCTTCGCGACGAGGCGCCGCTCTACTACAACGCCACCGATGACTTCTGGGCGCTCTCCCGGCACGCCGACGTGCACGCCGCGCTGAAGGACGACGTCACCTTCTCCAACCGGATGGGGGTCTCGCTCGACGCCAGCGCCTGGAACTCCGACGCCCACCGGGTGATGTCGTTCCTGGCTCTGGACGGCAAGGAGCAGACCCGGCTGCGGAAGCTGGTCTCGGCCGGGTTCACGCCACGGCGCGTACGTGAGCTGGCACCGCGGATCCAGGCGCTCTCCGACCACTACCTCGACGCCCTGGCCACGGTGTGTGCCGAGCAGGGGGAGGCCGACTGGATCGCCGAGCTGGCCGGCAAGCTCCCGATGGACGTGATCTCGGAGATGATGGGCGTCCCGGTCCCCGACCGCGACGAGGTGCGACGGCTGGCTGACCTGGTGGTGCACCGCGAGGACGGCGTACGCGACGTGCCGGAGGCCGGGATGACGGCCGCGCTGGAGCTGATCGGCTACTACGCCGAGATGGTCACGCTGCGGCGCGGCCGGCCCAGCGATGACCTGACCTCGGCGCTGGTCGAGGCGGAGGTCGACGGCGACCGGCTGCTCGACCACGAGGTCATCGCGTTCCTGTTCCTGATGGTCGTCGCCGGCAACGAGACCACCACCAAGCTGCTCGGCAACGCGCTCCACCACCTCGGTGCCCACCCCGCTCAGCTCGCTGAGGTGTTCGCGGACCCGGAGAACCCCACGCTGGTGAGTGCGTGGATCGAGGAGACGCTGCGCCACGACACCTCGAGCCAGATGCTGGCCCGGTACGTCGCCGAGGACGTCGAGCTCCACGGCCGGACCGTCCCGGCCGGGTCGAAGCTGCTCGTCCTGCTCGGCTCGGCCAACCGCGACGAGCGGGTCTTCACCGCACCTGACGTCTTCGACATCCACCGCCCGGCCGACGAGCTGGGCAAGATCATGAGCTTCGGCGTCGGCCGGCACTTCTGTCTCGGCGCCAACCTGGCCCGGCTCGAGGCCCGGGTCGTGCTGGCCGAGCTGGTGCGGCGTACGTCCGGGTTCGTCGTGCACGCCGACCGGGCGGTCCGCGTGCACTCGACCAGCGTGCGTGGTTTCGCCGAGCTGCCCGCCACCTTCGTCCCCATGGGTCGCTGATGACCAGGTCCGAGAAGTACGCACAGCCCGACCGGCGCCCGGCGGTGATCACCGGCGCCTCCTCCGGGATCGGCGCCGAGACGGCGAGGGCGCTGGCCACGGCAGGTTTCCCGGTCGCGCTCGGCGCCCGGCGGCTCGACCGGATCGAGGAGATCGCCGCCGCGATCCGGACCGACGGGGGAGAGGCGGTCGCTCACCCCCTCGACGTGACCTCGGACGACTCGGTGGTCGAGTTCGCCGCGAAGGCGGTCGCCGACCTCGGCGAGGTCGAGGTCCTGGTCAGCAACGCCGGTGTCACTCACCCGGGAGCGACCGTCGATGTCTCCACGGAGACCTTCGGTCACCAGGTCGACATCAACCTGCTCGGTGCCCATCGTGTCCTGCGCGCCTTCGGGCCCGGGATGATCGAGCGGCAGCGCGGCGACCTGGTCTTCCTCTCCTCCGACGTGGCGGTGAAACCGCGACCGTTCATGGGAGCGTACGCAGCCTCCAAGTGGGGCCTGGAGGGCATGGTCAACGCGCTCCAGATGGAGCTGGAGGGCACCGGAGTTCGCGCTTCCATCGTGCGACCCGGCCCCACCCACTCCGACATCGGCAACGAGTGGCCCGCCGATCTCGGCGGGTTCGTGCTGGAGCAGTGGGTCAGGTGGGGACTCGCGCGTCACCCGCACTTCCTCAAGGCTCAGGCGCTGGCCGACGCGATCACGTCGGTCGTGACCGCCAGGCGCGGTGTCCACATCAGCACCATCGACGTCAACCCCGAAGCCCCTGTGCAGGAGGCACGATGACGATCCCCACCGTCTCCATCGTCCTGGACGACCAGGACCCGAGCGTCCCCGAGATCATCCGGGGGACCGGACACCTGCCTGAGATGCGGGTCGACCCGATCTCGCTGTTCACCCGCGTCCGCGAGGAGTGCGGCGACCTCGGGCGCTTCCGGCTCGCCGACAAGGACGTCGTCCTGGTCACCGGGGCCGAGGCCAACGAGGCGTTCTTCCGGGCGCCCGACGACGTGCTCGACCAGGCCGCCGCATACCCGTTCATGACGCCGATCTTCGGCAAGGGCGTGGTCTTCGACGCCTCGCCGGAGGAGCGGCAGCAGATGCTGAAGAACCAGGCGCTGCGCGGCGACATGATGCGCGGTCACGCGCAGACGATCGAGGCCGAGATCCGCCGGATGATCGCCGGTTGGGGCGAGGAGGGCGAGATCGACCTGCTCGACTTCTTCGCCGAGCTGACCATCTACACGACATCCTCGTGCCTGATCGGCAAGCCGTTTCGCGAGGAGCTCGACTCGACCTTCGCCCAGCACTACCACGAGCTGGAGCACGGCACCGACGCCATCGCCTACGTCGACGCGTACGCGGACATCGAGAGCTTCCGGATGCGCGACGCCGCCCGGGAGAGGCTGGTCGAGCTCGTCCAGGCGATCGTCGACAAGCGCGTAGCGCGCGGGAAGGTCGCCAAGGAAGACCGGGATCTGCTCGATGTGCTGATCTCGATCGACATGGACACCGACACCATCACCGGGATCTTCATCTCGATGATGTTCGCCGGGCACCACACCTCGTCGGGCACGGCCTCGTGGGCGATGATCGAGCTGCTGCGCCATCCCGAGATCATGAGCGAGGTCGTCGATGAGCTCGACGAGCTCTACGCCGACGGCAGCGAGGTCTCCTTCCAGGCGCTTCGGTCCATCCCGATGCTCGAGGCGGCGCTGAAGGAAACGCTGCGCCTGCACCCGCCCCTGATCATCCTGATGCGGCTGGTGCGCGAGGACTTCGAGCTGCTCGGCGAGACCATCCCGGCCGGCACCCTGCTCGCCGCCTCACCACGGGTCTCCAACCGGATCGAGGCCGACTTCCCGAAGGCGGGCTCCTTCGACCCGAGCCGCTACATCGACCCGCGCCAGGAGGACATGCAGAACCGGTGGACGTGGATCCCGTTCGGGGCGGGCAAGCACCGCTGCGTCGGCAACGCGTTCGCGATGATGCAGATGAAGGCGATCTTCTCGGTCGTCCTGCGCGACTACTCGTTCGAGGCCGCTCAGCCGCTGGAGTCGTACGCCGACGACTTCACAAAGATGGTGATCCAGCTCCAGCAGCCGTGCAAGGTCCGCTACCGCCGGCGGTCGTCGTGAGACTCACCGCTGACCCGGGGCTCTGCCAGGGACACCAGGAGTGCCTCGCCGAGGCGCCGGAGCTCTTCGCCTTCGACGACGACAGCTACCAGGTCGTCGTACGCATCACCGAACCGTCCGAGGAGCAGCTTTCGGCCGCGCGTGCGGCCGTGAAGTACTGCCCCGCTTTCGCCTTATCACTGGAGGACTGACGTGTCTGATCTGGACCGCGCCGAGATCGAGGGGTTCTGGGCCCACTGGCTCGACCTCAACCGCCAGGCGGAGGCCGACGGCAGCTGGTCGCCGCTGGCCGACGTGTACGCCGAGGATGCGACGTACGGCTGGATGTACACCCCCGACGAGCACTTCATGGCCGTCGGCCGCGACCAGATCCGCGAGTGGGCCCTCGGCACGGAGATGGCCGGGCTCGAGGGCTGGCACTACGACTACCAGGCGACGGTGATCGACGACGTGAACGCCATGGTGGTCGGCTTCTGGCGCCAGCGCGCGGGGATCGTCGACGACGCGACCGGCGAGGAGTACGAGATCCTCGGCATCGGGGGATCGTGGTTCGGGCTCGCCCGGCGCCCCGACGGTGAGGGCCTGGAGTTCGCCTGGCAGCGCGACTGGTTCGACCTCGGCTCCACCGCGACGACCTTCCTGGACATCGTCAAGGCGAAGAAGGCGACCCAGGGGCTCCTGGACCGGATGTCGCTCAACGGCATCGAGCAGCCGGGCCACTACCGGCGCAAGGACCTGCCCAGCACCGTCTGGCCGCCTCCGGTGGCCGACGGGAAGTTCCTCACCCAGAGCACTTCGTCTCTGGCCGCCCCGACAGCAGACATCGTCTCTGGCTGCGCTTCGACAGGAGGTCCCCAGTGACCCGCACCCCCACCAACCCTCCCGCTCAGCAGTACGTCGACGGCAAGCTCGGCGCTGCGAGCAGCGGCGAGACGTACGCCATCCTCAACCCCGCCACGGGGCAGGAGATCGGTCGCGCGCCGGACTCCACGGCGGAGGACATGAACGCCGCGATCGCTGCCGCCCGCCGTGCCTTCGACGAGACCGACTGGTCCACCGACGTGGCCTTCCGGATCCGGTGCCTTCGTCAGCTGCACCAGGCGCTGCTGGACGACGTCGACGCGCTGCGGGAGCTGACCACCGCCGAGGTCGGGGCGCCCGCGTTCCTCGTCGCCGGGCCCCAGCTCGACGCCCCCATCGAGACCTTGAAGTGGGCGACCGATCTGGCCGAGCGCCACGAGTGGGAGCAGGACCTCGGCGTCGGGGTCACCATGGGCGTCTCCTCGAGGCGCACCGTGCGGAAGGAGGCGGTCGGCGTCGTCGCGGCGATCACGCCGTGGAACTTCCCCAACCAGATCAACCTGGCCAAGATCGGCCCGGCGCTCGCCGCCGGCAACACCGTGGTGCTCAAGCCCGCTCCGGACACCCCGTGGGTGGCGGCCGAGCTCGGGCGCCTGGTCGCTGAGCACACCGACATCCCGGCGGGCGTCTTCAACGTGGTGACCCCGCGCAGCAACGAGGTCGCCGCTCTTCTCGCGGAGGACCCCCGTGTGGACCTGGTCTCCTTCACCGGCTCGACCAACACCGGCCGCGGGATCATGGCCGCCGCCGCGCCGTCCCTGAAGAAGGTCTTCCTCGAGCTCGGTGGCAAGTCGGCGGCGATCGTGCTCGACGACGCCGACATCGCCGCCGCTGCCTCGATGGCCGCGTTCTCGGTCGCCGTTCACGCAGGTCAGGGCTGCGCCCTGACCACCCGCCTGCTCGTGCCGCGCGCGTCCTACGACGGAGCCGTCGAGTCGGCGGCCGCGACCATGGCGTCGCTCGGCGCCGGCGACCCCGCCGATCCCGGCACGATCTGCGGCCCGGTGATCTCGGCGGTCCAGCGCGACCGGATCCTCGGCTACCTGGCGCTCGCCGAGGAGGAGGGCGGCACGTTCGCGACCGGCGGAGACGTAGCGGTCAAGGAAGGCGACCTCGCCGGCGGCTTCTGGGTCCAGCCCACCGTCATCGCCGGCCTCGGCAACACCGCCCAGGTCGCCCGCGAGGAGATCTTCGGCCCGGTGCTCACCGTCATCGCCCACGACGGCGACGATGATGCCGTACGCCTAGCCAACGACTCGCCCTACGGCCTCTCCGGCTCGGTCGAGTCCGGGTCGCTGGAGCGTGCGAAGTCGGTGGCGGCCCGGATCCGTACCGGCACCATCGGCGTCAACGGCGGCCAGTGGTTCGGGCCTGACGCTCCCTTCGGCGGCTACAAGCAGTCCGGCCTCGGCCGGGAGATGGGCGTGGCCGGCTTCGAGGAGTACCTGGAGACCAAGCTGATCGCGGAGCCGGCATGAGCACGGGAGAGACCATGAGATTCAAGGACAAGGTCGTCGTCGTCACCGGGGCGGCCCAGGGGATCGGCGAGGCGTACGCCAAGGGGCTTGCCGCCGAGGGGGCCGCTGTCGTCGTCGCCGATCTGAACGAGGAGAAGGGCGAGCGGGTCGCCAAGGAGATCGAGGCGTCCGGCGGACTCGCCAGGTTCGTACTCTGCGACGTCTCCGACCACGAGTCGGCGGCTGCGCTCGTGGCCGAGACGACCGAGGCGTACGGCGGGATCGACGCCCTCATCAACAACGCCGCCATCTACGGCGACATGGCCTTCGACCTGCTGATCACCGTCGACTGGGACTACTACGAGAAGTTCATGAGCGTGAACCTCAACGGAGCCCTGGTGATGACCCGTGCGGTCTACCCGGTGATGCAGCGGCGGGGAGGCGGGGCGATCGTCAACCAGTCCTCGACCGCCGCCTACCTCTACTCCGGCTTCTACGGCCTGGCCAAGGTCGGCATCAACGGCCTGACCCAGCAGCTCGCCCACGAGCTCGGTGGGATGAACATCCGGGTCAACGCGATCGCTCCGGG
Organism: Nocardioides panzhihuensis; assembly: GCF_013408335.1. Taxonomy (NCBI): domain Bacteria; kingdom Bacillati; phylum Actinomycetota; class Actinomycetes; order Propionibacteriales; family Nocardioidaceae; genus Nocardioides; species Nocardioides panzhihuensis. The sequence goes on along the minus strand of NZ_JACBZR010000001.1, from coordinate 2,230,838 downwards.
GCCGACGGACACCGAGGCGACCCGCACCCAGGCCGGTGACGCGGCCAAGGACATGACCAAGCAGATGGCGATCAAGCGCCTCGGCACCACTGAGGACATGGTCGGGACCGCGAAGTTCCTCCTCTCCGAGGAGTCATCGTGGATCTCGGGCCAGATCATCGCCGTCGACGGCGGCGGGACGTTCCGGCTATGACACGCGCCGGGTTCGTCGGGCTGGGCAACATCGGTAAGCCGATGGCGCTCCAGCTCGCCAAGACCGACGGGATCGAGCTGTGGGTCTTCGACGTCGCTCCGGAGCCGGTCGCCGAGCTCGAGTCAGCGGGCGCGAAGGCGGCGGGCTCCGTCGCCGAGCTCGCCGAGACCGTCGATGTGTTGAGCGTGATGGTGCGTGACGACGACCAGGTCCGCGAGGTGCTCACCGAGGCGCTTGCCGCGGCCGGGCGCCGCCCCGGCGAGAACCAGCTGACCGTCATCGTGCACTCCACGGTCGCGCCGGACACCCCCGAGGAGCTGGCCGCGACCGCCGAGCCCCACGGCGTGCACGTCCTCGACGCTCCCGTCTCCGGCGGTCCCATGGGCGCAGCCGATGGGACGCTCGCGATCCTGGTTGGCGGCTCCCCAGAGGCGTACGCAGCTGCGTCGTCGGTCCTGGCGGCGATGGGCTCCAAGGTCGTCCATGCTGGTCCGGTCGGCGCCGGAACGAGGTTCAAGCTGGCACGCAACCTGCTCCACTTCGCCTCCTTCACCGCTGCCACCGAGGCCCAGCGCCTCGCGGAGGCGGCCGGACTGGACCTGGTCGCGCTGGGCGAGGTCGTCCGCCACACCGACGCGATCACTGGCGGACCCGGCGCGATCCTCTACCGCGACTCCACGGCGCCGATCGCCCCGGACGACTTCTGGCATGGCGTCTTCGGCCACGTCGTCGCGCTGGGGGAGAAGGACCTCGGCTTCGCGATCGCGCTCGCCGACGAGCTCGGTGTCGAGGTCCCTCTCGCCCGGCTCGCCCTCGATCGGTTGGCACCCGGCCTCGGGCTCCCCAAGGACTGAGCAAGGAACACGGAAACATGGGAACTGGACATATGGACGAGGGCACCGACAAGTTCGCAGACCTTCCCGGACCGCGAGCCGCAGGGCTGCGCAAGATGGAGGAGGTCTACGGCTTCGACATGGCCGACGGCGAGGGCGACTTCTTCCGCTATACCGCGGATCACCTCTTCGGCGACATCTGGCAGCGCCCGGGCCTGACCACGCGCGACCGGCGGCTCCTGCTGATCGGCCTGCTCGCCGGCCAGGGAGCGGCGGACGTGCTGGGGATCCAGATCCCCGCGGCGTACGCCAACGGCGAGCTCTCCGAGGACGAGCTGCGCGAGATCGTGGTGTTCCTGAGTCACTACGCGGGATGGCCCAACGGTGCCAGGATGAACACGGTCGTCGAGGAGACCATCGGCAAGGCCCGAAGAGAGGCAAAGAGAAGGGCCGAGAAGAAGGCCCAGGGGAAGGCTCAGCGCTCATGACGTACGTCATCACCCAGTCCTGCTGCAACGACGCCTCCTGCGTGGAGGTCTGCCCGGTCGACTGCATCCACCCCGGACCGGACGAGCCCGGGTTCGGCGCCGCCGAGATGCTCTACATCCACCCCGACGAGTGCATCGACTGCGGCGCCTGCGAGGACGCCTGCCCCGTCAACGCGATCTTCCCGGACTACGAGGTCCCTGACGTGTTCGCGCCCTACGTCGACATCAACGCCGCCTTCTTCGAGTTCACCGGCGAGCAGGACGCGCCCGCGCCGCTGCCGCCGCCGGGCCCCAAGATCGCCGGGACCGGTCCGCTCAAGGTGGCCGTCGTAGGGGCCGGGCCGGCCGGTTGGTACGTCGCCGAGGAGCTTGCCGCCACCCGACGCTGCGACGTCGAGATCACCGTCATCGACCGGCTCGCGACGCCCTACGGTCTGGTCCGCTACGGCGTCGCGCCCGACCACCTGGACACCAAGGAGATCGCCTCCGGCTTCGCGAAGACGGCGCGACACCGCCGGGTCCGCACTCGCTACAACGTCGAGGTCGGGCGCGACGTGACCCACGAGGAGCTCCTCGGCGCCCACCATGCTGTCGTCTACACGACCGGCGCCGGCGAGGGCCGCAGCCTCGGCATACCGGGGGAGGACCTGCCGGGCTCGACCTCGGCGGCCGAGCTCGTCGGCTGGTACAACGGGCATCCCGACCGGGCGGCGCTCACCTTCCCGCTGACCCACGAGCGCGCCGTCGTCATCGGCAACGGCAACGTCGCCCTCGACCTCGCCCGCCTGCTGCTCGCCGACGAAGCCACGCTGAACGCCTCCGACCTGGCTCCCGCCGCGCTGGCGGCGCTGGCCGCCAGCGGCATCCGTGAGGTCGTGGTCACCGCCCGGCGCGGGGCGGAGTACGCCGCCTTCACCAGCCCGGAGCTGCGGGCACTGGCCGCCGACCCCGACATCGACGTCCTGGTCGAGGAGGCAGATCTGGCCGGCCTGCCGACCGAGGAGGAGACGACCGAACGCAACGCCGCGACCTTCGCGGCGCTGCAGAAGGCGGAGCTGCTCCGCGACCTGGCCGCCCGACCGCGTACGGACGCCGCGAAGCGGCTCGTTCTCCGCTTCGGCCTGACCCCCACCGAGCTCCTCGGCACCGAGACCGTCACCGGGGTGCGCTTCGACAGCGGTGAGGAGATCGAGGCCGGCCTGGTCGTCCGCGCCACCGGCTACCGCTCCGCGGGCGTCGCCGGCGTCCCGGCCGAAATCGGCACCGGCCGCTTCCTCCACGAGGCCGGCCGGGTGGTCGGGGCCGAGGCGACCTACACCGCGGGCTGGGCGAAACGCGGACCCAACGGCGTGATCGGCACCAACCGGGCCTGCGCCGCCGAGACCGTACGCACCCTCCTGGACGACCACGCCGCGGGCAACCTTCCCGACCCGACCGACGAGCCGCTCGACGACCTGCTGGCCGAGAGGGGCGTGACCGTGGTCGACCAGGCCGGCTGGAACACCCTGGACGCCCACGAGCGTGCATCGGGCGAGGAGACCGGTCGCCCGCGGATGAAGGTGGCCGATCCGGCCGAGCAGCTGCGCATCGCAGCCCCGGTTCACGCGAGGTGAGCCCAGGCCTGAGAAATTTGTAGGGGCCGGTCGACCGGGTATCCCACACGTCGGTGCCACAGTTCGACGCCGGCGCGCTGGGGTCGTCTGCAAGAGTGGGTGAAAACCGATCCTCGGGGAAAGGCACGCCATGTCAGACAGCGAGTTCAAGGACTGGAACCAGTCGATCATCGACGAGTTCCGCGCCAACGACGGCAACGTCACCTCGGTGCCGTTCGGGCGCGGGCTGGTGCTGGTGCACCACACCGGCGCCAAGACGGGCACCGAGCGGGTCTCGCCGGTGGCCAACATCCGTCAGGATCCCGACACCTGGCTGATCGCGGCCTCCAAGGCCGGCGCCGCGGAGAACCCGGCCTGGTATCACAACCTCCTGGCCAACCCGGAGACCAAGATCGAGACGCCCGCGGACGGCGTCGTCGAGGTCCGGGTCAGCGAGCTGACCGGCGCGGAGCGGGACGCCGCCTGGGAGCGCTTCAAGGCGATGAGCCCGGGTTTCGGTGAGTACGAGGCGAAGACCGACCGGGTCATCCCGGTGCTCGCGCTGCACCGCAGATGAGCGACCTCCAGGTCTCAGACAGGTAGGTCTCAGACAGGGGTGATCGGTAGCGACCGGCGCGGCTCGAAGGCGAAGTCCGCGCCGGTGCTGAACCGCACCACCGTGACCTCGGAGGCCTCGGGGACGGGTTCGGGGCGGCGTACGACCTCGGCCCGCCAGCCGTCCTCGCCGGTGTCGCCCAAGGACCTCACCTCGACGTCGAGGTGAGGGTCGAGGGCGTGCACGGCGGCCTGGAGCGGAACGAACCATTCCGGGCCGATCAGGGAGACCCAGGCGCCGTCCTCGTCGGCGGGCGAGGGCCGCACGACCAGCGCGTCGGCATCCATCTCGACCGAGACGTACGCAGCGGGGTTGAGCATCGGGTGGAGCGCGAGCAGTCGCAGGGCGCCTCTGGTGTCCGCCGGCAGCGACAGGGCCCGAGCCAGGCGCGCGCCGGCGATGCCGGCGACGCCGACCAGCTGCTTGCGGCGGATCTCGACGAGCTGGTCGGTCGAGGTGACCCGGGGCTCGAGGGCGAGAGTGAAGCCACGGTCGAGCAGCGCCATCTGCAGGCAGACCTCGTCGGCGATGCGCACCAGCGCGGAGTGGGAGAAGGCGGCGAGGTCGAGGTCGGAGACGAGCGGCCCGGCGTAGTCGGCCGCGCCGTCGTCCGCGGGGTCGATCGGGGTCAGCTCGAGGCTCGCCGCCCGGGAGCGCTCGTTGAGCGCCAGCTCCGGGACCGCGACCGCCTCGGGGTGGGCGTCGTCGATGACCACGGTCCAGCGGCAGTGCGGCGTCCGGCCGGCGGGCGTCCGCGGCGGGCGGTGGACCGGGCGGACCTGCGCGCGCGGGTGGGTCGCGATGGCGGTGGCGTCGAAGGTGGGGTCCTCGATGTCGTGGCACATCCCACGGACGTACTCCTCGCCCATCGGCTCCACGTCCATGAGCGCTCCGCAGTGGTCCAGGTGGAACTCGCCGTGGTGGGCGTCGTGGACGGTGTAGCGGAAGTCCATGAACTGCGGAGGCGCGCCGATGTCGAGCTGGAGGCCCTTGAAGATCGTCTGCACGTCACCGCGACCGGGCACCTCCGGCGCATATCCCAGCGCGGTCTGCATCCGCCGGGTGTAGATCGGCGAGGCGGAGGCCCACTCGACGATCGCGATCCGCAGCATCTCCTCACGGCCGAAGGCGGAGATGCACCAGGCCATCCCTGAGCGGTCGATCAGCTGACCGATCAGGAGGAGCTCGCGGACGGTCTCGGCGAGCTCCTCCCGGGTCAGCTCGGCATAGCGGGACGGAATCAATCCAGAAGGTGTCAACGGATGCGGAGCTTCCGCATCCAGCGCAGCGACGTCTGCATCTGCTTGGCATAGTCGTCGAAGCTCTGCTTGCCCTGCGGCCCCATGACCTGCTTCTTCAGGGTCGCGACGTTCTGGGTCTCGGTGTACTTGAGCAGCCCCTGGTCGCCGTGGCGAGCACCGACGCCGGACTGCTTCATGCCGCCCGACGGGGTCGACTTCGACGCGTAGGCGGTGGCCAGGCCGTCGTTGATGTTGACGTTGCCCGACTCGATCCGGGCCGCGACCGCCTGGGCGCGCTTGAAGTTCGTGGTCCACACCGAGGCGTTGAGCCCGTACTCGGTGTCGTTGGCCAGCTCGATCGCCTCCTCCAGGGTGGAGTAGCGGTGGAGAGAGACGACCGGACCGAAGGTCTCGGTCACCCCGTGGAGCATCTCCTTCGTCGTGCCTTCCAGGATGGTCGGCTCGAAGAAGGTCGGCCCGATGTCGGGGCGCGCCTTGCCGCCGGTCAGAACGGTGGCGCCCTTGGCGACCGCGTCGTCGACGTGCGACTGCACCCGAGCCAGATGGTCGGGGGAGACCAGCGCTCCGAGGTCCGGCCCGAAGGCGTACGCAGCCTCGATCCGCATCGACTCGACGGCGGCGACGAACTTGTCACGGAACTCGTCGTACATCGCCTCGGGGATGTAGATCCGCTCGATGTGCATGCAGATCTGGCCGGTGTTGCCGAAGACGGCGAACATCGAGCCGCCGACCGTCTCGTCGATGTCGGCGTCGTCGAGGACGATCATCGGGTTCTTGCCGCCGAGCTCGAGGCAGGCGCCGATCAGGTTGCGCCCGGCCTGCTCACCGATCACCCGCCCGGTGGCGGTGGATCCGGTGAACATGGCGTAGTCGACGCTGTCCATCAGTGTCGGGCCCACGTCCGGTCCCTCGCCGCAGACGACCTGGAACAGGCCCTTCGGCAGGCCCGCCTCCTCGAGCAGCGAGATCCCGAACAGCGGGGAGAGAGCGGTCTTGTTGTCGGGCTTGAGGAGCACCGCGTTGCCGGCCATGAGCGCCGGGATCGCGTCGGAGAGACCGGTCGCGAACGGGAAGTTCCATGGCGCGATGACGCCGATCAGGCCGCGCGGCGGGTGGCGCTCGATCGAGCTCGACAGCAACGGCATCATCCCGGGCCGCACCTTGTCCTTGAGCAGCTTCGGCGCCCGCTTGAGGTAGTGCGAGATCACCATCGGCGGGTCGCACACCTCCTCGAACGCGATCCGGCGGGCCTTGCCCGACTCGGCCTGGATGAGGTCGGCGATCTTGTGCTGGTTGCGCAGGATCAGCTCGTGGGCCCGCTTGAAGACGGCCAGCCGCTCCGGGAGCGGTGTCGCCGCCCACTTGCGCTGGGCGGCCCGGCCCTCGGCGGCTGCTCGCTCCACATCTGCCGGTGAGGACTGTGGCAGCGCGACCAGCACCTCACCGGTGTAGACCTCGGTCAGCTTCCAGGACGCCCCTGTGGAGGAGGGGACCCGGGAGACCAGCTCGCCCAGCAGCTCCTCGGTGATCCAGTCGGGGCGGCGTACGTCTGCTGTGTTCGCTGTGTCAGTGCTCATGTCTGCTTCCGATCAGCTGTTGTCGGTTCCATCAAGAATGAAGGCTGCGCAGCGGTCACCGATCATGACCGCGGGAGCGTTGGTGTTGCCGCCGATGATCGACGGCATGATCGAGGCGTCGGCGACGCGGAGGCCGTCGATACCGTGTACGCGAAGGCGAGGGTCGACCACGGCCCGCTCGTCGACGCCCATCCGGCAGGAGCCGACGGCGTGGTAGATCGAGGTCGCCCGGTTGGTGACCTCGTCCTTCATCGCCTCGGCGTCGATGGACCTGCCCGGGTGGATCTCCGACTTGACCTGGTCCCCGAAGGCCGGGGAGGCCATGATCTCGCGGATCATCTCGACGCCTTCGAGCAGGACGCGCTTGTCGTCGGGCTCGGCGAGATAGTTGAAGTCGATCAGTGGCTCGGTGGTCGGGTCGGCGCTGCGCAGCCGCAGCGTTCCCCGCGAGCGCGGGTAGATCAGCGACGACATCACCGTCAGCGCGGCCCTCGGGTCGACCGCGTGCCGGATCGGCGCGTCCTGGTTGGGGGAGGGGTAGGCCCAGGGGAGCACGTGCAGCTGCAGGTCGGGTACGTCGGTGGCCAGCGAGGTGCGTACGAAGCCGACCGTCTCGAAGACGGTGTGACCGAGGATCGAGCGGCCGACCGTCTGCTCCCGAAGGACCGCCTTGCCGAAGTAGGCCGCGGTGCCGCGGTGCAGCGCGGTCGGCATCTCCCAGGTGGTCGGCACGAACATGTGGTCGTGCAGGTTGTCGCCGACCGGCAGCTCGTGGACGGCGGTGATCCCGTGCTCGGCCAGGTGGGAGGCAGGCCCGATCCCGGAGAGCATCAGCAGCTGGGGCGAGCCGAACGCTCCCGCGGAGACGACGACCTCCTGGGTGGCCGAGATCGTCTTCGGACCCTGCCTGGTCTGGATCTCGACCCCGGTGGCCCGACCGTTCTCGATGACGATCCTGGAGGCGTGCACCTGGGTCAGCGTGGTCAGGCCGGTCAGTTCCTGGTCGTGGAGGTAGCCACGCGAGGCGGAGTAGCGCAGCCCGTCGACGGCGCTCTGCTGGAACGTCGAGACGCCCTCCTGCTCGGCGGCGTTGTAGTCGTCGAGCACCTTCACGTCGAGGGTCTCGGCAGCGGCGCGCTGGAAGGAGAGCGACGCCTCGGTCGGCCGCGGGTGCTTCATGACCTTGATCGGTCCGCCCGTGCCGCGGTAGTCGGAGCCGCCGCCCTCGTAGTCCTCGATCCTTCGGTACGCCTCGTTGACCGAGTCCGCGTCCCAGCCGGTGTTGCCCTCGGCCGCCCAGGCGTCGTAGTTGGCCCGGTTGCCCCGGACCCACAGCAGGCCGTTGATCGAGGAGGAGCCGCCGAGCACCTTGCCGCGCGGCTGGGGGAGCTCGCGGTTGCGGGCATGCTTCTGGGGGACCGTGTGGTAGCCCCAGTCGACGAGCTTCTTCAGCCGTGGCTCGGCGTGCAGCGGGCCGATCATGCCCGGCTTGGTGACCAGGTAGTTGCGCTTGTCCACCTTCCCGGCCTCGAGGAGGATGACCGACTTGCCGGCCGCGGCCAGACGCCCGGCGACGGCACAGCCGGCGGAGCCGGCGCCCACGACGACGTACTCGGCCTCGGTGACCTTCTCGCGTGCCATGTCAGACCCTCTCGATGATGGTCGCCGTCGCCTGTGCGCCGCCGGCGCACATCGAGACCAAGGCGGTGCTGGCGTCACGGCGTTCAAGCTCATGGAGCGCGGCGGTGAGCAGGCGGGTGCCGGTCGAGCCGACGGGGTGGCCGAGCGCGATCGCGCCGCCGTTGACGTTGATCTTCTCCTCGGGGACCTGGTGCACCTTCGCCCAGGACATGACCACGCCGGCGAAGGCCTCGTTGACCTCGGCGATGTCGATGTCGCCGATCGTCATCCCGGTGTCCTTCAGCGCCTTCTCGGTCGCCTGGACCGGACCGTCGAGGTGGTAGTAGGGGTCGGAGCCGACCAGGTTGGACGTGACGATCCGGGCCCGGGCCTTCAGACCGAGCGATGCCGCGAGCGCCGAATCCATCAGCAGCAGCGCCGAGGCGCCGTCGGAGATCTGCGACGAGGTGCCGGCGGTGTGGGTGCCGCCGTCGAGCACCGGGCTCAGCCCGGCCAGCCTCTCCAGCGAGGTGTCCCGGATGCCCTGGTCCTCGGTGACGGTGCGCACCTCTCCGGTGGGCTTGCCCTCGTCGTCGAGCATGGGGGCCTCGACGGCGAAGATCTGGCTCTGGAAGTGGCCGGCGTCGCGAGCCTGGCGCGCCTTGACCTGTGACCACAGGCCGAACTCGTCGACCTCGTTGCGGGAGAACCCACGGTTCTTCACGATCCGGTCGGCGCCCTCGAACTGGTTGGGCAGATCGATGTTCCAGTCTGCGGGACGCGGGTCACCGGCGCCCTTGGGGACGTTGGCGCCGAGCGGGAGCCGTGACATCGACTCGATGCCGCAGGCGACCCCGACCTTGATCTGGTCGGAGGCGATCATCGCGTTGATCAGATGGGTGGCCTGCTGGGCCGAGGAGCACTGCGCGTCGATGACCGTGGATCCGGTGTGGATCGGCAGCCCGGCGTGGAGCCAGGCACGACGGACCATGTTGTTGGACTGCTCGCCGACCTGGGAGACGCAGCCGCCGATGACCTGATCCACCAGGTCAGGGTCGATCCCGGCGCGCTTGAGCACCTCGACCTGGGCGGCACCGAGCAGCTCGCCCGGGTGGAGCCCGGCGAGCCAGCCCTTGCGCTTGCCGATGGGGGTGCGGACGGCTTCGACGATGACGGGCGTGCCCATGGAACCTCGCTCTTCGGGGGTATCGACAAGTCGCTGGCGCAGGGTTGCGCACCGTCACGCCTGGTGACGTGACTCGGGTTACACTCGATTGTCCCAAATTAGAACGTGTTCTCGTTTGGCGCAACCCTGGTTCACTGAGCCTTGTGTGATGGCGAGCACTGTGTGACGATAAACTAGAACGTGTTACAGAAATACTGAGTTGATAGAACGCCTGCCGAAGGAGCACACCCGTGACCGCTCTCCCCGTGGATTTCGATCCGACTGATCCCGTGCTCAACGAGGAGCGCGTCCCCCTCCGGGAGTTTCTCGAGCTTCGCAAGTCCGCGCCGGTGTGGTGGGTCGAGCAGACGCCGGAGGCTCGTGCTGGGTTCCTCGACACCGGCTTCTGGGCCGTGAGCAAGCACGAGGACATCCTCGCCGTCTCCAAGGACAACGAGAACTTCGGCACGAACGAGAACGGCGTGATCATCCGCTTCGCGCCCGACATGACCCGTGAGCAGGTGGAGCTCCAGCGCGCGATGCTGATCCACCACGACGCGCCCGACCACACCAAGCTGCGCCAGATCATCAGCCGCGGCTTCACCCCGCGGGCGATCAACGCCCTCAAGGACCGCCTGCTCGAGCGGGCCAACACCATCGTCGACGACGCCCTGGCCAAGGGTGAGGGCGACTTCGTCGCAGAGGTCGCCGCCGAGCTCCCGCTCCAGGCGATCGCCGAGCTCCTCGGCGTCCCGCAGGAGGACCGGCGCAAGCTCTTCGACTGGTCCAACCAGATGCTCGCCTACGACGACCCGGACTACAACGCGGACCCCGAGGCCGCCTCGATCGAGATCCTGACCTACGCGATGCAGCTGGCCGCCGAGCGCAAGGCGGACCCCAAGGACGACATCATCTCCAAGCTGGTCAACGCCGAGCTGGAGGGCGGGGCGCTGGGCGATGACGAGTTCGGCTTCTTCGTCATCCTGCTCGCGGTCGCCGGCAACGAGACCACCCGCAACGCGATCTCCCACGGCATGCAGGCCTTCTTCGACCACCCCGACCAGTGGGAGCTGTGGAAGAAGGAGCGCCCCGACACCATGGTCGACGAGGTGATCCGGTGGGCGACCCCGGTGACGGTCTTCCAGCGTACGGCGCTCAACGACGTCGAGGTCGGCGGCCAGCTGGTCAAGAAGGGCCAGCGCGTCGGCATCTTCTACGCCTCGGGCAACCACGACGAGGACGTCTTCGACGACCCGGACACCTTCGACATCACTCGCGAGCACAACCCGCACCTCGCCTTCGGCGGGCACGGCGCGCACTACTGCATCGGCGCCAACCTCGCCCGGATGGAGGTGCGGATCATGTTCGACGCGATCGCCGACCGGATGCCCGACCTCAAGCCGAACGGCACCCCGCGCCGACTGCGGCACGCGTGGATCAACGGCATCAAGGAGATGCCGGTCACCTACTCCTGATCGGCCATCCCGATCTAAGGCAGCTTCACGTTGGAGAAGTGGGGCCGGTGGAACGGATACTCCGCCGGCACCCACTTCCTCAGTGCTTCGTAGACCACCTCGTAGAGCCCCTGCTGGTACGCCTCGGTGGTCACCCACCAGCTGACGTCGACGTCGTACGCAGCCAGCTCCTCGCTGAGCTCCTGCCGGACGCCCAGCGGGTAGAGATAGGCGCACCCGACGTAGCCGAGACCAGGCGTCTCCAGGACGTAGGAGAACGACTTGTTCTCCTTCCACTCGCCCTCGTGCCAGACCAAGTCGATGTAGTCGTCCTCCTCCGACGTCGGCCCCTCCGGCCAGCCGCCGCCCCGCGTCGCGTTGATCAGCTCGCGCTCGGCGTTGATGGCGCGTACGTCGTCGGCCAGACACTCGCGCGACAACGGCCGCGCCGTCAGGTCGCCGTGGGTGAGCACCCGCGGCGCCTCGAACGCGTCTGGGACGACGAGCAGCTTGCACAGTCCTGCGTAGCTCATGGACACGAAGGTTACGGTTGGCGCAGGGCCGGTCAGGCTTCCTCGAACGCGCGGTGGACCGCCCTGCCGATGAAGGTGCCGAGGTCGTCCGGGCCCCAGTCGTTGCTCGTGTCGAGGAGCGAGCGCACCGCCGACTCGCAGGCCGAGAGGAACAGGTCGATCAGGACCGGGAGCTTTCGCTCCAGGTCGGCGGTCTGCCACCAGTCCTCCATGGCGGGCCGGATCCACTCGGTCGCCTCCGTCTGGACACGGGCCTTTGCGGTGCGGAAGCGCTCGGCGATGGCGGGGTCGGGCTCACCGGAGAAGACGATGCGCCAGGTGTCCGGTGCGGCGGCCGCGGCGTTGAGGAGTGCTCGGAAGCCGTCGACGAACGCGCGCTCCGGATCGTCGGGGTCTCCGGCGCTGTGCAGCGCCGTGAGGATCGCGTCGAGCAGGTTGGCCGACTCCCGGTCGAGGAGAGCGTCGACCAGCTCGACCCGGTCTGCGAAGCAGGCGTAGACGACGGGACGGGTCACGCCCATCGCCGTCGCGACAGAGCCGATGGTGACCGCGCCGATGCCGTCCGTGACCGCGATCGTCCGGGCCGCGTCGAGCACCTGGGGGCGCCGGCGCTCGGGGCCCAGGTGGGGGGCGCGCCGGCGCTGCGCATGGTCGGCTGTGGTCGAAGACATACCCCAAGCGTAGGGGATCCACGTAGTTCCTGCACGGGTGTAGCAAATCCCTACACGAGTGTATTAATCTGAGCGGAGTCCCTTCGACACGGAGCGTCCAGATGCAGCTGTTCAACCCGCACAAGCCCGACTTCAGCGAGTTCGATGACGAGACCCGCCGAATCTTCGAGGCGACCATCGACTTCTTCGAGGGCAAGGGCAAGGCGTGGCTGCTTCAGCAGGACCGCGACCGGGTCTGGTTCGAGGAGTTCCTCGACTTCCAGAAGGAGGAGAAGGTCTTCGCCACGCTGCTGACTCCGTCTGCTCTGGCCGACGGCGACCCGAGCAAGCGATGGGACGAGGCCCGCATCACCAAGTACAGCCAGATGCTCGGCTTCTACGGCATGTCCTACTGGTACGTCTGGCAGGTCACGATCCTCGGTCTCGGACCGATCTGGCAGACGCGCGACGAGGGGGTCAAGCGCAAGGCCGCGCAGCTGCTCGACGACGGAGAGATCTTCGCGTTCGGCCTCTCGGAGCGCGAGCACGGCGCAGACGTCTACACCTCCGACATGGTGCTGACCCCCGACGGCGAAGGTGGCTACCGGGCCAACGGCGGCAAGTACTACATCGGCAATGGCAACAAGGCAGGCATGGTGTCGGTCTTCGGCCGCGTCGAAGGTCTCCCGACCGGTCCGAGGACCCAGGACGGCTACGTGTTCTTCGTCGTCGACAGTCAGCACGAGGCGTACAAGCTCCGCAAGAACGTCGTGAACTCGCAGATCTATGTCGCTGCCTTCGACCTCGAGGACTACCCGATCCGCGAGGAAGACATCATCCATGTCGGCTCCGAGGCCTTCGATGCGGCGATCAACACCGTCAACGTAGGCAAGTTCAACATCGGGTTCGGTGCGCTCGGTGCCGCGCAGCACGTCTGGCACGAGGGTCTCACCCATGCTGACAACCGCGTCCTGTTCGACACCAAGGTCACCGACTTCCCGCAGGTGCGGGCCAATTTCACCGAGAGCTGGATCCGTCTGCAGGCCATGGACCTCTACTCGGAACGTGCCGTCGACTACATGCGCTCGGGCACAGCCGAGGACCGTCGCTACCTTCTCTTCGACGCCATCGAGAAGATGACCGTCAGCCGCCAAGGTGCTCGGGTCTACGACCTGATCTCCGACTGCATCGCGGCCCGAGGTTTTGAGAACGACATGTACTTCCCGGTCGGCGCGATCGCCATGATGGGGCTGCCGCGCCTCGAGGGCACCGTCCACGTGAACATGGCTCTGGCCCTCAAGTTCCTGCAGAGCTACCTGTTCAGTCCGACCGACCCGAGCCTGGCCATGCTGGCTGTCCGCAAGCCGGGCAGGCCGAGCCGGGTGCCGGACGCGGCGTTCGCCCCCGCCTTCAGGGCGACGCGCGCAGCCATCCGGGCCGTCCAGCCGCTGGTCGGATCCAGGCTGCTGACCACCACGTCGCCGGCGCTGCCGCCACGTCGCCGCGACACCGCGGACGACACCTACCTGTGGAACCAGGGACCGGCCCAGGGTCTGGGCGAGGTCGTCTTCCACGCCTGGCGCGCCGTGTACGCCGAGTGGGCTCATCTGCCGAACGTGAAGCTCCTGCTCGAGCAGGTGGACGCGTTCCAGGCGCTGCTCGGCACGACCCCGCTGAGCAAGGTGCAGATGCGCGACCTGGACCTCCTGCTGGTCGTCGGCGACATCTTCACCACGGTCGCCTACGGCGACCTCATTCTGCAGCAGGCCAGGATTCGGAGTGTTGACGACGACCTGGTCGACAGCATCTTCGAGGTCCTGGTCGGGGATGTCTCCGCTCACGCGCTGGCGCTGACGCGCAAGCCGTCACTGACCGACGCCCAGGCGAGGGCAGCCAACGCGGTCCAGCGGCGCCCCGCCTTCGATGCCGAACGCACCGCCCGCGTGTGGTCGGACGCGCGCGCCACGGCCGGGACCTACGCGATGAACCCGTGAGCCGGAGCGACCCGTGAGCACCTTCCCGCCAAGCCACAAGGAGCACGAGATGAAGAAGACACGCCGAGAGATCGCGCCGCACGAGGACTACGGATTCTTCGGGCCGGGGTCGATCACTCACAAGGTGTGGGGCTATCCCACGACCCCGCTGATCGGCATCGTGCGCGCGGTGACGATCGAGGAGCTCGATCCCAACCTGCTCGCCGCCGTGCACGACACCGGCGCGAACTACGACCGGCTCGACACGCGCTACGCCCGGACGGTCCAGTACTTCGCCGCAGTGGCGTTCGCGGACAGTCGGACCGTTTCGAAGATGGCGGACGTGCTGGTCAAGATCCACTCCAAGGCGATCGGCATCGAGCCGGTCAGTGGCAACCGGTACGACGCCAACGACCCCGACTCCCAGCTCTGGATCCTCATCACCGGCTGGCATTCGGTCCTCACGGCCTACGAGACGTTCGGGCCGGGCAAGCTCTCCGATGCCGAGGTCGAGCAGTTCTGGGCCGAGTGTGCGGTCGCGGCCGAGTTCCAGACCTGCGATCCCGGCGCGGTGCCGCGCACGCGCGAGGAGGTGCGGGCGTACTTCGAGGCATGGCGCCCGAGGCTCGCCGCGAGCGAGGCAACCCAACGGATGATGCACCACCTGCTGAACGGCGCCAACGCGGTCGTCCCGCGCAAGGGGCTGGCGGGGCTGACGCGCCCGTTCGCGAACGCGCTGATCTGCAAGGCGACGATCGCAACCCTGCCACGGCACATGCGCCGGCTCGCCGACATCCGGCAGTCGCGGATGACGGACGCGGCGGTCACCGTGATCATGAGGGTGATCATGGCGGTCGTCCATCGGAGCCTCCCGCTGCAGCGGTGGATCCTCGGCACCCTCGCTCCGAAGATCCTGCCGATCGTCGAGCCCGTCTGGCAAGGCATCCCGCCCGTGAACCCGGTCGTGCTCACTCCCGCGCAGGCACGGGAGCGCTATGGGTACGTCAAGCCCGCCCAGGCGCACCTGGAGCTGCGTGCGCGTCAGCGGGCACGCGTCTTCGACCACCACCAGGAGCCCAGTGACGAGGGCCTGGTCGAGTCCCAGCCCATGCTCGGGACCCTCGGCTGACCGGGTGAGGCGTTGCGAGCCTGCGGCTCCGGGTCGCTCACAAAGTGTGACCGACCCGGAGCCCGACGCTCGTCAAGGCGGACGCAGGGGGCTAGTTGCTCGGCTGTTCCGATCCCACGACCCACATCGAGAAGAACTGCGAGCCGCCGCCGTAGGCGTGGCCTAGGGCGCGGCGGGCGCCGTCGACCTGGTGCTCGCCGGCCCGGCCCCTGACCTGCAGGGCGGCCTCGGCGAAGCGAAGCATCCCGGAGGCGCCGATGGGGTTGGAGGAGAGCACGCCGCCGCTCATGTTGACCGGCAGGCTCCCGCCGATCGCGGTCTCGCCGGCCTCGGTGAGCTTCCAGCCCGATCCCTCCTCGGCGAAGCCGAGGTTCTCGAGCCACATCGGCTCGAACCAGGCGAACGGCACGTAGATCTCGGCGCAGTCGATCTCGCGCGCCGGGTCGGTGATGCCGGTCGCCTTCCACAGCGCCGCCGCGGCGTCGCGGCCGGCCTGCGGGTTGACCTGGTCGCGCTCGGCCGCCGAGGTGGGCTCCGAGCGCATGACCGTGCCGTGGATCCAGGCCGGCGCGTCGTACGTCTTGGCGACGTCCTCGGCGGCGATCACCATCGCGCAGGCGCCGTCGGAGGAGGGGCAGGTCTCGTCGTAGTGGATCGGGTCCCAGAGCATCTGTGAGGCCAGGACCGACTCGACGGTGGTGCCCTCGTTGTGGAGGTGCGCGTAGGGGTTCTTCAGTGCGTTGTTGCGGTCCTTGGCCGCGACGATCGCACCGATGTGCGACGGGGCGTTGGCGCGGCGGATGTAGGAGCGTACGTGCGGAGCGAAGTAGCCGCCCGCGCCGGCGTGCACGGGCATGACGAACGGGATCGGCACCGAGAGCGCCCACATCGCGTTGGACTCCGACTGCTTCTCGAAGGCCACGGTGAGCACCTTCTTGTGGACGCCCGCCTGCACCAGCGAGGAGGCGACGATGGCGGTCGAGCCGCCCACCGAGCCGGCGGTGTGCACGCGCAGCAGCGGCTTGCCGGCGGCGCCGAGCGCCTCGGCGAGGTAGAGCTCGGGCATCATCACGCCCTCGAACAGGTCCGGTGCCTTGCCGATGACGATGGCGTCGACCTCGTCGAGGGTCAGGCCGGCGTCCTCGAGCGCGCGGTCCATCGCCTCCCGGCACAGCCCGGCCATCGAGACGTCCTCGCGCTTGGCGCGGTGGTGGGTCTGGCCGATCCCGATGACGGCCGCTGGGATCTTGCTCACTTGGCTCTCCCGTTCTCTGCTGCTTCCATCACGCATACGAGGTTCTGCTGCAGGGCCGGCCCGCTGGTCGCGTGGCCGAGCACCTTGTCGGCGCTGCCGTCCCAGATCCGCTTGGCGGCCTCACCGATCCGGACCGCCCCGGCGCTGAACATCGGGTTGGCGGCGAGTGCCCCACCCGAAGGACTGACCTGTACGTCGCCAACCAGCCCGAGCGCGGAGCGCAGGACGAGCTCCTGGTGGCTGAAGGGCGCGTGCAGCTCGGCGACCTGGACGCCGGCGGTGCCGCCCGCGGCCGCGGCGGCCCGCTCGGCCGATCCGGAGACGGTCAGGTCGCGGGTGCCGAGGTGGAGGCCGTCGGAGCTGTGCGCGATCCCGCTGATCCAGGCGGGACGCTCGCGGACGTCACGAGCGCGGTCACCGGCGGCGAGCACGATCGCGGCCGCGCCGTCGGTCACCGGTGCGCAGTCGTGCTTGCGCAGAGGGTCGGCGAACATCGGCCGGGCGAGCAGCTCGCTCACCGAGGAGCCGCCGGCGCGGACGGCGTACTCGTTCTTCTCCGCGTCTGTCAGCGACCGGTTGACGACCTCGGCCAGCGCGGCCTCGTCCCAGAGCCCGGCGTCGAGGCCGAGGCGCGCCTGGAGCGCGGCCAGGGACACGGTGTCGGGCCACAGCGGCGTCATCGTGTAGGGGTCCAGCTGCATCGACAGGGTCCGGCGCAGCACGCCGGCCGACGCCTTGCCGAAGCCGAAGACCAATGCGGTGTCGACCTCGCCGGTCTGGATCTTGATCCAGGCCTCGTAGAGCGCCCAGGCGGCGTCCATCTCCACGTGCGACTCGTTGACCGGTGGCAGCACCCCGATCGCGTCGATCGCGCTCACGAACGAGAACGAGCGACCGGCCAGGTAGTCCGAGGACCCGGAGCACCAGAACCCGATGTCCTTCTTGCTCCAGCCGGTCTGGTCGTAGCACTCGGCCAGGATCGGCACGAGCAGCTCGGCCATGCTCGGCGACCCGTCGAAGTCCTTCATCTGTCGCTGGGCGAACCCGACGACGGCAACGTCTCTCACTGAGCGCTCCTCACAGGTGGTGCTTGTAGCTGTCGAAGTCCGCGTCCGGCTCATCTGTCGGCGCGAAGTGGCTGATGTTCTCGATGCTGGTGACCCACTCGTCGCGCGGCTTCCAGACGGCCTTGACCCGCATCCCCATCCGGACCTCATCGGCCGGTATGTCCAGGATCAGGTGCTGCAGCGCGATGTCGGCGCCGTCGAGGAGGACGTACGCGGAGACGTACGGCGGCTTGATCTTCTGCCCCAGGAACGGGACGTTGACGACGCAGAAGGTGGTCACCGTGCCGACGTGGGAGAGCTCGATCTCCTCCGCGGTCGGCACGCCGTCGGTCGGGCAGGCGCCGCGCGGCGGGACGTAGACCTTCTGGCACTTCGGGCAGCGCTGGCCAAGGATCCGGCCCTCGGCCAGACCGCGGAAGAACGAGGACTCCTCCGGAGAGGCCGCGTATTGGTAGTCGAGGCTGACCGGTGTCACGATCCGGCTGACGGGATCGCTGGTCGAGCCGCTGGAGCCGCTAGGCGGAGGCGTGTCGAGACCAACAGAGTCGGGTACGAACGTGAGGTCGGTGACCGCCCCGGTCCGCTCCTCGGCCCACTTCACGCGGACCTTCATCCCGGTCTCGATCTCCTCAGAGGAGGAGACGTCGACGGCGTGCAGCCAGGGGACGTCGGCGCCGTCGATGGTGATCAGGGCGTACGCGAACGGCCTGTCGAACGGTTGGCCGGCGACGGGCTCGCTGACCCATGTCCAGGAGGTGACCGTCCCGGTGTCGGGGAGCTCGACGAACTCGGTGACGGCCTGGTGGCTGATCGGATCGTATTCGGGTGGCGGGACCGCGACTCGACCGTCGCTGAGACGGCCGCCGACGACGGTGGCGTCCCTCAGGCCGGTGAAGAAGCGCCCTAGCACCGGGCCGGTGGATCTGGTGTAGTCAAAGGCGACCGTCACGGGCGCCTGCAAGGTGCGACTCATGACAGAAAGTGAAACACGTTCTAGTATTGGTCACAACCTTTACGTGACGAAGGAGTCGATGAGAGTGAAGCTGGGGCTACAGCTGGGCTATTGGGGCGCACAGCCGCCGACCGGCGTGGGCGAGCTGGTCGCCGCCGCCGAGGAGGCCGGGTTCGACGCGATATTCACCGCGGAGGCCTGGGGGAGCGATGCGCTCACGCCGCTGGCCTGGTGGGGCCGGGAGACCTCCCGGGTCCGCCTCGGCACCTCGATCGTGCAGATGTCGGGACGTACGCCGACCTCGATCGCGATGCACGCGCTGACCATCGACCATCTCTCCGGTGGCCGGTTCGTCCTGGGGCTCGGGGTGAGCGGTCCGCAGGTGGTGGAGGGGTGGTACGGCCAGCCGTTCGGCAAGCCGCTGGCTCGCACCCGCGAGGTCGTCTCGATCATCCGCCAGGTGCTCGCCCGCGAGGCGCCGGTCACCAACGACGGGCCGCACTACCCGCTGCCCTTCGCAGGTGATGGCTCGGTCGGGCTCGGCAAGCCGCTCAAGTCGATCGTGCATCCGCTGCGCTCCGACATCCCGATCTGGCTCGGTGCGGAGGGGCCGAAGAACGTCGCCCAGACCGCCGAGATCGCCGACGGCTGGATCCCGATCTTCTATACGCCCAGGTCTGCCCCGATGTATGCGGACTGGCTGGCCGAGGGCTTCGCGCGCCCCGGCGCGCGGCGTACGGCCGACGACTTCGAGATCGCCGCGACCTGCCACCTCCAGGTCGTCGCCGACGCGGAGGAGAAGCAGGCCGCGCTCGACGCGATGAAGCCATTCGTGGCGCTCTACATGGGCGGCATGGGCGCCAAGGAGCAGAACTTCCACAACCAGGTCTTCGAGCGGATGGGCTACGCCGAGCTCGCCGGCCAGGTCCAGGCCCTCTATCTGACCGGCGAGAAGGCGAAGGCCACCGCGCTCATCCCCGACGAGCTCGTCGACGACCTGCACATCATCGGCACCGAGGGCGAGGTGCGCGAGAGGGCGGCGCAGTGGGAGGAGACCGGTGTGACCACTCTGCTGCTGAGCCTCGGCTCGGCCGCCGAGGTGCACCGCATCGCCGAGGTGCTCGGGTGAGGGCGATACCCTCCCTGGGGCCATCCTCGAGGATCGCCCGCTGATGGCGGTCTACGCCGTCACCGGCTCGGCCTCGGGCATGGGAGCCGCCGTCGTCGAGCGGCTCACCGCGGCCGGGCACCGGGTCGTGACCGTCGACATCGCCGAAGCCGATGTCGTGGCCGACCTGTCGACGCCGGAGGGCCGCCGAGATGCCACCGAGAAGGTGCTCGCCGCCTGCGGCGGCCGGCTCGACGGGGCGGTCCTGGCGGCCGGCCTCGGGCCGGCGCCGGGGCGCGAGCGACCCTCCCTGATCACCCAGGTCAACTACTTCGGCGTCGTCGAGCTCCTCCAGGGGTGGCGCGAGGCGCTGGCTGCCACGGGCGATGCCAAGGTCGTGGTCTTCTCGAGCAACTCGAGCACGACCATGCCACTGGTCCCCAGCCGGGCGGTGGCGGCGCTGCTGGCGGGCGACGCGGAGCGGGCGCTGAAGGCGTACCGAATGTTCGGGAAGGGCGCACCGGCGATGGCCTACGGCGGCTCGAAGGTCGCCGTGACCCGCTGGGTGCGGCGGCGTGCGGTCGAGCCGGAGTGGGTGAGAGCCGGGATCCGGCTCAATGCGATCGCGCCCGGAGCGGTGCTGACGCCGCTGCTGGAGAGGCAGCTCGCGACGCCGGAGGAGGCGAAGGCGATCAGGTCGTTCCCGGTTCCGGCCGGCGGCTACGGCGACCCGGGGCTGCTCGCCGACTGGGTGATCCACATGCTGGGCCCGGCCGCGGACTTCATGGTCGGCAGCGTCGTCGTGGTCGACGGCGGCACCGACGCGTGGTTCCGGGCCGACGACTGGCCGCGGCCGGTGCCCGCCCGGCGACTGCGGAGCTATCTGCGCAGGATGCGCGAGTTCAGGAGGGCGCGCCCATGACCGACACCACGACCGATCCGCTCGCACCGGCGAGCCTGGGGCCGGTGACGCTGCGCAACCGGGTGATCAAGGCGGCGACCTTCGAGGGCGCCTCGCCCGGGGCGCTGGTCTCGGACCGGCTGATCGACTACCACCTGGCCGTCGCCGAGGGCGGTGTCGGGATGACCACGGTCGCCTACCTCGCGGTGGCCCCGGAGGGGCGTACGCATGCCGACTGCATCTACTGGCGACCGGAGGCGCTGGCCGGCCTGCGACGGCTGACCGACCAGATCCACAAGACCGGGGCCAAGGTCTCGGCCCAGATCGGCCACGCCGGACCGGTGGCCAACGCGAAGTCCAACGGAGCACCGTCACTGGCGCCGGCGCGGTCGTTCAACGCGCTCGGGATGGCGTTCAACCGGGCCGCCACCGCGGATGATCTGGCGCGGGTCGTGGAGCAGCACGCCGACGCAGCCCGGATGGCGATCGAGACCGGGTTCGACGCGATCGAGGTGCACCTCGGCCACAACTACCTGCCGAGCGCCTTCCTGAGCCCACGGCTGAACCCGCGCACCGACGAGTTCGGCGGATCGCTGGCCAACCGGGCCTCCTTCCCGCGCCGCATCCTGGCCGCCGTCCGGGAAGCGGTCGCCGAGGTCGGAGGCGGTCAGGTCGGGGTGCTCGCCAAGATGAACATGCGTGACGGCTACCGAGGCGGGTTCGACCTGCCGGAGTCGGTCGAGCTCGCCCGTCTCCTGGAGTCCGACGGCCACCTCGATGCGCTCGAGCTCACCGGCGGCTCCTCGTTCATGAACCCGATGTATCTCTTCCGTGGCGAGGCTCCCTACCGCGAGATGGCTGCGAACATGCCGCTGCACCCGGTGATCAGGATGGGCATGAGGATGGTGGGGAAGGGGTTCTTCAAGGAGTACCCCTACAAGCCGCTCTACTTCCTCGACAGTGCTCGCGAGTTCCGCCGCGCGCTCACGATGCCGCTCGTGCTCCTCGGCGGGGTCACCGACCTCTCCGGGATGCGCACCGCCATGGACGAGGGCTTCGAGTACGTCGCGATGGCCCGCGCGCTGCTCCGCGAGCCGGACCTGGTCAACCGGCTCCGGGACGAGCCTGCGACCGTGTCGGGGTGCACCCACTGCAACCTGTGCATGTCGACCATCTATCCGGGGACCCACTGCCATCTCGACACCGAGCACGTCTACGGTGAGGCTCACCCGCTCCCGCTGTCCCCATCCTGAAGGCGAGGACCCCTATGTCGATGCACTACGGACGTGCCCACCACCCGAAGGCTCCTCCGGGTTACGTCCACGACGACATGACCAAGACGGAGATCAAGGAGCGGGAGGCCAGCCTGGTCCCGCTGACCGACTCGGTGCGCAGGCTCGTCGACGCCGTCGTACGCACCCAGGTCGAGGACTCGGTCCTCGATGACGTACGCAGCCGGATCGAGGCGCTGACCGATGAGCTGCTCGCCGACGCGCTGCCGGGCCCGCACGGGGTCCGGTTCGGGCCGGACGGCGGCTTCCGCAACTACGGCAACCCGGTGGTCGGGAAGGGGAACGCCTTCGCCCCGCCGCTGGAGGTCCAGCGTGACGGCGCGGACGTCTGGGCCGACTTCTCACTCGGCCCGGCCTACGAGGGCCCACCGGGACTGGTCCACGGCGGGGTCTCGGCGCTGATCCTGGACCAGCTGCTCGGCGAGGCCGCCTCGGCCGGTGGCCGGCCCGGGATGACCGGCACCCTGACGATCGTCTACAAGCACGGGACTCCGCTGGGTCCGCTGCGCGGCGAGGCCAGGATCGAGTCGAGTGAAGGTGTGAAGTCGGTCGTACGCGGCCGGCTGCTGACCCGGCCGGCCGACGGCTCGGAGCCGGTGCTGTGCGTCGAGGCCGAGGGGATCTTCATCCTGCCGCGGTGGGCACGCGAGGCGATGGCTGCCGCGGACCGGGACCACGTCGGCGACGCCTGACCGGCGAGCGGCGACCCGGGCCTGCTCCACCTCTAGAACACGTTCTAGTTTCGCGGTAAGGTGCCGCCATGGATACCAGCCGCATCGGTCCCCACAACGGTCATCTGATGGTCTCGGCGCTGCAGCGCCACAAGAGCCGTCCGATCATGCATCTCGGTGAGGTGAGCCTGACCGGGGGAGAGGTCGCGGCGCGGATCAGCCAGTACGTCCAGGCGTTCGAGGCGCTCGGTGCCGGCACCGGCACGGCGACCGCGCTGCTCGCGCTCAACCGCCCCGAGGTGCTCTTCATCCTCGGTGCGGGCCAGACCCAGGGCTTCCAGCGGACATCGCTGCACCCGCTGGGCAGCGCCGAGGACCAGGCGTACGTCATCAACGACGCCGGGATCACCGGGCTGGTCATCGACCCCTACTTCGCCGATCGAGCGGTCGAGCTGCTCGAGCTGTGCCCGGATCTCAAGCAGGTGCTCACCATCGGTCCGGTGCCTCCGCAGCTGGCCGACGTCGGCGTCGACCTGGTCGCCGCGGCGGCGACCTACCCGGTCGAGCCCCTCCGGGCCCGGCTGCTGCCACCGGACCACGTCACCTCGATCACCTACACCGGCGGCACGACCGGGAAGCCGAAGGGCGTGATCGGGCTGTCCGGGTCCTTCGCCACGATGACCCAGGTGCAGCTCTCGGAGTGGGAGTGGCCCGAGGCGCCCCGCTTCCTGATGTGCACGCCGCTCTCGCACGCCGGTGCTGCCTTCTTCGTCCCGGTCGTGATCAAGGGCGGCACGCTGTTCGTGCTCCCGAAGTTCGATCCGGCCGAGGTGCTGGAGACGATCGAGCGGGAGCGGATCTCCTCGCTCATGGTGGTGCCGACGATGCTCTACGCGCTCCTGGACCACCCCGACTCCCGCACCCGCGACCTCTC
The DNA here is from genome assembly GCF_013408335.1 of Nocardioides panzhihuensis. NCBI lineage: Bacteria > Bacillati > Actinomycetota > Actinomycetes > Propionibacteriales > Nocardioidaceae > Nocardioides > Nocardioides panzhihuensis. The sequence goes on along the minus strand of NZ_JACBZR010000001.1, from coordinate 2,207,573 downwards.
CTCGCTCGAGACCGTCTACTACGGCGCCTCGGCGATCAACCCGGTGCGCCTGGCCGAGGCGATCGAGCGGTTCGGACCGATCTTCGCGCAGTACTACGGCCAGTCCGAGGCGCCGATGGCGATCACGTACTTCGCCAAGGGTGACCACGTCGATACCGACGGGAAGCCGCTCACCCATCGCCTCACCTCCTGCGGTCGCCCCTCCGCGCTGGTGCGGACGGCTCTGCTCGATGCCGACGGCGAGCCCGTCGCTCCCGGCGAGCCCGGCGAGATCTGCGTCGCCGGCCCGCTGCTCTCCGGTGGCTACTGGCAGCTGCCCGAGGTCACCGCCGAGACATTCCGCGATGGCTGGATGCACACCGGCGACGTGGCCCGGGAGGACGAGGACGGCTTCTGGTACATCGTCGACCGCACCAAGGACATGATCGTCACCGGCGGATTCAACGTCTTCCCCCGCGAGGTCGAGGACGTCGTCGCGACCCACCCCGCCGTCGCCCAGGTCGCCGTGATCGGCACCCCGCACGAGAAGTTCGGCGAGGCCGTCACCGCGGTGGTGGTCCCGCGCCCCGGAGCCGACCTCTCCGACGAGGTCGTCGCCGAGATCGAGGCCCTGGTCAAGGAGAAGAAGGGCTCGGTGCACGTGCCCAAGTCGGTCATCGAGGTCGACGCCATCCCGATGACCGCCCTCGGAAAGCCGGACAAGAAGGCCCTCCGCGCCCGATTCGCCTAGCTCAGGATCCCTCCATCACCGGGTGGACCTCGTCTGCGACCAAGCCGTGCGCGTCGCGGTGCACTCCGCTGGCGGCCTCGGCGTCCGGCGCCTCGACCAAGCAGAAGATCTTGCCGCCGGCCTCGTCGACCCAGTAGCGCAGGTACTCGACTCCGCGACCTTCCTGGGTCGCGAGGTCTGCCTGGTGCGCCTTGGTGACGTCGTCGATGCTGACGCCGCCCTCGATGTTGTGAACGTCCATGAAGAGAGCCATGGTCTGCTCCTCGGGGTGAGTGGCGGGTGACTCCCGCCTCTTTGACGCTAGGCGCCGCGCGTCCCGGAGCCGGGTGGTGCCCTCAACACCCCTTCAATTGGGGAGATTGACTCCTACCTGTCGGTGTAGCGCACCACGTACCGGAGGTGGGTCACCCCGCGGCCCTCGAGGCGACGGGTCAGCTCGAGCTCGACGGGCCCGACGCCGACATCGGGGAAGAGCCGTCTCCCGGCGCCGAGGAGCACCGGCACGAGATGGATTTCGATCTCGTCGAGCTGGCGGGCGGCGAGGAGCGCCTGGGCGACGCCGGCGCCGTGTGCCATGACGGCCCTGTCACCTGACGCCGCTCGGGCCTCGTCGGCGCACCGGTCGACGTCGGTGAAGTAGCGGACACCGCCCGGCGGCACGTCGTCGGGATGGTGGGTGAGCACATGGATCGGCACGCCGTCGTGGTGGTCGCCGCCCCATCGGTCGGCGAGCTCATACGTACGCCGCCCGGAGATCAGCGCCCCAGTGGCGAGGTACTCGCGGTAGACGTCACCGTTCACGCCGGCGCCGTGGCGGTCGTCGAGCCAGTCGAAGATCCGTCCGCCGCCCCGGCCGAGTCCCTGGCCGTGGTGATCGTCAGGGCCGGTCACGAATCCGTCCAGAGTCATGGACATGGTCAGACGGACGGGCGTACGCGAGATGTCGGACATGGATCCTCCTGCTGGTCATGCGCCGCGGATGGCGACGCTCACCAACACCACGATCGGAATCGTGCCGATCCGACACGACGAGCTCGGTGCTCCCGTTACGCTGCCTCTCGATGTCAGGCGCGAGGGCAACGGGCTATGGGGTCGTCGCCAAGACCCTGCACTGGCTGACCGTTGCCGCCTTTGTGCTGCAGTTCGCGGTCGGCTACATCATGTCGACAGAGACCGACTGTGACCCGCCGGGGGAGGACCGCGGTGGCGGTGACGCCTCCGAGGTCGAGGAGGAGCGGTTCGACCGTCTCGAGGAGGCATGCGAGGCCCGTGAGGCGGACCCGCTCGCCGCTGCCTGGGGCGACCTGTGGGGCGGGGGCATCCGCGTCGACGCCATCAGCCTTCCCGAGCTGCACATCCTGCTCGGTCTGGCGATCCTGCTGCTCGGCGGCCTTCGAGTGGCCTGGCGCATGATCGCCCCGCTGCCCCCGTGGGACCCGCGGCTCACGGCGAGAGACCGGCGGACGGCTCATGTCACCGAGCGTGTGCTGATCGCACTGATGTTCTTGGTCCCGCTCACCGGCATCGCGCTGGTCGCTGTCTCCGACGGCCTGGTCGCGCTGCACGTGGCCGCCCACATCGCGTTCTTCGTCGCGCTGGGAGCCCATGTGCTCCTGATGCTGAGCCGTGGGCTGCTTCCGCGGATGCTGCCGGGGACTGCGTACGTCTCGAAGGATCGGGGCTGAGACTCAGCGGCCGTTGAACTCGGGCTTGCGCTTCTCCAGGAAGGCCTTGGGGCCCTCCTTGGCGTCCTCGGAGGCGAAGACCGCGGCGCCGACCTTGGCGTCGTCCGCCCAGCACTCGTCCTCGTGCTTGCCCTCGGACTCGCGCATCGTACGCAGGATCGCCTGCACCGCGAGCGGACCGTTGGCGGCGATCATGTCGGCGAGCTCGTGGGCCTTCTCGAGTGCGGTGCCGTCGGGGACGACGTGCCCGATGAGGCCGAGCTCCTTGGCCTCGGGGGCCTTCAACGTACGTCCGGTCAGGAGCAGTTCGGCGGCGACGGTGTAGGGGATCTGGCGGGGGAGGCGGACCGCGGAGCCGCCCATCGGGTAGAGCGACCAGCGGGCCTCGGCCACGCCGAACTTCGCAGACTCTCCGGCGACCCGGATGTCGGTGCCCTGCAGGATCTCGGTGCCGCCGGCGATGGCGGGACCTTCGACGGCGGCGATCAGGGGCTTGGTGAGCCGGAAGCCCTTCAGGAGCCCCTTGAGCACGGTCGGGTCGAAGCCCTCGTCGAAGGACTCCGAGGGCGGCTTCTCGTCGGCCGCCTTCAGGTCCATCCCGGCACAGAAGTAGCCGCCGGCGCCGGTCAGGATGCAGACCCGGATCTCCGGGTCGGAGTTCACCCGGTCCCAGGCGTCCTCCATGATCCGCAGCATCTCGGAGGAGAGCGCGTTGCGACGCTCGGGACGGTTCATCGTGACGATGAGCTTGTGGCCGTCCTGCTCGACGATCGCGTGCGGTGCGGCCTCGGCCGAGGAACCGGCGGAAGATTCTGTGATCGGCATAACACCAGACCCTAGCGGAAAACTGAAACGTGTTCTAGTCTCGCTCCATGGCGCTGAACCTTGCTGACCTCTTCGAACACGCCGTCGACGCCGCGCCTGAGAAGGTGTCGGTCCAAGTCGGCGACCGCAAAGTGACCTACGCAGAGCTCGAGCGTGAGTCCAACAAGCTGGCCCACCACCTGGCCGGCCAGGGGATCGGGAAGGGCGATCACGTCGGGCTCTACTCCAAGAACTCCGTCGAGCACGTCATCGCCCTGCTCGCCATCCTCAAGATCCGTGCCGTGGCGATCAACGTGAACTACCGCTACGTCGCCGGCGAGCTGGAGTACCTCTTCGGGAACGCCGATCTCAAGGCCCTGGTCCACGACCGTGTCTATGCGCCGCTGGTCGCCGAGGTCGCCCCCAAGCTGGCGGGGCTGAAGACGTTCGTGGCCGTCCCGAACTCGCTCGAGCCCGACGACGACTCCGACCTGAGCCCGTTCGGCGGCGTCACGCTCGAGGAGGCCCTGGCCGGACAGTCCGACGCCCGCGACTTCGGCGAGCGCAGCCCCGACGACATCCACGTCATCTACACCGGTGGCACCACCGGCTTCCCCAAGGGCGTGATGTGGCGCCACGAGGACTTCTGGCGTGTGCTCGGCGGCGGCATCGACTTCATGACGGGGGTGCCGCTGGAGGAGTACGACCAGTCCAAGCAGGCCGCCGGCGACGGGCTCATCACCCTCCCGCTGAGCCCGCTGATGCACGGCGGCGCGCAGGCCTCGCTCCTGATGCATCTCTTCGCCGGCCAGGTCACGATCCTGGAGCCCAAGTTCGACCCGGTGAAGACCTGGGAGCTCATCGACCGCGAGAAGGTCCAGATGATGTTCATGACCGGTGATGCGATGGCGGTGCCGCTCATCGACGCCTACGAGGCCGGTCCCGGAGACGGGCGGAGCTTCGACGGTCAGTCGCTCTTCGCCATCGCCTCCAGCGCCGCGATCTTCTCCAAGTCGGTCAAGGAACGCTGGATGAGCCACTTCCCGAACGCGGTCTTCACCGACTCGGTCGGCTCGACCGAGACGGGCTTCCAGGGCACCGGGCTGCAGGATGCCTCAGCGCTCTCCACGGACGGACCGGTGGTCACCGCCGGCGGGCACACCGCGGTGATCGGCGACGACGGCCACCCCCTGGACCTGGCCACGGACGTCGGCAAGATCGGCCGCACCGCGCGCAAGGGCCACGTACCGGTCGGCTACTACAAGGACCCGGAGAAGTCGGCGAAGACCTTCGTCGAGATCGACGGCGAGCGCTACGCGATCCCCGGCGACTACGCGCGGATCGAGACCGACAACCGCCTCACCCTCCTCGGGCGAGGCTCCAACTGCATCAACACCGGCGGCGAGAAGGTCTACCCCGAAGAGGTCGAGGCCGCCATCAAGGCACACCCCGACGTCTACGACACGCTCGTCGTGGGGATCCCGGACGAGCGCTACGGCCAGGCCGTCGCCGCGGTCGTCCAGACGCGGCCGGGCGTGACCCTCGAGCTCGAGGACCTGCGTACGTTCCTGCGGGCTCACCTGTCCGGCTACAAGCTTCCGCGCGCGCTGACCATCGTCGACGAGGTGCCCCGCAACGCCACCGGCAAGGCCCAGTACCCCAAGGCCAAGGAGATCGCGCTCGCCACCCAGGCGAGCGCGAACGACGCTGACGCAGAAGGAGCACCAGCATGATCCGTACGGCACTGTGCGAGGCATTCGGGATCGACTACCCGATCTTCGCCTTCACCCCCTCGGAGCACGTGGCCGCGGAGGTCTCCAAGGCCGGCGGGCTGGGCGTCCTGGGCTGCGTACGCTTCAACGACGCCGACGAGCTCGACCGCACCCTGACCTGGATGGACGAGAACACCGACGGCAAGCCCTACGGCGTCGACGTGGTCATGCCGATGAAGGTGCCGACCGAAGGCACCTCGACCGACCTGTCCGCCTACATCCCGGACGAGCACACCGAATGGGTCGACAAGGCCCTGCTCTCGATGGGGGTGCCGCCGCTGCCGGAGGGGGAGGGGCGCGAGGGCGTGCTCGGCTGGCTGCACTCGACCGCCCGCTCGCACGTCGACATCGCGCTGCAGCACCGGCCGGTGCTGATCGCCAACGCGCTCGGCACCCCGCCCAAGGACGTGATCGACAAGGCGCACGAGCACGGGATCAAGGTCGCCGCGCTCGCCGGAGCTCCGAAGCACGCGGTGTCGCACGTCTCCAACGGCGTCGACATCATCGTCGCCCAGGGCTACGAGGCCGGCGGGCACACCGGCGAGATCGCCTCGATGGTGCTGCAGCCCGACATCGTCGACGCGGTCGGGCCCGACGTGCCGGTGCTGGGCGCCGGCGGGATCGGCTCGGGACGTCAGATCGCGGCGTCCCTGGCGCTCGGCGCACAGGGCGTGTGGACCGGCTCCATCTGGCTCGGGACGTCTGAGTATCGCAACCTCAACACCCACGCCGGCTGGGAGAGCGCGTTCACCCGCGCCACCTCCGCCGACACCCGCCGGATGAGGATCTACACCGGCAAGCCCGCCCGGCTGCTGAAGTCGAAGTGGACCGACGCCTGGGAGGCCGAGGGCTCGCCGGTACCGCTGCCGATGCCGCTGCAGAACCTGCTCGTCTCCGACGCCCACAACCGCATCAACGCCGCCGGGGACCCCGACGTCGTCGCGATGCCGGTCGGGCAGATCGTCGGCCGGATGAACGAGGTACGTCCTGTCGCCGAGGTCATGGCCGACCTCATCGCCGAGTTCGAGGCCACGGTCAAGCGTCTGGACGCGATCGCGGAGGGATAGACCGCAGTATCCGCGAAGGCGCCGGCTCGAAGGATCGAGCCGGCGCCTTTCTGTGCCCGCGTCGTATCCAGCGTTACGACGCTGCACTATCGCACATGCTGATCGCCGGGCCGGCTGATGCACAGCGCAACCCGCGCCGGAGAGGGGAGCGTCCTGACAGGATGGACGCGTGACGATCTCGAGCTACGTACGTGATGGACTCACCTTCGACGTGATCGACTCGGGACCCGTCGACGGCGACCCGGTCGTGCTCCTACACGGCTTCCCGGAGCGGGCGACCTGCTGGCGGGAGGTGTCGCCGATCCTGCACGACGCCGGTTTCCGGACCATCGCCCCGGATCAGCGCGGCTACTCGCCGGGTGCCCGGCCGCGTACGCGTCTCGGCTACCGCGCCGGCGAGCTGGTCGAGGACGTGGTCGCGCTCATCGACGAGATCGGCCGCCCGGTGCACCTGGCCGGCCACGACTGGGGGAGCGCGGTCGGTTGGGGAGTGGCGGCCGAGCGGCCCGACCTGGTCCGCAGCTGGACCGCGATGTCGGTGCCGCACCCGGTCCCGTTCGCGCGGTCGATGAAGGGTCCGCAGCTGCGCAAGTCGGCCTACATGGCCTTCTTCAACATCCCGTTCCTCCCCGAGCTGGTCTCCGGCCGCGGCGGCCGGATGGAGCGGATGATGCGGGGGAGCGGCTGGAACGAAGAGGACGTCGAGCGCTTTCGCCAGGAGATCGTCGACTACGGCGCTCTCCCCGGCGCCCTCGGCTGGTACCGCGCCCTCCTTCTGGCTCCGCGAGTCGGCCGGGTCCCGGTGCCGACGACGATGCTCTGGAGCGATGGCGACGTCGCCATCGGGCGTTCCGCGCTGGAGGGCAACGAGGACTCCGTCACCGGGCCCTACGAGCTCATCGAGCTCCCCGGGGTCAGCCACTGGATCCCCACCAAGGCCCCCGAAGCCGCCGCCTCGGCGATTCTCGGCACGATCGCGAAGGCTGCCTAGTGCTGTGAGCGGTCTGCCGACCCGGATCGCGGTGGCGGGCGTGTCCGGTTCCGGGAAGTCAACCCTCGCGAAGCGCATCAGCGACCGCCTGGGCATCCCGTACGTGGAGCTCGACTCCCTTCATCACGGACCTGACTGGACTCCGCGACCCGAGTTCGTCGCCGACGTCCGTGCCCTCGTCGCGCGGCCGGCGTGGGTGAGCGAACTCCAGTACGCCACCGCGAAGCCGCTGGTCCGGGTGCGGTCACGCCGTGCAGCCCGCCGGTGGCTCGCCTCGATGACCAAGGCGAGCCGGTAGTCCGACCTTGAGAGCCTGAACCGGATGACGGCCGCAGCCGTCATCCGGTTCAGCCGACGGTCGGGGAGGTCGACCGCGCTGTGGTGTCGCGAGCCGTGATCGCACCGCTGACACTGCGGATCGCGGTGCGGATCATGTCACCGTACGGTCCGTCCGGGAGCGCGACGGAATGCTCCTCGGCTCTGCCGAGGTGGTCCGCGGCAGCGTCGAAGGCAGCCAGGCGGCGAAGGTTGTCGGCGATGTTGAGGTGCAGGCTCGGATAGAAGCCGGCGACCTGAAGGCTCGCATCGTGCTCCTGCGCGCGCTGGTCGGTGAGCGCATCGGCGGCATCGAGGGCGCGTACGTCCCAGACCAGCGCCTCGGCCGGGTCGGCGTAGAGGTCGGCGAGATAGTGGGCCAGGGTGCACCGGTGGAACGGGTCTCCCAGCACCCCGACATCGCGCCAGATCGCAAGCAGCTCCTGACGCGCGCTGGTGTCGTCGCCTTCACGACCGAGGGTCACGGCAGCGGTGATGGCGGTCATCGTCGGGTCGGCGGCAGGAGTATCGGTCATGTCCCGATCCTGAGGCTTCGAGCGGCTTGAAGGTCAAAGAGTTGAGTACGCAGACTCATCACGCCGTTCTCCGGAGCCGCAAGACTCGTCGCATGCTCGCCTCAGACCGTCGTGTCAGTGCCCCTTCGCGCCTCACTCGTCTGCCCTGGTTCGCCGGTGCCACGGCCTTGGCGTCCGTGGTGGCTGTCTACGCCCTCGGCAAGCTGGCCATGAACTGGCTCGATGTCTATCTGGTCTTCTTCGGCGAACAGCCGGAGGTCGAATCGTCGAACGTCGTCACCTACCGCGTCTGGGGCGCAATCGCGTTTGTCGCGCTCGTGTCCGGTGTGGTCACACATGTCTTCAACCCGCTCAGGCGAGTGCTCGGCACGGTCTGGCAGACGCTGATGGTCGTCGGCGGCACCGCGATCGTCCTGTTCTGCTACATCCCCGGCGCAGTGGATCTGCCGGCCCCCGAACAGGTGGAGGACGGCTACAGTGCCCCGCCGTGCTATTCCGGCGGTGACAACGAAGAGTGCGTAGGAGGATGACGTGGTGAGCAGGCGTCACGGCCTGCACGGCCATGATCCGAGACAGCCTACGAGCGGCGCTGTGAAGCACGCCAGAGCGCAGCCGCAAGCCACAGCGCCGAGGCCGCGACGAGTACGCCCCAGAGGATCCGCCCCGCCTGCGGGAAGAAGAACTGGGGAAGCATGGTGACCAGGAGAGCGGCGAACGGGACGGCGCCCCACCGGGGCAGGAAACCCGAGCGCCAGACCGCGACTGACGCGAGCACGGCGGCGACGGCGACGAGCAGCAGCCCGATCACGAAGACGGTCATCGCGGTCGGATCGAGGCGGAAGTCGTTGCCCACGTCGGTCAAGCTGGGGTCGCCGTCGGCCAGCGCCCGCTCGCCGATGGCCCTGAGGCCGTAGGTCTCGGCGCCGTAGTAGGAGATGGTCAGGCCGGAGCCGATGTAGCCGACGACGGCGGCAAGATGCGCGGTCCTCTCCTGCGGGCTGCCGTTCAGGAAGCCGCGGATCGCGCCGTAACCGAGCGGGATGAGAATGAGGCCGACGATGGCACTGATGTGCGCCACACTCCACCCGGTGGAGGCCCACGACGCAGCGCCGTCGAGCGTGGTCTCGTCGGCGCGTGGGGCCGCAACCTCGTAGACGGCAAAGAGGATGCCCGCGATCGCGAACGCGACGGCACCCATCCGAGTGCGGTGGTCGGGGGAGACGTCGGGGACAGTCACTGTGAAGCTCCTCAGCGATTTGGCGAGAGCAGTGCTCTCAATGGAGAGCGATGATGACAGATATTCGCGCGGGCCGCTCGCCATTTCGAGCGCTGTTCATCAAAGACGATCCAGCCGGCCGTCCGCCTGCACTCGATAGGCCAAAGCGCTATCGCACATCGTCCTCGCTTGCCGCGATACAGCACAGGCAACCGAAGCCAAGAGGGCGCGGCTCTGACAAGGACAGGGCGCCCGGTGTGCCTGGGCTGCAGCCTCTACGTTCGTCTGGTGAAGCGGATGTCGCCGTTGGGTAGGCGTTCATGGAGGTAGGCGGGGTCGTGTGCGCGGTGGTGGTGATGGCTGCAAAGGAGCGCGGCGTTGTCGAGGTCGGTTGTTCCGCTTTGTGCCCAGGCGAGCCAGTGGTGGGCTTCGGCCCAGGTGCCGGGGATGTCGCAGCCTTCGGCTTCACAGGTCGCTGACCTGAGCAGGAGCGCGCGGCGTTGCGCGGCGGTGAAGAAGCGTTCGTTGCGGCCGAGGTCGAGAACCTCGGAGGCACCCCCGAGGACGGCGGGGATGATGCCCGCGGTGCACGCGAGCCGGCGGGCTTCGGCTGCGGTGATCGGGCTGCCGCCGAGGATCTGGCCGATGCCGGCGTCTTTGCGGAGCTGGTCGAGGTCGATGGTCACGATCACCGTGGTCGCATCCCCACCGTGGATGGGGAGCCGGGTCGGGTCGAGGGTCTCCAGCATCTGGCAGAACGCTCGTCCGAGCCTGCGGTCGTAGGGCAGGTAGTCGCCGGTCTCGGTGCGGGTGCCGTCGTCGCGTCGCGGTGAGGCGAAGGCCTCCAGGTTGGTGGCGAGCCGGTCCGCGGCCGCGTCCGGGATGACCGCAGTGATGCGGGTGGTGCCGTCCCCGACCCGGCGCATGGCCAGGCGGGTCTTCTTGTGGGCGTGGGCTTCTTCGGCTGCGAGCCGTTTGGCTTCTTCGGCTTCGGCGATCTCGGGGGCGATGAGATCCAGGATCCGGCGCCCCAGGCGGCGCAGCCGGGCGGGGTCGAGCTGGGTCGCGTAGCCGACCAGAGCCTGTTCGGCTTTGGACTTGATCTCGGGGTCGAGGTCGCCCGGCAGTTCGTCGAGAGCCGCCACGATCACCTCGGCTTGGGCGAGGTTGCAATCCCCGGCGCGCATCGCCGCAGCGACCCGGCCATAGGTCCGATCCAGCGCGGCCGCGAGCCGCAGGTCGGCACGCAGGGCATCTGGGCGTTGGTGGGTGTGGTGATGCAGCCACGCGGCCACATCACGAGCAGCGCTGTCCGCCGCCACATCATCAGCAGTCGCCATCACGCGTAGCTCGAGCTCAGCCAGCTGCGCCTTCGCCCGGGCGATCTCGACGAGTGTGGCAGCCTTCTGGTCGGTGGCCATGAACGTGGGGTTCGCGTCCGCGACCTCATCGAGGGAGTCGGTGATCGCGACCACAGCCTTGAGCACAGGATGCTGCGGCTGTTGCAGTGCGGTCATCACGATCACCTCCCGACGTACGAACTCAAAGGACCTGCACACACGCAGATCCGGCTTTGGTTCGCTGGTCCCGGAGGCCCGCCAATCACGGGCTATTACTTACCCTCGCAGCTCAGCGCTCACGCCCCTGGATCCCCTGGAATACCCCACACCCGTTGTCTCCCGGGCAGGAGGGCACGCCTCTGTCGAGGTGGTCGGCCTTCACGTTCACGCCTACCCCCACCATAACATATTATGGGCCGCCAGGCACGCGGAAACAGGAAAGGAAACAGGTCGAAAACCCGATCAGGGACAGATATCCCCAACCCAAACTCGAACCGCTGCTGGAAGCCCGCAAGACACCCGAATGGCACCAACCCAGACACCCTGCTTCTAAATCTCCCAACCCAAACAACGTATTGGCCCCACCCGTGCTGGGACCCGACACGAGACCAAACGGACACACATCCAGCCGCCCCACACGCAGGCGGCCAGAGAGCCGCCACCAGCGAAAGAAGACAACGGCTATGCCTGAGGTCTCGTCCCCGCAGGCGGAGTGAGGTCGACGTCCGTCCACACCTCGGTCATGTCGACGATGAGCCCGTCGCGCAGCGTGATGAACGTAGCCACCTCGAAATGCTGGAGCTCGCCATCGGTCATCCCCGTGACATGACCTCGCCCCGCCGCCCGCTCGCCGTCGGCGATGCAGTCGAGGAGCCGGAAGTTCTGGAAACCGGGATACTCCGCGTTGGTCCGTACCCACGAGTCCCGATCGAACGTCTCGCCAGTGTGGACGTAGAGACACGAGAACTCCGGATGGAGCAACGCTGCAAGCTCGTCCCACTGATGAGCATCGATGACCTTTGCGAGCTGTTCCATCATCTCTTGTGCTGGCATCCGCACAGGATGACAGATGCCGTCCGCCCGCGGGCCGGCATTACATCCCATACGCCGACGCACTATCGCACGCGCTGATCGTTTGGCGCGATACCGCACAAAGCCAACAGCCGAGACGAGAGGCCCCAGCAGCTGCCGGGGCCTCTCGGAAGGTCAAGAGTCGATCAGGATGCAGCCAGGGCTCGCCCGATCCGCAGCGCCTGCTCCGTGGCTCCGCCGAAGACGAACTCGAAGCGCTTGGCGGCGGTGAAGTAGCGATGCGCCTCGCCGTCGAGGTCGATGCCGACGCCGCCGTGGATGTGGACGGTGGTGTGGGCGAGGCGATGAGCAGCGTCGGCGGCCCAGAGCTTGGCCACAGCGACCTGGTCGGCGGCAGGCAGTCCGGACGAAGTCCGCCAGACGGCCTGCCAGAGGGTGAGCCGCTGGGCGAGTACGTCGATGAACCCATCGGCCAAGCGCTGGGAGACCGCCTGGAAGGTGCCGATGGCGCGGCCGAACTGCTCTCGCGTCTTGGCGTAGGAAGACGTGAGCTCCAGCGCCCCTTCGGTGATGCCCAGCAGCTCGGCGGCCGCGGCGACGGTGAGCAGATCGCCGAGGCGGGCGGCGGCAGAAGCATCGCCGATACGACGACCAGGAGTGGAAGCGAACGAGACCAACGCGGTGACGTCGCCGTCGCTGGTGTGCTGCGCTTGGCGGTCGACGCCCTCCGCGGAGGAATCGACGAGGAAGACCCCGGTCATGCCGTCGGGCAGCGACGCGGTGACCAGGAACGCGTCCGCGATCATCCCGCCCCTGACCAGCGTCTTCACTCCGGAGATCGTGTCGCCGGTGGCTGCGACGGTGGGCGAGTCGGGGAGGTGGGCGTGCTCCTCAGAGACGGCAGCCGCGAGCACTCGAGAACCGTCGGCGACGCCGGCCAGCGCGTCCGTAGCGGTCTCGGCCGGCCCCGCTTCGGCGAGCAGCAGACCGCAAGGCCCGTGCGCCGCCAGCGGTATCGGCGCGACGCGCCGCCCGGACTCGACGAGCACTCGGCACAGCTCGACGATGCCGAGCCCGGCCCCGCCGTACGCCTCGGGGAGATGGAGCCCGAGCAGCCCGGCCTCGCCGAGGGAGGACCAGAGAGCGGCGTCGAAGCGGCCGCGGTCGCCGGCAGCTGCCTCGACCGTACGCAGCCGGTCGGCCGAGGTGGCGTCGCCGATGATCTTCGCCGCGAGCTCGGCGGCTTCGTCGGATTCGGTGGAGAAGGAGAAGTCCATGGTGTTCTCGCAATCGACTGTGTTGGTCTCGACACGCTCGCTCGCCCGAAGGTCTGAACGGAGTGGCCTTCGACCGACGGGTGGAAGGTCAGCGCTTGGCGGCGGGAAGGCCGAGGCCCACGTAGCCGATGATGTCTCGTTGGATCTCGTTGGTGCCGCCGCCGAAGGTCATGACCAGCGAGGAGCGATGGAACCGCTCGAGGCGGCCCGCCAGGACGGCGCCGGGGGAGTCGGCCGTCAGTCCCGCGTGCGGACCGACGATCTCCATGAGCGTGCGGTAGCCCTCGGTGGCCAGCTCCGACCCGTAGACCTTGGTCGCCGATGCCTCGGCCGGGGAGAGTGCGACCCCGTGGTCGGCGTCTGCGGCGAGCTTCCAGTTGATCAGCGAGAGTGCCTCGATACGCGCGTGCGCCCGCCCGAAGGCCAGCTGGACCCATTCGGCGTCGATGACCCGGCCGCCGCCGGGGACGGTGGTGGACCGCGCCCACTCCTTCACCAGCCCGAGCGAGTGCACCAGCGGCGCCGCCGAGGTGAGTGCCACCCGCTCGTGGTTGAGCTGGTTGGTCATCAGCGCCCAGCCTCCGCCGCGCGAGGAGACGAGGTTTGACGCGGGCACGCGGACATCGGAGTAGTAGGTCGCCGAGGTGCCGACCCCGGCCACGGTCTGTACCGGCGTGTAGGAGAAGCCCGGGGAGGACGTCGGCACCAGGATCATCGACAGCCCCTTGTGGCGCGATGCCTCCGGCTCCGTCCGGCAGGCGAGCCAGATCCAGTCCGCATACTGGATCAGCGAGGTCCACATCTTCTGGCCGTTGATCACCCACTCGCCAGCGCCCTCGTCGAGCACCGCCCGAGTCTGCAGAGAGGCGAGGTCCGTCCCCGAGCCCGGCTCGGAGTAGCCGATCGAGAAGTGCAGCTCCCCGGCGAGGATCTTCGGCAGAAAGTAAGCTTTCTGCTCTTCGGTCCCGAACCGCATGATCGTCGGGCCGACCGTGTTGAGGGTGAGATAGGGGATCGGCACCCCGGCCACGGCGGCGGCATCGGTGAAGATCAGCTGCTCGACCATGGAGCGGTCCTGGCCGCCGTACTCCTTCGGCCAGCCGATCCCCAGCCAGCCGTCTGCGCCGATCTGCCGGATGGTCGAGAGATAGACCTCCTGGTCAGCCTCGTTGCCGAACTCGCCCGACGCTCTGGCGAGCGCTGCTCGGCGCTCTGGCGTGACCAACTGGGCGAAATAGGAGTTGAGCTCTGAGCGAAGTTGCTCCTGGGCGGGTGTCAAGGCCACATGCATGTGATAAAACTAGAACAGGTTCTACACTTTGAACAGATGCAGCGAATAGACGCAGCGTGGATAGCCCCCAGCGGAAGGTACGACGATGGCCGACCTCACCACCCAGACCCGCACGCTCGACCACGGCTCGCAGCCGGAGCGCTTCGCGCGCGGTTGGCACTGTCTGGGCCTGGCCAGCGAGTTCAGGGACGGCAAGCCACATGCCGTCGAGGCGTTCGGCGGCAAGCTGGTCGTCTGGGAGGACTCCAAGGGCGAGCTGGGCGTGCTCGACGGCTACTGCCGCCACATGGGCGGCGACCTCACCCAAGGCACCGTGAAGGGCGACGAGGTCGGCTGCCCGTTCCACGACTGGCGCTGGGGCGCCGATGGCCGCTGCAAGCAGATCCCCTACGCCCGCCGCGTCCCGCTGCGCGCCCGCACCAAGGCGTACGAGACCGTGATCCGCAACGACTCGCTGCTGATCTGGCACGACCCCGAAGGTTCGAAGCCCGACCACGACATCTTGCCGCCAGAGCTGCCCGACGTCAGCAACCGCGAGGTCTACACCGACTGGATCTGGAACACCGTCCCGATCAAGGGCAGCCACTGCCGCGAGCTGATCGACAACGTGGTCGACATGGCGCACTTCTACTACGTGCACTTCGCCTTCCCGACCGACTTCCGCAACGTCTTCGAGGACCACACCGCCACGCAGTACATGGCGTCCAGGGGGCGCCCGGACGTGTCCGGCGGCTACGGTGACGCCGAGATGTTCCTCAAGTCCGAGGCGACCTACTACGGCCCGGCGTACATGATCAACTGGCTCGAGGTCGACTACAAGGGCTTCGTGACCGAGGTGATCCTGATCAACTCTCACATCCCGACCGGCCCAGACTCCTTCCTCCTGCAGTACGGCATCACGGTCAAGAAGCCCGAAGGTCTCGACGACAAGACCGCCGACTTCATCGGCAAGAAGTACGCCGACATGTTCGGCGACGGCTTCCTCCAGGACGTACACATCTGGCAGAACAAGGTGCCGGTGCAGAACCCGCTCCTCTGCGAGGAGGACGGTCCGGTCTACCAGCTGCGCCGCTGGTACGAGCAGTTCTACGTCGACGTCGCCGACGTCGAGCCCGAGATGCGCGCTCGCTTCGAGTTCGAGGTCGACACGACCAAGGCCAACGAGTTCTGGCACGAGGAGGTCGCCGAGAACCTCCGCCGGATCGAGGCCGAGAAGGCAGAGACAACCGAGCAGACCGAGAAGACCGAGTCGAGCGACGCAGGGGTCAGTTGATGGCTTCGTTCGTCCCGACTTCGCAGGACACCGTCGAGGACCAGCGGCTCTACACCCAGGCCCGCCTGGTCGAGGTGGAATGTCTCGACTGCCTTGCCCACGTCGGGGTGAAGAAGAACAGCGAGCACCAGACGTCGGTCCAGTGGACGGCCGCGGCCCAGGCCCAGTGTCCGGATCTCGTACGCCGCAAGGCTGCCGCCGGCGGTGAGCGGCTCGTCCACGCCCGCTGCCCTCGTCTGGCCGCGTCCATCGAAGCAGCCGTCGCCGACGGCCGGATCCAGATCGGGGCCGAGGATGGCTACTGACTCGTTTCTACTTCCCGTCCGTGAGGTCGTCGAGGAGACCGCCGACGCCCGCTCGATCGTCTTCGAGCTCCCCGAGGACGTGAGGCACGCGTTCCAGCCCAAGCCGGGACAGTTCCTCACCGTCGCTGTGCCGAGCGACCGCGACGGTCTCGCGGCCCGCTGCTACTCGCTCTCCAGTGCGCCGGGCGACCCGCTCACGGTGACGGTCAAGCGCACCGTGGACGGCTACGCGTCCAACTGGATCTGCGACAACCTCCGCCCCGGCGACACGCTTCGCGTTCTCCCGCCGAGCGGGATCTTCACACCTGCCGACATCGACGCCGACTTCCTGCTCTTCGCCGGCGGTTCGGGCGTCACCCCGATCATCTCGATCGCCCGCACGGCCCTGCGCCAGGGCACGGGAAGGATCGTCGTCTTCTACGCCAACCGCGACGAGCGCTCGGTGATCTTCGCCGAGGAGTGGGCGCGGCTGGCCGCCGAGCATCCGGACCGGCTCCAGGTGGTCCACTGGCTCGAGTCCGTCCAGGGGTTGCCCACCGCTGAGCAGATCAAGGCGTTCGCGGCCGACCGGCTGACGTACGACGCTTTCGTCTGTGGGCCTGCCCCGTTCATGAAGGCGACGGTCGCGGTGCTCAAGGAGCTGGAGTTCCCGCGGGCGCGGCGCCACCAGGAGAAGTTCGCCTCCCTGGGTGGCAACCCGTTCGGCGAGGTCGTCCGGGTCGAGGATGCGGAGGCCGAGGTCGTCGACGACGGCCCCAAGCAGCCCGCCACACTGGAGATCGAGCTCGACGGCATCGTCACCACGTACGACGACTGGGACCCCGGCACCCCGATGCTCGACTTCCTCGAGGCGAAGGGCGTCAAGGCGCCCTACTCCTGTCGCGAGGGCGAGTGCTCGGCGTGCGCGTTCCGGCTGCTCGAGGGCGAGGTGAAGATGGCGCGGAACGACGTGCTCGAGCAGGAGGACCTCGACGACGGGATCCGGCTCGGCTGCCAGTCGCTGCCGACCACCGACACCGTCCGCGGCACCTACTCCTGAGTGACTCGCGCGAGACACAGATCAGCAACCGGTTGTTAGGCCGAGGCGTCTGGCGCGATAGTGTCGCGCTGCCCGAACAACATCCCACCGGGCCCTCCGTAGCGAACCAGATCGGCTGCTCGGTGGGGCTCAAGCGAGGTTCCCCCACGTGTTCAATCGCAACTTCTACGCCGCCCAGGATGACCGTCGTTTCGTCATCGGCTATGCCCTCGACCTCGGTTTCCGAGTCTTCGACGCCTACTCGGCACCTGGCCAGCCGTTGAGCGAGATCACCACGACGGCGTCGGCCTCGCTGCTCGCCCCGCGGCCCGCGTTCAAGCTCTACGCCCCCAACACCGGCCCCGAGCCGGTGATCACGCGGGTGGAGCTGGACGAGGCCGAGTTCGGTCCCGCGGCCTATGAGTACCAGTGCAACGGCTGGGGCCTGATCGGACTCAACTTCGGCGGCGTCGTGGGTCTCGGCGGCCTCGGTTGGAGCACGCTGACCACGATGGCGGAGGCCCGTGCGGCCCGCTGGCACGCGGTGGAGCCGATCGGTGCTGCTCCCGCGGAGTGGAACTGGCCGGCCGTCGACGACGCTGCGGTCAAGATGTTCGAGGCGATCGTCTCGATGGCCGGCTCCGCCGTCGGTGACACCCCGATCCTGGCTGCCGCGGGTCAGCTCATCAAGGACAAGGGTCTCCTCTACGAGTCCGGTGGCGCGCTGCACGCCCGTCCTGGCCTCGGCTGAGGACTCGATCAGCGAAGCACCATGACAACAACGTCGAGCCCGTCGCTGTCAGGCGCGCCGGCGAGCCAGTCCGGGCGTGTGCGGAGCACCTCGGTCCAACCGGTCGACTCGTAGAGCTTCATGGCAGCAGGGAAGGCCGGTACGACCTCGAGACACGGGCGGCCGCTGGATTCACGGATGCTGTCGACTGCCGTTCGGAGCAGCGTGCGGCCGAGGCCCGTACGTCGGGCGGCGGAGCCGACGAAGAAGGCGCTGAGCCAGGCGAGGTCTTCGATGTCGCAGCCGTGCGCTGCTGCACAGGCTCGGTCGAGCTCGCCATCGCCGTTCCCACCGGCATGCCCCATGGTTGTGGCGATGTGCCCGACCGGCGTGCCCTCGATGGTGGCGGTCCAGGCGTCGACGGCGTCGCCGAAATGGAGGAAGTCGCTGACCGGGATCGGCAGCGGGTTGCGCACGGGGTATCGAGTCAGCGGTTGTTGCTCGATCAGCGCCTCGGCCAGCGCCGGCAGGTCGTCTTCGAGCCGCGGGCGTACGACATGTGTCACGAGCACATGGTGCCGGTCAGAACCCTCGGGTCCAAGTGACTTCCTCGTGCAGCTTGCGGGAGCGCCAGCCCTGGGGCGTACGGACGAAGGTGTGGCGGTAGAGACCGCCGACCTCGACGACGCGCTCGCCGCCGGAGCCGTCGGCGATGACCATGGGGTTGTCGAAGTACGCGACGACCTCAGCCTCCTCGCCTGAGTCCGAGAAGCCGTAGGAGATCTGGCCGACTGTGTGCAGGCGTTTGCTGGAGAAGGCGGGGAGCATCTCGGCGAGCCAGGCTTTGACTTCGGGAAAGGCCCCGACGGTGCCGCCGGACTCGGAGTAGTCGATGGCGGCGTCGGGGGTGAAGACGGTGTCGAGGGCGTCCCAGTCGCCGGTGTCGACGGCGATGGTGTAGCGGGTCAGGGCGTCGGCGATCTCGGCTCGGTCGGTCAGTGTCTGGATATCCACGGTGTCTCCTTCAGCGGGGCGAGAGGATGATGACCGGGATCTCCCGGTCGGTCCAGGTCTGGTAGGTCTCGAAGTCTGCGTACGTGTCGAGGAGCCGCGGCCACAGCTCCGCGCGCTCCGACGGGTCGGCGACGCGAGCGTGGACGAGGCGGCGGCCGCCGCGGGGGAGGCGGACGGCGACGTCCGGCTGGGCGCGCAGGTTGGCGACCCACTGCGGGTCCTGGGGCAGTCCGCCCTGAGAGCCGACGATCACGAGGTCAGCACCCGAGCGCATGTACAGCAGGGGAGTGGTGAAGGTGCGGCCCGACTTCCGGCCGATGTGCTCGAGCAGCAGCACGGGGGCGGGTTTGCGCCAGCCCGCCATCACCCGCCACTTCCCGCCGACCCGGCCGTTGGTCAGCTTGAACAGCGCGGTGTTGGCGCGGGCGCCGTACTTGATGATCTTCGCTGTCACCGGCGAGTCGAGGCCGGGAGGACGTTCTGAGGGCATGCATGTCTCCTTGGGTCTCGACAAGCTCGACCACCGGAGTAGTGGCTCGAACACCGGGGTAGCACAAACATAGAACACGTTCTAGTGTTGGCACATGCGCTTCACCTATGCCGAGGCAATGACGCAGGCCGACTACTACGCACCGCTGGCCCAGGCGGCCGAGCGAGCGGGCTACACCAGCATGACCGTCGCTGACAGCCTGATCTATCCCGAGGAGTCCGACTCGACCTATCCCTACACCGACACCGGTGACCGGGAGTTCCTGCACGGCAAGGAGTTCGTCGAGGCGTTCATCCTGTGCGCCCACCTGTTCGCGGTGACCGAGACGCTGCGCCTGACGCCGTTCGTGGTGAAGCTCCCGGTGCGCCCGCCTGTGCTGGCCGCCAAGCAGGCCTCGAGCCTCGCCTTCCTCTCCGGCAACCGGCTCGGGCTCGGTGTCGGTCTGTCCCCCTGGCCCGAGGACTTCGCCGCTCTCGGCGTCGACTGGAAGCGCCGCGGGAAGCGGATGGACGAGTGCATGGACATACTCCGTGGTCTGACTGCGCCGGCGGCCTCTCCGGATGGCCCGGACGAGGAGTTCTTCGGCTATGACGGCGAGTTCTACAAGTTCGAGCCGCTCCAGCAACGCCCGGGGCCGACCGAGAAGATCCCGCTCCTCGTGGGCGGCCATGCCGATGCCGCGCTCCGTCGCGCCGTGCTCAAGGGTGACGGCTGGATGCACGCCGGCGGTGACGGCGAGGAGCTCGACCGTCTCCTGGTCCGCCTCGCCGAGATCCGGCGCGAAGAGGGTGATACCCGCGACGACTTCGAGGTCCACGTGATCAGCTACGACGCGTACGACCTCGACGGGATCAAGCGCCTCGAGGAGAAGGGCGTGACCGACTGCATCGTCGGATTCCGTGACCCCTACGTGAAGGGCCCTGACCCCGAGCCGCTGGAGAAGAAGATCAAGCACCTGGAGTGGTACGGGGAGAACATCATCGCGAAGGCTGGGCAGTGACCGAGCAGAGCGCGGCGTACGGCCTGACCGAACCGCTCCAGCAGGCGATCGCGGAGGCGGAGGAGCTGATCGCCAACGCGCCGTTCATCCGCACGGAGCAGGACCGGCTCGAAGGCTATGAGTACCTCTCCGGCCGGATCCGGATGGCGATGCAGACGGCGTTCGACTACGACCTCGAGCAGCCGCTCTTCGTGAACCCCACCCATCAGTTCTCCAAGCAGGGCCTGGACAACCCCGACGCGATCTACTTCAACGCCTACCTGCGAGAGGGCGTCGAGTACGTCGTCCGCGGCCGGCGCGGAACCAGCGCCGACCTCTCCTTCCAAGTGATGGGCGGTGCCTACACCGCGGACTCCGCCGCGACCAGCCTGATGGCCTTCGACGACCGCAAGCTCCAGCTGGACTACGACGGGTCCTTCGAGTTCACCTACACGGCAGAGCCGGGGGCGAAGACGCTGATCGTGCGCGAGGTCTTCAACGACTGGGACACCGAGACTCGCGGCACGATCACGATCGAGCGCCCCGACACCCTCGGCCGGCCGCGCCGGCCGCTGACCCAGGACCTGCTCCGCAAGAAGTACGAGGTCGCCGCCCGGTCGCTCACCGGCTCGATCCAGACGTGGTTCGCCTTCCCCCGGTTCTTCCAGTACAAGGAGCCGGTCAACACGCTCACCGTGCCGGCCCGAACACCGGGTGGGCTGGAGTCGCAGTTCTCCTCGATCGGTCACTACGAGCTGGCCGAGGACGAGGCGCTCGTGGTTGAGGTGCCGCGCTGTGACGACTGCACCTACCAGGGCATCCAGATCGGCTCGGACTGGTATGCGTCGACCGACTACGAGACCCATCAGACCAGTCTCACGAAGGCGCAGGCGGTCACCGATCCCGACGGCGTGATGCGCTTCGTGATCTCGGAGCACCCGCCCCTGGACGGGAAGCCGATCGCGAACTGGCTCGAGACCACCGGCCACCGGACCGGCTCGCTGATGCTGCGCTGGCAGAGGCTCGAACGTGACCTCACCGCCGCCGACGGACCGACGGTCCGCAAGGTGAGCACCGCCGAGGTGAGCAGCCTGCTTCCGCACGCGGAGGCCTTGGGCCCGGCCGCGTATGCCGAGAGGATCGCCGCACGTCAGCGGGCGGTTGCCCGCAGAATGCTCAGCTGAGACGTCAGCCCGAAGCGATTCAAGGACAGTGAGGAGGGGTCGCGACGCGACAGCGTGCGGCCCCTATGATTGCCGCCCATGGCCAGCCCCCACCACGAGCCACCGGACATTCCGGGATTCAGGCATCGCCGGCTGATCGGCGCGGGCGGATCCTCAGGTGTCTTCGTCTATGAGTCACAGCAGGAGAAGGTCGACGTCGTCGTGAAGGTCTGGAACGACCGACTCGGTGCCGAGACCAGAGAAGCGCTCGCCGCGGAGACCAAGGAAGTCGCCGAGCTCGCCACCCATCCCCATGTCCTGCCGCTGCATACCGTCGGCGTCACCGACGACGATCGCAGCTTCGTGGTGATGGATCACCGTCCTGGCGGGGACCTGGAGACGCGCCGGAGGAGCGGACGGCTCTCGGTCGCGGAGGCGTTGAGCATCACCATCAAGGTTGCGGGCGCGCTCGACGTCGCTGCCCGGCACGGGATCGCGCACGGCGACGTGAAGCCGGCGAACATCCTGCTGACCGCCGGTGGCGAACCGCAGCTGGTCGGCTTCGGAAGCCTCTCCTCTGCCGGTCGTGCCGCCGGCGCCGGCTCGACCTCGCTGCCGTGGATGGCCCCGGAGATGCTCTCCGAACCGCCCGAACCGAGCGCCTGGGCGGACATCTGGAGCCTGGCTGCGACCTGCTACACGCTGCTGGCGGGGCGTACGCCGTTCGAGGGAGCGACCGGTGCTGACGGCCCCGAGGCGCTGTCGGAGCGGATCCGGGAGTCCGACCCGCCGGCCATCGGTCGCGCCGATGTCCCGGCCATGTTCGAGGGGGCGCTGCGCAAGGCGATGTCCAAGCGTCGAGCCGGGCGGCACTGGAGCGCGGCCGACTTCGCCAAGGCTCTCCGGGCGATCGAGCATGAGCTCGGCCTCCCGGTCACGCCGGTCGCGGAGCTCTCTGAGGCGGGGGCAAAGGCGCCCACGGCGCCAGAGGTTGCTGTGGTGCCGCGGGTCGAGGTCGCGCCGGACCCCGTCCCGGCTGATTCGCCGGAGGGGGACACCACCGAGGTTCCGATCGTCACCGGCCCGGTTCCCGACATGGCCATGGGGCCTGGGGTCGAGCCCAAGATCGAGCCCAAGATCGAGCCGGCGCCTGCTCCCGCTGCCGGACGCGAACGGACCGACGACGATGTCCTCGGCCACCGGCTCGACGTCGACCGAGTGGCCCGTCTGCTCGCCTCCACGCACACCCAGCTCCCGATCTCGGTGGCCGTGCAGGGGCAGCCGGGCAGCGGCCGGTCGACCTTCCTGCGGAGGGTGCAGGAGCGCGTCGAGTGGCTCTCCGAGCATGACGACGCGTGCTCCGCCCGCACCAGGCACGTACGCGTCGATGCCCGTCAGTACGCCGAGTCGGACGTGGCGAGCGCGGTTCTCGAGGGTGTGCGGAGCGCCGGAACGAGCGCGCCGCCGCCGCTGGTGGCGAAGCACCAGGCCGCTCAACGGCGGGCGGCCGAGCTCCGGGCCGCGCTGGCGGGCCATCCCGAGGACGAGGGCACCCGCGGCAAGCGGCGCGCGCAACCGATGAGCACCACGATGGCGTTGGCGGCCATGGACCGGGAGGTCGCGGCGTACGAGGCCGCACTGAGAGCCGCTCCGCCGGGGCCTCCGCCGGCCCCGCCGGCCGGCGTGCGGACCGGGCCGCTGGGGAGCCGGACGATCGTCTACGTCGACGACCTGGACAGGTGTGACCCGGCCACCGCGGCCGGGGTGCTGCGGGCGATCGACGAGCTGAGCGGCCAGGAGGGTGTCGCAGTCGTCGCGGCGGTGGACGCAGAGACGCTGCGGCGGGCGATCGAGGGCCGGGTCGCAGAGCCGGCGGCGTACCTCTCCAGGGTCTTCGACGTGCCGTTCGCACTGCGGGCCTTCGCCGGCGACCCGGCCGTGCGGTACATGCGGTCGCTGATGCGGCATGCGGTGCCGTCGTGGCCCTCCGCGCTGGCCGCTGGGACCGGCGACCAGGCCAGTCGCCACGGAGCCGTCGAGAGCCTCGAGATGACGCCCGGCGAGGCGTTGTTCACCAGCGAGCTGGCCAGGTTCTGCGCAACGCCCGGGGGAGCCAGGAAGCTGCTCGCGGTCTACCGGTTGGCGCGTACGGCGCCGGTGGGCGCGAGTGCCGAGCCCTCCGGCCATCACGCCCTCGGGATCCTGATGGCGATCCTGGTAGGCGCCCCCGCGCAGGGGGCCGAGGTGCTCGGGGCGGTGGTGGAAGCGCTGGCGGCCGGTGAGGACGACGCGACCTTCCGTGACCTGCTCGAGAAGGTCGCGCGCGGGCACACCGCAGGCTGCGGGCGAGCGACCTGTGGCTCGTGTACCGACTGGTCCCGGGTGATCCGCGCTCACGCCGACTTGGTTCGTGCGCACCAGGTGCCCCAGGAGATCGGGGCGTACGCCGAATGGGTCGACGAGGTCGCCAGATTCAGCTTTCCGGCCTGAATGGGGCGAACCCCGGCTCGCCTCTTCCAGAAAAGTGAAACACGTTCTACTCTAGGCGCCATGACTGGACTCCTGGATGGCAAGGTCGTCGTGCTCTCGGGGGTCGGCCCCGGCCTCGGACGCTCGCTGGGCGAGCAGGCTGCGCTGATGGGCGCCGACCTGGTGCTCGCCAGCCGCACCGAGAAGCGGCTGCAGAAGATGGCCGGCCTGATCGAGGAGCACGGCCGACGCGCACTGGTGGTGCCGACCGACATCACCGACGAGGACGCCCGCCGGCACCTGGTCGACACGGCCCTCGAGGAGTTCGGGCGCGTCGACGTGCTCCTCAACAACGCCTTCGGCATCCCGCCGATGGACCCGCTCACCCAGATCCCGCTCGACGCTCTCCGGCTGGCCCAGGAGTCGAACGTGTACGCACCGCTGCGGCTCTCGGCGCTCTTCGCCGACGCCCTGGCGGCCACACCCGACAAACCGGGCGGCGCGATCGTGATGATCAACTCCGCCGTGCTCTACCAGAGCCAGCCCGAGTTCGCCGGCTACAAGCTCTCCAAGGGCGCGCTCGCGCACCTCGCCTCGTCCCTGGCCACCGAGCTCGGCCCGCGAGGCATCCGGGTCAACTCCGTCGCGCCGTCCTACATCTACGAGGACGTCAACAAGGCCTACTTCGACTGGATCGCATCGGAGTCGGGACGCACCCACGAGGAGGTGTACGCCGAGAAGGCCGCCCCCACCGACCTGAAGCGGCTCGCGACCCCCGAGGAGGTCGCCCGGGCGGCGCTCTTCCTGGGCAGCGACCTGGCCTCCGCGGTCACCGGCACCGTGCTCAACGTGGACTGCGGGGAGTTCCATGACTGAGTCGACGCCGCGTGAGCGGGCAGACGTCGGGACGTACGAGGACATCTGCGCCGCCGCTGTCCGCACCACCGGGCTGAGCGCCGAATATTTTGAGCACAGCGGCAGGACCGACCACGAGGAGGGACTGCGGCTCCTGGTCGAGGACCTGGCCTCGCCCGAGGCCGGGCTCACCCCGGTCGGGAACTACTTCCACCGCTCCCAGGTGAAGTCGGCGCTCGTCGGCAGGCTGATGACACAGGCTCGCCTAGCCGAGTTCCCCCAGCACCAGGACGTACGCATCGAGCGCCCGATCTTCGTCACCGGGCTCGTCCGCACCGGCACCACCGCTCTGCACCGGCTGCTCGCCGCGGACCCGGCACACCAAGGGCTCGAGACCTGGCTCACCGAGTTCCCCCAGCCGCGGCCCCCGCGCGAGACCTGGGAGCAGGACCCCGTCTTCAACGCGCTTCAGGGCGCCTATCGGCAGCACCACGTGGCCAACCCCGAGTTCATGGGGATCCACTACATGGATGCCACCAGCGTCGAGGAGTGCTGGCGGGTGCTGCGGCAGAGCGGCAAGTCGATCTCGTTCGAGTCGCTGGCCAACGTCCCGCGCTACTCGGCCTGGCTGGCGAAGCAGGACTGGCGCGACGCGTACGAGCTCCATCGGCGGACCCTGCAGCTCATCGGGCTCAACGACACCGACAAGCGCTGGGTGCTCAAGAACCCCTCCCATCTGGTCGCGCTCGACGCGCTCATGGAGGTCTACCCGGACGCGCTCGTGGTGGTCACCCACCGTGATCCGGTCGTCTCGGTCGCCTCGGGCTGCTCGCTGTCCGCAGAGGCGACCGCGGGGATGTCGACCACTTTCGTCGGGGAGACGATCGGGGCGACCCAGCTGGAGATGCTCTCCCGCTCGTGGCGCTCCTTCCGCGAGACCGGGAAGCGGTACGACCAGGCTCAGTTCTTCGACGTCGACTACCGCGGCTTCGTCGAGGACCCCGTCGGCACCGTCGAGAGCATCTACGCCCACTTCGACATCCCGTGGAGCGACGCCGCTCGTGCCGAGGTCGCCCGCATCGATGCGGAGTCCCGATCCGGGAGCGCCCGGCCGAAGCACGACTACAGCCTCGCCGACTACGGCCTCACCGAAGACCAGGTGCGCTCCGAGTTCGAGTAGTAACCGCTGGTCGAGTAGCAACAGCTGGTCGCTGGCCTCGCGGCTCGACCGACGGGGGAAACTGTCGGTGGTCCCGCGTAGCCTGGATGTCATGCGTCCAGTCACCGATCTCGAGCGTCGTGTCGCCCCGTTCAAGGTGGTCTCCGACTATCAGCCCTCGGGTGATCAGCCCGCCGCGATCGCGGAGATCACCAAGCGGATCCAGGGCGGCGTCGAGGACGTCGTCCTGCTCGGTGCGACCGGCACCGGAAAGACGGCGACGATCGCTTGGACCGCGGAGCAGCTGCAGCGCCCGATGCTGGTCCTGCAGCCCAACAAGACCCTTGCCGCCCAGTTCGCCAACGAGCTGCGTCAGCTCTTCCCGGACAACGCGATCGAATACTTCGTCTCCTACTACGACTACTACCAGCCTGAGGCGTACGTCCCCCAGACCGACACCTACATCGAGAAGGACTCCTCGATCAACGAGGAGGTCGAGCGGCTGCGTCACTCGGCCACCAACTCGCTGCTGACCAGGCGCGACGTCATCGTGGTCTCGACCGTCTCCTGCATCTACGGTCTCGGCACCCCGCAGGAGTACGTCGACCGGATGCTCCGGCTGCGAGTGGGGGAGGAGCACGACCGCGACTCGATCCTGCGGCGGCTGGTGGAGATCCAGTACACCCGCAACGACCTCTCCTTCACCCGGGGCACCTTCCGGGTCCGCGGTGACACCCTGGAGATCTTCCCGGTCTACGAGGAGCACGCGGTCCGGATCGAGTTCTTCGGCGACGAGATCGAGCGGCTGATGACGCTGCACGCCGTCACCGGTGAGGTGATCACCGAGGACCGGGAGCTCTACATCTTCCCCGCGACCCACTACGTCGCCGGCCCAGAGCGCATGGAGCGCGCGATCAACGGCATCGAGGCCGAGCTCGACCAGCAGCTGAGCACCTTCGAGAAGCAGGGCAAGATGCTCGAGGCGCAGCGGCTGCGGATGCGGACGACCTACGACATCGAGATGATGCGTCAGGTCGGGTCGTGCTCCGGGATCGAGAACTACTCGATGCACATCGACGGCCGACCGCCGGGCTCGGCTCCCAACTGTCTGATCGACTACTTCCCCGAGGACTTCGTCCTCGTCGTCGACGAGTCCCACGTCGCGGTCCCGCAGGTCGGCGGGATGTACGAGGGCGACATGTCCCGAAAGCGCAACCTGGTCGAGCACGGCTTCCGGCTGCCCAGCGCCCAGGACAACCGGCCGCTGAAGTTCGAGGAGTTCCTGGAGCGGATCGGCCAGACGATCTACCTCTCCGCGACGCCGGGCAACTACGAGCTCGACAAGGTCGGCGGCACTGATGGACATCCAGACGTCGTCGAGCAGATCATCCGCCCGACCGGCCTGATCGACCCCGAGGTGGTCATCAAGCCGACCAAGGGCCAGATCGACGACCTGATCGGCGAGATCAACGACCGGGTCGCCAAGAACGAGCGCGTCCTGGTCACGACGCTGACCAAGAAGATGTCCGAGGACCTCACCGACTACCTGCTCGATGCCGGGATCCGGACGAGGTATCTCCACTCCGAGGTCGACACCCTCAAGCGGATCGAGCTCCTCCGCGACCTGCGGCTGGGGGAGTACGACGTCCTCGTCGGCATCAACCTGCTCCGAGAGGGCCTCGACCTGCCCGAGGTGTCGCTGGTCGCGATCCTGGACGCCGACAAGGAGGGCTTCCTGCGTTCGGACAAGTCGCTGATCCAGACCATCGGCCGTGCGGCCCGAAACGTCTCCGGCCAGGTGCACATGTACGCCGACAAGATCACTCCCTCCATGGAGTCGGCGATCGAGGAGACCAACCGTCGCCGCGCTATCCAGGTGGCGTACAACAAGGCCAACGGCGTCGACCCGCAGCCGCTGCGCAAGAAGATCGCCGACATCACCGAGATGCTCGCCCGCGAGGACGAGTCCACCCAGGAGCTGCTCAACACCTGGGCCGGCACCGAAGCCAAGGGCCGCGCGGGCAAGAACGCCGCCAAGGCACCCACCCCCATGCTCGGCGAAGCCGCCCGCGAGGCCCGCGAGCGCGGCCTCGTCGGCCTCCCCTCCTCCGACCTGGCCCAGCTCATCGGCGACCTCACCGAGCAGATGAAGGGCGCCGCCGCCGAGCTCCAGTTCGAGGTCGCCGCCCGGCTGCGTGACGAGATCTCTGATCTCAAGAAGGAGCTCAGGCAGATGATGGAAGCGACGAAGTAGGACGCCCCGCTGGTCGAGCCGCCGGAGCCGCTAGGCGGAGGCGTGTCGAGACCAACACAGTCGACTCGGCGTTCGATAGGAACCGTGTTGGTCTCGACACGCTCGCTGGCGCTCGCGGCTCGACCAGCGGGGGCTGGTTCAACCAGCGAGCATGCCCTCGATCAGATCAGCAGCCCGCCGAGTGCCACCCTCGGCGAGCGCATCAGCCCGCAGCTGAGCCGACCGCGCGACCCGGTCGGGATCGTCCAGCAGCTCGAGCAGCGCAGCACGCAGCGCGTCGGCGGTGACGTCCTCGGCATCGATGCGCCGGGCGACACCGAGCTCGACCAGCCGGTCTGCGTTCATGAACTGGTCGACCGCCTGCGGCACCGCCACCATCGGGACGCCGGCCATGAGGCCCTCGCTGCTTCCGCCCATCCCGGCGTGGGTGACGAACCCGCCCGCCTGGGCGAGGACGGCGCGCTGCGGCAGCCAGTGGTGGACCTCGACGTTGCCGGGGAGATCGCCGAGATCGGCCGGGTCGAGCTGGGTGCCGATCGACATGACGACGTGCCAGCCGGGGAGGGCTGCGTATGCCTCGATGCAGGAGCGGAAGAAGTCCACGTCGCCGGTGTAGGCCGAGCCGAAGGAGACCAGCAGGACGTGCTCGGCGTCGACCGGGCGGGTCCAGGCCTCGGCTGAGTCGAGCGCGAAGCACGGTCCGACGAAGGTCACGACCTGCTCGTCGACCAGCTCCGCGTTGGGCTGCATCGCCCGCGGGATGAGGGCGAGCGCACGCTCGGGCGCTCCGGCGAACGCTCCGGGCTCGCGGGTGGTCGCCCCGGCTTCCTTGAGCCAGCTGGTGAACGTGCTCAGGTAACCGTCGTAGCCAGGCAGCTGCTCCACCTGCGCGCCGACCTCCTCGGCGTACCCCTCCCAGGCGACGAACGTCGGCGAGAGCTGGACGAACGGGCGCTGCTGCTTCTCGGCCAGGGCCCGGACGGCGTAGCCACCGATGTCGTAGAGGTAGAGGTCGGCGGGATCTGCGTCGTAGAACGCGTGCAGATGAGGGAGCGCCTGGATCGCGTCGTCGAGGAAGATGCGCATTCCGGCGATCGGGTCGTCCGGCCACTGCCGATCCTCGACGGGAAGCACCGTCGGCACCGGAACCAGCTCGGCCCCGGTCGGTTTGATCGTGTCGGCCATCGACTCGTGCGTGGCGTAGGTGACCCGATGACCGCGCGCCACCAGCTCCTTGATCAGCTCCACACTCGGCAGGATGTGGCTGATCGCAGGGGAGGCGACCATCGCGATGTGGTGCGGGAGCGAAGGCAGTGAAGAAGTCGTCACAACCTCGGACGCTATCCGGCTCGCGCAGCCTGATGCGACCGAGTTCTGCGTCGACACCAGGTCACCAGTCCGTCGCGTTCTGTTCACTGCCCGTGAGCCGTGACTCGTCCGTCTCGTAGGTTTGCGGGGTTAACGTCGTAGTCGTGTCTGTTCGTCGGGCCTCGGTGTCCCAATCCACGATCTGCGTACTGCTGCTGGGCGTGCTCGGCTTCGCGATGAGTGCCCAGGTGGCGATCGCGATGCCCGCCCTGTTCAAGGCCGACGAGCGCGCCCACGCGGCATATGCGGTGGCGCTCTCCCAGGGAACGCTGCCGACGATCTACACCGACATCCCCGACGACCCGGTGCGCTACCCGCAGCTCGCCGAGAGCCTCTTCGGAGCCGACGAGGCCCACCGCGACATCTGGGTGGCCAACCACCCGCCCCTCTTCTACGTGATGAGCCAGCCGCTGGTGTGGCTCGGTGACGCCGTCGGATCGCCCGGCCTGACGCTGCTCGGGATGCGGTTGCTCAACGCCCTCGGCTTCGCCCTGACCACGATCCTGGTCGGTCTGCTGGCGCGAGAGCTGGTGCCACGGCGTCCGGTGGTTCCGGTGATCGCCTCGGCGATGTGTATCGGCTGCGGCGCGATGACCTTCGTGGGTGGCGGCATCTACAATGACGGCTGGTCCTCGGCGGCGGCGTTCATGACGCTCTTCCTCGGCTTCCGGATGATCCGCCAGGGAGTGACGCGTGAGCGTCTGATCGCCGCGACCGCAGTCGGTGTTGCCGCCGCCGGGTTCCGGTCGACCGGCCTGGTCGCGGTCCTCTTCCTCGGCGCCTGCGTGCTGGTCGCCATGTGGCTGCGGGAGCCCTCGCTGCGTACGTTCCTGAGAGGTACGTTCTGGCGTGCCGCGGGAATCGTCGCGTGCATCGGTCTGGCGCCGGTGGTCGTGTTCGGATGGTTCTACGTACGCAACATCCAGCTCTACGGGGACCCGACCGCTTCGAGCTCACTCTTCGAGAAGTTCGGTCGCGAACCCAACGGCTCGACACTGTTCCAGCTGGTCAACCCGGAGTTCTACGGCCATCTCCTCGGCAGCCTGTGGACGGACGGCAACATCGCCAACCACTGGAGCCAGGCGGCCGCCATCGTGCTCACGCTCACCGTGGTCGGCCTCGTGCTCGATGCCGCGGCGAAGGCCAACCCGCGCCGCACGGGAGTGCTGCAGCGCATCCAACTGGCCCCGCAGAGCACGATGCACCACCGGCAGGACCTGGCGATCTGGGCGCTCCTCGGCGGCTACTGCCTGCTGATCCTGATCAACGTCGCGGGGTTCATCGCCGGTGGCGGCTGGATCCATGCGCGGTACGCGGTGCCGTTCCTGCCGTTCCTCGCGGCCGGCGCCGGGATCGCGGCGCTGCGTCTGGGGCGGGCCTTCCCCTACCGACCGCTCCCGACGGGAGCGGCGACCGGAGGGACCGCGTTCGACGAGGCTCGCGATCTGCGGATCGGGCTCGGCGTCTCGCTCGCGTTCATGGTCGTGGGCCTG
This sequence comes from Nocardioides panzhihuensis, assembly GCF_013408335.1. Taxonomy (NCBI): domain Bacteria; kingdom Bacillati; phylum Actinomycetota; class Actinomycetes; order Propionibacteriales; family Nocardioidaceae; genus Nocardioides; species Nocardioides panzhihuensis. The sequence goes on along the minus strand of NZ_JACBZR010000001.1, from coordinate 2,176,947 downwards.
GTGTGTCACCTCGACACCGAGCAGTACGTCGACGGGCCGGTCAGCAGCACCTTCGCGCTGGTCGCCCTGGTGGCGGCCGACCTGGTGATGTTCGCGGTCGCCGCCTATGTCGCCACCGAGCTGCGCCGACGGATGCGGCCGGGCACCTTCGACGCCGTCCCCACGCTGGCCGAGCCTGTGACCGAGCCTGTGCCTGGTCCTGTGACCGATGTCGCGCGTCCACATGAGGGTTTCGGCTCCTCACCGGCCCGCCCGGCAAAGTAGCCTCTCTATGTGAATCCGCACGGTCCCGAGCCCTCCACGCGAGCCTGGGTCGTCTGGGGCATCGCCCTCGCGGTCTACGGCTTGGCGGTATTCCATCGCAGCAGCCTCGCCGTCGCCGGGCTGGTGGCCACCGAGCGCTTCGGGATCAGCGCCAGCCAGCTGGCGACGTTCGTCATGCTCCAGCTGCTCGTCTACGCGGCGATGCAGGTGCCGGTCGGGCTGCTGGTGGACCGGTTCGGCTCTCGTACGATCCTGACCGCCGGCGTACTGATCCTGGCGGTGGCCCAGGCAGGCTTCGCCTTCGCCGACTCCTACCCGCTCGCGCTGCTTGCGCGGACGTTCGTGGGGATGGGCGACGCGATGACGTTCATCTGCGTGCTGCGCCTGGTGCCGTCGTGGTTCCCGCTTCGGCGGGTGCCGCTGGTCAGCCAGCTGACCGGCACGGTCGGACAGCTCGGTGCGATCGCCGCTGCCGTCCCGATGACCTGGGCGCTGGGACAGCTGGGCTGGACCTGGGCCTACCTGACCGCTGCGCTGATCGGTCCGGTGCTGCTCGTGCTGCTGCTCGTCTTCGTCCACGACGGCCCCGGCGACCGGCACCGTCGCGGCACGTCGCTCACCCCACGCGAGCTCGTCCGCAGCCTCAGGGCGTCCTGGTATCAGCCGGGAACACGCCTCGGCTTCTGGATACATTTCTCCACCCCGTTCAGCTCCCACCTGATGGGCCTGCTGTGGGGCTTCCCGTTCCTGGTCGCCTCGGAAGGCCTCTCCGACACGCTCGCCGGTTCGCTGCTCTCGGTCGCCGTCGTGGCGGCACTCGCCGCAGGCCCGGTGATAGGCCTTCTCGCCGGGCGCCACCCCTGGCACCGCTCGACGGTGGCGCTGACGATGATCGCCGCGATGGCGTCGGTCTGGGCGCTCGTGCTCGCTTGGCCTGGGGAGGCTCCGCTGCCGGTCCTGCTGCTCCTGATGTGCGTCGTCGGCGCCGGCGGGCCGGCTTCGATGATCGGCTTCGACGTCGGCCGAACCAGCAACCCGCCCTCGCGGATGGCGAGTGCCAGCGGGATCATCAACCAGGGTGGTTTCGTCGCTGCGCTGCTCGCGATCGTGCTCGTCGGCTGGATCCTCGACTGGCGTACGCCCGAAGCCTCGACCACCTACACGCCAGAGGCATTCCGCTGGGCGATGTCGGTGCAGTATCTGTTCTGGGGCCTCGGGGTGGTGCAGATCTGGCGTCACCGGCGCGATGTACGGCGGCGTACGACCCGCGAGCAGGTCGCATCGGGCTCCTCGATGGTCGCCGACTGAGCGGCGTCCGCCACGAGGACGGCGAGTCTTCGCCGACTCGTCATCTGACGGCAAACCGCCACGGCGGCTGATCGGCACCCGCGGCCACTAGCTTGTCGAGGTGCCTACGCCCACGCGCTCGCTCTCCCAGGTGACCGTATGCCTGCTCCTGCTGGGGGTGGTCGGCTTCGCGATGAGCGCGCAGTACGCGATCGGGATGCCGCCGCTGCTCAAGGCCGACGAGAAGCAGCACGCGGCGTACGCCATCGTTCTGTCCCAGGGCGTCCTCCCGACCATCGACACCAACACCCCGGCCGACCCGATGCGCTACCCGCAGTTCGCCGAGGCGCTCTTCGGGCTCGACGAGCCGCGCCGCGACATCTGGGTCGCCAACCATCCGCCGCTGTTCTACGTGATGAGCCTGCCGCTGGTCTGGCTCGGCGACGCCGTCGGCGATGTCGGGGTGACCCTCCTCGGGATGCGGCTGCTCAACGCTCTCGGCTACGCCCTGAGCATCATCCTGATTGGTCTGCTGGCGCGTGAGCTGGTGCCCAGACGCCGGGTGGTCCCGGTGCTCGCCGCCGCGACGGTGCTCGGCTGCGGCGCGGTGACCTACGACGGCGGCGCGATCTACAACGACGGCTGGGGCACGGTCGCCGCCTCGCTGACCCTGCTGCTCGGATTCCGGATGGTCCGCGAGGGCGTCACTCGCGACCGGCTGATCTGGGCGACGGTCGCGGGTGTGGCGGCGGCCAGCTTCCGCTCGACCGGCCTGGTGGCTGTGCTGGTGCTCGGTGCCTGTGTGCTGGCGGCGCTGTGGCTGCGAGACCCGACGATGCGTACGTTCCGTCGGGGAGTCCTCCTCGCCGTCCGGATCGGGCTGGCGCCGGTGGTCGTGATCGGCTGGTTCTACCTCCGCAACATCGTGCTCTACGGCGATCCGACGGCCTCCGCGGCGCTCTTCGAGAAGTTCTCGCGTCAGACCCACGGCGACACCCTCTTCCAGCTGGTCAACCCCCAGCTCTACCTGCACCTCTACGGCTCGCTGTGGGCCGACGACGTGATCCCGAAGGTCTGGGCCCTGGCCGCCGCGGCGACGCTGGTCGTCACCGTCACTGGCCTCGTGCTCGACGTCAACGCCAAGGCTCGCCCGCGGCCCGGCGGGGTGATGCGCCGCGTGGTGATCCCCGGCCCGGAGCCGACCCTCCTGCAGCGTCGGCTGGAGCTGGCCGTGCGGGTGCTGATGGGGATCTACTGCGTGATCATCCTCGTCAACGTGGCATCCTTCCACGCCGGTGGCGGCTGGATCCACGCCCGCTACGCGGTGCCGTTCCTGCCCGTGATCGCGGTACTGACCTCGTTGGCCATCCTGCGTCTCAGCCGGCGCTGGGTGAGCGGCGTCGATGAGGCTGTGCTGGATGAGGCTGTGCTGGATGAAGAGGGTGTCGACCTGCGGATCACTCTCTACGCCAGCGTGGGGTTCATCGTCTCGGCGATGGTCGCCCACCTCCACATCCAGCAACGGATCGACGGGCCCGCGGACGCCTCCTGGCTCGTCGCCCTGATCGCGGCCGATCTGGTGATGTTCGCCGTCGCCGCGTACGTCGCCGCGCAGCTGCGCCGGCGGCTGCGGTCGGAAGGTGAACCCTTCGCCCGCCGGTCATCTGTCGACCAACCGCGCGTCGCCCGGGTGAGCCACTGATCGGTGATCGTGGTCGCCGCCCACCCCACCTCAAGGAGTTCCTGTGGTTGACATCGATCGTCGTAGGTTCCTCGGTCTCGCCGGCGGCGCAGCTGCGCTGACCATGCTCGACCAGAGCATCGCGCGCGCCGCCTCCATCCCCGCAGCCCGCCGGACCGGCACCATCCGCGACATCGAGCACGTGGTCGTCCTGATGCAGGAGAACCGCAGCTTCGAGCACTACCTGGGCACCCTGCGCGGCGTACGCGGCTTCGGCGACCCGCACCCGGCGATCCTGCCCTCGGGCAAGCCGGTATGGCACCAGCCGAACGGCGACGGCGAGCTGCTCCCGTTCCACCCCGAGGTAGACGACCTGGGTGCCGCGTTCCTCGAGGGCCTCCCGCACAGCTGGACCGACGGCCAGCAGGCGATCAACGGCGGTCGCTACGACCAGTGGGTGCCGGCCAAGGGCACCACCACGATGGCGTACCTCCAGCGACAGGACGCGGCCTTCCACTTCGCGCTGGCCGACGCGTTCACGGTGTGCGACGCCTACTACTGCTCCTTCATCGGCAACACCGACCCCAACCGCTACTACATGCTCTCGGGCTGGACCGGCAACGACGGCAAGGGCGGCGGGCCGGTGCTCTACAACGACGAGGCCGGCTACGACTGGACCACCTACGCCGAGCGGCTCGAGGCCGCCGGGGTGAGCTGGAAGGTCTACCAGGACGAGGGCAACGGCCTCAACGCCGAGGGTGACAACTGGTGGGGCTGGACCAAGGACGCCTACATCGGCAACTATGGCGACAACTCGCTGCTCTACTTCAACCGGTTCCAGGACGCCCAGTCCGGCGACCCGCTCTTCGAGAAGGCCCGCACCGGCACCCGCGCGGTCGACGGGCAGGACTACTTCGAGATCCTGCGCGCCGACGTCGAGGCCGACAACCTGCCCTCGGTGAGCTGGATCGCAGCACCGGAAGCCTTCTCCGAGCACTCGAACTGGCCGACCAACTACGGCGCCTGGTACATCTCCAAGGTCCTCGACGCGCTCACCTCGAACCCTGAGGTGTGGTCGAAGACTGCGCTGTTCATCACCTACGACGAGAACGACGGTTTCTTCGACCACTTGGTGCCGCCGCACATCAACAGCCCGCTGGTGCCGGGGGAGTCGACGGTCTTGACCGAGCACGAGCTCTACACCGGCTCTCACGGTGACGGCCACTACGGGTTGGGGCCGAGGGTGCCGATGTTCGTCGTCTCCCCGTGGAGCGTCGGTGGCTGGGTCTCGTCGGAGACCTTCGACCACACCTCGATCCTGCGATTCATGGAGAAGCGCTTCGGTGTCGCCGAGCCCAACATCACGCCATGGCGCCGCGCCGTGTGTGGCGACCTGACCTCGGCCTTCGACTTCTCCCGCACCTCCGAGCCGCCTGCGCTCCCCGACACGAGCGGATGGGAACCCGCCGACCGCGAGCGCCACCCGGACTACGCCCCGGAAGCACCGGCCACCGGGACGATGCCGACGCAGGAGCGAGGCACCCGTCCGGCTCGCCCGACGCCCTATCGGCTCGAAGTCGTCGAGACGGCCGCCGTCGGCGAGATCGCTGTCGAGATCCACAACGCAGGCAGCGTCGGCGCTCACTTCCAGGCTCGGCTGCTCGCTCCGGAGGGGGCGCCGCACAGCTACACGGTCGGCGCCGGCGCCACCATCTCGGTGCGCTGGCCGGTCAGCGGCGACTACGAGATCCACCTGCACGGTCCGAACGGCTTCTTCCGCTCCTACGCCGGCACCGCGGGCGCCGACCCCGCCCCCGCCAACCTGCGGCGCGAGGGCCGCTCGCAGCGACTCGCCGTGAACGCGCCCGGCGAAGCCGATATCACCAGTGCCTACGCCGGCAGGATCCGCTCCCGCCACGTCGACACCCGCGCCACCGGAGGCTGGTACGACCTGACCCTCACGGTCCCGGGCACCACATGGGTACGCGGGTTCGCCGGCCACCTGGAGAACGGACGTCCCTCGGTGAGCGACCCGCAGCTGGGCGCTTAGGACGGATCGCCGGGCCGGTCCTTCTCGGACTGGCCCGGCGGCTCGAGGATCGGGGCAGAATCCTCGGAGGCGGCCTCGATCTCGGCCTTGGCCGCCTTCTTCGCCGCCTTCTTGGCGGCCTTCTTCTCGAGGCGGTTCACCTCACGCTGGACGATCGCCTCGCGGCGTACGCCGGTGCCGACCAGGTTCACGATCAGGAAGAGCATCGGGTAGACCGGCCAGGGATGCCCGTCGGGCGCGGAGGTGAACAGCCAGATGCCCCAGGTGATGAGGCTGACCATCAAGAAGGTGGCGACCGCCTCCTGCAGCTCCTTGCGGTAGGCAGCCGCACCCTGTTCGCGGAAGTCGCGCGTCGCAGGCAGGTTCGCCCCGGCCTCCTCGACGACCGGCTCGACCACCACGAGATCGTCCACGAGCCCGGGGAGCTCTCCGAGCGTACGGGTCTCCAGCAGGCTGCTGACCCGCTCCTCGTGCTCCTCGCGGGTCAGCCGGCCGTCGGCGAAGGCGTCGGTGAGAACGCTGCGGACGACCTCGCGATCGGCATCGGAAGCGCGCATACGTGCGTTGTCGGCCAGTCTCGGGTCGAGACGGAACCGCGTCCAGAAACCCTCCACACCGCCAGCCTAGACGCCAACCGGACACGGTGTGCTGAAGCGGCTGCATTAGAGTGACTGGCGCAGGCTACCTGCTAGTATAGAACACGTTCTAGTTTTGCTCTGCCTAGTATTCGAGGGAGGTGGCGGATGCGGATCGCTCTGCTGTCGTATCGCAGCAAGCCGCACGTCGGCGGTCAAGGCGTCTATATCCGCCATCTGAGTCGGGAGCTGGCCAAGCTCGGTCACACCGTCGAGGTGTTCTCCGGACAGCCGTACCCCGATCTCGACCTCGAGGGAGAGGGCGTCACCCTCACCAAGGTGCCGAGCCTGGGCCTCTACGAGGAGCCGAACCCGTTCGGCAACCCGAAGCTCTCCGAGATCCGCGACCTGGTCGACATCGAGGAGTGGGCGCGCATGCGCACCGGCGCCTTCCCCGAGCCGCTGACCTTCGCCAAGCGCGTCCTCAAGGTGCTGGCCGAGCGCGAGGGCGACTTCGACATCGTCCACGACAACCAGACGCTGGCCACGCCGCTGCTGCGGATCGAGCCCGAGCTCGGACTGCCGCTGGTGACCACCATCCACCACCCGATCTCCTTCGACCAGCGCATCGAGATGAAGAGCGCGCAGGGCTGGCGGAAGAAGTTCGGCGTCTGGCGCTGGTACTCGTTCGTGAAGATGCAGGCGAAGGTCGCCGCGCAGCTGCGGCACGTCATCACGCCGTCGGACAACTCCAAGCGCGACATCCTCACCGACTTCGGTGTCCCCTCGGACCGGGCGCAGACCGTGCACCTGGGTGTCCCGGAGGAGTTCGTCCCGCCCACCGCACCCCGCGTCCGTGGCCGGATCCTGGCCATGGCCAGCGCCGACGCCCCGCTGAAGGGCATCGCGTTCCTGCTCGAGGCCTTCGCCAAGCTGCGTACCGAACGTGACCTGGAGCTGGTCCTGGTCTCCAAGCCCAAGAAGGGCGGTCCCACCGAGCAGCTCATCGAGAAGCTCGCGATCGAGGACCACGTACGTTTCGTCAACGGCATCTCCGACTCCGAGCTCGTCGAGCTGATGGGCTCCGCGGAGATCGCCTGCGTGCCCTCGCTCTACGAGGGATTCTCGCTGCCCACCGCCGAGCTGATGGCGTGCGGCACCCCGCTCGTCGTCTCCCGCGCCGGCGCGATCCCCGAGGTCGTCGGCCCCGACGACCTGTGTGCCGCCCAGGTCACCCCGGGTGACACCGAGGAGCTAGAGCAGGCCATCGCGGCACTGCTCGACGACCCCGAGCGGCGGGCTCGCTACTCGGCCGCCGGGCGCACCCGGGTCGAGGAGCACTTCTCCTGGCACGCCGTCGCCGAGCGGATGACGGCGCTCTACCAGCAGGCCATCGACGAGTTCGGTTCGACAAGCCCGACGGTCTCGACAAGCCCGTCCACCGATGAGAGGAAGTGAGCCGTGCTCACCGTTGACTTCGACCGCCTTGGCCTGCAGCCGGGGGAGCGCGTGCTCGACATGGGTGCCGGTGGTGGCCGGCACGCCTTCGAGATGTACCGCCGCGGCGCCGACGTGATCGCGTTCGACCAGGACGCCGAGGAGCTCACTAAGGTCAGCGACTGGTTCTTCGCGATGCGTGAGGAAGTCCCCGAAGGCGCGAACGCGGAGGTCAAGGAGGGCGACGCGCTCTCGCTGCCGTTCGCCGACGGCGAGTTCGACCGGATCGTCGCAGCCGAGGTGCTCGAGCACATCCACCGCGACGTCGACGCCATCAAGGAGCTCGTCCGGGTGCTCCGCCCCGGCGGCACCCTCGCCATCTCGGTCCCGCGCTGGCTGCCCGAGGTCGTCAACTGGAAGCTCTCCGAGGACTACCACAACACCACCGGCGGCCACATCCGCATCTACACCGACCACGAGCTCATCGACAAGGTCACCAAGGCCGGCCGCCCCAACGACGGCACCCCCGGCGAGGCGATGGTCTTCGAGGGCAAGTCCTACGCCCACGGCCTGCACGCGCCCTACTGGTGGCTGAAGTCGGCCGTCGGCGTCGAGAACGACAAGAACGTCCTGGTCAAGGCCTATCACCAGATCCTCGTCTGGGAGATCATGAAGAACCCGCTGCCGCTGCGGCTGGCCGGGAAGGTCCTAGACCCGGTGATCGGCAAGAGCATGGTCCTCTACTTCCGCAAGCCGAGCCGCGTCGCCTCCGACCCCACGACGACCGATTGATCCTCGGATGAGTTTCGAGATCCCGTACGTCGACGGGGTGCTGACCCCTGCCCAGATCGTCGCCACGGCCGAGTCGATCGCCCGCGCCCAGGAGCCGTCGGGCGCGATCCCGTGGGTGCCCGGCCAGCACACCGACATCTGGAACCATGTCGAGGCGGCCATGGGCCTGCTCGTCGGTGGCCTGGTGGCGGAGGCCGAGGCTGCGTACGACTGGATCCCGTCTCTGCAGAACGCCGACGGCTCGTGGCCGATGAAGATCGTCGACGGCACGGCGGTCGAGACGGTCGGTGAGTCGAACATGTCGGCCTACTTCGCGGTCGGGCTCTGGCACCACTGGCTGATCCGGCGTGACCGGGCGTTCGTGGAGCGGCTGTGGCCCTCCGTACGTGCGGGGCTCGACTTCGTGGTCGGGCTGCAGTTGCCCTTCGGCGGCATCGGCTGGACGCCGCGGGATCCGTTCGCCCTGCTCACCGGCTCGTCCTCGATCTACCAGTCGCTGCGTGCCGGCGTCGCTCTCGCCGACCTGATGGACGACCCGCAGCCGGAGTGGGAGATCGTCGGCGGCCGGCTCGGCCACGCGCTGCGCCACCACCGCGACTCGTTCGAGGACAAATCCCACCACTCCATGGACTGGTACTACCCGGTCCTCGGGGGAGCCGCGGTCGGCGACGCCGGGCACGACCTGATCGAGTCGCGCTGGGACCACTTCGTACGCCCCGGCCTCGGCGCCCTCTGCGTCGACACCAACCCGTGGGTCACCGGCGCGGAGACGTGCGAGCTGGCGATGGCGCTGGACAACATCGGCGACCACCGCCGTGCCCTCCGCCTGCTGACGGAGATGCAGCACATGCGCGCGGCCGACGGCGGCTACTGGACCGGCTGGGTCTACGAGTCGCCGGACTACCCCAACCCGAACCCCAACGCGTTCTGGCCCGAGGAGCACTCCACCTTCACCGCCGCCGCCGTCATCCTGGCCGCGGACGCACTGGGGGAGCGCTACGGCGCAGCCACCGCCGGCTCCGGGATCATGCGCGGCACCTCGCTCGCCGCTCCGTTCGACGAGCTGGCGCTCGAGTGTGGGTGCGAGACGTCAGAGGCGTCGCAGCACGCGTAGCGATCCGACGGCGTTGATCTCCTCGAACTGCTTCGAGGCGAGCGCGGGAAGGTAGATCTCCTCGTACGGCGGCCGGCCGCCGTCGGCGGGGTCCGGGAACACGTCGTGGACCAGCAGCAGGCCACCGGGCATCACCTTCGGGGCCCAGCCGCGGTAGTCCAGCTGCGCGGGCTCGACGCCGTGGCCGCCGTCGATGAAGAGGAACGAGACCGGGGTCGTCCACCACCGGCTCACGGTCGTCGACGCGCCGATCACTGCGACCACCTCGTCCTCGAGACCGGCCCGCTCGATGGTGCGCCGGAACGTCGGCAGCGTGTCCAGCCGCCCGGTGGCCGGGTCGACCAGGCCGGTGTCGTGGTGCTCCCAGCCCGCCTGGTTCTCCTCGCTGCCATGGTGGTGGTCGACGGTGAACACCGTGCCGCCGGTCAGCCTCGCCGCCGCGCCCAGATAGACCGACGACTTCCCGCAGTAGGTGCCGATCTCCACCGCCGGCCCGTGGGGCAGCCGCTCCACGGCGTACGCGAACAGCGCCTGGCCTTCCTCGGGAGGCATGAACCCCGTCGCGTCGAGGGCGTGCTTCAGCAGGTCAGGGGGCATCTCGGGTCCGGGCACCCCGGAACCCTAGCCCAGCCGAGGCCGGTTCGCGCCCGGGGTCTGCCATCGATGAGAATCCAACCCATGACGAGACGCGCACCGGCGGGGCACTCGGTGCTGGTCGTGCCGGTGCCGGAGCTGGAGACGTACGTCCTGGAGCGGACGCGACACTACGACGACTCGTTCGTTTCGGCCGATCCCGCATTCGTCCATGCGCACATCACCCTGTTGGCGCCCTTCCTGGCGGAGCCGTCGGCGAGCGATCTGGAGCGGGTCGCGAAGATCACGGAGGCCGCCTCGCCCTGGACCTATGACCTCGCCGCGGTCGAGATGTCCGCCGGCGGCAACATCCATCTGGCTCCGGAGCCGGCCGCGCCGTTCGCGGCCCTCACCGCCGAGCTGACTGCCGCGTTCCCGCAGTGCCCACCCTATGGAGGGCGATTCGAGCCGGTGCCACACCTGACCGTCGACCACGTCGCCGGGGGAGCGGACCTCGAGTCGACACGTAAGTCGCTCGCCCCCGTGCTGCCGGCGCGGTGCCGTGCCGACCGGATCAGCCTGCAGTGGTACGCCAACCACGGCTGCCGGCTGATCGCCGAGTGGTCACTGGGTGGGGCGCCGCTGCCGGCCGAGCGATGAGCTGAGCCGCGTCAGGGGGCCGACGCGGATATCGCCTGCATCACGTAGCCGATGGCGACCAACATCGTGAGGCTGCTGATGGCGATGCCGGCGACCGCGGCCCAGCGACCGCGACGCTTCTCATCGGCGGTGCGGGCCAGGCCGATGATGCCGAGGATGAAACCGAGCGGGCCACACAGCAGCACGCTGGCGAGCAGCGATGCGACCGAGACGCCGTCGAGCGGCGCGGAGTAGAGCGACCAAGCGTTTCCGGACTTGTCTGCCGCCTGAGTCGCGGGCGGTGGGCTCGCCTGCTGGGGAGCCACAGGCTGGGGCGGCACACCCTGCGCGCCTGCAGTCGGCGAGCCGGCCTGCTGAGGACGAGGCGGTTCCGTCGCCGCTGGCGGTGGCTTCGGTGCGACCGGCCGCTGGCGAGGGGAGAGCGCCGGGTTCGCCGAGCGAGCCTGGCGGGTGGTCTGACGCAGCCGGCTGGCCGAGGGCCGCACGCGAGCGGGCCGCGGTGGCACGGGGCCCTGGGAAGTGCTGTCGGGTGGCGGCGTTGCAACGGGAGTGTCGCTGCCCCACTGGGCTCGCCAACGCCGGTCGCGGCTCAGTGATGTTGGGCCTGGGGCGCCTTCGGGTGCCTTCCCTCCGGGCTTCGAGGGAGTGGGCTTGCGGCGGCGCCTGGCGAGCTCCTCGTCGAGCGTCGCCCTCGCGGCCGGATCGAGCAGAACGTCACGCGCCCGGTTGATGCGCATCATCAGCTCGCCGTCAGCTGCCCGGCCGCCACGGTCCGGGTGGAACTGCTTGGCCAGCTCTCGGTGGCGGGCTCGCACGGCCGCGTCGTCCGCGTCCGGGGCGACCTGGAGCACGGCGTAGGCGTCGATGAACTTGCCGCTCATTCAACGCCCCCCACGCACAGTCCTTCGGTTGTCGGCCTCGCCCCCGGGGACGTCCGCACCCGGTGCCCAAGAATCCCAGAGCAGTGAAATCCTAGAGCAGTCGCGGCGAGATGCTGGTTTCGCCACGGGAAATTGATCGAGGGCCGCCCGATCGGGCGGCCCTCGAGTGGAGCGGACGACGAGGCTCGAACTCGCGACCTCAACCTTGGCAAGGTTGCGCTCTACCAACTGAGCTACGTCCGCTTGCGAGAAGAAACATTAGCGGATGTGGCCCGTGTACCTCCAACTGGGGCCCCTGCGTGTCACGAAGGTTCCTCGGGAAGATCGGTCGACGGCGTACGTCGCTCGATCTGCTCCATCAGCTGCGCGAACTGGGCTCGGTGGGCCGCCTTCAGGTCCTCGAGCCGCTCGCTCGCGTGGGCGCGCTCACGTTCGAGCTCGGCCCGGGTGGCGTCGCGATCCGCCTTCGCCGCGGCCTCGCTGCCGCGGAGGTCGGCGAGCCGGTCCCGAAGGGCGTCGACCTGCTCGAGCGCGGTGTCACGCTGCGTACGCAGCCCGGCAGTCGTCGTCTCCGCGCCGGCCGCTGCCTTCTCGGCGGCCTTCTTCTCCGCGACCAGCTGCTCCTGCAGCCGCGCCATCTCCTTCTCGGCGTGGTCGGCGCGCGCGGTCTCGCTCCGGCGGCGTTGCACGGCTGCGGCGTGCTCGGCGCGTGCCTTCTCGAGGTTCTCGGTCAGGATTGTTCGCTCGGAGGTCACTTCTGCGAGCCGGCTCTCCAGCGCGGCGACCGTCTCGGCGGCCCGCACGGCGGCGGACCCCGCCTCGGACTCGACTGTCTCGAGGGCAGTCTGCGCGGTCTGGCGTGACTCCTCGGCCGCGGCCGTGGCGGCCAGCGCCTCTCCCAGGATCTCGGCCGAGCGTTCGGCCTCCTCCGATGCCTCCGCGGCGGCGGCATCCGCCTCGTCCCGTTCGGCCTCGGCCGCACGCCGGGCTTGCTCGGCCCGCACCGCTTGAGCGCTCGCTGCGGCGATCTGCTCCTGCGCCTCGCTCTGGACGGTGGCGATCTGGGCCTCGGCAGCGGTCAGGTCGCCGAGCGTACGCAGCTCCTCCAGCGCCTTCGGGAGCTGGTCGAGAAACCTGTCGGCGAGCTGGGTCAGCTGGGTGGTGATCTCCGCGGCCCGCTGCTGGGCGGCTTGGACGGGCCGTGCGGTCTCTTCGAACGGCCTCTCCGCGACGAGCCGCTGCAGGCGCTTCCGCTCGCGCCAGGCTGCGGCGCGGTTGTGGGCGGGATCGTCGCAGTACTCCGGCGGCCGGCCGCTTCCGTTCTCCGGCACCGCCGCGGGCAGAGGACAGCCGGGGAAGCGACAGCGCTTCTCATCGACAGCAATCGTTTCCGTCATTACGTCAGCATAACGTGACGAAAGACGTAACGAAAACGGAAAGCCGTCAAAATGAGATCCCGAGGAGACACACAACATAACTGGCATTATGATGTGTGCCGTGAGCACGCTCGAGAACGATCCGCAGACCCCCTCCACAGACCTGGCGGTGACGGAATCCGTCAGAGAGCTGTTCCTCGACGACCTCGGGGAGCTGCCCCGAGGAAAACGTGCCGAGGCCCTCGCCCGCAGGTTCCTGCTCTCCTACGCAGGGCACACCCGCGCGGCGTACGGAAGAGACCTCGCCGACTGGTTCAGCTGGTGCGCGGCGTTGGAGATCGACCCGCTCGCCGCCAACCGTGCGATGGTCGACGGCTATGCCCGCCACCTGGAGACGCGGCGCAGCCCGGCAACGATCGCCCGGCGGCTCTCCGCGATCGCCGGCTTCTACCGATACGGCGTGGCCGAGGGCGCCCTGACCACATCGCCGGCCGAGCACATCAAGCGCCCCAAGACAAGCAACGACTCCCAGACGCTGGGCATGGACAGGGGAGAGGCACGGGCGTTCCTCGCCGCCGCACGCGAGCACTCCAGCCGCGCCGCGGCGCTCGTGACCCTTCTGCTCCACGACGGCCTGCGCATCTCCGAGGCTCTCGGCGCCGACGTGACCGATCTCAGCCACTCCCGCGGCCACCGCATCCTGACCATCACCCGCAAGGGCGGCGCTCGCCGCGACGTCGTCCTCAACCCGGCGACGTCACAGGCGCTCGACAGCTACCTCGACGCCCGAGTCGATGGCCCGGTCTTCGTCACGAGCACCGGCAACCGCTGGCACCGCTCCGAGGCCTTCCGTCTCATCCGCCGCCTCGGCGCCGCCGCCGGCGTCGAGCACGGCGACAAGCTCTCTCCGCACAGCCTCCGCCACACCTTCGTCACCCTGGCCCGCGAGGCCGGCGTACCTCTCGAGGACGTCCAGGACGCCGCCGGTCACGCCGACCCCCGCACCACCCGCCGCTACGACCGCGGCCGGCACAACCTGGACCGCCACCCCGCGTACGCCCTGGGTGCCTTCCTCGCCGACTGACCCACCCACCCCGAAACGTCAGTTTCTGACCGCGAGATGTCAGTTTCTGACCAAGAGGCCAGTAGAACTGACTCCTCGCCGCCAAATAGTGACTTCTCGGCGTCAGAAGGTGACCTCTCGGCGCCGAGCTGACCATCGCGGGCTCAACCCTTCTCCAACCTCACCTCTGCGACCGTAGGCCCGCTAGGCCCGTCACCGTCGACGAAGGAGATCCGGTATGAGCCAGGAACTGACCAGCGACTACGTGGTGGTGGGGGCCGGATCGGCGGGCGCCGTGCTCGCGGCGCGGCTCAGCGAGGACCCGGGGGTCCAGGTGACTCTGCTGGAGGCCGGGCAGCGCGACAAGGGTATGAACATCCACATTCCGGCCGCGTTCTCGAAGCTCTTCCAGACCGAGCACGACTGGGACTACTCCACCGAGCCACAGCCCGAGCTCGGCGGCCGGAGGATCTACTGGCCACGCGGCCGGATGCTCGGTGGCTGCTCCTCGATGAACGCGATGATGTGGGTCAAGGGCTTCCAGGCCGACTACGAGGAATGGGGCGCGGCCGCCGGACCCGAGTGGGGCTGGGATGCCGTCAAGAAGACGTACGCACGGCTCGAGGACGTCGAGGACGCCACCGCTCTGGACGGTATCGGCGGCCCGGTCCGCGTCGAGCGGCAGCGAAGCCCGCGTGCCTGCACCGAGTCGTTCCTGCAGGCCGCCGAGCAGGCTGGCTACCCGCGCGGGCGGGCCAACGGCCCCAACCCCGAGGCGTTCGTCGAGACCATGGTCACCCAGCGCAGGGGAGCCCGGTGGAGCACGGCCGCCGCCTACCTCAAGCCCGCCGCCAAGCGCGCCAACCTGAGAGTGGTCACCGGTGCCCAGGTCTCCCGGGTGACCTTCGACGGCAGTCGGGCGACCGGGGTCGAGGCCGTCGTCGACGGCCAGCGGACGACGATCACCGCCCGCCGTGAGGTGATCCTCTCCGGCGGCGCGATCAACACCCCGCAGCTGCTGATGCTCTCCGGGATCGGGCCGGCCGCCCAGCTGAAGGGCTTCGGCATCGACGTCGTCCATGACGCGAAGGAGGTGGGGGAGAACCTCGCCGACCATCTCGTCGCCGGTATCGGCTGGGAGGTCGAGACCGGGTCGCTGGCGACCGCGGAGTCGCTGCGGCAGCTGGCCGACTACCTGCTGCGCAGGCGCGGGATGCTCACCTCGAACGTCGGGGAGGCGTACGGCTTCCTCCGCTCGCGCCCGGACCTGGACGCCCCCGACATCGAGATGATCTTCGCCCCCGCCGGGTTCTTCGATGAGGGCCTGATCGCCTTCCAAGGTGAGGGGGTCGTCGCCGGTCCCATCCTCGTCGACCCGGCCAGCCGCGGCCGGATCACGCTCGCTTCCACCGACCCGTCCGCCAAGGCGGTCATCGACCCGCGCTACCTCTCCGACCCCGAGGGCAGGGACCGCGCCGCGATGGTCGAGGGCGTCCGGGTGGCTCTGGAGATCGCCTCCCAGCCCTCGCTCAAACCGATCCTCGGCAGGTTCCTGCGCCCCGACGTCCCGACCGACTCGACCGCGGAGGAGGTCGCCGACGCGATCCTGGAGCGCCACGCGCACACCCTCTACCATCCCACCGGCACCTGCCGGATGGGCACGGACGAGGCCAGCGTGGTCGACCCCCGGCTGCGCGTACGCGGCGTCGAGGGCCTCCGCGTCGCCGACGCCTCGATCATGCCCAGGATCGTGCGCGGCCACACCAACGCACCGTCGATCCTCATCGGCGAGCGCGCCGCCGAGCTCATCGCGACCGACCGGGCGCCTCAGCGGACCCTTTGAACCCACCCCTGACTCAGGTCACACTAGGCGCATGACCGATTCCTAGCTGCGGCCGGACTCAGGCCTGCTGGTCGGACTCTCCGGCCAGCGGCCGGCCCGCACGGACGAGGCGGTTCTCGTAGGCGAAGATCACGACCTGCACACGATCCTCGAGCTCCAGCTTGGTCAGGATTCTGCCGACGTGGAGCTTGACGGTGCCTTGGGCCAGGTGCAGCTCAGTGGCGATCTCGGCGTTCGAACGACCTCGGACGAGCGCCCAGAACACATCCCGTTCACGCTCGGTCAACCGAACGAGCGGTCCCTGGTCGGGGTCGAACGGGAGCAGGTCGCTCGCGACGTGCTCGATCAGCCGCCGGGTGCTAGACGGAGACAGTGCGGCGTCCCCACCGGCCACCGATCGGATCGCCCTGAGGAGCTCGTCGGCGGGAGCGTCCTTGACCAGGAAGCCACTGGCACCGGCCGCCAGCGCTGCGACGACGTACTCGTCGAAGTCGAACGTGGTGAGGACCAGCACCCGGGGCTGGTCACTTCGAGCCCGCAGCCGCCGGGTCGCTTCCACACCATCGACTCGTGGCATGCGGATGTCCATGAGCACGACGTCGGCACGTGTGACGGCCAGCCGCTCCAAGGCAGTCGCGCCGTCACCGGCGGTACCCACCACCTCCATGTCCGGCTGGGCGGCGATCACCATCTCACAGCCCGCACGTACGAGCTCCTGGTCATCGACGATGAAGACCCTGATGGTCACCGGTCCTCCTCCTCGGTCGGCAGCGACACGGTCACGGCAAATCCTCCCGCCCGCTTCGGCCCGGCAACTGCCGTCCCACCGAGCGCCTCCACCCGGTAACGCATCCCGGAAAGACCGAGACCGGCCGCGCCGTCGTCGGTGGTCACCCCGTCCCCGTCGTCCGTCACCTCCAGGACCAGCCGGGCGGGCGCCCACGTGAGCGTGACCTCGGCAGCCGCCCCGTGGCCCGAGTGCTTGAGGACGTTGGTGAGCGACTCCTGGGCAGCTCTGTAGACCGCCAGCTCGCGGGCCGGCGACAACGGTTGTGGTGTCCCGACGACGGTGAGTCGAGCGGACGGGAAGCGGGTGACCAGCTCGGGCAGGTCACCGAGAGCCGGTACGGGGGCCAGGTCACCGTCCCGGCCACCGTCGCGCAGCAGGCCGAGGATGCCGCGCATCTCGCTGAGCGCCTCGCGGCCGGTTCTCTCGATCGTCGACAGGGTGTCGATCGGCACCTGCCAGTCGGAGCGGTCGGTGTACTGGGCACCGCGTGCCTGGCTCACGATCACCGCGAGCGAATGAGCCACGACATCGTGCATCTCGATGGCGATCCTGGTCCGCTCGTCGCGTGCCGCCGCGGAGACCCGTTCCGTCGCCCGCTGTTCGTCGGCCTTCGCTCGGGCGATGTCGCCACGGGTCCGCTGCCCCAGGGCCCAGGTTGCCGCGACGACGGAGAGGAGGGTCACCAGTACGAAGCCCGCGTGTGGCTCGAGCCCCTCCGCTCGGACGCTCGCATCGGTGACGAACCGCCACGTGCCGAAGACCGCGCCGAGGACCCCGACCCCCGCGGCTGCCATTCCGTCCAGCCGACTGCCGTGGGCTGTCACCGCGTACAGGGCGACGGGGAACGTCAGCACGGACGGCACCACGATGAACAAGCCGCTGGTCAGGGCCAGTACGCCGATGCAGGCGGCCACCGTGGCGAAGGAGAGACGTGGCCGGGACAGTCTGAGCGCAAGTGCGAGGTGTGCCACGACCGACGCAGCGCAGACCACGGCGGCACCGCTCGCGGGCAGCGAGACGGCGGCGACGAACACCGACAGGGCGAGAACGGGAATGCCGAGCAGCAGAGCCGTGTGATCGAGGCTCCTCCGAAGCGGCAGCGACATGGGGACAGGCTAGCGGCGTCGGCGCGCAGGCGGGCCGGCCAGGCTGAGGCGGCCCAGGACGATGCCCAGCGCCAGCCACGAGGCGTACACCGGAGTCACGACCCAACGGCCGTCGTGGAAGGAGATCGGTCCGTCGACGATCCCGAGCACGTCGGCCAGGGTTCCGAATGCTGCCAGCGCGCCGAGGTTGAGCAGGGCAGCCGCGGCGAACCAGCCACCTGCGACGAGGAGCGTGCGGGGAAGCGACGCGGGCACCGGTGCCGCGAGCGCAGTGGCCCATACCGCGGCCAGCGCGAAGACGACGACCTCGCCGTATGGAAAGGAGCCCGTGTGCCCGATCGCCTCCGAACCCAGGTCTCCGCCGCCCCACCAGTACGCCTTGAGCAGCGGGTATGGCGCCGCGCACAGCCAGGCGGCAATGACCCAGGCGCGTCCGGGGCGGCGCAGCCGGTCGACCCGCCGCAGGGTCGTTGCCGTCAGCAGGACCCCGGACGTGAGCGCCATGGCCCGCACGGAGAGCCCGAGCCAGTCCACCATCGGTGGAAGCCCGGGGACGCCGAGGACGGCTGCAGCGCGGAAGATGTCGAAGACCAGTCCGGCGGCCGACCAGCTGAGCAGGGTCACGCCGGTCCAGGAGATCGCGGCCGAGGCCGAGTGCCCGGCCGGCAGCGCGACACCGACCAGGCCCAGGGCACACGCGACGACGGCTACCCAGGCAGGTGCGAACCCGGCCGTGTAGGTCATCACCTCGCCCCTCGTCGAGGCGATGACCGCCAAGGCGACCGTGACCGTGCAGGCGACGGTCACGATTCCGCGAGAGCGGGCTATGCGTGCGGGCGTGGGGGTGCTGTACGGCGTCTTGGTGATGGACATGTCGCCAGCCTCGCGGTCCGGCGCTCATGGCGCGTCTGTCGCGCGGCCATGTTCTGTAGGCATTTCGGCCTATCGCAAGAACGCGACGGGCCGGCGGCCGGCCGCGCTCAGGTCAACGACGCCGCCGCGACCGCGGTGTCCTCGCCGACGAGGGTGATCTCGACCCGCTCGACATCGGCGATCGGCACCGCGGAGGAGGCGTCCAGCCCGAGCGTCTCTCCGCCCGACCAGGTCCACGACCCGGCGACCGTGCGCGAGCCGTCCCGGCCGACCAGGACCAGGTCGTACGTCACCGGCTCATCCTGATAGTCCGACCGCGCCGGCGGGCTCTGCCCCGGCTTGGGTGGGTAGTGGCAGCTCCAGTTGAGCTTGGTGCCCCACGAAGTCGGGGTGACCACGAGCTGAGCCCACATGTCCACGCTGCCCACCGGTCGCAGGTCGACGGTGCGTACGTTAGCGCCGGCAGAGCCCGAAGGCGTTGCCGAGGCCGAGGGGCCGGCGGTCGGCTGGCGGGTCTCGTCACCGTCGAGCAGCAGTCCACCGATGGCCGTGCCACTGGCGAGGAGCACGGCCGCGGCCGCGACGGCGAACGCCCGGCGACGCCGTCGTGACCTGCGTACGGCTCCGGCCAGGTCAGCCAGCGGCGGCGCCGCGACCTCTGCGGTGGGGTCCTCGAGCAGCTCCTCGGCCTCCCCGCGCGAGAGCGCCCCGAGCAGTCCGGGCATCCCGGCGAGCTCGGCGACGGCGTCGCGGCACACGCCACAGCCGGTCAGGTGCCGTTCGTAGGCCCGCCGGTCGCTCGGGCTCAGCGCTCCGAGCACGTAGGAGGCGTCCCAGTCGGCGAACGTCTCGTGTGTCGAGGCGTCCAGGTCGTCGTTCATGCCGCCACCTCCGTAGCGCAAGCGCAATAGTACGGACGTGGCGGCCCGAATCCCATGGTCGTTCGCTGGCGCTCACTCATGCCGCCACCTCCGTAGCGCAAGCGCGATAGTACGGACGTGGCGGCCCGAATCCTATGGTCGTTCGCTGGCGCTCACTCATGAGGTGACCCCCTTCTCTTGCAGGGCGAGACGCAGGGCTCGCAGGCCGTAGTGCAGCCGAGACTTGACGGTGCCGGGTGGGATGTCGAGCTCGGTGGCGAGCTCCGCGACCGACCGGCCGCCGTAGTAGGCCCCGACCACCACCGCACGATGGTCGGAGGAGAGCGCGAGCAGGGCGTCGGCGACGATCCAGGAGTCGAGCACCGCCTGGGTCTGGTCGGCCTCGGCCTGGTCGGTCCGGCTCTGCTCGGGCAAGGACTCCGCGGCGTACTCCCGCTTCCGGCGCGCGCTGCGCAGGTCGTCGATGACCAGGTTGCGGGCGGTGGTGAACAGCCAGGCGCGGACGCCGTCGTCGGGACGCTGCAGCACAGCCGGATTGCGCCAGGCGCGCAGCAGCGTCTCCTGCACCACGTCGCGTGCCTCCTCGGCGTCGCCGGTGCGGCGTACGACGTAGCGGTAGAGAGCCTCCGAATGGGCGTCGTGCACCGCTACGAGCAGCTCGTCCTCCGCACCCATGTCGTCTCCTCGCACGAACCCAGGATCCCAGAGTCCCGGTTCAGCCCTTGACCAGCTCGAGCGAGAACTCGATGCTGCCGGTGTCCTCGACGCTCACGAAGCCGAGGTTCGGGGCCTCGATGCCGAAGTCTGCGAAGGTGACCGGCACGCTGCCGACGACCTGGAGGGCGCTGGCACCGTCGCCGCCGACCTCGGCGTCCACGGTCACCGGCCTCGTCTCGCCGTGGACGGTGAGGTCGCCGACCAGCTCGACCTCGGTCGCACCCTCCTCGAGGGCGGCGGGCTCGGTCAGCTCGAACGTGGCGGTCGGGAACTGGTCGGCCTCGATCGCGTTCTCGCGGAAGTAGCCGTCACGGTTCTCGGAGTCGGTGGCGATCGTGGCGACCTTCACCTCGATGCTCGCCTCGGTGACCTCGCCGTCGGCGACGGTGACATCGCCGGTCACGTCCTCGGTTCGACCGGTGACGGTGACGTCCTCGCCCCGGAGCACCTCGTCGAGGCGGTAGCCGGCGTAGGAGCCGTCCGAGACGGTCCAGGTTCCGGTGCTGTCGGCTTCGTCAGCGGGCGCCGCCGACGCGCTGAGGCTGGGCTCGTCCGCAGCCGCGTCCTCGGCCCGGTCGGCGTACCAGCCGGGCCCGAAGATCGCCACGACGCCTCCGACCACGACGACTGCCGCACCGGCCCCGATTGCTGCTTTCGTACGTGTCCGCACGCCGTTTCCTCTCGCTGGAGGCCGACCCGATGCCGGCACTCACCCGTACTACGGAGCGGTGAGGCGAACGGTTCAATCGAGGACGGGTATCGCTCCATGCCCAAGTGGAACCGATGCTCGTCAGAGCCCTGTTGAGCCGACTCCGGCCCGCGAACGGCATTGCGTGAGGTACGTCACAGCCATAGCCTCCGACCGTCCGATCCCACGGCGCCGCGATGGCCGGTGCCGACCTCTGAGAGGCGCCCGCATGCCCCACCTCGACCGCCGCAACCTGCTCGCCCTCGGTGGACTCACAGCCGGCGCCGCACTTCTGCCCACCACCAAAGCCCAGGCGGCGACGCGCGGCGCGACGGGGATGTCCACGTCGGGCGGCGCCGCACTGTGGCAGGAGTACCTCGCCGCCCCCGACACCCACCCGCAGATCCCCAACGTCTCCTACGCCGGCTACGGCCGCGGGGACCGACGAATCCCCCAACCGCGGGTGGTCGCCAACGTCAAGCGGTACGGCGCGCGCGGCGACGGCCGGGCCGACGACACCGACGCTCTTCGGCGGGCCGTCACGGCCGCGGGGGCGGCGGGCGGGGGCGTCGTACTGCTTCCGGCGGGCACCTACCGCACCACCGGAATGATCCCCGTGCACGACTCCGGGGTGGTCATCCGCGGGGAGAGCCCCGAGGAGACCGTCATCTACTGCGAGAACTCGCTGGACGACGGCTACATGCTCAACCGCCGCGGCTCGATCAGCCAGTGGAGCTGGATGGGCGGTCAGATCTGGTTCGTGCCACGTCGCCGACTGGCGTCGCTGCGCGAGGCGGGCTTCGTCGGCAACGAGGGCTGGATGGACAACGAGACGCTGACCACCCTCGCTCCGGCCGCCCGCGGCGACCGCGAGCTCCAGGTCGCCGACACCACCGGGCTGCACGCCGGTGACACCGTGCTGCTGACGCTGCGCAACCTGCCAGACAACAGCCTGCTGAAGCACCTGTGCGGGGACATCTCCGGGGCCGACGACTATCTCTGGGAGACCAAAGGCCGACGGATGCGTCCCGAGATCAGCGACTGGACCGGCGCGCCCAACTTCGAGCACTACCGCTGGCCGGTCGAGGTGACCGCCGTCCATGATGGCCGGATCACCCTGGCACAGCCGCTGCGGGTGGAGCTGCGCCCCGAGTGGGAACCGACGCTGACGACCCTGGGACCGGCGATCCGCAATGCTGGCATCGAGAGCCTGACCATGCGGATGCGCGAGGTCCCCACGCCTCAGCACAACGTCGAGCCCGGCTTCAACGGGCCGTGCTTCCAGTCGGCCATCGACTGCTGGGCGCGCGACGTCCACGTCGAGCACGCCGACAACGCCTTCGGCCTGGTCGCCACCAAGAACGTCTCCATCGTCGGCGCCCGCGTCTCAGGGCGCCGCGGCCACCACCCCTTCATGTGCCGCGTGCAGTCCCACGACAACCTCGTCGCCGACTTCGAGATCGCCGGGCCCACCCAGCACGGTCTCAACGTCGAGGGATGGTCCTCCGGCAACGTGTGGGCCGGCGGCACCATGGCCAACGGCACCCTCGACTCGCACAAGCTCATCCCCACCGACGCGGTACGCACCGCGATCACCATCAACAACGACGGGAACACCGGCGGCGCCGGCGACGCGGGACCCAACTGGGGAGCCCGCTTCACCCACTGGAACATCGAGGTGACCAACGGCCGCTCGCACGGCATCCGGATCGAGGAGAACGCGCCGTACAGCGCCGTGGTGGGGGTCACCGGGACCACCGGACCGACCAACCACGCGCGCGACTTCTCCGGGCCGCTGGGCTCGGTCACCGACTCCCTGGACGCGACGGTGCTGCCGAAGAACCTGTACCTGGCCCAGCTCCGCCACCGGCAGCGTACCGAGCGCTGAGCCTGGGGCGAACGGCTCGAACGCGTTCTCCTGACGGGTGACACAATCGGCAGCGGCCAGACCGACCCCCCAAGGAGACTCCCATGCCCCAGACCCCGCTCGAGCTGTTCGGCACCGAGGCCCTCATCGGCGAGGAGGACCGCGCGATCCGCGACACGGTGAGGGCCTTCGTGGAGAAGGAGGTCAAGCCTCACCTCGCCGACTGGTTCGAGGCCGGTGAGGTCCCGGTCCGTGAGCTCGCCCCCGAGCTCGGCAGGCTGGGCGTCCTCGGGATGCACCTGGAGGGCTACGGCTGCGCGGGCACCAGCGCCACCGCGTACGGGCTGGCCTGCATGGAGCTCGAGGCGGCCGACTCCGGGATCCGCTCGCTGGTCTCCGTGCAGGGCTCACTGGCGATGTTCGCGATCTGGAAGTGGGGGAGCGAGGAGCAGAAGCAGGAGTGGCTGCCGCGGATGGCCGCCGGGGAGGCGATCGGCTGCTTCGGGCTGACCGAGCCCGACTTCGGCTCCAACCCGGCCGGGATGCGCACGCGCGCCCGGCGTGATGCCTCGGGCGACTGGGTTCTCTCCGGCACCAAGATGTGGATCACCAACGCACCGGTCGCCGACGTCGCGGTGGTGTGGGCCCAGACCGACGAGGCGGCCGACGGCAAGGGGATCCGCGGCTTCGTCGTCCCCACCGACACCCCTGGCTTCTCCGCACCGGTGATCAAGCAGAAGCTGTCGCTGCGTGCCTCGGTCACCGGCGAGATCGTCCTGGACGAGGTACGCCTCCCGGCCTCCGCCGCGTTCCCCGAGGTCAGGGGCTTGAAGGGCCCGCTGTCGTGTCTCAACGAGGCCCGGTTCGGCATCGTCTTCGGCGCCGTCGGCGCGGCCCGCGACTGCCTCGAGTCAGCCATCGCGTACGCCGCCTCCCGGGAGATCTACGACAAGCCGCTGGCCGGCTACCAGATCACCCAGACCAAGCTCGCCGACATGACCCTCGAGCTCGGCAAGTCGATGCTCCTCGCGCTGCAGCTGGGGCGCCTGAAGGACGAGGGCACCCTCCGCCCCGAGCAGATCTCGCTCGGCAAGCTCAACAACGTCCGTGAGGCGATCGCGATCGCCCGCGAGTGCCGCACCATCCTCGCGGCCGCCGGCGTGACTCTCGAGTACCCGATCATGCGCCACGCCAACAACCTCGAGTCGGTCCTGACGTACGAAGGCACCAGCGAGGTCCACCAGCTCATCATCGGCCAGGCGCTGACGGGGGAGTCCGCCTTCCGCTGACGCACCAAGCTCCCCTGAAGCTCACCTGCTCCGGGGGAGCCGCGGCGGCCGTATGCCACCGATCCTTCGTGCATGACAGGAGCTCTGGCCGTTTTGACGGCTGACGTCGCGCGCATCACCGAACGTCTGTTCCTGACGGTGGGCGACCGTCGGCGCAACCTCACGGCGTTCTGGGTGCTGCTCGTGCTCGCCGGCGTCATCGCCGCCGCCGGCGTGGTCGCCGACTCCACCGCGACCGTCATCGGCGCCATGATCGTGGCCCCGCTGATGACACCGATCCTGGGCACGGCGCTGGCGCTCGTCCTCGCCGATCGCCGACAGCTGGCGACCAACATCGCCCTGGTGATCGGCGCCGCGGCTGCGGTCATCCTCATCGGGTTCGTGATCGGGCTGACGGTGCCGCGACCACCCCGAGGGAGCGCGTCGCCTCCCTCGCCCGCGCCTATCTCGACTTCGCCGAGCGCAACCCGGCGGTCTACGACGCTCTGTTCCAGCTCGACGGCGGCCTGGCGTACGCACAGGAGGACACTCCGGAGCCGCTGAAGGATGCCTTCACGGCGCTGATGGAGACTTTGGGCGATGTTGCCGGCGATGGCGTCGCGCCGGAGCTGTTCACCGAGGTGTTCTGGGCGTCCCTGCACGGCGTGGCGACGCTGACTCGGTCGGGGCGGCTGCTGCCGGAGGACGCCGAGCAGCGGGTCGACCTCATCGTCGACCGTCTCGCCGCGCTCTGAGGAGTCCCGTCAGTCGCGCGGCACCAGGAACGAGGCCCGCCAGATCTTGCGGTCCTTCTCCGAGACCATCCCGTGCTCGATGAGGTAGGGCATCATCTTCTCGCCCATCCAGGCCAGGGTGGCGCGGTGGTGCTCGTTGCCGAGCGCCTCGCGGCGTGCCTCCATCGGGTCGAGGCCGACGGCCGCGTAGCAGTCCGGGTGGACCAGCGAGCGGGCCATCACATACGCGGCTCGAGCGGTGAGGTTCTGGTGCAGCCGGAGCTGCGTGCGCCCGATCTTCTGCGACATCGCCGCGGCGAGCTCCTCCCGGGCGAAGGTGACGTGGCGCGCCTCCTCGGTGACGTGGATGCGGGAAGCCATGCGGGTCAGCGGCTGGCAGCGCTCGTCCTTCATCAGCTCTCGCTGCCACCGGTCGAGCGGCTCCTCGCCGACCAGGGTCGCGGAGAAGACGCTGGGCCCGTGCAGCAGCGGGGCGAGCTTCCCGACGCGGAGAACAGCAGGCCGCGGGCCGTACGCCGGTGCCCCCATCGCCGCGATCGCCCGGCCGAACATCACTGAGTGGCGGGTCTCGTCGCCGATCTCGGTCAACGCGTATTGCGTCCGTGCCGTGCGCGGATCCGCCCCGTAGACCTCACGAAGCAGGAGCTGCATCAGCAGCACCTCGAACCACAGGCCGACGCTCATGATGCTGGCGACCTCGTGCCGGGAGAGCTCGATCTGCTGCTCGATGCTGAGTCGGTCCCAGGTCGGGGTGCCGTAGAGGGAGACGCGCTCGGGCTGCATCCACCACAGCCCCTCGACGGGCGCGGCCTCCCAGTCGAGGTCCACCTCCGGGTCGTAGGACTGGCGCGCCGTGGAACGCAGGAGCCGGTCGGCGGTCGGGTCGGCGATGGTCATTCTTCTCCCCACTGAGCAGCTCAGCGCTGCGCTTCCGAATTATGTGTTACCTAGAGTTACGGGTAGTTGCTAGAGTGCAGGACATGACACGGAAGGTCAAGGACGACGGCCGGTCCTCACGCTGGGACTCCCACCGCGAGGCGAGACGGGCGGAGCTGGTCGCCGCCGCCGTACGGGCGGTCGACTCCGCCGGCGCGGAGGTCTCGATCGCCGACATCGCCGCCGAGGCCGGGGTCAGCAAGCCGGTGCTCTACCGCTACTTCGCTGACAAGGCCGAGCTGCACGGCGCGGTGGGGATGTGGGCGGCGGGGCAGATCCTCGACGCCGTGGTCGAGGCCGTGCTCGCTCCCGCGCCGACCCGCCAGCGGGTCGAGGCCGGCGTCGCTGCGTACGTCGAGACCATCGCCGAGCATCCCAACGTCTATCTGCTCCTGGTGCGCCAGCACACCGGCGGCACCGACCCGCTCGCCGACGGCAAGCAGCTCATCGCTGCGACCTTCACGCGCCTGCTCGTCGACACCTTCGGCCGCCTCGGAGTCGACGCGGCCGGCGCCGAGCCGTGGGCGCACAGCTTCGTCGGGATCGGCGAGTCCGCGGGCCAGTGGTGGCTCGAGCGACGCACCATGTCGCGCGCCGCGTTCACCCGCTATCTCAGCGAGCTCGTCTGGCACGCGCTGGCGGGCACCACCGCCGAGTACGGCGTCGACCTGAGCGCCCTGGACCGACCCGAGATCGTCACCCCGCTCCGAAAGGGCCGTTCATGAGCACGCACGAGCCGCAGCACCTCTACGACGGCAACGCCCGCCTCGAGTCCGAGCACGGCGTCTGGGAGGTCGACGTCGCCCTCCGCGGCGCCTTCCAGCCGATCGACGGCCGCTTCCATTGGTACGGCCGGGTCGGCACAGCCCTCGAAGGCGTACGCAACGGCCAGACCGTCACCGTCCGCACCACCCACGGCGAAGCCGAAGGGCGGCTCTCCGACATCGACCCGTGGGGGCGGTTCCGGCTCTCGGGGACCGGTAAGCCGCCGTTCTGACCAGACCGGCCCGCCGTGGATCAGTGCACCAGCATGAACGTCGCCGCGCCGATCCCGACGACGACGATCATCGAGCGCAGCACGGCGGCCGGGAGCCGGCGACCGATGCGCGCCCCGACGTACCCGCCCACGACCGAGCCTGCGGCGAGCAGACCGACCGCCAGCCAGTCGAGGTCGGCGATCGCCACGAAGATGACGGTCGCGACCACGTTCGAGGCCATCACCGCGAACGTCTTGAGCGCGTTGACGGTGCGGAACTCCAGGTCGGTCCCGAAGCCGAGCACGGCCATCATCATCACCCCGGAGCCGGCGCCGAAGTAGCCGCCGTAGGCGCCGGTCAGCGTCGCGAACACCGCGGTCGGCCCGGAGACCCGCACCCGCGGCTCGGTGTCGGTGGCGTGCTGGCGCAGGAACCGGCTCAACCGAGGCTGCACCCCGACGAGTACGCAGGTGCCCAGGATCAGCCACGGCACGACCGCCTCGAAGACGGATCCCGGCAGCCACAGCAGGAGCAATGATCCGGCGACGCTGCCGCAGCCTGCGGTGATCAGCACGGCGACGGTCACCCCCGGATGCTCGGCCAGCTCGCGCCGGTAGCCGAAGGAGCCGCTGAGCCCGGCCGGCGTCATCCCGACCGTGTTGGAGGTGTTGGCCACGACCGGCGGCAGGCCCACCGCGACCAGCACGGGAAAGCTGAGCAGCGACGCGACCCCCACCGTGGAGGTGAGGATGCCGGCACCCAGGCCCGCGGCGAGCACCACGAGCTGGTCCAGCCACGTCATGCCGCTCGCTTACGCGCGCTCATCAGTCGCGGAGGAGAGCGACGTCGCTGACCAGCATGACGTGCCCGTGCATGGCGGCCGCGGCGGCTTCGGCATCACCCGAGGCGATCGCGTCGGCGATCCTCCGGTGACCTGCGAGCGAGGTCCGGGGGCGATCGGGCTGGGAGAGCGACTCGATCCGCGTCTCGCGGATCAGCTCGCTGATCTCCGACATCATCTGCTCGAGCAGAGGGGAGTGGGCGGCCTCGGTGACCGCGCGATGGAAGAGCTCATCACCTTGGACGCCGCGGCCGCCGCCGTCGACGTCGTCCGCCATCGCCCGTAGAGCCGCCTCGATCCGGTCGAGGTCCTCCTGCGTACGCCGCTGCGCCGCCAGGGCGGCGAGCTTGGTCTCCAAGGCGTCCCGCGCCTCGATGACGTCGGGGATCCGTTCCGCGTGGGCCCGGATCGCATCGGTGATGCGCTCGGCACGAGGCTTGTCGGTCAGGACCGTCCCGTCACCGTGCCGCACCGCGACGACACCGATCACCTCGAGGGCCACGAGGGCTTGGCTGAGCGTCGCGCGGCTGACTCCGAGGCTCGTGGCGAGCTGCCTCTCCGGCGGCAGCCGATCGCCGGCCTTCAGATCGTTCTCCGAGATCCAGGCGGTGATCTGCTCCGCGACCTGCTCATAGAGGCGGGTTCGCTGCAGCGGACGTGGAAAGCGCGCGGACTCACTCATGGCTACAGGGTATTGACGTTCTCGCGATTGTCCTATTGGCTAGGCCACTGATCCGCCTGTGATCCGAGTCACAAGTCGCGGTGTCCTTCGGGGGCCAACAGAAGGGAAGTCGGATGGGACCGGAATGGGTGGCGATCATTGCGTTGGTCGCCTTGTTCGTGGCCGGCACGCTGCTGCCGATCAACATGGGAGCTCTTGCCTACGTCGCGGCGTGGCTGGTCGGGATGTTCGCGCTGGACCTCTCCGAGAAGGAGATCCTGGCCGGAGTCAGCGCCGACCTGATCCTGACGCTGATAGGTGTCACCTATCTGTTCGCGATCGCGAGGAACAACGGCACGGTCGACCTGATCGTCAGCAGTGCCGTCCGTGCGGTGGGCGGCAGGGTCGCGCTCATCCCGTGGGTGATGTTCGGCGTGACCGCGCTGCTGACCGCGATGGGGGCCGCGAGCCCGGCGGCCTGCGCGATCATCGGGCCGGTGGCGCTCGGGTTCGCCGGTCGCTACAAGATCAACCCGCTGATGATGGGTATGTTCGTCGTGCACGGCGCCCAGGGCGGCGGCTTCTCGCCGATCAGCATCTACGGCACGATCACCAACTCGGTCATGGCTGACGCCGGCCTGCCGGCCAGCGAGATGACGGTCTTCGTGACCAGCCTGGTGGTCAACCTGATCATGGCGACGATCCTTTTCTTCGTCCTTGGTGGACGGGCGCTGATGAGCATGCGGCTCGATCCCGACGAGGCGGCCAGCGCCGCCGCCGGCGTACCCGAGAGCCTGAACGAGGGCGGCGTCACCGTCCCCGCCCGCGGCTACGGCACCGTCGCCCCGACCGGGACGAAGCCCGGCATCCGCACCGAGCAGGTCCTGACCCTGGCGGCCTTCGTCATCGTCGCCGCCGTCGCCCTGTTCTTCGACAAGAACATCGGCTTCGCCTCGATCACCGCCGCGACCGTCCTGGCGGCTCTCTCCCCGAGTCAGCACAAGGAGGCGATCCGCCAGATCGCCTGGCCGACCGTCCTGCTGGTCGCCGGTGTCTCGACGTACGCCACGATCCTCAACACCGCCGGATCGCCGGAGTTCGTGGGCAACTGGGCCGCAGGCCTGGGCGCCGTGGCCATCGGCGCGCTCGTCCTCTGCTATGTCGGCGGCGTGGTCTCCGCGTTCGCCTCCTCGACGGCGCTGCTCCCGATCATCATCCCGATCTCGGTGCCGCTGATCGCCGAGGGCGGGATCTCGGCGGCCCTGTTCATCTCCGCGCTGGCGATCTCCTCGACGATCGTCGATGTGAGCCCGTTCTCCACCAACGGTGCGTTGATGCTGGCCAACCGTCCCGAGAGCATCACCGAGGAGCGCTACTACAAGCAGATCCTCGGCTACAGCGTCATCGTGGTGCTCGTCGGCCCCCTCCTGGTCTGGACCGCCCTGGTCCTCCCGGGGTGGTGACGCAGATGCGTGGACAGCTCGACGACATCGTCGTCCTCGACCTCTCCCGTGCTCTGGCCGGGCCGCACGCCGCGATGATGATGGGCGACCTCGGTGCTCGCGTCATCAAGGTGGAGGCGCCCGGTCACGGCGACGACACCCGGGGCTGGGGCCCGCCGTTCGTGGGCCAGGAGGGGCAGCGGGAGGCGACGTACTTCCTCTCGGCCAACCGCAACAAGGAGTCGATCACCCTCGACCTCAAGGACCCCGACGACAAGGACGTCCTGCTGCGCCTGGCCGACCGGGCCGACGTGCTCATCGAGAACTTCCGCACCGGCGTCCTGGAGCGGCTCGGGCTCGGCGTCGACGACCTCCAGGCCCGCAACCCTCGTCTCGTCGTGCTCTCGATCACCGGGTTCGGCCACGACGGCCCCGAGGGAGGGCGGTCCGGCTATGACCAGATCGCGCAGGGCGAGGCCGGCCTGATGTCGCTCACCGGCTCGGGCCCCGACGACCCCCAGCGGGTGGGTACGCCGATCGCCGACCTGCTGGCCGGGATGTACGGCGCCTACGGCGTGCTCGCCGCACTGCACGAGCGGGAGCGCACCGGCCGCGGGACCGTCGTACGTACCTCGTTGCTCTCCGCGGTCGTCGGTGTCCACGGTTTCCAGGGAACTCGCTGGACTGTCGCCGGCGAGGTCGGCCGCTCGCAGGGCAACCATCACCCGAGCATCTCGCCGTACGGCCTGTTCCGCTGTGCCGACGGCACCGTGCAGATCGCGGTCGGGAGCGAGGGGCTGTGGCGGCGGTTCTGCACCGCCTTCGACATCTCACCGGACCGTGAGGGAATGGCGACCAATCCCGAGCGCGCCGCCAACCGCGAGAAGGTCGTCGAGCTCGTCGAGACGCTCTTCGCGCCGTGGCCTGCCGAAGAGCTGCTCGCCAAGCTCGCCGAGGCCGGCGTCCCGGCCGGCAAGGTGCGCTCCCTGGACGAGGTCTACGCCTGGGAGCAGACCGCCAGCCAGGGCCTGCTGATCGACGTCGACCACGCCACCCTCGGTCACCTGACCCTCCCCGGGCCGCCGCTGCGGTTCTTCACCGAGGGCGCCGAGGTGACGCCCACCGAACACGCCGCGCCGCCCACCCTCGACCAGCACGGCGGAGACCTGCGAGCGTGGGTCGCGGACGGCTGACGTACCGTCTAGTCGGGCGCGGGCCGACTCTGGGCGCGGATGAGCGACGCCACCACCACGACGTTGAAGATGATCATCGCGCACACCAACGCCCGGGCGATCTGCCCCTCGGCGTGGACATCGCCGTACCCGACCGTCGTCATCGTGCTCAAGGTGAAGTAGAGAGCGTCTGTCCGTGTATCCAGGCCGACGATCTCGTCGGGACGATTCTGGTCGAGCAGGAAGAAGGTCAGCGATGCCGCCATCACCAGCAGGATCAGCAGCATGGCCAGCACTCGCACGCTTCGTCCGGGCAAGCCCCTACGGACGGAGTCGAGCTCTCTGACCATCACCGTCCCGACGAGTGCGAGCGCGCCCACCGTCACGAGCAGGTTCGTGCCGACCGCCACCACCGATTCCGTCCACCTCAACGGGAACGCGTAGTAGGCGAGCAGCAGGCCGCCGAAGACCCAGAACGGACGCGACCAGGCCCTGGACAGCACATTCATCTCATTTCCCCGGAACCGACAACGGCAAGGATCGTCCTCAGGATGCGGGCGCGTGCGGGGCGACGCGTCACCCGTCTCGGGTGATGGCGCCTGACTGGGATACTGCTCGCAACGGCGTCTCTGCCACCGAGAGAAGGGAGCCCGATCATGACGGACTCTGCGAGCGACCCGGCTCCTCTCCGGCTGGGCACCGCCCGCGGCCGGTGGGTGCTCGCGACGACGGTGCTGGGCTCCGGGCTGGCGATGCTCGACTCGACGGTCGTCAACGTCGCCCTCGGCCGGATCGGGGAGGACCTCGACGCGGGCTTCTCCGGCCTGCAGTGGACGGTCAACGCCTACACGCTGAGCCTCGCGGCACTGATCCTCCTCGGTGGTTCCCTCGGCGACCGCTTCGGTCGGCGGCGGATCTTCCTCATCGGCGTGGTGTGGTTCGCTGTCGCGTCGCTGCTGTGCGGGCTGGCTCCCGACATCCAGGTGCTGATCGCCGCGCGTGGTCTGCAGGGAGTCGGAGGTGCCCTGCTGACACCGGGGAGCCTGGCGATCATCGCCGCCTCGTTCCACGGCGAGGACCGGTCCGCGGCCGTGGGTGCCTGGTCAGGTCTGAGCGGCATCGCTGCCGCGATCGGACCGC
The DNA here is from genome assembly GCF_013408335.1 of Nocardioides panzhihuensis. Taxonomy (NCBI): domain Bacteria; kingdom Bacillati; phylum Actinomycetota; class Actinomycetes; order Propionibacteriales; family Nocardioidaceae; genus Nocardioides; species Nocardioides panzhihuensis. The sequence goes on along the minus strand of NZ_JACBZR010000001.1, from coordinate 2,145,237 downwards.
TCGTCGGCGGCTGGCTGGTCGAGATCAACTGGCGGCTGGTCTTCCTCATCAACGTCCCCGTCGCGGTGCTCATCGTCATCGTCGCCGCTCGCCACGTCCCGGAGAGCCGGGACCCGGACGCCGCCGGCCGGCTCGACCTCACCGGCACGGTGCTGGCCGCGACCGGGCTCGGCGCTCTCACCTTCGGGCTGACTCGGGCGGGCGAGGTCGGCTTCGTCGGCTCGGTGGCGGTGACCGTCGCAGCCGGAGTCGTCTCCCTGGTCGCCTTCGTGGTCGTCGAGGCCCGCTCGGCCCATCCGCTGGTTCCGCTCGGGTTGTTCCGCAACCCCCAGTTCAGCGCGGCGAACGCCGTCACCCTGCTCGTGTACGCGCCACTCGGCGTGATCTTCGTGCTGCTGGTCCTCCAGCTCCAGGTCGTCAGCGGCTGGTCGCCTCTCGCCGCCGGCTCGGCGCTGCTGCCGGTGACCGTGGTGATGCTGCTCTTCTCGTCCCGTGCGGGTGCGCTGGCGCAACGCATCGGTCCGCGCCTGCCGATGACCCTCGGGCCGCTGCTGGCGGCCGGCGGCGCACTCTGGATGGGGCGGATCGGGCCGGAGGCGGCGTACGCCGTCGACGTGCTGCCACCCGTCCTGCTGTTCGCCATCGGACTCACGCTGCTGGTCTCGCCGCTGACCGCCACCGTGCTCGACGCCGCTGACGACCGGCACGTCGGCATCGCCTCGGGCGTCAACAACGCGGTCGCCCGGACCGCCGGGCTGCTGGCCGTCGCCGTCGTCCCGGCGGCGGTCGGGATCGCGGGCGACGACTACACGAACCCGCAGACCTTCGACGACGGCTACGGCGCGGCGATGCTCCTCAACGCCGGTCTGCTGATCCTCGGCGCGGTGCTCGCCGCGGTGTTCGTACGCCGCCCGCTCGCCGCCGAACCCGAGCCTGATCCCGAGGAGCACCGAGTGCACATCGAGACCTGTGCGCACTGCGGTGTCACCGGGACCCAGCTGCACCCGGCCGACCACGACCGCTGAGGACGGTCTGACGGTCGGGCGGACCAAGGCCCTGGGATGGCATGACCTGAGGGGCATCGGGTTACCGAGCAACCCGTGAGTTCCCCGTGGTGGCGTGAGGCCGTGACCTACCAGATCTATCCGCGTTCGTTCGCCGATGCAGACGGGGACGGCACCGGCGACCTCGCCGGTATCACCTCACGGTTGGACTACCTGGCCGCTCTCGGCGGCGACGCGATCTGGCTCTCACCGTTCTATCCTTCGCCGCAGATCGACTACGGGTACGACGTCGTCGACGCCCGTGGGGTCGACCCCCTCTTCGGGACGCTCGAGGACGCCGAGGAGCTGCTCACCAGGGCGCATGGGCTGGGGCTGAAGGTGATCATCGACCTGATCCCCAACCACACCTCCTCGTCTCACCCATGGTTCGTCGACGCTCTCGCGGCCGGCCCCGGCTCGCCGGAGCGCGATCGCTACCTCTTCCAGGACGGTCGAGGACCCGACGGCGAGGAGCCGCCGACCAACTGGCGGTCCGTGTTCGGCCAGGTGGCATGGACGCGGGTCGAAGACGGGCAGTGGTACCTCCACATGTTCGACAAGGAGGAGCCCGACCTGAACTGGCGCAACCCGGAGGTGGCCGAGGAGTTCCGTTCGGTGCTGAGGTGGTGGCTGGACCGGGGCGTCGACGGGTTCCGCGTCGACGTCGCCCACGGCTTGGTCAAAGCGCTGCGTGACCAGCACGTCCCCGCCGGCGAGTCGCCCAACTCCGACCCGGCGGTGATGTACGACCTCGGCGTCGACGACGACCCGATGTGGGACCATCCCGACGTCCACGAGGTCTACCGGGACTGGCACGACCTCATCGCCTCCTATCCCGGAGAGCGGATGCTCGTCGCTGAGGCGTGGACCCAGGGCCCGGCGGACCTACGCGGCTATCTGCGCACCGACGAGTTCGAGCAGGCGTTCAACTTCCAGTGGCTGCAGTCGCCATGGTCGGCGGTCGCGTTCCGCGACGCGATCGTGACCACCCTGGATGCGCTGCGGCCCTCCCGAGCGTGGCCGACGTGGGTCCTCTCCAACCACGATGCGGTACGCCACCGGACGCGCTACGGCGACGGGGCCCAGGCGCTCGCCCGCGCTCGCGCGGCGACCCTGGCGATGCTGGCGCTGCCGGGGGCGGCGTACCTCTATCAGGGCGAGGAGCTCGGGCTGCCCCATGTGCAGCTACCCCCGGAGCAGCAGCAGGACCCATGGGCAGAGGGCGGGAACGGCCGCGACGGCTGCCGGGTGCCGTTGCCCTGGAGCGGAGACGCGCCGCCCTTCGGCTTCGGGCCCGGCGATGGACAGCCCTGGCTGCCGCAGCCGGTCCAGTGGACGGACCTGACCGTGGCGGCGCAGACAGGTCGGCCCGGCTCGACCCTGGAGTTCTACCGGTCTGCGCTCACGGCCCGTCGTCGCCTCGCGCGTGGCGAGGACGAGGAGGTGAGGCTGCTCGATGCGCCCGAGGACGTCATCGCCTTTCACCGCGGCCGGCTGACCGTCGTCCTCAACTGCGGCGCGGAGCCCACGCCGCTGCCTCGCGGGGAGGTCGTGATCTGCAGCGGCGAGCCGGTCAGCTCCGAGCTCCCGCCGGACACCGCGGTCTGGTTGCTCAGCGACGGGTGAGACCGTGGGCTCAGCGCCGGTAGACCCGCGCCTCCCACGGCGAGAGCACCGGGCCGCCGCCGCTCCCGATCACGAGCTCACCGCGGCACTCCTCGGCGAGCTCGCCCAGGTCTGCCTCGGCTCCGCTGAAGTTCGCGAGCACGACCAGCTGACCGCTCTCGTGACGACGGCGGAAGGCGAAGACCTGAGGATGGCTGTCGGACAGCAGGGTGAAGTCGCCGTCGGCGACGATCGGGTCCTCGTGCCGCAACCGGATCAGCCGCCGGTAGTGCGAGAGCACCGAGTCCGGGTCGTCGTACTGAGCCGCGACGTTGATCTCGGTGTGGTTCGGGTTCACCGCGAGCCACGGCGTCCCGGTGGTGAAGCCGGCGCCGGGGGAGTCGTCCCACTGCATCGGCGTACGCCCGTTGTCGCGGCACATCGCCCGCAGCGACGCCATCACGTCCTCGGGCTCGAGACCCGCGGCGACCGCTTCGTGGTAGTAGTTCACCGCCTCCACGTCGTCGACCTCGTCGATGGAGGCGAACGGGTGGTTCGTCATGCCGATCTCGTCGCCCTGGTAGACGAACGGCGTGCCTCGCTGCAGGTGCAGGACGGTCGCGAGCAGCTTGGCCGACTCGGTTCGCCAGCGGCCGTCGTCGCCGTATCGCGACACGATCCTCGGCTGGTCGTGGTTGTCCCAGTAGAGGCTGTTCCAGCCCACGTCTGCCAGGCCCTCCTGCCAGGCCGCGAGCCGATCACGCAGACGACCGACGTCGAAGGGGCGTACGTCCCACTTGAAGGTGCCGTGATCGATCTCGACATGCTCGTAGTGGAGGACCATGTCGAGCTCGCGGCGTGCCGGGTCGGTGTACTTCCGTCCCTCCTCGACCGTCGTCTCACCGGTCTCCCCGACCAGCAGCAGGTCGCGGTCGTACCGGTCGAAGACCTCCCGGTGCATCTCGGCGAGGAACTCGTGCACGCGTGGCCCGTCGAGCACCGACTCGCGCATGTTGCCGTAGCGCTGCCCGGGCATGACCGGCGCATCCGGCAGCTCGGGGTCCTTCGAGATCAGGTTCACCACGTCCATGCGGAAGCCGTCGACACCGCGGTCCAGCCACCACCGCATGATCTCGTACACCGCCTGCCTCACCTCGGGGTTCTCCCAGTTCAGGTCCGGCTGCTTCTTGGTGAACAGGTGCATGTAGTACGCGGCCCTGCCCTCGCAGTAGGTCCACGCCGGACCGGAGAAGAACGACCCCCAGTTGTTGGGCTCGTCGCGCCACCAGTACCAGTCGCGTTTGGCGTTCTCGGGGCTCGAGCTGGACTCCACGAACCAGGGATGCTCGTCGGAGGTGTGGTTCGCGACGAGATCCATCACCAGCTTCATTCCGCGGCGGTGGAGCTCGGCGATCAGCTCGTCGAGCTCCGCCAGCGTGCCGTAGGTGGGGTCGACATCGTGGTAGTCGCTGACGTCGTAGCCGTTGTCGGCCATCGGCGAGGGGTAGACGGGGGAGATCCACAGGACGTCGACACCGAGCCACTCGAGGTGGTCGAGGTGCTCCCTGATCCCGCGCAGATCGCCCACGCCGTCGCCGTTCGCGTCGGCGAAGCTGCGCGGATAGACCTGGTAGACGACGGCGGAGCGCCACCATCCCGGGCCGGTGCGTCCAGCGGATCCGGTCACGGTCGCGGGCATGCTGTCTCCTCGAGCCGGTGTCGAGTGGGTCATCGAACCTCTCCTGCTTCGCGGTCGTTACCTGTCCCAGCGAGCGGTAACCGGGTCGGACGCCGCACATACACCGCCCGCACCGGCGCTAGCGTGTGGGCATGGCAATGATCCATGAGTACGCGGTCTCGGTGGAGTGGACGGGCAACCGTGGCACCGGAACGAGCGGCTACCGCGACTACAGCCGAGACCACGTCGTACGCATCGAAGGACTACCCGACATCCTCGGCTCCGCCGACCGGACCTTCCGCGGAGACGCCGGCCGGCACAACCCGGAGCAGCTGCTGCTGACAGCGCTGGCGCAGTGCCACATGCTGTCCTACCTGCACCAGGCGGTGAAGGTCGGTGTGGTCGTCCTCGACTACCAGGACGCCGCGACCGCCACCATGGAGACACAGGGGAGCGGCGGCCGGTTCATCCAGGCTGTGCTGCACCCCGTCGTCACCGTCGCGGACGCAGAGATGGTCGAGGCCGCGACCTCGGCGCATCACCAGGCCCACCTGGACTGCTTCATCGCCAACAGCGTGAGCTTCCCCGTCGTCGTCGAGCCGACCGTTCACGTTGGCTGACCTCGGTCCTTGCGTGATGGGAACAGCACGGGAAGGAGGCGTGGAAGGTGACTGAGCAGGTGCGCGCGCTGGCCGACCTGGTTCGCGCCGACCAGCCGATCACACCCGAAGCGCTTCGGCAGGCCGCGGAAGGCCTCGAGGAGGAGACCGTCCGGGCGCTGCTGGACGTTCGGGCGCGGCTCGACCGGCTGCGTGCGCGAGACCGCGAGCTGTCCTCGCTGATGGCCAGTCTCCGCGAGCTCGTGGAGGTGCGTGACGTGCAGAAGCTCCTGCAGAAGCTCGTCGACCGCGCGCACGAGCTCATGGGCACCGACCTGACCTATCTGTCGGAGTACGACGAAGCGACGGACGAGCTGCTCGTGCGAGCCAACCGGGGCACGATCTCGTCCAACATGCGCGACCTGCGGGTCCCCGCAGGCATCGGCCTGGCCAGCAAGGTCGTGCAGACACGCACACCCCAGTGGACCGCGGCCTACGATGTCGCGGCCTTCCCACACGAGAGCGAGGTCACCGCGGCGGTCGAGGCCGAACACATGGAGTCGATCCTCGGGGTGCCGCTGATCTCCTCGGATCGCGTGCTCGGGGTGCTCTTCGCCGCCGACCGGTCCGCTCACAACTTCAGCACCGAGCAGATCTCCCTTCTCACGGCGTTCGCCGACCAGGCTGCGGTGATCCTGCAGTCGGCTCGGTTGTTGGCGGCCGAGCGTGAGTCGGCGGCCAACGCGGCTGCTGCCAGCGCCGAAGCAGAGCAGAGGGCTTCCGCGATGGAGGCGTCCGCCAGCCTCCACGAGCGTCTGACCCGGCTGGTGCTCGAAGGGGAGGGCTCGTCCGCCATCGCGAGAATCCTGGCAGAGTCCCTGGGGCGCCCGGTCGCGATCGCGGACCGAGACCTCGCACCGCTGGCGACGAGCTGCGAGCAGGCGGCGGGCTGGTGGACCGCCGGGCGGCTGAGCCCCGAGGTCAGCGCCGCGATCGAGAAGAGCCGGGGCACCGCGAGATGGGTCGACGTCGGCACCGACGTGCTCGGCGTGGTCGCCGCGATGGCCGGACGTACGTTGCTCGGCGTGCTTCTGGTGGGTGGAGAGCATCTCGACGAGGTCCAGCGTCGGACGGTCGAGCGCGGCGCCCAGAGCCACGCCTTGGTCACGATGCAGCGCGACGCGATCGCCGACGCCGAGGAACGAGTGCGCGGTGAGCTGGTCGGCGATCTCGTGTCCGGGCGCCAGAGCTGGAACGGCCTGCGCCACCGGGCTTCGCAGCGCGGTGTGAATCTTGCCGGGAGCTGGACGCCGGTGGTCGCCGCCGGCTGGAAGCAGCAGCGATGGAGTCTTGTTCGTGCCCTGTCCGGCCTCGACTCCGGGTGGCTCGCCACCCAGCACGACGCTGGCGTGGTCGCGCTGGTGCCAGGTTCACCCGACGCGCGGGAGCTGCTGAACGAGTCCACGCGCGGCTTGCCCGGAGCGGCGGCACCGGACTGGTGCTTGTCGGCAGTACGACCCGGATCGAGAACGTTCCCGGCGAGGTCACCGACCTCTCCACGCTCTCGCGGATGCTTCCCGGCATCGGCGTCAGCGACGCCGCCGTCCTGGGACGGGACTACGCGCCGTACCTGGCACTCTTCGGGCCGGACGGCGAGCGGGCGCTGGCGTTCGCTCACGGGCTCCTCGCCCCGCTGCTGGCATGGGACACATCGCACCGTTCCGCCCTCGTCCGCACGCTCGACGCGTACCTGACCCACAACGCCAGCGTCACCCGGGCCGCGGCGGCGCTCTTCGTGCATCCGAACACCGTCAAGCAGCGTCTCGAGCGCATCGACCAGCTGTTGCCGGGTTGGCGGAGCCAGGAGGCCAGCTTCCGGCTGGGAATCGCGCTACAGCTCAACAGGCTGTCCGGATCGGACACTCCGGAAGGCTGATCCTGTCCGATTCAGACATGTGCGGTTCGTCACATCCAGTGGTGTCCTTGTCGGGTCAGTCAACCGAGAGGACCGATCGTGACCACCAGCCGCATCCAAGGCTTCCGCAACCTGAGCGTCGAGGAGCGCCGCTCCGTCGTGACCCAGCAGACCGGCGTCGACGCCGCCACGCTCGCTGCCTTCGACGACGGCGGCTTCGGGATCGATGCCGCCAACCACCTGAGCGAGAACGTCATCGGCACGTTCTCGCTGCCGATCGGCATCGCGGCCAACCACACGGTCAACGGACGTGACGTGCTCGTCCCGATGGTCACCGAGGAGGCGTCGGTGATCGCCGCCGCCAGCAACGGTGCACGGATGGCACGAACGCTGGGCGGCTTCCACACCTCGAGCACAGGTCCGATCATGCAAGCGCAGATCCAGGTGGTCGACGTCGTCGACCCCCACGCTGCGAGACTCCGCGTTCTCGAGGCCCGCCACGAGCTGATCGAGCTCGCCAGTGCCCAGGACCCCAAGCTCGCCGAGGTCGGCGGCGGTGTCCGCGACCTCACCGTGCGTGTCGTCGACTTCGAGAACGAGGCCTACGTGGTGGCTCACCTGGTCGTCGACGTGCGCGACGCGATGGGCGCCAACGCGGTCAACACGATGGCCGAAGCGGTGGCCGACCGGATAGCCGAGCTCGCCGGCGGACGCGTCGTCCTCAGGATCCTCACCAACAAGGCCGACCTCCGCCTGGCGCGTGCCCGCGCGGTGCTCGACGCCGAGACCCTCGGTGGAGATCAGGTCGTCGACGACATGGTCCACGCCTACAAGCTCGCGGCCGGTGACCCGTACCGCGCGGCCACTCACAACAAGGGCATCATGAACGGCATCTCCGCGGTGGTGCTCGCGACGGGCAACGACACCCGCGCCGTCGAGGCCGGGGCGCACTCCCATGCCGTCAGCGCCGCGGGCCGCTACACCTCGCTGTCGACCTACGAGAAGGACGCCGACGGCAACATCGTGGCGACCCTCGAGCTGCCCATGCCGGTCGGCCTCGTCGGGGGTGCGACCAAGTCCCACCCGGGCGCTCGCGCCGCGGTGGCGCTCACCGGTGCGACCTCTGCGGCGGAGCTCGCCGAGCTCATCACCGCTGTCGGGCTGGCACAGAACATCGCCGCGCTGCGGGTGCTCGCCAGCGAGGGCGTGCAACGCGGCCACATGTCGCTGCACGCCAAGAACATCGCCATCGCCGTGGGTGCCGGCCCCGGTGAGATCGGTCAGGTCGTAGAGCGACTGATCGCCGAGAAGGCCTTCCGTCACGACCGCGCCGAGACCGTGCTCGCTGAGCTGCGGAGCGGGCGATGACCCTAGCCCCAACCATCTCGCGAGCCGCCGATGCGCTCGCTACCAAGAACTGATCGGAGATCTGTCCCATGTCCCGACTCATCGAAGTCTGGGGTGACACCGTCGACACCAGACACCTGGGTGCGTCGATCGCGCTCGGTGCCGGCATCGCGACCCCGACCTTCCTGCTGGGCAGGAGGCTCTTCAGAGCGACGGTGGAAGACCAGACTCTTGCCCAGTCGTATGCTCTGCTGCTCGGCCTCGGCGCTTGTCTGGTCGCAGCGTTCATCGCCGCCCGGCTCTTCAAGCCCAAGCGCATCGTCACCCAGACCGCGGCGACCGCGGAGAGCCGCCGAGAAGCGCTCGACGCGATCGCGGCCGACGGTGGGGAGTGGACCGATCCCGCGGACCTGTCGGTCGAGGTGCGGGACGAGCTACGCCAGCTCGGGCTCTACGACGTGCTGAAGCAGGCACACCTCGACGCCGAGTCCGAGGCCGGCGACCGACAGGAGACCCGCTCATGATGGAACCACTGCTCTGGGCCATCGGGATGGGCCTGATCGGCGCCGTCGTCTTCGCCGCCATCGGTCTGGTGTCGGGCACCGACGAGACCGCCGTCGTCGCACCCATCACGCTGCTCGTCGTGCTCCTCGGCGTACCCGCCGCCGGCGTCTTCAGCTTCTTCCTCGCCGCGGTCATCGCCAAGCACATCACTCACGCCATCCCCACCACCTTGCTCGGAATCCCGGGCGACACGATGGCGGCGCCGATGCTGGCCGACGCCCAACAGCTGCGTGAGCTGGGAGTGCCGCACATCGCCTTGCGGAAGGCGATCTCCGGCGGCGTGCTGTCCGCATTCATCGCGGTTCCCCTGGCAGTCCTCTTCGCCTGGATGCTCTCGCCCGTGGCTGACGAGATCGGCAAGGCAGCGCCGTGGATCTTCGCCGGCGCGGCCATCCTGATCGCGCTCACCTCGAAGGGCCGCTGGGCCGCGGTGGCCGCGCTGTTCCCGTTCGTGCTGCTGATCGTCGGGATCAACTCGTTCGTCACGGCACAGCTCGGCCACGCACTGAGCATCAGCTTCTTCCTCGGCATCGCCACCGGGCCGCTCATCGCCGACCTCTTCCTGGCGATGTCGCCATCAGGCCGCAAGAGCCTCGAACGCAGCGGGCCGCGCGAGTTCGCCCTGGCCCCCGACGTACGCACCTGGTCTGGGCGGATGCCCAACCCGCTCAAGGTGCTCGACCGCAAGCAGGTGGCCTACACCTCAGGGGCCGCGGTCGTCTCGAGCGCGACCTTCGTCTTCTCCCCGGTCGCGATGACCGTCCTGATGGGCGAGGCGGTGGGTGCCCGCGTCAAGAACGGCTATCACAAGCTCACCACCAAGATGGCCGTACGCAACGGCACGACGGAGTCGACCTACATCGCGGAGACGATGATCCCGCTGATCGCGCTGGGCCTGCCGCTCTCGCCGATGGCGGCTGGTCCGGCGGCGCCGCTCTTCAACGCGCCGCCGGTCTACACGGTCGACGCCGAGACGGGTGCGACCAACAACCTCCACGACCTGCTCACGACGTGGGAGTTCCTGGCGTTCGGCCTGATCGCCGTCACGATCGCCACGCTCGTCGCCTACCCGTTCGCGATGACGCATGCCCACCGAGCCGCGTCCTGGGTCATGCGCAACGTCTCCCACGAGGCGATCATCGGCGCCTTCGCCGGGCTGATCCTCGTCATCTGCCTCTACGAAGGTGGCCTCTTGGCCGTGCTGGTCACCGTGACCGTGGGGCTGATCGGAGGCCTGCTCAACCGCGCGTTCGGCATGCACTCCGGCGTGCAGTTCATGGGCTACTACGCCGCGGTGCTCACGGTGCCCGCGATGATCGCTCTGGGCTGACCCGCCCGAGCGACCCGAGCGAGGCCCCGGCAGGCATCTGCCGGGGCCTCGCCGCACTCCTCGGAGTCAGGCCCCCTCTTCCGGGGGTAGGGCGGCGGTCAAGCTCGCGGCGATGATGACGGCCATGACGAGATCGACTTCGACCGACGCCCTCCGTGCTGCCCGCGACGCGCTGATCGACCAGCGTCTCGACTATGCGGGAGCAGTCGAGACCTTTGGCTGGCCAGAGGTCGGGGCGAGCTTCAACTTCGCCCATGACTGGTTCGACCCGATGGCGCGGGGCAACGATGCTCCGGGTCTGGTGATCTCCGAGGCCGACGGGTCGCGGGCTGCGTACTCCTTCGACGAGCTGGCGCGACGCTCGGACGCGGTCGCCCGCTACCTCGGTCGTCTCGGCGTCGGCCGCGGCGACAGCGTGATCGTGATGCTCGGCAACCAGGTCGAGCTGTGGGAGACGATGCTCGCGGCGATGAAGGTCGGAGCGGTCCTGATGCCGACGACGACGGCGGTCGGCACCGCCGAGCTGGTGGACCGGCTCGCCCGCGGCCGGGCGAAGGCGGTGGTCTGCAACGCCGAGGACACGGGCAAGTTCGACGGCGTCCCCGGCGACTACGTCCGGATCAGCGTGGGGGAGCAGGAGGGCTGGAACGGGTACGCCGCGGCGGCGGCCGAGCGCCAGGAGCCAGTCGACCACCCCGGCAACGCCACGAGCGACGCGCTGCTCCTCTACTTCACCAGCGGCACCACCAGCCGTCCGAAGCTGGTCGAGCACACCCACTACACCTACCCGGTGGGACACCTGTCGACGATGTACTGGCTGGGCCTGCGTCCCGGCGACGTGCACATGAACATCTCGAGCCCCGGCTGGGCCAAGCACGCGTGGTCGAACTTCTTCGCGCCCTGGCTCGCCGGAGCGACCGTCTTCGTCCTCAACTACGCGCGCTTCGACGCGGCCACCCTGCTGCAGCGCATCCGGGAGGAGCACGTCACCAGCATGTGCGCTCCGCCCACGGTGTGGCGGATGCTCATCCAGGCCGACCTCACCGGCGGCTGTGGCTCGCTGCGGGAGGCGATCAGCGCAGGGGAGCCGCTCAACCCCGAGGTGATCAGCCAGATCCGTCAGGCGTGGAGCCTGACCATCCGGGACGGCTTCGGGCAGACCGAGATGACCGCGACGATCGCCAACAGCCCAGGTCAGCCGGTCCGTCCCGGGTCGATGGGGCGGCCGCTGCCAGGCGTTCCGGTGGTGCTGGTCGACCCGATCGAGGGGACCGTGATCGAGGGGCCGGGGGAGGGTGAGCTCTGCCTCGATCTGGGCCTCGACCTCTCGGCGCGACCCGCCACGCTGATGACCGCCTACCGCGACGACGAGAAGCGCACCGCCGACGCCATGCGCGGCGGCTTCTTCCACACCGGTGACGTCGCCAGCCGCGACGAGGACGGCTACATCACCTACGTAGGCCGCACCGACGACGTCTTCAAGGCATCCGACTACAAGGTCTCGCCCTTCGAGCTGGAGTCGGTCCTGATCGAGCACCCCGCGGTGGCCGAGGCGGCGGTCGTCCCCGCACCGGACCCCGTGCGGCTCGCTGTCCCCAAGGCGTACGTCTCGCTCACCGCCGGCCACGAGCCGACCGCCGAGACTGCCCGGGCCATCCTCGAGTTCGCCCGCGACCACCTCCCGCCCTACCTGCGGGTGCGGCGCCTGGAGTTCTTCGACCTTCCCAAGACGATCTCGGGCAAGATCCGGCGCGTCGAGCTCCGGACCCGCGAGCAGGAGGTCGTCGACCAGCGGCCGGCGGGGGAGCACCGCTACGAGGACTTCTTTCCCCGCAGCTGAACGACGAGCAACGGGAGTGCCTGACCGTCGGTCACGGACGGACGGTCAGGCACTGCGTACTGACCCCGAAGGCGCCGCGTTCGTCGTGGAGCACCGTGGTCGTCACCCCGGCGCCCTCCGGGCCGAACGAGACGGTCGTGTCGAGCCCCAGCCAGCCGATGCCCGGCGTACGGAACAGGTGCGCGGTCAGGTCGAGGTTGGGGAAGCTGACGTCCTTCGGGTCGACCCGGACGGCTACGCCGTTGGTGATGTCGAGCAGTCCTGCGACCTGCGCCAGCCGGCTCACCTCCTCGTCGGCGACCAGGGGATGAGGCGTACGCACCCAGGCCTGGGCCCGTCCCGGGCCGAGGTCACGCCGACGCACCTCGACCGAGGCGATGAAGCCCCCGCCCCACACCGCCGTCATGTCCCAGGCAGGCACCTCGTCGCCCGGTGCGGGCATCGACGCGTGGTGGGTTCCTGCGAGGTCAGCGGTCGGGTAGTCGGCGGTCAGCCAGGCACGCAGGAGCACGACCGGCCGGCCGGCATGGCTGGCTCGGGCCTCGACGAGCTCGATCGTGCGGCCGCCGCGGAGCACTGTCACCTCCACGGCGACCGGCTCGAGCGGGATGGTCCCGAGGATGTCGTAGCCGAGCCGGGTGATCCGGAGACCGTCGTCGCGGCGGGTGTCGCGGTCGCGCTCGACCTCGTGCGCGAGCACGCCGAGCAGAGTGGCGATGTGCTGAGTCTCCAGGTCCCAGGCGCCGCCGACGTGCTCGGTCGGGGTGAAGGTGTGCGCGCCGGTCCGATGCCAATAGGTCATCGGCGACTCAGAGGCCGAGCAGAGCGACGCTCTGCTCGCGCATGTCGATCTTGCGGACCTTGCCGGTCACGGTCATCGGGAACTCGTCGACGACCAGGACATAGCGCGGCGTCTTGTAGTGGGCGAGCTTCCCGCTGGCGAAGGCACGGACGGCCTCGGTGTCCAACGGTTCGGCGTCGGGACGCATCCGGATCCAGGCGCAGAGCTCCTCGCCGTACCTCTCGTCGGGAACGCCCACGACCTGGGCCTCGGCGATGTCGGGGTGGGTGAAGAGGAACTCCTCGATCTCGCGCGGATAGATGTTCTCGCCTCCGCGGATGACCATGTCCTTGATCCGGCCCACGACCACGCAGTAGCCGTCCTCGCGCATCACCGCCAGGTCACCGGTGTGCATCCAGCCGTCGGCGTCGATCACCTCGGCCGTCTTCGTCTCATCGTCCCAGTAGCCCAGCATCACCGAGTAGCCGCGGGTGCAGAACTCGCCCGCCGTGCCGTGGGGGACCACCTCGCCGGTGGCTGGGTCGACGATCTTGATCTCGACGTGCGGGGCGGCCCGGCCGATCGTCTCGGTGCGCCGCTCGAGGTCGTCGTCGGTGCGGGTCTGGCAGGAGACCGGGGAGGTCTCTGTCATGCCGTACGCGATCGCGACCTCGCTCATGTGCATCTCGCTGACGCACCGCTTCATGACCTCGACCGGGCACAGCGCACCGGCCATGATCCCGGTACGCAGTGTGGACAGGTCGTAGGAGGCGAAGCCCGGATCGTCCTGCATCGCGATGAACATCGTCGGCACCCCGTACAGCGCCGTGCACCTCTCGTCCTGCACGGTCTGCAGCGTCGTGACCGGGTCGAAGCCGGGCCCGGGGATGACCATCGTCGCCCCGTGGGTGGTGCAGCCGAGGTTCGCCATCACCATGCCGAAGCAGTGGTAGAACGGCACCGGGATGCAGAGCCGGTCCTGTTCGGTGAAGTGGATCGTCTCGGTGACGAAGAAGCCGTTGTTCAAGATGTTGCGGTGCGACAGCGTCGCGCCCTTCGGGAAGCCCGTGGTCCCGGAGGTGTACTGGATGTTGATCGCGTCGTTCGGGTCGAGCGGGTAGCCGACGTGGTCGGCCAGCCGCTCACCACGGCCGCTGGCCAGCAGCGCATCCCATTCCGGGGAGCCCAGGAAGATCGTCTGCTCCAGCGCGCCGCAGTCGCCCTCGACCGCGCCGACGAGCGAGACGTAGTCGCTGGTCTTGAACGCCGTCGCGCTGATGAGCAGCCGCACCCCGGACTGGTTGAGCGCATAGGCGAGCTCGTGCGTGCGGTAGGCGGGGTTGATGTTGACCAGGATCGCGCCGATCTTGGCCGTGGCGAACTGGACCATCGTCCACTCGGCGCAGTTCGGCGCCCAGATGCCGACGCGGTCGCCCTTGCCGATGCCCGCCTTGCGGAGGCCGACCGCGAGAGCGTCGACGTCGGTGTTGAGCTCCGTGTAGGTCCAGCGCCGGCCGGTGGCTGCCTCGACGAGCGCCTCACGGTCTCCATGAAGGGCGACGGTGCGCTCGAAGTTGGCTCCGATCGTCTCCTCGAGCAGCGGAACGTCGGTGTTGCCACGGGCCGACGATGCGGTGATGGATGAGGTCTCGGTCATGCCGCGAGCATGACCGAGACCGGGGTGGCTGCCACACCCCCGAAGGAGGGTGAGCCGGTCCGCTGATCAGGTGAGCGCCGGCTCCGCGTCCAGGTCGACGCGGCTGGTCTCCTTGGCGATCAGCAGGCAGACGACGCTCAGCAGGGCAAGAGCGGTGAGGAAGTACGCGATCCCGTCGGTGCCCCACCGGGACAGCAGATCCTCGGCGATGACGAGCGGGACTGCACCGCCGAGGATGCCCGCGATGTTGTAGGCCAGCCCCGCACCCGTGTAGCGGTACCTGGCCTGGAACGTCTCGGGCAGGAACGCTGCGATCGGGCCGTAGTTGAGGCCGAGGACGCAGAGCAGCAGGCTGTTGCCGAGGGCGAAGCTGACGAAGCTGCCGGGCTCCATGACGCCGAAGGCGAGCGGCCCGGCGACGACGCCGAAAGCAGCGCCGACGAGCAGGACCGCGCGCCGGCCGAGCACGTCGGAGAGCAACGCCGAGACGATGACGGTCACGCTCATTGCGAAGGCCGCGATGATGACGCCGAGCAGGGCCTGGGTCATGCTCAGGCCGAGGGTGCCGACCGCGTAGGCGACCATGAAGCTGGCTCCCGTGTAGAAGGCGCCGAAGACGATCGCCATGATGCCGCCGCCGAGCAGCACCTGTCGCCACTGGTCCCGGAGGCAGCCGAGGAACGGCAGCGCGCTACGGGTCCCGGCCGACTGAACCTTCTTGAACGACGGGGTCTCGGCGATGCTCAGCCGGACCCAGAGCCCGACGCCGACCAGGATGGCGCTGGCCAGGAACGGGATCCGCCAGCCCCAGGCCGCGAACGCCTCGGGAGCCATCAGGCTGAAGGTGAGGAGCATCGCGCCGGCAGCGAGGATCAGCCCGAGGCTGGGGCCGAGCTGCGGGAACATGCTGTAGCGCCCGCGCTGGCCGTGGGCGGCGTACTCGGTGGTGAGGAGGGCCGCGCCGGCCCACTCGCCGCCGAGAGCGATGCCCTGGAAGGCGCGCAGCACCACCAGGATCACGACGGCGCTCTTGCCGATCGAGTCCGCGCTCGGGAGAAGCCCGATCGCGAACGTCGAGGCGCCCATGATCATCAGCGTCGTGATCAGGGTGGCCTTGCGGCCGATCCGGTCGCCGTAGTGGCCGAAGAGGATCGCGCCGAGCGGCCGGAAGACGAATGCGACACCGAAGGTCGCGATCGACGCCATGGTGCCCTCGGGACCGCCCATGGACGGGAAGAAGACGGCGTTGAACACCAGCGCCGCGGCGAGGCCGTAGATGAGGAAGTCGTAGAACTCGATGGTGGTGCCGGTCAGTGACGCCGTCGCGACGCGGCGCATGGTGCGCCCGTCGACCTCGGCTCGGGTAGCCGCGATTTGGGCCATGATCGTGCCTCCTACTCGGTGGGTGAACCGAGTGTTGGGGCTGCCGCAACCTCTCCGATACCCCCTGAAGGATGCCCTCGAAAGAGGGGGTATGCCCCTTGTTGCCTGTGATGGTCGTCACTTACGCTCATCGTCATGAGCACCATCGCGATCGCCCCCGAGGCGCCGTACGACGGGTCCAGGATCGCCCAGACACTGGCGTCGTTCCGCGCCGCGTCGGGGCTGGATCTCGCCTTCGGTGGTCCGGTCCGCGGTGACGGGACAGCCATCGACATCACCGCGACCTGCGGCGCCAAGGGCACTGCGCTGCGGGGTCTGCGGGTCGTCAACGGTGAAGGCCTGGGCGGAAAGACGCTGCAGACCCGTCAGCCCGGCTCCGTCGACCACTACTACACCGCTCGCGGGATCACCCACGTCTACGACACCGCCGTCGCTCAGGAGCAGATACAGACCGTCGCCGCCCTGCCGATCCTGGTCGACCGGACCCCGCGGATGCTCGTCTATCTCGCCTCCCGCTCGCAGGTCGGCCTCGGCGGCGTCTGGTTCGACGCGCTGCGCCCGCTGGTCCGCACTCTCGAGCGCGAGATCCTGATCGACGACGAGGTCCGCAACCGGCTCTCGCGGCTGGCGCCCGCGCCGTCGCCGGCTCCGAGCCCGATCGAGACGGCCGCGAAGCGCGATCTGGCCGAGCGCAGGGAGATGGCGGCCGAGCTCACCGCCCTGGCCGGCCAGGTGCTCGATCCCGAGGTCCGCGGCCGACTCGAGGCCATGGTCCGGCGGCTCACCGCCGCGCCGGGGGAGAGGAGACCGGCTCAGCTGGCCCCGGCCGTGCGCCTGGCCGCCCGCGAGCTCGACGTCCTTCGCCAGGTGGCGCTCGGGAACAGCAACCGGGAAGCCGCCGAGGCGCTCGGGATCGTGGAGAGCACGGTGAAGTCCTACCTGAAGAGCGCCACCCGCAAGCTCAACGCCAACAACCGCGTCCACGCCGTCCGCGTGGCGCGCGAAGCCGGCCTGATCGACTGACCCTGCCCTCGTACGGCGGCTACCTGCATCACGGGCCCGCGAGGCGATGAGGGTGGGCGCAGAAGCGGATTGATCGTTCCCGCCATGCGACGGGCACGCGCCCAGAATGGTTGTGTACGGAAACGGTACGGGTTGGTACGGGACGGTACGGGCAGGCTCGTGCGACCGACACTCATATCTTCGATGTCCCATCACCTCGGAGAAGGAGTGAACATGCCCGTACGTCTCAGAACGGTCATCAGCGGTCTCGTCCTGGCGGCCCTGGCGGCAGTCGTCGGCGTCTTCGTCACGACGCCCGCCCAGGCGGCTTCGCACTACGGCTGTAGCTATCCGAACATCTGCCTCAAGAACGGCTCATACAACGGCGGAACGAAGATCTGGCAAGCATGGTCGCCCGGCTACAAGATCCTCCCCAGCGGCGACCAGAACGTCGCCGACTCCGTCATCAACACCAAGAACGACGACTCGATCTGGCTTCTGGACACCGGTACGAGCCCGGATCGCTATCTTTGCATCCCCGCCGACACCTATGTGAACCTGGGGTCCTTCGCCCACCCGACGCGTGGCGGCACTTGGGCAGGCGATGTCGATGTCGTGCAGATCTGGCCGAGTTCCGACGACGGAATGTGCAGCGGTACGAACCAGGTACGGCAAGGCAGCGTCCGAGACGGGTGGCGACCGTGACGCTTTCCTGAGGAGCTGAGGATCCGACCTCGTGATGTCATCACGGGGTCGGATCTCCGGTCGTGGCCCTAGTACGCTCACGGGGTGGCCACAGTCGGAGTCATCGCCAGCGCTGCCGGCGGCGTGGAGCTCCTCTGCGACGAGCTGGTCCGCCCGCTGCTGGACGCGGGCCACCAGGTGCCGGTGACCCTGACGCCGACGGCGTTCAGCTGGCTGAGCGCGAACGGCGAGGCCGACCGGATCGAGGCCGCCACCAGGCTCCCGGTGCGGGGGACGAGCCGACTCCCGTGGGAGCCGCGCCCGCACCCGGACCTCGACGTCATCGTCGTGGCCCCCGCGACCTTCAACACCACCGCCAAGATCGCCCTGGGCCTGGCCGACAACCAGGCGCTGACGGTCGTGACCGAGGTGCTCGCGACCGTGCCGGTGGTGCTCTTCCCGCTGATCAACGCCGCCCACGCCGCGCACCCGGCCTGGGCCTCCCATCTGGCCGCGCTTCGCGCTGCCGGTGTGCACCTCATCGAGGGTCCCGACCTCTGGCCCCTCCACCCGCCGCGCCAGATGCCCCGGGATCAGGCCCTGCCGTGGAAAGCCGTCATCGACGCCGCCCGCCAGGCAGCAGCTCGCCGCTAGCGTCCTGTAGGCGCGAGCATCTCCCGGTCGACACCGGAGTTTCCGACGGATCGACAAGGTGGCGAGCGCCCGCACCGGGTCCTCGTACGCGTTGAGGTCGGCGGCGATGATCGCCATCGCTCCCGTGCCCTGGACCGCCATCGCGGCGCTCCCGGTGAACAGCGCCCGCCCGCGAGCCCGAACAGATAGCCATAGAGCCCGGCCACCGGGCTCACCCCCGCGAGCAGCCCGCTGGCCAGCCCGTCCGGCACGGACTCGATCCCGAGCACGACCCCGGCAGCAGCATCGCGTCGAGCCGTACGCCGATCGAACAGATGGCGCGGCAGCGTGATCCGCTCGCGAAGCCAGGTCAGCATCAGCCGTTGGATCGGCCGTCGGCGTACGTGGGGCTGCTCACCGAACCATCGCAGCGCCGATCGTGTGCGGCTGCCTCACCTGACTCGGGTGAGGTCGGCCGATTGGCCTTCCGGAGTGGGACCCCAGCCCGTCCTAGCGGGCGACCGGGGCTGATGCGACGCCCCGAGCGTCCGATGTTCGCGTTGCGCGTCGCGCACCTCGTCGTTGTTCGCGCCGCAGATCCCACAAGTAGTAGTCGAAGTCGACCTCCATGGTGTGTCGTGCCGACGAGTAGAACTGGCGCCGGTTTCGCTCGTGGTCGGCCAGCATCTGGCGCCGGACCTCGTCTCTGGGCGGTGCGACGTACCGTCCGATGAGCTGCTCGACGATCCATCGGCTCTGCGCTTCGGCCAACGGCATCACGGCACCGATCGGCTGCAGCAGCCCGATGAAGTACAGGCCCGGCAGGTCGGGGTGAACAGTGCGCTTCCAGAGTGGCAGGTCGTTGTCATCCGCGGCTACCAGGCTCGGTGCCAGGAACGGGAAGGTGACGTTGTATCCGGTCGCCCAGACGATGAGGTCCGCGGGCACGCGTGTGCCGTCGGCGAACTCCACGTGCTGCCGGTCCAGTCGCGAGATCCCCGGATGAGGCTGGACCCGTCCTGAACGCAGCGCGTCGCGGATGCCCTCCGACTGCACCGGGTGCGACTGCCCGGGCTTGTGATCGGGTTGCGGCAGCCCGAGCTTCGCCACGCTTCCCGACGTCACCGCCGCCAAGCGCAACCGGGCTGCGGTGACCCACCACGGCAACCATCCGGGCAGCGCGACCTGATCGGCGGGACGACCCAAGAGGAACTTGCGCAGCACCCACTGGCCGCGACGCTGCGACAGGTGCGCCGAACGTGCGATCCGCCCTGCTTCCACAGAGATGTCCAACGCCGAGTTGCCCGAACCGACGACTACGACGTCTCGTCCGGCCAGCTGCGATGAGGAACGGTAGTCGTGCGCGTGGATCTGCTCCCCCTCGAAGGTGCCCGGGTAGGCCGGCTCAGGCCAGCGCGGGTCCCAGTGATGACCGTTCGCCACGAGCACCGCGTCATATTCAATGACCGTGTCGCCGTCGGCGTCCGAAGTGCGCACGCGCCATTTGTCGTCGGCCGTGGGCGTCACCTCGGTCACGGTCGTGGAGAACGTGATCCGGTCGCGAAAGCCGAAGTGGTCGACGTACGCGTTGAAGTAGTCCGCGACCTGGTCGTGGCGGGCGTAGGCGGGGTAGTGCTCCGGCATGGGGAAGTCCGAGAAAGCCATGCGCGGGCACGAGGTGTTGATCTCCAGCGTCTCGTAGCACGCCGACTGTCCGTTGGGGTTGTCCAGCACCCAGTTGCCGCCGACGGTCGTGCCCTTCTCGAAGCAGTCGAACGGCACCCCGGCCGTGTACAGAGCCTTCGCCGCAGCGAGACCCGACGAACCGCCACCGATGACACACACTCGAGGCAGCGAACTGTCGGGCACGACGGGTGCGGTGACGGCAGGGGCGCGGTGACGTTGCTTGACCAGGTAGGGCATTGCGCAAGGTTGCCACCTCGGGACCTAGATTTACTTGACTCCAGAGGACATCGTTTTGACTTCTGGGGACATCGGCCCCCGTCGCGGCGTACGCGCCGTCATCGGGTGGCGGCGGGCTCGCTTCCCCGCGCCTGTCGTCGGATGTTTGCCGGGCTGTCGTTGAACCAGCGACGGCAGGAGCGGGTCAACACGCTTTGCTCGGAGTAGCCGAGCTCTCGCGCCAGGTGGGTCAAGCTCAGCTCCGTCTCGCGCAGGTACCGTTCGGCGCTCTCTCTGCGAACGCCGTCGACCAGGCTCCCGTAGGTGTGGCCCTCCAGGGCGAGCCGGCGTTGCAACGCTTTGGGATGCAGGGAGAACTGCGCAGCGATGAGCTCGAGGGTGACCGCACCGGTAGGGAGGAGTCGCCGGACCACGTCACGTACTTCGCCGGCCAGGCCGGGCTCCGCAGTGGCGACCACGCCGCGCAGGTAGTCCAGCAGCGCCTGGTGCGTGATGTCGTCGTGCTGCAACGGTCGGCTCAGGGTCGCCGCCTCGATGGTGAACCCGGACAGACGATCGTCGACGCTCGGAGCGCACCCGAAGTAGGCCACGTAGTCCGCGCGGGGGGCCAAGGCCGCGTGCGGAATGTGCACCGCGACAGGGGCATAGTCACGTCCGACCAGGAATCGGCACACCCTCAGCGCCACGCCGAGAGACAGTTCGGTCACCTGCGGATGGGCGAGCCTCTTGTCCAGCACGATCCGGAACTCGAAACGAAGCCGCGTTGAGCCCGGCAGCGCAGTCAGGGTGGTCCGGATGGCGGGGCTATAGGCGGAGATGTAGGTGTCGAAGATCGCGAACGCGTCACCGACCGTCGCCGATGTCTTGGCTGCCGACCCCACCGGCCCCAGGATCTCGATGCCCTGGCGGGAGGCGAGACGCCGACCGAAGTCGGCGGTTCCGGTCGACGCGGCTGCGGACTCGACGGCCGCGATCACGCCCACGTAGCTGATGAACACGTCGTTGCGGCCGATGTCGCGAATGCGCAGCCCAGCGTCGGCCAGCAGCCGTGACGGATCACCGCCCAGCTCCGCGACCAGTTCCGGGTACCCGGACAAGCAGGTCCCGCGGATCAACGACATGTCCGCAAATGTCAAGGATTCGTCCTTGCGTGTCAAGACACCGCGTCTCGTCGCTGACAGTGTGAGCCGCCTCACGTTCTTCACTCTCAAGGAGTCGCGATGCGACCACGCCCCAACCAGATGACGCCTGGGCGGACCGACCCGACCCTGCGTCGTGGTTTCAGTGCGACAGCGCTGGCCCTCACCCTCTCGATCACATTCCTCGGAGTGAGCGAGACCCCGCCGGCGTACGCAGCGGCAGCGCCAAGCGACTCGTTCTACGTCTATACCGGCTCGACACCGCTCGCGTCCCTTGCTCCCGGCGCGGTGCTCGCGACCAGAACGGTGCCCTACAGCGTCGTTGGACTACCTACGCCGGTCACCGCGGTGCAGCTCCTCTACCGCACGCAAGACGCCCAGGGGAAGCCGACCGCCAACGTCACCACAGTGTTGAAGACGCCCGGGTCCTCGTCCACGCGTGCGGTGTCGTACCAGTCGTTCTACGACTCGATGAATCCTGAGGACGGCCCATCGCATGCCATCGCCGGCAACGTCGGGCTGGGAGGACTCATCGCAAACGCCGAGGCGATCTTCCTCGTCCCACTTCTCGCCCAGGGATACACCGTGGTCGTGCCCGACACCGAAGGTCAGACCGCAGACTTCGGCTACGGCCCCGAGTACGGCATCAACACGTTGGACTCGATGCGGGCGGCCGGCAACTCCTCCGCCACCGGCCTGACGCAGAACACCGAGTTCGGCATGATCGGCTACTCCGGCGGCGCCATCGCCACCAACTGGGCTGCGCAGCTGGCGCCGGGCTATGCGCCCGACATCAATGCACGACTCGTCGGCGCGACTGACGGTGGCGTGCTCGTCGACCCGGTCCGCAACCTGTCCTACGTCAGCGGTTCAGCCTTCTGGGCTGGCGTGGCTCCGATGGCCATCGCCGGCGTCGCCCGAGCCAAGGGCGTCGACCTCACGCCCTACCTCAACGCCTACGGGCAACAGGTCTTCGCGGATATGCAGGACGCCTCGATCCTGGAGGTCAACGGCCGCTATCCAGGCTTGACCTGGCAGCAGCTTGCCAAGCCCGAGTATGCCGACTTCACCTCCGTCCGCGTGCTTGCAGACCTCCTGGACGAGGTCAACATGGCTACCGCTCCTACGCCGACCATCCCGATGTTCATCGGCCAGGGCGCCGCCGGGTGGCAGGAGGGGACCCTGGGCAACAAACCTGGCATCGGCCCCGGTGACGGAGTGATGATCGCTGGAGATGTACGGACGCTGGCCCGGCAGTTCTGCGACGACGGGAACCGCGACATCAAGTACACCCAGTACGACCTCACCGGACACAACAGCACCACCGCGGTATGGGCGCCGGTGGCGATCACCTGGCTGAACAACCGGTTCGCCGGCATCGACGCCCCGTCGAACTGCGGGCGCATTGCCCCAGGCAACGTCCTCACCCCCTGAGCCGTACCCACACGATCCCTGATGGAGGCCCTCATGAGGCACGCCAAACACGAACTGAACGGCAAGGTCGTCGCCATCACGGGTGGCGCACGCGGCATCGGGTTCGCCGTCGCCCAGAGGTGCGCCGAGGCCGGCATGCGGGTCGCCATCGGCGACGTCGAGGCCGATCTCGTCATGGACGCCGCAGCGCGGCTGGGCCCCTCCGCGCGCGGATACGTCCTGGACGTACGAGACAAGGCCTCCTTCCAGTCGTACCTGGACTCCGCAGAGGCGGAGCTCGGGCCCCTCGACGCGCTGGTCAACAACGCGGGAGTCCTGCGCATGGGGCCTCTGGCTGCCACTGACGACGCGTCGGTGGATCTTCAGCTCGACGTCAACATCAAGGGGGTCATCACCGGGTCCCGTCTTGCGCTGGAGCGGTTCCTGACCCGCGGTGACGGCCACTTGGTGAACATGGCATCCAGCGCAGGCATGGTCGCCACCGCCAACGGCGCCGCCTACAGCGCGACCAAGCATGCCGTCCTGGGGTTCACCCGAGCGCTCCGCGGCGAGCTGCGGGGGAGTGGTGTGCGCACCACCGTGGTGATGCCGGGCGTCATTCGAACCGACATGACCACCGACTTCAAGAACGCGGTCGGTGTCCGCGTGGTCGAGCCCGCCATGGTCGCCGAACGCATCGTCGAAGCGCTGCGGTCCGGTGCCCTCGAGGTCTGCGTCCCGCGGGAGATCGCGGTCCAAGGCCGCCTGTTCGCCTGCCTTCCCCCGCGCGCCTCAGACTTCCTCAAACGGATCACGCGCGTTGATGAGGTCATGCACTGAGGAGCGCAGGGTTCGAAATCGAACTAGCCCCTGACTGCATCACTGCAGATCAGGGACTAGTTTTCTGTGGACGATACTGGGTTTGAACCAGTGACCTCTTCCGTGTCAAGGAAGCGCGCTACCGCTGCGCCAATCGTCCGTGGTTATTCAGTTTGTGTCCTGCAGTTTACATCAGGGTGGTGCTTCGAGGTGGGTACGGGATTTGAACCCGTGTACACGGATTTGCAGTCCGTTGCCTCGCCTCTCGGCCAACCCACCGCTGGAGGCATTGCCTCCGGTGGAGACCTACTCCGAGCGGACGACGAGGCTCGAACTCGCGACCTCAACCTTGGCAAGGTTGCGCTCTACCAACTGAGCTACGTCCGCTTGCTGCTTCGGACCCGGTTTCCCGTGCCCTTGGCGACGAGAAGAACATTAACGGAGGCACGTGGCGGCCACAAATCGGGGGTCACCTCCGTGTCATTCGCTCGACATCTCGAAGGTCGCACCGGCGCGCTTTCCCGGCTCTGATCAGGGACGTTTTAGAGTTGCAGCATGCGCGCGTGGATCGATGGTCATCTTCTCGACAACCCGGCCGCCCCGGCGGTCTCCGTCCGCGACCATGGTCTGGTCGTCGGCGACGGCGTCTTCGAGACGCTCAAGGTGATCGAGGACCGGCCGTTCGGGCTCGCCCTCCATCTCGACCGCCTCGAACGCTCTGCGAACGGGCTTGGACTGCCCGCGTTTGACCGCACGCTCGTCACGAAGGGCGTCGAGGCTGTGCTGGGCGCGGGCCCGACGGCGTACGGGCGCCTGCGGATCACCGTCACGGGTGGGCCGGCGCCGTTCGGGTCGGGTCGCGCGGAGGTGGCACCGACGATCATGGTCGGCCTCGAGGACGCGACGCCCCTGCCGGCCGAGACGAAGGTCGTCAGTGTGCCGTGGCGCCGCAACGAGCACGGTGCGACGTCCGGCCTGAAGACGACGTCGTACGCCGAGAACGTCATCGCCCTCGCCGAGGCTCACAAGCACGGGGCCAGCGAGGCGATCTTCGCCAACACCGTCGGCGACCTGTGCGAGGGCACCGGGAGCAACGTCTTCTACGTGCTCGACGGTGCGCTCAAGACGCCGACGCTCTCCAGCGGTCCGTTGGCCGGGATCACCCGGGCCCTGGTGCTGGAGTGGTTCGGCGCCGAGGAGACCGACGAGCCGCTCGCCGAGGTGGAGGAGTACGCCACCGAGGTCTTCCTCACCTCCAGCCTGCGCGACGTGCAGGCTGTCACCGAGTGGGGCACGCGCACCCTCCCGCACGGCCCGGTGACCCGGGCGGCGCAGGAGGCCTGGCGTACGAACGAGTCGAGCCTGCTCGGCCTCTGATCGACCAGCGACGGAGCTCAGCCGGTGAAGAGCTGCGCCGCGCGGCGCAGCGTCTCGATGATCCCGTAGGCCAGGGGGATCCCGACCAGGGCCCAGGCGCCTGTGACCTTGGGGTTCATGCCGCGCTCCTCTCGGTCTCGGCGGGATCGGTGGACTTCGGTTCGTGGAACCTGTCGGGGACCTGGCGGACCAGGAGGTTGGCGACGAAGCCGACCGCGAGGACGCCGACCATGGTCAGCAGTGCCGGGCGGTAGGCCTCCGCGGTGAGCGTGCCGGGCTCACCCTGCGCGTCCAGGAAGGCGTTGATGATGAGCGGTCCGGCGATCCCGGCCGCCGACCAGGCGGTCAGGAGGCGGCCGTGGATGGCGCCGACCTGGAAGGTGCCGAAGAGGTCGCGCAGGTAGGCGGGCACGGTCGCGAAGCCGCCGCCGTAGAAGGACAGGATCACCACGGCGAGCAGCACGAAGAGCGCCATCGAGGCGTCTCCGACTGTCGCCAGCAGGAGGTAGAGGACCAGGCCGACCCCGAGGTACATCATGTAGATCGGCTTGCGGCCGATGACGTCGGAGGTCGAGGACCACACGAAGCGACCGGCCATGTTGGCGATCGAGAGCAACCCCACGAAGCCTCCGGCCGCCGCGGCGCTGACCGAGGACACCCCATCGACGCGGAAGAAGTCCTGGATCATCGGGGCCGCCTGCTCGAGGATCCCGATGCCGGCGGTGACGTTGCAGAAGAGCACGATCCACACCAACCAGAACGCCCGAGTCCGGATCGCACTGTTCGCCGAGACGCTCGCCGTGGTGACGAGCTTCTTCGCCTTGACGGTTGCCGGGTCCCAGCCGGCCGGCGTCCAGCCCGCCGGCGGGACCCGGACCGTGGCCGCGCCGAAGGACATGAAGACCAGGTAGACGACGCCCAGGGTGAGGAAGAGCATCATCACCGCATGCCCGTCGGGCACCGTGGTGCCGTCGCCGGTGAAGGACGGGTCGTAGATCGACAGGAGCCGGCCGCTCAACGGGCTGGCGATCATCGCGCCACCACCGAAGCCCATGATCGCCATGCCTGTCGCCAGGCCGGGCCGGTCCGGGAACCACTTGATCAGCGTGGAGACAGGGGAGATGTAGCCGATCCCGAGACCGATACCGCCGACGACGCCGTAGCCGAGGTAGACCAGCCACAGCTGGCCGGTGCCGATACCGAGGGCACCGATGAAGAATCCAGAGGCCCAGAAGATCGCGGCCGCGGTCATCGCCGCGCGGGGTCCGTTGCGGTCGACCCAGGTGCCCATCACCGCGGCTGAGAGACCGAGCATCACGATCGCGATCGAGAAGATAACTCCGATCGCGGTCTGGCTCGTGTCGAAGTGCTCGACCAGGGCGGTCTTGTAGACGCTGGTGGCGTACACCTGGCCGATGCAGAGATGGACCGCGAGAGCGGCGGGCGGGATGAGCCAACGGCTGAAGCCGGGACCGGCGACCGTTCGCTCGCGAGACAGGAAAGCGGGAAGCAATGTGACCTCCGAGAGAGACGCGTGACGCACATCACTATCACAGTTGACGCGGCAACGGCGAGAGCGCACTTCCGGCCAGCGAAAACGACGAACCCTCTCGTGCCGGACAGCCGGGACGAGAGGGTGCGAAGACGAAGGAGCAGACGGGCGGAGTGCCTACTCGACGTCGGAGGAGGTGCCGAGCAGGTCCGCGACCAGCGCATCGAGGTCCATGTGCTGGCCCTCGGCGCCGACCGGGACGGCCGAGAAGGACTTGCCGAGGAACGTCTGCACCTCGCTGGAATCGGCGGTCGCGATCAGGCGGCCGTCGGGGGAGCTGAAGTCGAAGACGGCGACAGCCTTGGCGTCCTCGTCGATGCTCGGGTAGATCTTCACGTCGCCCTCGCCGGCGGGCGCGGCCAGGCCCTGCAGCATCAGGGTGCGGGAGACGACCCACTCGACGTCACCGGCCCCGGAGTGGAAGGTCAGGCTCACTGCGTACGGGTCGCTCTCGCGGTAGCCGAGGGTGGTCGGCACCTCGACCGTGCGGCCCCAGGGGTCGAGGCACGAGATCTGGATGTCCTGCTGCACTGCCGGGTGCTTGATGTCGCTCATTCGTCCGCTCCTTCTTGGTGGTCTTGCCAAGGAGACGGAGCGGTACGCAGGTGATGATGCCGTTTCTACGAACTTTCTGAACCGAGTCGCGTAGACCCCGGTCACACCCGGGCGAGAGCGGCTTCCAGGCGCGCGACGGGCGAGGTGAGGTTGTACGTCGCGGCGAGCTCGTACAGACGAGTCGGGTCGGCCGGAGCGCTGGGCAGTGTCGTACGGCTGCGGTCCAGCGGGAGGTCCCGGGCCACGGCCACGACCTTCGGCGCGACTGCCAGATAGTCGACCGCGTCGATGAACCTCTGACGCTGGGACTTGGTCAGCGAGGTGGTCGGGTCGGCGACGGCGGCGATGATCCCCTCCAGGTCTCCGAACTGGTCGAGCAGCTTGGCGGCGGTCTTGTCGCCGACGCCCTTCACTCCCGGCAGCCCGTCGGAGGAGTCGCCGCGCATCGTCGCGAAGTCGGCGTACTGCGCGGCGCTGATCCCGTACTTGGCGAGCACCCACCTCTCGTCGACCAGGTCGGGATCGCCCACGCCACGGGTCGGGTAGAGGATGCGTACGCCGGCCGTGTCGTCGACCAGCTGGAACAGGTCGCGGTCGCCGGTGACGACGTCGACCGGCATCCCCGCGCCGGTGGCGAGGGTGCCGATCACGTCGTCGGCCTCGTAGCCGTCGGCGCCGATGACGCAGATCCCGGCCGCGGCGAGCACCTCGCGGATGATCGGGACCTGCACCTGCAGCGGGTCGGGGACCTCCTCGACGTCGGGGGCGGTCTCGACCTCCTCGACCACGCGGTGGGACTTGTAGGAGGGGATCAGGTCGACCCGCCACTGCGGGCGCCAGTCGTTGTCCCAGCAGCACACCAGATCGGTGGGAGAGTAGTCGTTGACCAGGCGGGAGATGAACTCCAGCAGGCCTCGGACGGCGTTGACCGGAGTGCCGTCCTCCGCCTTGATCTCAGGCACGCCGAAGAAGGCGCGGAAGTAGAGCGACGCGGTGTCCAGCAGGAGCATTCGAGGTTCAGGCACGAGTGAAGCCTAGTGAATCGCCCGCGTCGTGTCGGTCGGGTCGGACGAGAGTCGCTGGGCGAGCCAGATCGGCGCGACCGAGACGACGATCATGACGACGGCCACCACGTTGACGATCGGCGCCTGACCGGGCCGGAACAGGTTGGTCAGGATCCAGACGGGCAGGGTGGTCACGCCCGGACCGGCCGCGAACGTCGTCACGATGATCTCGTCGAAGCTGAGCGCGAACGCCAGCAGCCCTCCGGCCAGCAGCGCGGAGCGCAGCTGGGGGAGCGTGACCAGCCGGAACGTGGTCCACATCCCCGCCCCGAGGTCGGCGGAGGCCTCCTCCAGATTGCCTCCCATCCGTCGCAAGCGCGCCTGCACGTTGTTGAAGACGGTCACGATGCAGAACGTCGCATGCGCCACCACCAGGGTGAAGAATCCCAGGCGGATCCCGAGGATCGACGAGAACGCGTTGGACAGCGCGATGCCGGTGACGATTCCGGGAAGGGCGATCGGGAGGATCACCAGCAGGTTGACGGTGTTCTTCCCGAAGAAGGAGTAGCGCTGCATCGCCAGGCCGAGCAAGGTGCCGAGGAGCAGGGCCAGCACGGTGGCGCAGGTCGCGACGACCAGCGAGGTGCGGATCGCGTCGTGCGCTCCTGGGTTGACCGCGGCGCGTTGCCACCACTCGGTGGTGAACCCGCTGGGCGGCCAGGTCAGTGCCTGGGAGGTGTTGAAGGAGTTCACCACGACCAGGGCAAGCGGTGCGTAGAGCACCGCCAGCACCAGGCCGGTCACCACGGCGAGCAGACGCCGGGTCGTTCTCGAGATGGTCATAGGTTCTCCAGAGCTCCGGTGCGGCGTACCAACGCCAGGTAGATCATGATCACGACGATCGGGATCAGTGCGATCGCAGCGGCCAACGGCAGGTTCGACCCCGAGTTGATGAAGACGAGGTTGCCGAGCATCTGGTTGGCCCCACCGACGATGTTGACGGTGATGTAGTCGCCCATGGTCAACGAGAACGAGAAGATCGACCCGGCGACCAGGCCCGGAACCACGAGAGGCAGCACGACGGTACGGAACGTCAGCGCGGGCCGGGCACCGAGGTCGCCGGCCGCGTCGAGCAGCGAGTCCGGGACACGTTCATAGGCTGCGTACACGGGGAGGACGACGTACGGGAGCCAGATGTACGCCTGGGTGAGCACGATCGCAGTGAAGCCGAACCCCGGTGTGCCGAGACCGACCAGGCCGCCGGCCCAGTCCAGGAGGCCGCCATTGGACAGCAGCGAGCGCCAGGCGAGCGCCTTGACGAGGTAGGACGCCCACAGCGGCATCAGGAAGGCGATCACCAGCAGGTGACGGGAGCGCCGGGAAGCGATCTTGGCCATGTAGAAGCCGACCGGCAGCGCGATCGCGCAGTCGATCAGGGTCACCAGCAGTGCCACGCCGATGGTGCGCAGCGTGACGGTCCGGTAGAGGGCTTCGCCCGTGATCTCACGGACGTTGTCGAGGGTGAAGGTGCGTTCGAGCTCGTTGGTGAACGAGTCGATCGTCCAGAACGCGGTCACCAGCAGTGCGGCGAGGGCGACGACGTAGACGAGCACCAGCCAGGTCAGGGGAGCGGCCAGCAGGAGGCCGAGACGGATGCCCGGCCTCCTGCTGAGCGTGCTGCTGATGGAGCTCAAGGTCACCCCTTGATCTCCGACCAGGCCTTGGTCCAGTCCTGGTAGTCGGTGCACTCGACGTCGGTCCGGCCGTCCAGGCAGTCGTTGATGGGCGTGTTCCAGAACCAGATCTTCTCCGCGTACGCCTCGTCGCCGGCGTGGAAGGTCTCGCAGTGTCCCTCGGAGGCGAACTCGCAGGCCTTGTCCGAGTTGGGGGCCTCGCCGAAGTACTCCGTCGCCTGGGCGTTGACCTCCGGGTCGGAGATGTGGTTGAGCCAGGCGTAGGCGCAGTTGGGCGACTTCGAGTTCGAGGAGATCATCCAGGTGTCGTTCCAGCCGGTTGCCCCCTCCGACGGGAGGATCGCCTCGACCGGGGCCTTCTTCTGGTCGATCAGGTTGGCGATCACCTGCCAGGTCGTACCGACCACGGTGTCACCGGTCTCGAACGAGGCCTGTGTCTTGGTGTAGTCGGACCAGTACTCACCGACGGAGGCCCGCTGGGACTTGAGCAGGTCGACGGCCGCGGCGAGCTGCTTCTCGTCGAGGGAGTACGGGTTCTCGATGCCCAGGTCGGGCTGGTGCGCCATCAGGTAGACCGCCGCGTCGGCGATGTAGATCGGCGAGTCGTACGCGGTGACCTGGCCCTTGTGCTTCGGTGCGTCCTCGAAGACCGCCTTCCACGAGGTCGGCGCGGGGGTGACGTCCTTGGTGTTGTACATCAGCAGGTTCGCGCCGTAGCCGTGGGGGATGCCGTAGTTCTTGTCGTCCACGGTGTTCCACTCGCGGTCTTTGAGGAAGTCGTAGATGCCCTCGTAGTTGGGGATCAGGTCGGTGTTGACCTCGGCCGCCTCACCTGCCGCGACCATGCGCAGGGTGAGGTCGCCGGAGGCGGCCACGACGTCGTACTCGCCGGACTTGGCCAGGTTGAAGGCCTCGTCGGAGGTGCCGTAGACCTTGGCGGTGACCTGGCACCCGGTCTCCTTCTCGAAGCCGGAGACCCAGTCGACCTCGGGGTCGGTCGAGCCGTCCTCGACGTAGCCGGGCCAAGCGAGGATCGAGACCTCGCCCTCGTTCTCGCCGAGCTTGTCGACCGCTCCGGTCGAGGAGTCGCCGTCGTCGCCGCCACAGGCGCTCAGCGTGATCAGGGACAGGGCCGCTACGGCGGCGCCGATGGTGTGTCTGGTTCGGATGTTTCGCATGGTCAACCTCTCTGGTGTTCTCTGGCTCATCGGTGTTGCACGTCACGGGACGACCCGGTGCCCAGAGGGACCAGGTCGCCCGGAGACCAGGAGGCGACCACGCGGTCGCCCCGAGACTCTGGTTCGGCGGCATCGGGGTGCAGGGCGCCCCGGCTCTGCTCGAGGGCGACCAGCCTGGTGCCGTCCTCGAGCTCGATGTGGACGCGGTGTCCGGTGCCGATGTAGATCGACTCGGTGATCACCCCGGCGGCGGTCATCGCCCCGGCCGGGGCGGTCGCGGTGACCGGGGACAGCAGGATCTTCTCCGGCCGCAGCGCGAAGGCGCCCTCCATGTTCAGCACCCGTTTGGACACCTGCTCGTCGAAGACGTTGGAGGTGCCGACGAAGTCCGCGACGTACTGCGAGGTCGGGCTCTCGTAGATCTCCTTCGGCGTGCCCAGCTGCACGATCCGGCCGCGGTCGAAGACCGCGATCCGGTCGCTGAGGGTGAGCGCCTCCTCCTGGTCGTGGGTGACGAACACGAAGGTGATCCCCAGCTCGCGCTGGATCTGCTTGAGCTCGACCTGCATCTGCTCGCGCAGCTTGAGGTCGAGTGCGCCGAGCGGCTCGTCGAGGAGCAGCACCCTGGGGCGTACGACGATGGCACGGGCCAACGCGACGCGCTGTCGCTGTCCGCCGGAGAGCTCGGTCGGCTTGCGGGCGGCGACGTGGTCGAGGCGGACCATGGCCAGCGCCTCCCGCGCCCGGGCGCTGCGCTCGGCCTTCGAGACGCCGCGGACACGCAGCCCGTACGCGACGTTCTCCAGCACGTTCAGGTGCGGGAACAGGGCGTAGTCCTGGAACACGGTGGTGACGTCACGGTCGAACGGCGCCAGGGCAGTGACGTCCTCGCTACCGAGACGGATCATGCCGGAGTCGGCGCGTTCGAAGCCCGCGATGAGGCGCAGCACCGTGGTCTTGCCGGAGCCGGAGGGCCCGAGCCTGGAAAAGAACTCGCCGTCGCCGATGGTCAGGTCGAGGGCGTCGACGGCCATCACGTCGCCGTACGCCTTGGTGACGGCGTCGAGCTGGATCTGCGGAGATTCGGTCGGTCCCATTGTTGAATCATATGGAACCAGATCTTAGATTTTAAAGACCCTCTGCGTAAGTTTCTTGGTGAACCCACTCGAAGGAGGAGCCCGATCGTGGCCAAAGCCCGTGCGACGACCTCGCGCGCCAGGTCGGCGATCTTCGCGCCGATCGGCGACGAAGGCAGAGCCGTACGTGTCGAGAACCGTCTCGCGGAGGCGATCCGCTCCGGTGTGCTCGCAGACGGTGACCGTCTCCCGAGCGAGCTCGAGCTCGCCCAGATGCTGGGCGTGGCGACGGTGACCGCCCGGGAGGCGCTGGTCTCGCTGCGCGTGCAGGGCCTGGTCGTGACCACCCGAGGACGTGGCGGTGGTTCGTTCGTGCGGGCGCCCGATCCCGGCGACGTCGTCAAGGGGCGGCTCGCGACCATGTCGCGGGTGGAGCTGCGCGACCGGGCGAGCCTCTATCAGGTGGTGCTGACCGGCTGCGCCGAGCTCGCCGCGGAGCGCGCTGCGCCCGACGAGGTGGAGGACCTCCACGATCTGCTGATCCCGGAGGACGAGGACGATGTCGGCAGGTGGCGCGATGCGGAGAGCGAGCTCTATCTCTCCGTCGCCGCGCTGACGCAGTCGGCGCGCCTCACCCGAGAGGTGGTGCGACAGGAGGCCGACTTCGGTACGTTGCTGCGAGTGCCGCTGAGCGAGTCGGACTTCCGTCAGGCATCGGGCAGGCGGCATCGGGCGTTGGTAGCAGCACTGGAGTCGGGCGATGTGGCCGCGGCTCGGACGAGCGTACGCGACCACGTGACCCATGCCGTTGAACGTCTGACCGAGATCCATGAGGTGGTACGACAGTGAACATCGACGTCTCTGCCGACTGCGCCGTCCAGATCGAGCGGCACTTCGGGGCCATCCTCACCGAGCTCGAGCGGATGCGCACCGAGGTCGCTGCCCTCTTCGCCTCCGGATCGGTCACCTCCGACGAGCTGAGCGCGCAGGTGGAGGCGCCGACGCTGGAGTTCCTCCAGGACCCGAACCTCCTCGGTGGTGGCTTCGTCGTCGCACCGGACGCCCTCAGCGACCGACGGCTCTACCTCGCCTGGTGGCAGGGGGCGGGCCGAGACTTCCTCGGCGAGGCCGAGGCGCCGGGGACGGGCGAGACGATCGACTACACCCGCCAGCCGTGGTTTCGCATACCGGAGCGGACCGGGCGGCTGAACATCGCCGGTCCTTACGTCGACTTCGTCTGCACCGACGAGTACGTCCTGACCACGACCCTGCCGGTCTACGCGGGCGGCCGGCTGGTCGGGGTCGCAGGGGCCGACACCTCGGTCGAGACCCTGGAGACGATGCTGCTGCCCGGCCTGCGCGAGGCTCGCGCGACCTTGGTCAACTCCCACGGCAGGGTGGTCGTCTCCGCCGACCCTCACCTGGCCACCGGCGAGGCACTGACCCCCGGCGCCGCGGAGGCCGACGGCGGCCGGCTGCTATCGGTGGTCCGCACCTCTCCTGCTGCCGACGGCGCGTCGAGAACGCTCGCCCGCTGGCCCTCCTGAGGCCGCCCAGCCCACCGGCGGACCGCAAATCTTTCGATATCGACCGCGATTCTGGACGTTTCGGCGGAGATATTGCTGTTGTGGGTACGCTGTCGCCGTGACTACCCCTGAGATAGAGGCCACCGACCGTAAAATCCTTCAGCTTCTCGCGGAGGACGGCCGGATGTCCTACACCGATCTGGGCAAGGCCACCGGTCTGTCGACGTCGGCGGTGCATCAGCGCGTCAAGCGGCTCGAGCAGCGCGACCTGATCACCGGCTACGGCGCCACCGTCAACTACGCCGCGATCGGAGTCCCGCTGACCGCGTTCGTCGCGGTCACGCCGCTCGACCCCTCCCAGCCCGACGACTGCCCCGAGCGGGTCGCCGACCTCAACGAGGTGGAGGCCTGCTGGTCGATCGCGGGCGCGGAGTCCTACATGCTCAAGGTGCGGGTGGCGACCCCCGAGGCGCTCGAGGAGCTGCTCGGCCGGATCCGTTCGGTCGCCAACGTGGGCACCCGGACCACGATCGCGATGTACACCTACTACGAGAACCGGCCGACCCTCAAGCACTGAGCCCCCGGCGCCTCACTGGCCGTGCGTACGCCACCACTCCTGGCCTGACTCGGGCAGCGTGTGGATCGGGTCGTAGTACTCGTACGTCCTGGACAGCGCCTCGGGGTCGCTCGCCTCGATCGAGGTGCGGTAGTTCTTGGTCCAGTAGGAGATCCCGCGCTCGGTGTCGTAGTCGGCGATCTGGTGGACCCACCGCTTGCCGACAAAAGGCACGTCGCACACGATGCGCGGAGTGGCGAAACCGGGCAGGTAGCCCATGATGTCGTGCTGCAGCCGCTGGGCGTCGGCGACCGAGACCCGCCAGTGCTCGCTGAACGGGATCATGTCGCACATGTAGAAGTAGTAGGGCATGATCTGCGCGCCGTCGAGCAGGCGGAAGCTCAGGTCGAGCAGGCTGTGGCTGTCGGCGTTGACGCCGGCCAGCAGCACACCCTGGTTGCGTACGTCTCGCACGCCGGCGGCCAGCAGCGCTTTGGACGCCTCGGCGACCAGGGGAGTGACCGAGTTGGCGTGGTTGGCGTGGGTGTGGATCGCCAGCGATACGCCGCGCTCGCGGGCGACGGTGGTCACCCGGTTCATCCCCTCCAGCAGCGGCTCCTGGAGCCAGTGCTGGGGGAGACCGATCAGGCCCTTGGTGGCCAGCCGGATGTCGCGGATGTTGTCGATCGCCATCAGCTTGGTGAGGAAGTCCTCCAGCCGCGGCCAGGGCAGGTTGGCGACGTCGCCGCCGGAGACGACCACGTCGCGCACCTGCGGGGTGTTGCGGAGGTACTCGAGCATCGCCTCGTGGCGGTCGACCGGCTTGCCGGTGAGCTTGAGCTTGTCGATGACCGGGGTCGAGTTGCCGACCAGGTCCATCCGGGTGCAGTGACCGCAGTACTGGGGGCAGGTCGAGAGCAGCTCGGCGAGCACCTTGGTCGGGTAGCGGTGGGTCAGGCCCTCGGCGACCCACATGTCGTGCTCGTGCAGCGAGTCGCGGCTCGCCTGCGGGTGGGACGGCCAGTCGGTGCGGCGGTCGGAGAAGACCGGGATCATGTAGTGCCGGAGCGGGTCAGCGTAGAACGCGTTGGTGAACTCCTCGCCGGCCGACGCGCCGGACGGGACCATCGTGTTGACCATCTGCGGCGGGACCAGCATCGACATCGTCGCCCGCTCCGCCATGTCGCGCTCTAGGTCGGCGTAGAAGCGCTCATCGAGGAGATCGCCCATCAGCGCGCGGAGCTGGCGCACGTTCTTGATGCAGTTGACGCGCTGCCACTGCACGTCGCGCCACTGCTCCTCGGTGATGTCGGCCCAGCCTGGGAACCGGGTCCAGTCGGGTTCGACCAGCTCTACGCGCTGGTAGGCGTAGGGCTGTCCGTCTCGGGTCTTGGGCTCGATGGTTGCCGTCATGCTTTCCACCTTAGCGGGAGATCCTCCGGCCAATGCAAGCATCGGCCGCAATTCTTCCATGAACCGCTGGTATGGTCCGCCGTGAGATGCACGCAAGGAGGCGTACGACGATGACCACTTCCGACCCGACAGGCCTGCACCGGGTGCTCGACGAGCCGGTGGCCGGCTCGTTGCCGCTCCCGCAGGCGGCCTGCCGACTCGACACCCGAAAGACCCTGTGGCCCGACGAGGTGCGGATCCGCGTGGAGCGACTGAACCTCGACGCCGCCTCGTTCCGCCAGCTGGAGGCCGCGCACGACGGTGACGGAGAGGCCGTACGCCGCGAGGTGCTCGACATCGTCGCCGACCGCGGCAAGATGCAGAACCCGGTGACCGGGTCAGGCGGCATGCTCGTCGGCGTGGTCGAGGAGGTCGGCCCCGAGTCGCCTCTCGGCCTCTCGGTCGGCGACCGCGTCGCTACCCTGGTCTCCTTGACCCTGACGCCGCTGGTCATCGAGGACGGGCTCGGACGATGGACCGGCGAGGACGAGCAGGTGCCGTGCGACGGCTACGCCATCCTCTTCGGCCGTTCGATCGCCGCCGTCCTCCCCGCCGACGAGACCCCGGAGCTGGCCCTCTCGGTCATGGACGTCTGCGGCGCCCCAGCCCTGACCCGCCGAATCGTCACGAAATACGCCGATACGTCGAAAATTGACGGCGAGACGTCGATTTCTGACTCTGCCGCATCGAAAACTGACGTCTCGGCGTCAGAAATCGACTCCTCGGCGTCAAAGACTGACGTCTCGGCGGTGACTGTTGCGGTCATCGGGGGTGGCGGGAAGTCGGGGTCGCTGTCGTTGGCTGCGGCGCGCGAGGCCGGGGGCGGGCATCTGATCGGTGTCGTCCCCACCGACGCCGAGGCCGAGCGGCTTCGGGACGCCGGCCTGGCCGACGAGGTCGTGGTCGCCGACGCCCGCAACCCGGTGGCGCTGCGCGATGCGGTCGCCAAGGCCGGCGGGCCGGCCGACGTCACCGTCGTCTGTGTCGACGTGCCGGGCTGCGAGGGCGGCGCCATCTTGGCCACCGCCGACAGCGGCACCGTCATCTTCTTCTCGATGGCCACGTCCTTCTCCGCCGCCGCGCTGGGCGCCGAGGGCCTCGCGGCCGATGTGACGATGCTCGTCGGCAACGGCTACGTCCCCGGCCACGCGGCGTACGCCCTGGATCTTCTGCGCGCGAACCGCGGCGTACGGACTCTCTTCGAGGGCAGACTGGCGCCGTGACACGCATCCTCCTCCGCAATGGTGTGATCCACACGGGCCTGGCCTCTGCCGAGCCGACCACGGCGATGGCCGTCGAGGACGGCCGGATCGTCTGGACCGGCACCGACCCCGACGGCTTCACGAGCCCCGACGAGGTGGTCGACCTCGGCGGCCGACTGGTGACACCGGCCTTCGTGGACAGCCATGTCCACGTCGTCGAGACCGGAGAGCAGATCCTCGGGCTCGACCTCGGTGGCGCGCCCAGCCGGGAGGTGGTGCTCGACATGGTCGCTGCGTACGTCACCGACCTGGGCCCCGACGACCTGGTTCTCGCCCAGGGCTGGGACGAGACGCTCTGGCCGGACCCGACCCTGCCGACCGCGACCGAGCTCGACCGTGCCTCCGGCGGCCGCAAGGTCTATCTCAACCGCATCGACGGTCACTCCGCCGTGGTCTCGAGCGCGCTGATGGCTCAGGTTCCCGGGATCACCGGACTGCCGGGCTGGACCGCCGAGGGGCGCGTCGAGCGGGAGGCGCTGCGCGCGCTGCTTCCGCTGCTGGCCGACCTCACCCCGGCCGGGCATGCCGAGCGCGGTGCCCGCGCGGCGCTGCAGGCGATGGCCGCCCTTGGCATCGGGGCCTTCCACGAGAACGCCGGGCCCGACATCGGTCCCGAGTCGGACCTGGTCGCTGTGCAGACGCAGGCCGCCGATGCCGGGCTGCACGGCACCTACTACTGGGGTGCTCATCTCGGTTTCGGCGATCTCGACCGCCTCGACGACGTCGCCGGTCTGGCCGGCGACCTCAGCGCGGACGGCTCGATGGGATCCCGCAGTGCTGCGCTGACCTTCGACTACGCCGATCTGGCCGGCCACCGAGGTCACGCCTATCTCGACCCCGAGCGGATGGCCGAGCACATCGTCGGCTGCACCCGGCGCGGTCTGCAGGCCGGCTTCCACTGCATCGGCGACCAGGCGATCGACAACATCGCGCAGGCGTTCCGGCTTGCCGAGACGGCACTGGGCGCCGAGACCCTGCGAACCCGTCGCCACCGGCTCGAACACTGCGAGCTGCCCTCCCCGGCCGCGGCCGAGACCTTCACCCACCTCGGGGTGATCGCGAGCATGCAACCGATGTTCGACGGGCTGTGGGGTGGCCCCGACCGGATGTACGCGGCGAGGCTGGGGGAGCGCTGGCAGCAGATGAACCCGTTCCGGACCCTGCTCGACGCCGGCGTACGCATCGCCTTCGGCTCCGACTCCCCGGTCACCCCGCTGGACCCGTGGGCGGCGGTCCACGCGGCCGTGCACCACCGCACCCCGGGCCAGGGCATCACGCCCGCGGAGGCGTTCGCGGCGCACACCGTCGGAGGCTGGTACGCAGCCGGCATCGACGACGCCGGCACGCTCGCGGTCGGACAGCGGGCGACCTACGCGGTCTGGGACCGCACCACGTTCCCCGACCTGACCACACCTGACGTCGCCGACGTCACCACCGCCTGCTTGCAGACCGTCGTCGACGGCAGGACCGTATTCGAGAAGGAGGGTGTCTGGTGAGACTCGATCTGGACCCACGCACGATCGCCCAGGCCCGCGCGCTGGCGGTCAAGGTCGGCGACCCGATCGTCGAGATGGCCAAGAAGCACACGACGGTCGCCGTGGAGCGGGCCACCCTGCGGTTGGCCGGTCTCGCCGGCGCCGACCCGGACGGCACCCCATGGGTGAACCATCTCGTCGACGCGGTGCGCGCCGACGTCGGGCTGGAGCACGGGGTCGCACTGCCGGTGTGGCAGGCGCTGGGCGCCTACGACAACGATCTCGCGCGCCTGGCCGAGGAGGCGGCCGCAGGCCAGGTGACCTTCCGTCTGCCCGAAGGCGCCGAGGCAGAGCTGGCCGCGAAGCACGCCCGCGAGGCGGTCGGCGTCGGCATCGCCCGGCTCGACGCGAGCCGGGTGGCCCGCGAGCGGATGATCGCCGAGATCGGCGACGCCCCTCGCAAGCCGTGGATCTACCTCATCGTCGCGACCGGCGACATCTACGAGGACATCCCGCAGGCCCAGGCGGCCGCGCGCGAGGGCGCCGACATCATCGCGGTGATCCGCTCGACCGGCCAGTCGCTGCTCGACTACGTGCCCGAGGGGGCGACGCGGGAAGGGTTCGCCGGGACGTACGCGACCCAGGAGAACTTCCGGCTGATGCGGGCCGCCCTCGACGAGACGAGCCGCGAGCTGGGGCGCTACGTCCGGCTCACCAACTACGCGAGCGGGCTGTGCATGCCGGAGATCGCGGCGCTGGCGGGCATGGAGCGTCTCGACATGATGCTCAACGACTCGATGTACGGGATCCTGTTCCGCGACATCAACCCGGTGCGTACGTTCGTGGACCAGCGCCTCTCGCGCCAGATCCACGCACGGGCGGGGATCATCATCAACACCGGCGAGGACAACTACCTCACCACCGCCGACGCGGTCGAGGCCGCGCACACGGTGACCACCTCCCAGCTGCTCAACGAGTACTTCGCCAAGGAGGCGGGGCTCGAGGACTGGCAGCTGGGGTTGGGCCACGCGTTCGAGATCAACCCCGACGTACCGGACTCGTTCCGTCTCGAGCTCGCGCACGCGCTGCTGGCGAAGTCGATCTTCCCCGACGCCCCGTTGAAGTGGATGCCGCCGACGCGGCACATGACCGGCGACATCTTCAAGGGCTACCTGCTCGACGGCTTCTTCAACCTCGCCGGCGCGATGACCGGCCAGGGCATCCTGCTGGTGGGGATGATGACCGAGGCGGTCGTGACGCCCTGGATCTCCGACCGCGACCTGGCCCTGCAGAACGTCCGGTACGTCATGGACGCGGCCGGGCGGCTCGGCGAGGACTTCCACCCGGCTCCTGACGGCTTCATCGCCAACCGGGCGCGCGAGGTGCTGGGGGAGTCGATCGACCTGCTCGGGAAGATCATCGACGAGCCCAACGGCCTCCTCGACGCGATCGCCGACGGCACCTTCGGCCTGATGAAGCGCCCCGCCGACGCGGGCAAGGGTCTCGAGGGCGTCGCCGAGAAGTCCGAGGCCTACTACAACCCGGCCACAACGATCCTGGAGGGCGAGGAATGAGCCAAGGAAACCTGATCAGGCCCTACGGCGACACCACCGGGGACGGGATGGTCCAGGTCTCCTTCACGTTGCCGATGAAGCACAGCAAGGTCGCCGACGGCGCCGCGCTGCAGCTGGCCAACAAGATGGGCATGGAGCCGGCGATGGTCGTCCACTCCAAGCCGATGGGGGACGACTTCACCTTCTTCGTCGTCTATGGGCAGGTCAACCACCTGGTCGACGTCGACAAAGTCCAGGTCGTCGAGCGCGACTTCCCGCTGCTGACGCCCAAGGAGGCGAACGCGGTGATCAAGGAGACGCTGCGGCGTCCGCTCGTCGTCGTCGGCGCCTGCATCGGCACCGACGCCCACACCGTCGGGATCGACGCGATACTCAACATCAAGGGGTTCGCGGGGGAGAAGGGCCTGGAGTACTACAAGGAGATCGAGGTCGTGAACCTCGGCGCCCAGGTCTCCGTGCCCTCCCTGGTCGAGGCCGCCGTCACCCGGCGCGCCGACGCCGTGCTCGTCTCCCAGGTCGTCACCCAGCGCGACGCGCACCTGCTCAACACCCGGGAGATGTCGGCGGCCTTCCGCGAGGCCTATCCGGCGGGGGAGCGGCCGCTGCTGGTCGCCGGCGGGCCGCGTTTCGACGAGTCGATGACCACCGAGCTCGGCGTCGACCGCATCTTCGGCCGCGGCACGACACCTGCCGAGGTCGCCTCCTATCTCGTCCACCGCACCACCGCGAAGGAGCCCGCCGCATGACGTCGCCGCAGATCGGCCCCGAAATCGGCACCAAGGTCGTCCACCGCCGCTATGTGCCCTACTCCCACGCCCACTACGCCGGGAACCTGGTCGACGGCGCCTACAGCCTGGGGCTCTTCGGCGACGTCGCGACCGAGATGTGCATCCGCACCGACGGCGATGAGGGACTCTTCGCCTCCTACGACGACGTGCAGTTCAAGGCCCCCGTGCGTGCCGGCGACGTCCTGGAGATCAGCTGCGAGCTGATCAAGGCCGGGACCCGGTCCCGGGTGATGGAGTTCGCCGTGTACGTCGTGGCCCGAGGCGCCGCGACCGAGGCCAGTCCGGGGGCCGCCGAGATGCTGGCGGAGCCGGTCCTCGCCACCTTCGCGCGAGGGACCGTCGTCGTTCCCTGAAGGCCGTAACGGGTACGCGAAGGCGACACGCCGAGGTTCCTCGAGAATTCCTTCCTTTTTCGCGCCCAGCAGGCTGCTGCTGACCTGCGGAAACATCTGTTTCCGCAGGTCAGCACCGTGTTGACTTACGCAGAGCCAGCGGGTGATGGTGGCAATGTTCGCCCAGGCAGAGTTGCGGTCGGCGGACCGGCGCTCGACGAATCGGGTCGGGGGTGTCGAACCAGGCATGCCTTCGATTCGTTTTCGCGGGCGCGGTCCATGACCGCGAGGGCAACGCGGGAGGGCCAAGGCGCCCTTAGACAACGATCGTCCCCTTGTCTCCAGCAAGGATCGGAACGGCCCGAAGAACGTCTTGGTCCTCCCGCGCTCTGCGTCGTCGGCGCTCGCTTCGCCGTGCGCACAGCGCTGGAGGCCGGCGGGTTCGGGGATCTTGGGTTCGACCGATGGGCCGATATCCTGTGATCTCCACCCCATTCCTCGACAAGGCCGGCGTTACGTGACGAACGAGCAGCTTCCACCCTGGACCGAGATCGGCCGGGCGGTGATGGTCATCCCGACCTATAACGAGGCGGACAACCTCGCCTGGATCGTAGGACGGCTGCGCAAGGCGCAGCCGCGCGTCGACGTGCTGATCGTCGACGACGGCTCCCCTGACGGGACCGGCACGATCGCCAACGAGCTGGCTGACAACGACGGCCAGATCCACGTGCTGCACCGCGCCGAGAAGGCCGGCCTGGGAGCTGCGTACCTCCATGGCTTCGGGTGGGCCATCGAGCAGGGCTACGACCTCGTCGGGGAGATGGACGCCGACGGCTCCCACCAGCCCGAGGAGCTCCATCTGCTCCTCGACGCCATCCCGTCGGCCGACCTGGTGATCGGTGCCCGCTGGATCCGCGGCGGTTCCGTGGTCAACTGGCCGCTGTCGCGACGGCTGCTGTCGGTGGGCGGCAACCTCTACGTCCGTCTCCTGCTCGGTATCGGCGTCCACGACGCCACCGCCGGCTACCGCCTCTTCCGGCGTACGACGCTGGAGAAGCTGCAGCTGAGCAGCGTCGAGTCGACCGGTTATGTCTTCCAGACCGAGATGGTGACGCGTACGCTGCGGGCCGGCCTCACGGTCAAGGAGGTCCCGATCCAGTTCATCGAGCGGATCCGGGGCGAGTCGAAGATGAGCTCTGCGGTCGCCGCCGAGTCGATGCGCCGGGTGACCCGCTGGGGCCTGGCCGAACGCCGCGACCAGCTGCTCCGCCTGCTGCGCCGCTTCGGCCTGGACCGTCTCGCGGGAGGCCGTCGATGACCACGCGCCGCCGCCGGTTCTCTTGGGTGCTGGTGCTTCTGTTCCTGGTGATCCCGCTGGCCGAGCTGTTCGTGCTCATCCAGGTCGGTCAGGTCATCGGCGTGTGGTGGACGATCCTGCTGCTGATCGCCGACTCGATCTTCGGCGCCTGGCTGATGCGCCGCGAGGGATCCCGAGCATGGTCCGCGCTGTCGACGGCGCTTTCCTCGGGCAAGCTCCCGTCCAACGAGATCGCCGACGGCGCGCTGATCCTGCTCGGTGGCGCGCTGATGCTCAGCCCCGGCTTCGTGACCGACATCTTCGGCATCGTGCTGATCCTGCCGTTCACCCGGCCGTTCTTCCGCCGCATCCTGGCCACGGTCGTGCAGAAGCGCCTGGTCACCGCCGCTATGCCCTCCACGTTCGGACCCGGCGCCCGGCCCCGCAACGACGACATCGTCACCGGCGAGGTCATCGACAAGGACAATCTGGCCTAGGAACGTCTGCGAGATCACCAGATACGCCGATGGCGGCCTTCCAGCTGGAAGGCCGCCATCGGCGTATCTCAGGTGTAGCAGAAGTCAGGCGTTGGCCTTCTTCTTCCCCGGTCCCTTGCGGTGCAGGTGAGCCGGGCCGATCTCGCCGCCGCGAAGCAGGTCGAGGCGCTCCTTGAGGATGTCCTCGAGCTCCTTCTCCGAGCGCCGCTCCAGGAGCATGTCCCAGTGCGTACGCGCAGGCTTCTCGGCCTTCTCCTCAGGCTTGGCGCCGGAGAGGTTGAGAGCTTCCATGCCGCAGCGCGGGCACTCCCAGATCGCCGGAACCTCGGCCTCGTCCGACATCGTGATCTCGAAGTCGTGGCCCTGCGGGCATCGGTAGGCCACCTGCTGGCGGCCCGCGAACTCGATCCCGCGTTCGTCCTCAAAACTTTGTCCGCCCAGTCGGGCGCCGCGCAACGTGCGCTCGGCCATGAAGCACCTCCTGAGTCGATCGTCCCCCGTTGAATGAACTGAAGAGCGAGGCGGTCTGCGGACTCATAACACAGGCCGGTCAGGCCTCTTCGTACCTGCAACGGTACAGAGGAGGTGATGATTCCGTGAAATGTCGAGGTTCTCGCCGTGGTGTTCGATACAGGACTCGCCTGACCTGCGGATCTCCCTGAGAAAGTCCTGAGGGCCTCAGACTCGTTGGGGTGCCCGGTTGCCGGCCTGCTCGATGCCCTTCGCGGTGTTCACCAGTGCGAGCAGCGCGCCACCGAGGACGAAGAAGGCGATCAGCGCCAGGATCGCCGGCCGGTAGGAGTCGGTGAGCTGGT
Source organism: Nocardioides panzhihuensis (assembly GCF_013408335.1). Lineage (NCBI taxonomy): Bacteria > Bacillati > Actinomycetota > Actinomycetes > Propionibacteriales > Nocardioidaceae > Nocardioides > Nocardioides panzhihuensis. The sequence continues at coordinate 2,101,872 of NZ_JACBZR010000001.1, read as the reverse complement.
AGACGAGCCCGAAGACGAGGGTGCCGAGCCACGAGGTGCCACGGTCCATGGCGTGGTAGAGGCTGAAGTACTCCGCCTCCTTGCCGGCCGGGATGAACAGCGAGAAGTACGAGCGCGCCAGTGCCTGGGTGCCGCCCATGACCAGACCGATCCCGACGGCGACGATCAGAAGCGGCAGCAGAGTGCGCTCCGGCACGAAGTAGGCGGCGACGACGATGGCCATCCAGCCGACCAGCCCACCGAGGATCACCCGCTTGGCGCCGAAGACCTTGGCCAGCCGCCCGAAGAAGATCGCCCCGCCGACCGCGACGAACTGCACCAGCAGATAGATGCCGAGCATCGTGCCGGTCTCGAATCCGAGCTCCTCGACGCCGTAGATCGAAGCCGAGCTGATCACGGTCTGGATGCCGTCGTTGAAGAAGAGGTAGGCCAGCAGGAACGTCAGCGCGACCGGATACTTCGGCAGCTCCTTGAGCGTCACGAACAGCTGACCGAAGGAGCGCGCCACGACACCACCGGAGACGTTCTCGACGTCCGCGGGCTCGCGTCGCCGGATCCGACGCCAGGGGATGATGATGAAGCCCGCCCACCACAGGCCGGCCGAGAGCATCGAGATCCGCACGGCCAGCTCGGTGCCGAGGCCGAGCGGGTCGGCGAAGGTGACCAGGAGGAAGTTGACGGCGAGCAGCAGCCCGCCACCGGCGTACCCATAGGCCCAACCGATGGAGGAGACCCGGTCGCGCTCGTCCTCGGTCGAGATCAGCGGGAGGATCGAGTCGCTGACCACCACCGCCGCGCCCGCGCACAGGTTGGCGATGATGAACATGATCGAGCCGAACCACCAGTTGTCCCCGGTCATGAAGAACAGCAGCGCCGCACAGAGCGCGCCGGCCCAGGCGAAGCCGACCATCAGGTCCGGCTTGCGCGAGGTGCGGTCGGCGATCGCTCCGACCAGCGGATAGATCAGCGCCGAGAGCAGGGTGGAGAAGGTGATGACGTACGACGGCAGCGCCCCGGGTGCGATCGAGAGCCCGAGCACGTCGATCCGGTTGTCGACGGCGGCGGCCTTCGCGATCTCGATCAGGTAGGGCGCGAACAGCACCCCGGCGACCGTCGTCTGGAACGCGGAGACGGCCCAGTCGGTGAAGAACCAGCCCTTCTGCTCCCTGGCCCGCTCGGCCGGACTGAAGTCGCCGATCCCGGCTGATGTGCTCACTTCTCGGGCTCCTCGTCGTTCTGTTCGGTGGGCTCAGCCCGAGGCGTCGTAGCCTCCCACAGGCCACGCTCCTGCAGGAACGCTTTCAGTACGTCGGTGCGGTCGGTCATCAGACCGTCGACGTCGCGCTTGATCAGCCGCGCCATCTCGGCCGGGTCGTCGACGGTCCAGACGTGGACCTCCTTGCCCGCCTTGTGGGCGCGGCGGACGAGACCACGAGACGCCACCCGGATCGACAGCGGCCCGGGAAGACGGTGGCGGTGCGGGATCTGGAACGCGTCGAAACGGGCGCCGGCCAGCCGCTTGGCGATCCCGGCCGTAGGCGCCAGCAGGTAGGCCAGCACCTCTCGCGGGTGGGCCGAGGTGCGTACCCGGCCGTTGGTCAGGCGCCGGAACCTCTCCAGCCGTCGCCTCGAGAACGAGCCGACGATGACCTTGTCCTCGTGGTCGGTCGCCTCGAGCAGCTCGGCCACGGCGCCGACGGACCCGTCGGACTTGAGGTCGATGTTGAAGGTGGCCTCCGGGAAGGCCGCGAAGAGCTCGGCCAGCGTCGGCACGCCGTGCTGGCCGCCGATGCGGGCTGCCTGCACCTCGGCGTACGTCATCTCCGCGATCAGCCCGCTGACGTCGGTCACCCTGTCGAGCGCCTCGTCGTGGAAGGCGAGCAGCACACCGTCACGAGTGACGTGCACGTCGGTCTCGAGATGGGTGTAGCCGAGCTCCACCGCATGCCGGAACGCCTCCATGGTGTTCTCCATCCCGACCAGGTCGGGATGGAGCGCTCCACCACGGTGCGCATAGGCGCGTACGCGTCGTCTCTGCTCCTTCACGGGGAGCATCTAACCACCCGTCAGCGCCCGTTCGCGTGAGCCCGGAGACTCAGTTGCGACTCAGATCTGCCTCAGATGTCACGGAAAGCGGTGATGTTCGCGCCGAGCTGGTTGAGCCGCTCGGCGAGATCCTCGTAACCCCGGGCGATGACGTAGGTCGAGCGCAGGACCGAGGTGCCCTTGGAGGCGAGCATCGCGAGCAGGATGACGACGGCGGGACGCAGCGCCGGCGGGCAGACGATCTCGGTGCCGGAGAAGTGCGTAGGGCCCTCGATCATGACCCGGTGCGGGTCCATGAGCGTGACGTTGCCGCCGAGCTTGTTGAGCTCGGTCAGGTAGATCGCGCGGTTCTCGTAGACCCAGTCGTGCAGCAGCGTCTGACCCTGGGCCACCGCGGCGATGGCGGCGAAGAACGGCAGGTTGTCGATGTTGAGACCGGGGAAGGGGAGCGGGTGGATCTTGTCCAGCGGCGCGTGCAGGATCGAGTGCTTGGTGTTGATGTCGACCAGGCGGGTCTTGCCGTTGAGCGCCAGGTACTCCTCGGTGAGGGTGTAGTTGAAGCCCATCTCCTCCAGGGTCGCCAGCTCGATCTCCATGAACTCGATCGGGACCCGCTTGATGGTGATCTCGGAGTCGGTCACGATCGCGGCGGTCAGCAGCGACATCGCCTCGATCGGGTCCTCGCTCGGCGCGTAGTCGACGTCGACGTCGATGATCTCGCGGCCGGTGATGCGCAGCGTGGTGGTGCCGATGCCCTCGACCTCGACGCCCAGCTTCTGCAGGTAGAAGCAGAGGTCCTGGACCATGTAGTTGGACGAGGCGTTGCGGATCACGGTGGTGCCCGGGTGCAGGGCGGCAGCCATCAGGGCGTTCTCGGTGACGGTGTCGCCACGCTCGGTCAGCACGATCGGGCGGCCCGGCTGGATCTCGCGGTTGACGGTCGCGTGGTAGGCGCCATCGGTCGCCTTGACCTCGAGGCCGAAGGGGCGCAGGGCCGACAGGTGCGGCTCCACGGTGCGGGTGCCGAGGTTGCAGCCGCCGGCGTAGGGGAGCTCGAAGTTGTCGAGACGGTGCAGCAGCGGCCCGAGGAACATGATCACCGAGCGCGTGCGGCGTGCGGCGGTCTCGTCGACGGCGTCGAGGCGCAGCTCCTTCGGCGGCACGATCTCGAGGTCGTTGTCGTCGTTGAGCCAGCGGGTCTGTACGCCGATCGAGTTGAGCACCTCGATGATCCGGTTGACCTCTTCGATGCGTGCGACCTTGCGCAGCGTCGTACGGCCCCGGTTGAGGAGCGAGCCGACCAGGAGGGCGACCCCGGCGTTCTTCGAGGTCTTGACCGTGATCTCACCGGACAGGGTCGTCGGGCCGGTGACACGCAGGTGGGTCGGTCCGGCGCCGATGTCGACGAGGGAGGAGTCGAGAGCGGCACCGACCCGGGCGATCATCTCCAGGGAAAGGTTCTGTTGCCCCTGTTCGATGCGGTTGATCGCGCTCTGGCTTGTGTTGAGAAGGTCGGCGAGCTGTGCCTGGGTCAGGCCCTTGTGCTTGCGCGCATCGCGAATCAGATTCCCGATACGACCTTTGTATCCGTCGGTCATGGTGCACCACCGTAACTCATATATGAGATATGCCTGGATTCCCCGCGAAGTGTCGGCGATTCGTTCCTGCACTGTGGGCCCGTCCCCGGAGGGCCACTGTGTGCAACACGGTCGTACGCCGGGTGACAGGATGCCACCATGCATGCGACGACGATCCACGGGGTGGGCGACATCCGCTTCACCCAGGTACCCGATCCGACACTGGTAAAGACCACCGACGCGATCGTGAAGGTGGTCGGCTCCTGCATCTGCGGCTCCGACCTGTGGAACTACCGCGGCGCCAACGGCGAGATCGAGGAGCCGCGCACCATCGGTCACGAGTGCATCGGCGTCATCGAGGAGGTCGGCGCCGACGTACGCGACTTCAAGCCCGGCGACTTCGTGATCGTCCCCTTCGACCACTGCGACAACACCTGTCCGCACTGCCTCGCCGGCGTCCAGTCGGTCTGCGACAACCTCGGCTTCACCGTCAGCGGCCAGAGCGAGTACGCGCTGGTCAACCAGGCCGACGGCTCGCTGGTCAAGCTCGACGAGACGCCGGACCCGGCGATGTATCCCGACCTGCTCGCGCTCACCGACGTGATGGCCACCGGCTGGCACGCCGCGGTGATGTCCGGCCTCGGATCCGGCGCCAGGGGCGGCACCGCGGTCGTCGTCGGTGACGGGGCGGTCGGCCTGTGCGGCGTGCTCGCGGCCGCCCAGCTCGGCGCCGAGCGGGTCGTCGCGATGTCGCGCCACGAGACCCGCCAGGAGATCGCCAAGAAGTTCGGCGCCACCGATATCGTCGTCGCCCGCGGGAAGGAGGGTGAGGCCGCCGTACGCGAGCTCACCGGCGGCATCGGCGCCGACTACGTCCTCGAGTGCGTGGGCACCGACCAGTCCTTCAAGACTGCCTCGAAGGTCGCACGCCCAGGCGCGACCGTCGGGTTCGTCGGTGTCCCGCACGACGTCAACCTCCCGGTCAACGCGCTCTTCCGCACCAACGTGGGTCTCAAGGGCGGGATGGCGCCGGTACGCCGCTACCTGCCCGACCTCCTGCGCCTCACCCTGGAAGGCACCATCAACCCAGGTCTGGTCTTCGACAAGGCGCTGCCGTTCGCCGAGGCCGCCGAGGGCTACCGACTGATGGACGAGCGGCTCGCGACCAAGGTCCAGCTCACCTACTGATCCCGGGTGGGGGATCGGCCGGGCCGCGGATCTGAGAGACTCGGCCGATGCCCCGCACCGACACCATGCGCCTTCGTCCGCTGTCACCGGGTGACGAACACGTCTTCGCCGACTGGGCACAGGACGAGGAGTTCCGGATCGCCAACGGCTGGCCGGAGCGCGACCGCGACGGTCACCTCCGCCACTGGCGCCGGCTGATCGACGCGCCGCCGCCCGAGCTCATCAGGCTCGCCGTGGAGCTCGACGAGGAGGTCGTCGGCTACGCCGACCTCCATGGCCTCGCCCCCGACACCCGCGAGCTCGGCATCGCCATCGGCCCGAGCTCGCGCTGGGGCCAGGGCCTCGGCCAGCGGGCCATCAAGACCGCCCTCACCTACGGCTTCTCCGTCCTCGACCTGAGCCGGATCTGGGCCGAGACCCACGAGACCAACGACCGCGCCAAGAAGCTCTTCAAGGCCACCGGCTTCATCGAGACCGGCCGCCACGGCACCGACACCTATCGGGGCGAGGAAGTCAGCCTCGTGCAGTACGCCGTCGAGCGGCCTTACTGAGACCCGCCGGAGCGGCCGGCTCTCGGTGGGTCAGTCGGCGATGCGTACCGGCTTCTCGTCCGGGTAGCCCTCGGGGAGCATCATGGTGCCGTCCTGGTGGCGGTAGAGGACCTGCCAGTGCCAGTAGAGGTCGTACGCAGCGGGCTCGCGTCTCATCTGCTCGGCGTAGGCGCTGACGGCGGCCACGTACCGGTCGGAGTGGTTGTAGGACCACAGGGCGCCGGACATGTCACCGGGGGCGCCGTTGTTGGCGAGCATGCGACCGGCGGCCATGATCGCGTCGCCGGGGTCGTTGATGTCGCCACCGGCGCCGTACTGGGCGAAGGTCGAGGGCAGGAACTGCATCGGGCCCTGCGCGCCCGCGGTGCTCGTGCCGCGGATGCGGCCCATCCGGGTCTCGACCAGATGGACGGCCGCCAGGTACTCCCACGGCGTCCCCGTCTCCTGCTGCGCCTTGCGGTAGAGCCGCCGCAGCTGGTCGGGCCTCGGCGGCGTCACGATCTTCCAGTCAGGCAGCTTCGGCTGCGCGTCGGTCATCACCATGAGCTCGCGCGCCGCGGCGATGTCCGCCTCCAGCTGGGCGCGGTCTGCTCGACCGAGCGCGCCCAGGACGTCGCCGGTCTCCGCCTCCGGACTCCGGGCGAGGTCGCGAGCGGCCGTCTGCTCGAACAGGGCGGCCTCGCGTACGTCCTCGGTCCCGGGGCTTCCGGAGGCGACCGTTGCCATCGCCTGGGTGACGCGCTCGGCCAGCGGCACCGACTCGTCGTCGAGAGGGATCGTCTTCGGGGGCGCAGGCGTCGTCGAGGGCTGGGCCAGCGACGACGCGGACGGACTGCGGCCAGGATCCGAGGACGGCTCGCTCCCGCAGCCGGCGACAAGCGCCGAAACGGCTGCGATGGCGGTCAGGGCGGCGAGCCGAATGCGCACGCACCCGACGCTACCCGAAGCCGGTGGCGCGTCCCAGAAGCTCCTAGGCGCTCGGCGCGATGCTCTGATCGATGATGGTGGCGAGCTCGGCCGGCTTGCTCAGCTGCGGCCAGTGTCCGGTGGGCAGGTCGACGTAGGTGACGTCGTTGTGCTTCGGGATGGCGGCGACCGACTCGGTGCCGTCTGCGACCCATTCCTTCAGGTCGGCGGCGGTGTACTCGGGGCAGACGAAGACCGCCGGCACCGAGTAGCGGCGTTCGTCGCCGAGCTCGAACGGCTCGGAGGTCAGGCTGGCGGGGGAGGGCCGCAGCAGCGCTTCGAAGGCGGCGCGGTCGAGGTCGCGTAGGTCGGCCTCGTCGAACTCCTCCCACGGCACCGGCGGCAGGTCGGCGCCGTCGGTCGGGAAGTTCTTGGCCGGGATCATGCCCGGCTCCGCCGGCCAGCCGCCGACGTAGACCACGGTCGCGACCTTGTCGACGCGGGCGTCCAGCGCTGCGCCGGCCACCGCGCAGCCCATCGAGTGCCCGACGAGGATCACCGGCTCAGCGGACTCGTCGATGGCGGCGACCACAGCGGCGACCTGGTCGGCGACGTGCACGCCGGAGCGGTCCGTCTCGGCCGACTCGAGGCCGGGCAGGGTGAGCGGTCGCGGCGTGCGACCGGCGGCGGTCAGATGGGGGACGACGAGGTCCCATGAGGAGGCGTCCAGCCAGAGGTCGGGTACGAGAACGATGTCCATGCGGTGATCCTGCACCTGGATGCGGACGATCCGCTTCCGCCACTCACTCGATTCCGACCTTGCCGGTTTTCGCGCAAAAGAACGGTGACCACCGCGGCTGCGGTGGTCACCATGCTGGACGCCCGAGACAGCTGACGTCAGTTCGGTTCAGCGAGCGCCGGCGCCCTCCAGTAGCTCCGCGACCTCGTGGGCGCGGCAGTCGCAGTCGGCGTCACACGGCAAGAAGCGATGACGTGCGTGGCCGCAGTCGCGGCACGGCATGTCGTGAGAAAGCGTGAAGCTTTGCACCTCAACGGTGTCCCACATAATTAATTCATCCCCCAGAGAATGGTGATTGGCCTATATCGGTGAATCTGTATCGGTGAACTGCCTGATATGTAACACGATAATCCTCAATTCCGGAAGGGCTGGGACAACACGCCGAGACGATGTTTTCCCTGGTCAGTCGACCGATATGCTTATTCGGTCGACCGATAGATAAACTCATAAGGGCCTGCTGTTGGTGCCGCGTAGACGTCCGCTTTACGGCGGGTAAGGGGGCGCTCTCGCGGTGTTGATGGAATGAGAACAGAACGCAGACCGGCGCTCGACCACCGACAAGGTGGTGTCAGCTCGACCACGGTTCCGGAGAGCAGAACACACAGAGGCGAAGGTCCCAGGTCGTCCAGCCGACTCGGGCTGGACACCGCTCGGGCCCGGGCGGCGGGAATCCTGCGGGTCTGTTGATAGTTCTACTACCTGTGAAGAACATCGGATTCTTGTCTTTCGGCCACTGGACACCGTCGCCCTACTCGCAGACTCAGTCGGCACGGGACGCGCTGATCCAGGGCATCGACCTCGCGGTCGCCGCCGAGGAGCTGGGTGTCGACGGCGCTTACTTCCGGGTCCATCACTTCGCTCGGCAGTACGCCTCGCCCTTCCCGCTGCTCTCCGCGATCGGCGCCCGCACCTCGAAGATCGAGATCGGCACCGGGGTTATCGACATGCGCTACGAGAACCCGCTCTACATGGCCGAGGACTCCGCGGCCGCCGACCTGATCTCCGGTGAACGCCTGCAGCTCGGGATCAGCCGAGGCTCACCCGAGCAGGTCATCGACGGGTGGCGCTACTTCGGCTACGACCCCGGCGAGAACGCCTCCGAGGCCGCCATGGCCCGTGCGCACACCGAGACCTATCTGAAGATCATCGAAGGAGCGCAGTTCGCCGAGCCCAACCCCCGGCCGATGTTCCCCAACCCGCCCGGAAAGCTCCGGGTCGAGCCTTACTCCGAGACCCTGCGTGACCGGATCTGGTGGGGATCGAGCTCGCTGGCGACCGCACGCTGGGCTGCCGGCCTCGGCCTGAACCTGCAGAGCTCGACCCTCAAGAACGACGAGAACGGCAAGCCGTTCCACATCCAGCAGCGGGAGCAGATCGAGGCGTACCGCGAAGCCTGGAAGGAGGCCGGTCACGTGCGGGAGCCGCGCGTGTCGGTCTCACGATCCATCTTCGCCCTGGTCAACGACGAGGACCGTGGCTACTTCGGCCTCGATCGGCAGACCAAGGACCAGATCGGCAACATCGACGACCAGACCCGCGCCATCTTCGGGCGCTCGTACGCCGCCGAGCCCGACGTCCTGGTCGAGGAGCTGGCCGAGGACGAGGCGATCCAGGCCGCCGACACGCTGCTGCTCACCGTCCCGAACCAGCTCGGCGTCGACTACAACGCACATGTGCTGGAGAGCATCCTGACCCACGTCGCCCCTGCGCTCGGTTGGCGATAGCGAGGTTCGGGCCGCTCGACCTCCGGGTCACAATAGGGCGCATAATCGTTGTCAACCGCCCAGCATGGATGCGCAATTGCTACCGTGCAGGGCGACCGATATTCAAAGGGGACCCTGTTGGCTACGTACGCTGAGCTGCTCGACGTCTATCTTCGCGACCCCGACCCGGAGTCGCTGAGAGCCTTGCGCGAGGCGATCCTCGAGGCTCCCAACTTCCGGCCCGATCTCGAGATCACCGAGATGATCGCCCCGATGATGTCGGTCGGCGACTACGCCGGCGCGGTCGCCGCAGTCCACGGACTGATGCCCGGCGCGATCTTCAGCCCCTCGGCCCACGCCGCACTCGCCGACGCCCAGCGTGGCCTCGGCAACCCCGAGCAGGCTCAGCGCGAGTCGATCCTGGCGCAAGCGGCCCTCGACAGCATCATCAGCACCGGCGACGGCACCGAGTCCGACCCGTGGTCGGTGCTTCGCACCAGCGACGCCTACGACGTCGTGCTGGCCTCGGGCAAGACACCGCGTTCACAGGTCGCTGTCGGCAACCTGGACCGGATCGTGTGCACCGACTCGACGGTCTGGTTCTTCGAGATCACCACCGAACTCGCCAGGAGCTGACGACGGTGCCCAGGTCGGTGCTGATCACCGGCGCGGCCGCCGGCATCGGCCGTGCGACCGCGCTGCGCTTCGCCCGTGAGGGGTGGCTGGTCGGCGCCTATGACGTCGACCTCGACGGCTTGGCGTCCCTGGCCACCGAGGTCGAGGTGCTGAGCGGGGACGTGGTCACCGGCCCCCTGGACGTCCGTGAAGCGGCGTCCTGGCGGGACGCCCTGGATGGCTTCGTCGCCGTGAGCGGGGGCAGCCTCGACGTACTCGTGAACAACGCCGGGATCATCTCGATCGGCAGGTTCGCCGACGTGCCGTTGGACCGGCAGCAGGCGATCATCGACGTCAACCTCAAGGGCCTCGTCAACGGTTGCCACCTGGCGCGCCCGTTCCTGCGTCGCGGCTCCCACGTCGTCAACCTCGCCTCGGCCTCGGCGATCTACGGCCAGCCGGGGATGGCGATCTACTCCGCCACCAAGTTCGCCGTACGCGGCCTCTCCGAGGCTCTCGACCTGGAATGGTCCGCGGACGGGATCACCGTGACGGCCCTGTGGCCGCTCTTCACCGACACCTCGATGGTGTGGGGCCACGACTTCCCAGCGCTGCGGCGGCTCAAGGTCTCGCTCACCGCCGACGACGTCGCCGAGTCTGTCTATGCGGCCGCAACCAGCGCCCACGGTCTCCTCGGTGGCGTCCACCGAGGAGTCGGCACCAAGGCCAGGGTCCTCATGGGCATCTCCGAAGTCAGCCCGAGCTGGGCCAACCGGCTCTTCAATCGGCTGATCTCAACCTGATCCTGCCCGGCCGAATCGGTAGTGGTCGGCACGGCGGGTTCTGAATGTTCACCGGGTCGTTGCCGGTAGGGACGGCGCGCGTCGGCTTCCTGACGGGGCCGGCGCGCACCCTCGGAAGCATGATGAGTCGCATCTTGCGGATTCTGCTCGCCGGGACGGTCGCCCTCGTCTTCGCCGCCGCGGCGTTGGCCGCGCCGGCGGCGGCCGAGGGGCTGAGGGCGTCCGACCAGGGTCAGGTCGGGTTCGACCGTCGCGAGGTGGCGCCCGAGGACGCGCGGCCGGGTGGCGGTGCGGATCCGTTCGAGACCGGTGTGGTGATCGTGCTCAACACGCTGCTCCTCGGTGGGCTCGTGGGCGGTGTCCTCTGGGGTCGACGGCGCCTCGGCGGCGCCGGCCGTTCGCTCCCGCGAATGACCGCATAGCGAGATTCACGTCTCACTTTGCGGGATTCCCCGCGTAGAGTCGGCGCATGTCGACCTACACCCACGGCCATCACGAGTCGGTCCTGCGCTCGCACAGGTGGCGTACGGCGGAGAATTCCGCTGCCTACCTGCTGCCGCACCTGGAGCCTGAGCAGCGGCTGCTCGACGTCGGCGCCGGACCGGGGACGATCACGCTCGACCTCGCCGGCCGGGTCGCACGGGTGACCGCCACCGAGATCGGGGAGGCGGAGATCGAGCTCTCCCGGCAGGCCGCCGAGAGCGGGGGAGCGACGAACGTCGACTTCCGGGTCGAGGACGTGCACGCGTTGAGCATCGAGAACGATGCCTACGACGTCGTCCACGCCCATCAGGTGCTGCAGCACGTGGCAGACCCGGTGCAGGCGCTGCGGGAGATGAGGCGGGTGACGAGGCCGGGCGGGATCGTGGCCGTGCGCGACAGCGACTACGCGGGATTCGTCTGGTGGCCGGAGTCGACCGAGCTGACCGAGTGGCTGCGGCTCTACCGCGACGCTGCGAGAGCCAACGGCGGCGAGCCCGACGCCGGGCGGCGGCTGGTCTCCTGGGCGCGTGCGGCCGGATTCGCCGACATCACCGCGACCTCGAGCACCTGGTGCTTCGCCGACCCCGAGGACCGGGCCTGGTGGGGCGGCATGTGGGCGGACCGGTTCACCGACTCGGCGGTCGCCCGCCAGCTTGTCGACTCCGGAGACGCCACAACCGCCGACCTCGCCCGGATTGCGGACGGGTGGCGGTCGTGGGCGGCTGCCGAGGACGGCTGGTTCTCCGTCCTCCACGGCGAGATCCTGGCTCGCGCCTGAGGAGCGAGCCCGAGCCTCAGCCCGGCCTCAGCGCCGCAGGATCCGGGCCGAGAGCGTGTTGCCGAGGAGCTGGATGACCTGCACCAGCCCGACCAGGATGAGCACACAGACCCAGGTCACGGCCGGGTCGTACTGGCGGTAGCCGAAGGTCTGGGCGAAGCTGCCCAGGCCACCGCCGGCGATGAGACCGGCGACCGCGGACATGTCGACGACCGCGACGAAGGCGAAGGTGTAGCCGAGGATCACCGGCGCCATCGCCTCGGGCACGACCACCGTCGCGGCGATCCGGGCACGCGTGGCGCCCATCGCGCGAGCGGCCTCGATGACGCCGGGCGGGACGGAGACGAGATTCTGCTCGACGATCCGGGCGATGCCGAACATGGCAGCCAGGACCAGGGAGAAGACGACCGCGGGCGTGCCGATGCCGGTGCCGACGATCAGTCGTGCGGCCGGCTGGACGGCGGCGATGAAGATGATGAACGGGATGGGCCGGAAGAAGTTGACCAGCACGTTGAGGACGAACGAGACGATCACGTTCTCGTAGAGCCCGCCCTTGCGGGTCAGGTAGAGCCCCAGCCCGAGGATGAGGCCCAGGCTGCCGCCGATCAGCATCGTCAGCGCGACCATGAGCAGGGTCTCGCCGGTGGCCTGCCAGATGTCGGGCCACAGCTCGCCGAGGCGGGTGTCGGTGGGGAGAGCGGTCAGCATCACAGCTCCTTGGCGGGGACGAGGGCAGCCAGCTCACGTACGGCCTCGTCGACAGAGGTGGCGGGGCCGTCGAGGGAGAGGGTGAGGTTGCCGAAGGTGGCGCCCTGGATCTCCTCGATGCCGCCGAAGACGAGCTCGAAGGCGATCCCGCGCTCGTGGAGCACCGCGAAGATGTCGGTCTGGCGAGGGCCACCCTCGCGCAGCTCGACCTTCACGAACCGGCCGGGATGGCGAGAGCGCAGCGCGGCCAGCGCGTCGGTGGATGGCTCGTCGTCGACGACGGTGCCGACGAAGCGCCGGGTCACCGGCTGCTGCGGAGCCGAGAAGACGTCGTAGACCGGCCCGGACTCGACGATCCGGCCGCTCTCCATGACCGCGACGTGGTCGGCGAGCTCACGCACGACCTCCATCTCGTGGGTGATGGCCACGATGGTGGTGCCGAACTCCTCGTTGACCCGCTTCAGGAGCCGGAGCACCTCGTGGGTGGTCTCCGGGTCGAGCGCGCTGGTGGCCTCGTCGGCCAGCAGGAGCGAGGGGTTGGTGGTGAGCGCGCGGGCGATGCCGACGCGCTGCTTCTGTCCGCCCGAGAGGTTGCGCGGGTAGGTGTGGGCCTTGTCGGGGAGCCCGACGAAGTGGAGCAGCTCGGAGATCCGGCGCTGCTGCTCGGCCTTGGCGACGCCGGCGATCTGCAGCGGGTAGGCCAGGTTTCCCCAGACCGTACGCGACTCGAAGAGGTTGAACTGCTGGAAGATCATCCCGATGCCCAACCGGATCGGCCGCAGCTGCCGCTCACGCAGACCGACCAGCTCGGTGCCGCCCACCTGGATGGAGCCCGCGGTGGCCGGCTCGAGTCCGTTGAGCAGCCGGACCAGGGTGGACTTGCCGGCTCCCGAGTAGCCGACGATCGCCTGGACATCGCCGGCGGCGATGTCCAGGTCGACGTCGACCACGGCGTGTACCTCGTTGCGGCCCTTCGCCGCGGGGTAGGTCTTGGTGACGTCGCGGAGCCGCACCAGCGGCACCGCGCCGGTTCCCTGGTGCGTCACTGACGCCCCTTGACCTGCTTCTCGGTGTCATCGAGCGACTTCTGCAGGTCCTCGACCGGGATCTTCACCATCTCGGCGGTGTCACCGGAGGTCTCGTAGACCCCCTTCTGCACGTCCTCGTTGTTCTGGAAGATCTCGACGAGCTTCTTGTACGTCGGGTTGTCCTTGTCCTCGGTGCGTACGGCGAAGATGTTGACGTAGGGGAGCGCCTTCGGGTCAGAGGGGTCGTCGGTCACCAACGCGTCCTCGAACTTCAGGCCGGCGTCCTCGACGAAGTCGTTGTTGATGATCGCCGCAGCGACGTCGGGAAGCGAGGAGGCGGTGATCGAGGCCTGGACCGCCTTGATCTTCACCTTGGAGGAGGGGTCGACCTCCTTGACGGTGCTGAACGGGGTGCCGCCGTCGGTCAGCTTGATCAGACCCTCGGACTGGAGCAGGACCAGACCACGGGCCTGGTTGGTCTCGTCGTCGGGCACGATCACGGTCTCGCCGGCCTTGATCTCATCGAGGCTCTTGTACTTCGAGGAGTAGAGCCCCAGTGGATAGGTCGCGGTGGAGCCGAGCGCCACCAGGTCGTCGTCGTTCTGGACGTTGTAGTCGGCCAGGAAAATGATGTGCTGGAACTGGTTGAGGTCCAGCTCGCCCTCGGACAGTGCCGGGTTGGGCTGGTTGTAGTCGCTGAAGTTCTTGACCACGAGGTCGATGCCCTCCTCGCGAGCGGCATCCTGGAAGGTCTCCCAGTAGGGATCGTCGGCACCGACGACGCCGATGGTGACCTTGGTGAGGTCGCTGCCGGAGTCGTCGTCACGGGTGAGGAAGAACGCGAGGCCGCCGATCACAAGCGCGGCGACGACGATCCCGATGATCAGCGGGAGCTTTGACTTGGGAGCCTCGATGAGCGGGGTGGGCTCGGGCGTGCTGGAGGACACGGGTGGGAACCTCTTCTGGCGTTGAGAGTGCTTGGGCAACGTGGTTGTTGTCCACCAACACAGTAGACTTAACGAGCATCACACTCGCTCGCGCGACCACACCCCGAGATCATGTCATCGACATGCCTCGAGGTGTGTTAGGTGCCGTTCACGCCAGGTCGCGGCGTCTCATCACCACCACTGCGGCGATGGCCGCGACCAGGACGTACGCGGTGACGGTGACCAGCGCCCGCTCACCCGAGATCGCGTCCAGGACTCCCGGGGTTCCGTTGGGTCCGCCGATGATCGCTCCGGCGAGGGACCCGCCCGCGGTGCCGGGGAGCGCCTCGGTGACGGTCCCGACCCCGGAGAGCAGGCTGCCCACGCCACGGAGCAGGTTCTCGACCACCAGCGACCAGACCAGGCCGAGGCCGACGGCGAGGGCGGGCCCCTTGACGAGCACCCCGACCAGGAACCCGAGCAGCGCCCACATCTCCAGCATCAGGAACCCGGCGCCGAACGACTGCGCCAGATCGGTCAGGGCCGGCATGGTGATCGACTGGCCCTCGGCCGCCGCGATCGCGACCGAGACCCCCGTGCACAGAACCAGCGTCGCCGTCATCATCACGAGCACGAACACGGTCACCGCGGCCAGCGAGCCGCCGACGGCGGCGGATCGGCTCGGACCCTGGGTGAAGACGGTCTTCCAGGTGCCCCACCCGAACCCGTTGCCTGCGACCAGGGCGCCGACGACCATCGCCAGAGCGCCGCCGAACATCGGCAGCCCGCTGATGATGACGTCCGGGATCGCGCTCGGCATCACCTCTGCGAGCAGCTGGGCGCTGGTCGCGCCGTCTTCGGCGAAGTTCTCATCACCCGTCTTGTAGGCGACGTAGTTGAAGACGTACCCGAAAGAGAGGGTCAGCGCCTGACCGGCGCCGATGATCACCCAGATCGCCGACCACTTGCGCAGGCGCAGGAGCTCCGCGCGGGTGCTGTTCAGGAACGCGGTCATGACACGAGCTCCTCTCCGGCGCCGGTGCTGGTCATCTCGAAGAAGGCGTCCTCCAAGGAACGCTCCGCGACGGTGACCTCGTGGACGTCGACGGACCGGGAGACCAGATGACGTACGACGTCCGGTGCTGCCGAGGCCGGAAGATCAACCTCGAGCCACTCGTTGCCGACGCGGCGTACACCTTCGTCACCGGCCATCCGCATGACGACCGCCAGCGCGGTGTCCTCGGGCGTGGCCCGGATCCGCAGAGTCGCCCCGCCGCGCAGCTCGGCCACCGTGGACTCCCGCAGGAGCCGGCCCTGGTCGATGACGCCGACGCGGTCGCAGATCTCCTGCACCTCGGCGAGGAGGTGGCTGGAGAGGAGCACGGTCTGACCGGCTGCGGCCAAGGAGACGACCAGTGCTCGCATGTCGGCCATCCCGGCCGGGTCGAGGCCGTTGGTGGGCTCGTCCAGCACCAGGAGGTCGGGGGAGCCGAGCATCGCCGCCGCGACCCCGAGCCGCTGCTTCATCCCGAGCGAGTAGCCCTTGAAGGCATCGCGCGAACGCGAGCTCAGATCGACCATCTCGAGCACCCGATCGACCTCGGCGTCCGGAAGCCCCTGGTAGCGCGCCATCGTGCGCAGGTTGTCGCGGCCGTTCAGGTAGGGGTAGAAGCCAGGGCCTTCGATCAGCGCGCCGATCCTGGCCGTGACCTCGGGCCGCCCGGCGGGCCGGCCCAGGACGCTGGCGGATCCGGCGGTGGGCCGGATCAGGCCGAGCATCATCCGCAAGGTGGTCGTCTTCCCGGCCCCGTTGGGGCCGAGGAAGCCGTACACCTCTCCACGCTTGACGGTCATGCTGACCCGGTCGACGGCAAGCCGGTCGCCGTAACGTTTGGTCAGCCCGTCGGTCTCAACCACGAGTTCGTTCATGGCGACCACGCTCCCGCAGCGGGGCCGTGGTGGCGTCGCCCTCAGCGACGACCTGGGTTACGCAGATCTGCGTAGTGGGTTGCCCCACGATGTCGTACGCCTCGGGCGCCCGCGCGAACTACGGTGTGTCCATGTCCTGGCTACGTCGTCACCCGCTGCCGTGGCTGGTCGTGGTGTTCGTGGTGGTCGGATCGCTGGCCACCGCCTCGCGGAGCGGTGCCGGCGGTTCGACGTTCCTGGTCGCCGTGCTCGCCCTGGTGGCGATCTTCCCCGTGCTGCTGCACCAGCACCGCGGCTGGGTCGTCGCGGTCAGCGGGCTGTGCGTCGGGGCCTACTTCATCGCCGGCTACGGTCCCGGGCCGATCTTCTTCGTGCTGCCCGCCGTCACCTTCGCGGTCGCGCTGTCGCTGCCGTTGCGTCGCTGGGTCGGCTGGGCGGTCGGGGGCACCGCGCTCGCTGTCGCCGGGATGATGCTGAACCCCGACCGGCCCGGATCAGGGTCGCAGGTCGGACAGGGGCCGCCGTGGTGGTCCGAGGGTGCGGGCGGCCACGGCCCGAGCCTCGAGAGCGACCTGTCGATCTGGCAGGCCATCGGCCAGGTCGCGATCATCGCCGCCTGCGGTGCGATCGCGACCGCGCTGCGAGCGCGTAACGAGGCCCGGGCCCAACGGCAGCGCCGGGCGGTCAGCGACGAACGGGTGCGGATGGCCGCGGACCTGCACGACGGGGTCGGACACGGCCTGGCCGTGATCGCGATGCAGGCCGGCGCCGCGCTGCACGTGCTCGACCGCGACCCCGAGGCGGCCCGCCGAAACCTGGAGGCGATCCGGGCAGAGAGCAAGGAGTCGCTCGACCTGCTGCGCAGGCAGCTGGCCCGGCTGACCGACGCGGCGCCCGACGCCGGATCGGCGCCACGGGCGCCGGAGCACGGGCTCGCCGACCTGCCCGCACTGGTCGAGCGGGTGCGCACCGGCGGCCTGGAGGTCTCGCTACGGCTCGAGGCCGAGTCGGTGCCGGCGGAGGCGGCACGGGCTGCGTACGCCGTGGTCCAGGAGGGGCTCACCAACGTGCTGCGGCATGCGGAAGCATCGCGGGCCGAGGTCTCGGTCCTATCGGTCTCGGCGACCGAGCTGGTGGTGACCGTGCGTGACGACGGGCGGGGATCGGACATTTCCAGCGTTGAGAAAGGCTCAGGGATGGGAATTGTGGGAATGCGGTCGCGCGTGGAGGAACTTGGGGGCACCCTGGATGCGGGGCCGGAGGTACGGGGCTTCCGGCTGCGGGCTTCGATTCCGCTTTCTGGGTCCTCAGCGGATTCGGCGGAGGGGCTGGCATGAGCACTGCTGATCAGAAGAAGATCAGGGTTGCTCTGGTCGATGACCAGCCCCTCGTCCGGATGGGTCTGGCGACCATGATCGGCGCCGAGCCCGACCTGGAGGTCGTCGGCGAGGCCTCGGACGGGAGCGCGGCGCTGCCGATGCTGCGGCGCACCCACCCCGACGTCGTCCTGTGCGACATCCGGATGCCGGTCCTCGACGGCCTCGGGATGCTCGAGCAGGTGACCCGCGACTCCTCGCTCCAGGACGTACGGGTGGTGATGCTGACGACCTTCGAGCTCGACGAGTACGTCTTCGAGGCGCTGCGTCTGGGAGCGAGCGGGTTCCTGCTCAAGGATGCCGAGCCGGTCGCGCTGCTGGATGCGATCCGGGTCGTCGCCGACGGTGGCTCGTTGCTCGCGCCGACGGTGACGAAGCGGGTGATCGAGGAGTTCGGCTCCTCCCGTCGGGCGGCGAACCCGCATCCGCGGCTCGGCGACCTGACCGAGCGTGAGCGGGAGATGGTCGCCTGGGTGGCCACCGGTCGCTCCAACGCCGAGATCGCCGCCGAGCTGGTGGTAAGTCCCGATACCGTCCGCACGCACGTCTCGCGGGCGATGGTGAAGCTGCATGCTCGCGACCGCGCCCAGCTCGTCGTCTTCGCGATCGAGTCTGGTCTGAGGGTCTAGAGGTCGAGATCTAGGCGGCCAGCGGGACGCTGCCGGGCATGATGACCGGGGCGCACGAGCAGGTGTCGCTGCAGGCGAGGTAGGTGTGCACCTCGTGGCCGCACCGCTGGCACGGCAGGAAGTGCGACACCGGGAAGCTGCGTACGTTGGTGTTCTCGGGGTTCTGAGCTGTATCCCACATGACTTTCTCCTATCCGTGTCTGTTGTTCCTTCACCTGTTCCACGAGTGTGGGCGCCCGAATTCGACACTTCTGCTTCAACCCGCGGCAGATTCATCAAAATGGGATGATCGACAGCGTGACCAGCAAGCCCAATGGCGGGCAGAGCCAGGAGCAGCGGCTTCGCGACCTGAAGCTGCTGCGGCGGGTGAAGGACCGGATCGACAGGGAGTACGCGCGGCCGCTGGACGTGGAGGCGCTGGCCCGTGGCGTGCACATGTCGTCGGGCCACCTGAGCCGGGAGTTCAAGAAGGCATACGGCGAGCCGCCCTACTCCTACCTGATGACCCGCCGCGTCGAGCGGGCGATGACCCTGCTGCGGCGCGGCGACCTCAGCGTCACCGACATCTGCTTCGAGGTCGGGTTCTCCTCTCTGGGCACGTTCTCGACGCGGTTCAGCGAGCTCGTCGGGATGTCGCCGAGCACCTACCGCGACAAGGCCGTCGCCGGCGAGGCCGGTCTCCCGCCGTGCGTCGCCAAGCAGGTCACCCGACCGATCAGACGGACATCGATCAGGAATAGAGAAGCAAAGGTGCCTGACCCCTACCTACCGTGAGGGTCATGGACATCAGCATTCACGTCACTTTCCTTCCGCACACCGACCCCGAGGCATCGCTGGCCTTCTACCGCGACACTCTCGGCTTCGAGCTGCGCAAGGACGTCGGCTACGAGAACATGCGCTGGCTCACGCTCGGCCCGGTCGGGCGTGCTGACTCCAACATCGTTCTGTATCCGCCGAACGCCGACCCCGCCGTCACCGAGGAGGAGAGCAAGGTCGTCCTCGAGATGATGGCGAAGGGCACCTACGCCTCGATCATGCTCGCCACGCCGGACCTGGATGCGGTCTTCGCACAGATCCAGGGATCGCTGGACAAGAGCGGCGCCGAGGTCATGCAGGAGCCGACCGACCAGGACTGGGGCCAGCGCGACTGCGCGTTCCGGGACCCGGCCGGCAACACCGTCCGCATGCAGCAGGTCAAGTAGTCGAGTCATGTGCAGCGCAGGTTTCATGCCGCCGCCGGACGCTCGTGACCAGGAGAAGACCGATGACACAGACAGAGACGAAGAAGCCCGGTACGCCGGGGAAACTCTCCCGCTGGATGCAGCACCGCGCCAACGCGCGGCTGATCCGCAAGGTGCGTAAGGGGAAGGGCAAGTTCTGGGGCATGGATGTCCTCGTGCTGCACACCGTGGGCAGGCGCAGCGGCGAGCCTCGGGAGACGCCGCTGGCGTGGTTCGACGACGGCGCCGGCGGGCGGGTCGTCGTCGCCTCGGGCGGCGGCGCGCATCACCCGGACTGGCACGCCAACCTGTTCGGGAAACCCGACCAGGCGGCGTACGAGCTTCCGGGTGGTGAGCCGGTCCGCGCCGTCCCCGAGCGCCTCGAGGGCACGGAGCGCGAGCGGGTCTGGCAGGTCGTGGCGGAGAAGTCGCCGCAGATCGCGAAATACCAGGCCAAGTCCGACCGGGTCTACCCGCTGATCCGTCTGCTGCCGCGGTGAGACGGGTGGGACACGACGAATCCGGAGGCGCACCTGCCGGGTCACGATCTAGCCTGAACGGCATGAGCGAGCAAAGTGCTGACAACCACGACCTGATCCGCGTCCAAGGGGCCAGGCAGAACAACCTGAAGGACGTCTCGGTCGAGATCCCCAAGCGCCGGCTCTCGGTGTTCACCGGGGTGTCGGGCTCCGGGAAGTCGTCGCTGGTCTTCGGCACGATCGCGGCGGAGTCGCGACGCCTCATCGACGAGACCTATTCGACCTTCATCCAGGGGTTCATGCCCAGCCTCCCGCGGCCCGAGGTGGACGCGATGGAAGGGCTGACGACCGCCATCCTGGTCGACCAGGAGCGGCTCGGCGCCAACCCCCGCTCGACGCTGGGCACGGTGACCGACGGCCACGCGATGCTGCGCCAGCTCTTCTCCCGGTTGGGGACGCCTCACATCGGCGGCCCGACCGCGTTCTCGTTCAACATCCCGACCACGAAGGTCGGCGGCGTCTCGGTCACGGAGTCCGGCAAGAAGAACGTCATCAAGCAGGAGACCTACCTCGGCGGCATGTGCCCGGCGTGCGACGGCCGTGGCGTCGCCTCAGACCTCGACCTCGGCGCCATCGTCGATGAGTCCAAGTCGCTCAACGAGGGCGCCATCCTCGTGCCCGGCTACAAGCCCGACGGCTGGATGGTGAAGGGATTCTCCGAGACGGGGCTGCTCGACGGGGACAAGCCGATCCGCGACTACACCGAGACCGAGCGTCACGACTTCCTCTACAAGGAGAAGGGGAAGATCAAGGCGCTCGGGATGAACATGACCTACCAGGGCCTCATCCCCAAGCTGCGCGAGTCGGTCTTCAGCAAGGATCCCGAGCAGCTGCAGCCGCACATCAAGGCGTTCGTGGAACGTGCCGCCGTCTTCGCACCGTGCCCGACCTGCGAGGGCACCCGGCTCAACGAGTCGGCTCGCTCCTCGAAGGTCAGAGGCATCGACATCGCCGAGGTCTGTGCCATGCAGATCACCGACCTCGCCGAGTGGCTGCGCGGCATCGATGAGCCGGGCGTCGCGCCGCTGATCGGCTCACTGCTCCACCTGTGCGACTCGATGACCGAGATCGGCCTCGGCTATCTCTCCTTCGACCGGCCCTCGGGCACCCTGAGCGGTGGTGAGGCGCAGCGTACGAAGATGGTCCGCCACCTGGGTTCGGCGTTGACCGACGTGACCTATGTCTTCGACGAGCCGACCGTCGGTCTGCACCCGCACGACATCCAGCGGATGAACAAGCTGCTCCTCGACCTGCGCGACAAGGGCAACACCGTCCTGGTCGTCGAGCACAAGCCGGAGACCATCGCGATCGCCGACCGCATCGTCGACCTCGGTCCGGGCGCCGGCAGCGACGGCGGCACGATCTGCTTCGAGGGCACCTACGAGGAGCTCGCCGTCGCCGACACGCTGACCGGGCGCCACCTCGGTCACCGCGCCTCGGTGAAGGAGACGGTGCGCGAGCCGAAGGGGTATCTGGAGATCCGCGGGGCGACCTCGCACAACCTCCGTAACGTCGACGTGGACGTGCCGCTCGGCGTGCTGACGGTCGTCACCGGTGTCGCCGGGTCGGGGAAGTCGTCGCTGATCCACGGCTCCATCCCTCCTGGCACCGAGGTCGAGTTCGTCGACCAGAGCGCGATCAAGGGGTCGCGCCGCAGCAACCCGGCGACGTACACCGGTCTTCTCGAGCCCATCCGGAAGGCGTTCGCCAAGGCGAATGATGTCAAGCCGGCGCTCTTCTCGGCCAACTCCGAGGGCGCCTGCCCGACCTGCAAGGGCAACGGGATGATCTACACCGAGCTCGGCTTCATGGAGACTGTCGCGTCGCCGTGCGAGGACTGCGGTGGCAAGCGGTTCCAGCCGCTGGTGCTCGAATACCGCCTGGGCGGGCTCAACATCGCCGAGGTGCTCGACCTGTCCGTCGCGAAGGCGCTCGCGTTCTTCTCCGAGGGGGAGTCGAAGGTGCCCCCCGCGGCCAAGATCCTGGAGCGGATGTCCGACGTCGGCCTCGGCTATCTCAAGCTGGGCCAGCCGCTCAACACCCTCTCCGGTGGCGAGCGGCAGCGGATCAAGCTGGCCATGCACCTGGGGGACAAGGGCGGGACGTACGTCCTGGACGAGCCGACCACCGGCCTCCACCTGGCCGACGTCGACAACCTGCTCGCGCTGCTGGACAAGCTGGTCGATGCCGGCAAGTCGGTGATCGTGATCGAGCACCACCAGGCCGTCATGGCCCATGCCGACTGGATCATCGACCTCGGCCCGGGCGCCGGTCACGACGGCGGGCTGGTCGTCTTCGAAGGCACGCCGGCCGAGCTCGTCGCGAAGAAGTCGACGCTGACCGGCGAGCACCTGGCGGCGTACGTCGGGGCTTGACGCTGGACCGGAAGCGGGCGTAGCGCCTCAAGTGGCGGGAATCACGCCTGTTTGCGGGCATCTGAATGCGGTCGAGGTAGAGGGTCACATCTAGTGTGAATTGGTTGCAGTATCAATCAAGGAGCACCCGAGATGACCCTCTACCTTCCCGAGCACAGGCAGACCCCGCCGGTGGAGATCGCTCGCGTGCCGGCGCGACCGGCGCCGGTCTGGCCGCGCGGACTGGTGGCCACGGCCATCGCCGCGGTCGCCACGACCCTGACCGCGGTGATCGCCAAGACGGCAGGTGTCGACTTCGGCAGCAGCCTCGGCGACGTACCCATCTCGGCGTTCCCGCTGCTGACCGTCTGCTGCTCGCTGATCGGCATCATCATCGCCGAGGTGACGATCCGGGTCGCCAAGCTGCCCCGCTCGACGTTCCAGATCACTGCCATCGTGCTCACCGGGCTCTCCCTGGTCCCCGACGTGCTGCCGTTCTTCGAGTTCGACCTGGCCTTCGTCGGTGTCCTGTGCCTGACGCACATCCTCGCCGCCGCGATCGTGGTCCCGATGATCGCGCTGCGGATGGAGGAGCGCCGCGGCCTCGGGCTGCGCGCTCCTGCCCATCGCCGATAGCGGAAGCCCTCCGTCCTGATTCGGTGCCATGGTGGTGCCATGACATTCGCTTTCCAGGTCACCTTCGACGCGCACGACCCACGCGCGCTCTCCACGTTCTGGCGTGACGTCCTCGGCTACGTCCACCCAGGCCCGCCGGGGGTCGAGGTCCCCCAGGGCAGCGATCCCCTGGACGCGTGGGACGAGTTCCTCGCTCGTGTCGGGGTGCCTGCAGACGAACGCAACAACGCTTCGGCCATCGAGGATCCCGCAGGCACCGGTCCGCGCGTCTTCTTCCAGCGGGTGCCGGAGTCCAAGACCGCCAAGAACCGCGTCCACCTCGACGTCCGGGCTGCTCCAGGGCTGCAGGGGGAGGAGCGGATGGCCGCACTCGAGGCGGAGTGCGAGCGCGTCGTCGCGCTCGGCGCCACCCGCGTGCGCCGTTTCGAGCCCGACCCGCCGATGAGCCACGGCTTCATCGTCATGCAGGACCCCGAGGGAAACGAGTGGTGCCTCGACTGAGCGGTTCCCTATCCTCACGGCATGTTGATCAGACCAGTCGCTCTCGATGATGCCGAGGCGTTGACCGACCTCCACCTCGATGTGTGGGAGGAGGCGTACACCGGTCTGATCCCGGACGAGATCCTCATCGAACGACGCTCTCAGCGGTCGGCGAGGGTCGACCGGTGGCGTACGAACATCCAGACTGGCCGGTTCTCCAGCGTGGTGGCCGAGGGGGAGGAGCCGGGCCGGTTGCTGGGGTTCGCCAGCGCCGGGACCGCTCGCGACGATGCTCCAGGGTTGCCAACGCTGGAGCTCACCGCCCTCTACGTCCGAGCAGAGAGATACGGGACCGGCCTCGGCCACGCGCTGCTCGAGAAGACGATCGGGTCATCGGCGGCGTACCTGTGGGTCCTGGACGGCAACCAGCGCGCCACGGCGTTCTACGAGCGCCAGGGGTTCCGGTTCGACGGCGAGACCAAGGTCGACCCGGTCGGCATCGAGCGCCGCATGGTTCGCGGCTGAGGGACGCGCCTCGGGTGTGAAGGAACAGCTTCCTTCACACCGAGCGCGGCCGCCGGGCGAGCAGGGTCGAGTCGTCGATGTCGACCTCGACGCCGTCACGGACGACGGAGCGGGGGCGCTGCTCGACGACGACCGGCTCGAATCCCTCGGGAAGGCCGGGAAGCAGGTCCTCGGCCAGGAACATCGCGTCATGGTGGCTGTGGTGCGCGAAGACCACCGAGGGCGCGTGGCCGACGATCAGGAGATGGCCACCGGGTGCGACCGCGGTGGCCAGCCGGCCGGCGACCTCGACCATGCTCCCGTCCGGCGTGTGCAGGAAATGGCACGTGACCAGGTCGAACTTCCGGCCTTCCGCATCGAAGGTGCGGGCATCGACCTGCCACCAGGACGTACGATCCGCGACGCCGGCGTCCTCGGCGTGGCGAGCCGCACGCTCCAGGCCCTTCGCGGAGAAGTCGGCGCCGGTGACCGTCCAGCCCTGCTGTGCGAGCCAGATGACGTCGCCGCCCTCGCCGCAGCCGACGTCGAGCGCCGTGCCCGGTGCCAGCGCGGACACCTCGGCCACGAGCTGCGGGTTCGGGTTGCCGCTCCAGACCTTCTCCTCTCCGGCGTAGCGCTCCTCCCACGACTCCGGCTCGAACATCCTGCGTCCCTCGTCATCGCTCATGGCACCAAACTACGCACCTACGACGCACTGCGGTGTGCATCTGAGGGCGGTCGCCTCGGTCGGCGATACTCTCACCCATGCACGCTCTCGTACGCCGCCCCTCGCCCCGCCTCGCCGACGGCCTCGTCACCCACATCGAGCGGAGCCCGGTCGACATCGACCTCGCTCACCAGCAGTGGGAGGCGTACGTAGCCGCGATGGGTGCCGCCGGCTGGATCATCCACGAGGTCGACCAGGCCGACGACTGCCCGGACTCCGTCTTCGTCGAGGACACGATGGTCGTCTTCGCAGATCTGGCCGTGATCAGCCGGCCGGGTGCGCTGGAACGGCGCCCCGAGATCGGTGCCGCCGAGGACGCCGTCCGCGCACGTGGCTACCGGATCGCCCACATCGAGGCACCCGGGACACTCGACGGCGGGGACGTGCTCAAGCACGAGAACACCGTGTGGGTGGGGGAGGGCGGGCGTACGAACGCCGACGGCATCGCCCAGCTCCGCGCACTGCTCGCCCCGTTGGGCGCCGAGGTCGTCGCCGTCCCGGTCTCGAAGGTGCTCCATCTCAAGTCGGCCGTCACAGCACTGCCCGACGGCACCGTGATCGGCCACGAGCCGCTGGTCGACGACCCGAGCATGTGGGGAGCCCGGTTCCTGCCGGTCCCGGAGGAATCGGGCTCCCACGTGGTCGTCCTCGATGACGACACGCTGCTGATGGCCGCCTCGGCGCCGCTGAGCAGAGCGATGTTCGAGGAGCGTGGCTACGTGGTCATGGCGGTCGACATCTCCGAGTTCGAGAAGCTCGAAGGCTGCGTCACCTGCCTGTCCGTGCGGCTACGAGCAGCTCAGGGCTGACTCGGCAGGGTCGCACAGTTGGAGCTGCCGGCGACGCCCTTGAACCGGTCGGTGATCCAGCTGACCGCAGCGGTCTGGTCGACGAGCAGCGGCGTGATGTGGTTGGTGATCAGCCCGTCGCCCAGATTGGGCAGGACGACCGCCTTGTAGGTCACCTGGGCGCCCTGACCGCACCAGTCGACGGCCAGCTGGCGGGCCTGCTCGTGCGGAACGATGTCGTCCTCGGTGCCGGTGGCCAGGCGTACGGGGATTCGCGGTGCGATGGTCCCGATCTTCTGCTCGGCGATGATCGCCTCCACCGTGGGCTCGCGCTCGATGACGTCGTCGAGGCTCTCCCCGGAGACCGTCCAGCTGCTGCTCCGACGGAACGGGTAGCGGACGATGCCGTCGGCGACGCAGGCCGTCGAGAGATCCTCGAGCGCCGCCTTGCCGGTCTGGTTGAGGTTCTCGTCCAGGATCGGCCGCAGCTCCGGGTTGGACTGCGCCAGACCGTTGATCGTCCAACCCAGCGCTGCCACCAGGGCGGAGCCGTCGATACCTCGAGCCGTCGCCCGCAGATCGGCCGGCGGCGCGCCGACGTAGGCGCCGACGAGGTTGACGTCGGGAGCGTACGTCGGGTGGAGCTCGGCGGCCGACCCGGTCGCGCCGCCACCCTGGCTGTAGCCGTAGAGCGCCACCCGCGACGCGCTCGTCACCGACGTATCCGGAATCTGACGCGCCGCCCGTGCGGCGTCCAGTACGGCGTGGCCGCCGTCGACCCGGTCGACATAGGTGTGGAGCCGGTCGGTGGCGCCCAGCCCGACGTAGTCGGTCACCATCACCGCGACGCCGCGCGCCAGCAGGCGGTAGATCCCGATGTCCTCGTACCCCACCGAGACGGTCCTGCCGTTGAAGAAGATCGGTCGTTCGAGTCCGAGCGAGGCCGAGCACTGGTCGCCCTGGCCCATGGTGCCTGGCGCGACGACGACCAAGGGGCGATCGCCCGTGCCGCCCCAGGCAGCGAACGGCTCGATATAGGCGCCGGTGACCGCGGCCGGGGCGCCGTTGTTGTCGGTGGTCTTGTACATGACCCGGGTCGCGGTTCCCGGCAGCGATCCGATGCCCGGGATCGTGAGACCGATGCCGAGGGGGAGTGGCTCGGTCCGGACGAGGTCACCGTCGGACTCCGGGAGGGTCGCCGGCGGGTTGTAGAACTCGGGGATCTCGACTCCGCGGGAGACGACGGTCGTGCTGTTGTCGGCAGCATTGGCAGCGGCGGCAGCCGGGACGGCCAGGGTGGTCAGTGCGGCTGGGGAGACCGCGGCGACGGCCAGAGCGGTGGCCAGCATCGCCCTCGATGTGTGCAGAGGCATGGGGGAACTCTCCTCACTCAGCGGGACTCCTCGGTCCCGGGTTACTGAAGAGTAATGTGAGCCCGCTCACGTCGACAAGAGTTTGAGTCAACATTTGTACACCGAAACTTCGGCGGCTCGGGTCACGCCCGAAGGACGGGCTGACGAAGGATCGTCCGCAGCTTGGCCGGCTCGACCCGCCGCGGGTCGCCGAGGTAGATCTCGTGGTGCCTCCCAGTCAGCCGGAGGCCCTGGTCGGGGATGAACCGATCGTGCATCTCCGCGAGCACCGGGCCCTCGTCGTCGTACGGCCCGATGTGCAGGGTCTGCACGCAGGTGCCCTCAACGAGCGTCTCTAGCCGCACCTTGCTCAGACTCGCCGGGCGGTCTTTCGCGCCGACCCTCGCCACCGCCTCGTCGAACATCTCCGCGGTGATCCAGTCCGGCGTCATGATCATCGCGGTCCAGTCCCACTGCGACTTGTCCCGCGCCCGGGTGAACGCGTCCATGTCCTCGGCCCACCACAGCGCCTCCAGCGGCGGCACCACATAGTCGTGGCCCTCGCTCTTGCTGGCGAACTTCAGCTTGTACGCCACCGGGTAGAGCGCCGCGAGCGCGTCCGCGTACTCGCCACCGGCGTTGGGGTCGCCGTGCCCGTCGACCATCAGGTAGGGGAGTGGGGGCACCTCGAGCACTCGGAACTCACCCCGGCGCGCCCGATAGCTGTCGAGCGTCTTCTTCAGGTCCGTCTTCGCCGCCATGGAGCCATGATGTCGCGCGGCCGCGATCACCGGGCGCGAAACTCAGGTGCCGCCGGGGGAGACTGCGCCTACGCTCCGAACATGGCGACCGTGGAGGATGTCCGCTGGCTCGGGTCGAGCCTCGAGCGCTCCTACGAGGTGTTCGTACGCGGCCGACTGAAGTTCAGGGTCGGCTCGATCGTCTACGTCGCCTTCTCCCTGGACGAGACCGAGATGGGTTTCGGGTTCCCGAAGGAAGAGCGCGCCGCCCTGGTCGCGAGCGCACCCGACACGTTCCGCCTGCCCCGAGAGTCGGAGATGCGGTTCAACTGGGTGGAGTCGTCCCTGGCCGCGCTCGACCCGGTCGAGGCCTGCGAGCTCGTCGTGGACGCCTGGCGACTGTGCGTACCGAAGAAGGTCTCCGCCGCCTACGACCTCCGCCATCCGGGCGGCCCCGGCCCGGACCGGCCTCGCGTACGCCTCGAGGCGGAGCATCGGCAGACGCTCGCGCGCCTGGCAGACCTGAGCCAGGACTTCGACGCTGTGGTCGCGGCCTCGCGCGACACCAACGCCGACGACGAGCATGATCCCGAGGGCGCGACGATCGCCTTCGAGCGATCTCAGGTGCAGGCGCTCGTACGTCAGGCGCGAGAGCATCTCGCCGAGATCGAGGCGGCCATGGAGCGCGTGGACGCCGGCACGTTCGGGACCTGCGAGGACTGCGGCCAGCCGATCGGCGCGGGCCGGCTCGACGCTCGCCCGGTGGCACGCACCTGCATCAGCTGTGCCGGCAAGCCGAGGGGCCGGCGGAGCTAGCGGCGGTGCCGGCCGCGCTGGTCACGCATCTCGACGAGATCGTCGTGGATCCGGCGCGCACGCCGTCTCTCCACCCTCGCCAGCAGGAAACCGGCTGCTGCCGCGAGCACCATCAGGACGATGAGCACCACGACCGTGGCGCCCACCATGTCCAAGACGTTGCTCCCCATGGAGAGAGCAGGTACCCGACCTCGGCAGCGCTCATGCGCGCCCGATGCGCGATGGCGTCCGCTACGGTGACCGTCATGTCAGGTGCACCCGAAGGTCCGATCCGTCTGTGCTGTCTCCTGTGGGCGCACGGGGGAGAGGCGGAAGCCCTCCACGCCTACGAGGACCGAGTCCTGCAGCTGATCTCCGAGCACGGCGGGGAAGTGGTGCACCGCGCGATCGCCGACGACGCGCCCGGGCAGCCGGACGAGGTGCAGCTTCTCCGGTTCCGGGACCAGGCCTCGCTGGACGCCTACATGAACGACGAGCGACGGACGGCGCTCAGCGCCGAGCGCGACGCGGCCGTCGCGCGCACCGAGGTCTTCCCGGTGAGATTCTGACGGTCGGCGTCAGCGTCGCTCTGTTCCAGCGAGGAACTCGAGCAGGAGCTGGTTGGTCTCCTCAGGGCGCTCCTGCTGGACCCAGTGGCCGCACCGGGGGAGTACCACCGACCGAGTGAGCCCCGGAAGGGTCTGGTCGAAGCGTTCGATCTGGCGTCGGCCGGTGATCGCGGGACCGTCGTGCTCGCCGGCGATGAAGAGGGACGGCGCGGTGATCGGCACGTCGGCGAATGCCGCGAGATCCTCCCAGTCGCGGTCGATGTTGCGGTAGCGGGCCAGCGGACCGAAGAAGTCGGAGTCGGCGAACTCGCGGGCGTAGAAGTCGACATCGGCCTCGGTCAGCCACGCGGGCATCTCGGTGGGGTAGACGAACTGGTCCGAGAGCCGGTCACCGCGCGGCACCAGCCCGAGCGCACCACGAGGATCCCCGCCCGCGGCTCGCACGCCATCGCCCGAGATCGAGTAGTAGATGCCGAGCAGCCAGCGGCGTACGTCGGGCAGGATCTCGGCCTCGACGACGCCGGGAGTCTGGAAGTAGGAGATGTAGAACTCTTCGTCCTCACCGCCCGCCTGGGCCATCGCCTCGGTCGGCCGACGGCGACCGGACGGGCTGAACGGCACCGACAGGCCGGCCACGGCGGTGAAGACGTCAGGCCTCAGCTGTGCTGTCGTCCACGCG
The DNA here is from genome assembly GCF_013408335.1 of Nocardioides panzhihuensis. NCBI lineage: Bacteria > Bacillati > Actinomycetota > Actinomycetes > Propionibacteriales > Nocardioidaceae > Nocardioides > Nocardioides panzhihuensis. Next base: position 2,072,444 of record NZ_JACBZR010000001.1, on the reverse strand, counting down.
ATGGGAGCGCCCCAGTCGTGCCCGACGATGGTGGCTGTCTCCGCGCCCAGGGCGTGCACCAGGGCGACGTTGTCGCCGACATGGCGCAGCATCCGGTAGTCCTCGACGGCCCGCGGTTTCGAGGACCCGCCATACCCGCGCACGTCGATCGCGACGGCCCGGTAGCCGGCGCCGGCGAGGGCGGCGATCTGGTGGCGCCACGAGTACCAGGATTCCGGGAAACCGTGGACCAGGATCACGAGCCGGCCGTCCGCCGGCCCTGACTCCACCCAGTGCAGGTCGATTCCGTTGATGTGTTCGGTGCGATGAGCTACAGCGGTGTCGGCCACGGCGGGAGTCTGGCACGTCGTGCCATTTCCGCGATAGTACCCCCTATCGCAGAAATGTTCGAAAAGACTGTAATATCAGGGGATGTGAGCGTAACTGACGAGACAGTGATGTTCGGTGATGTGGTCGAGGACTTCCTGACCGACCGGGCGACGCTCACGCGCCGCGGCCTCAACGACAAGTCGCGCAACGCCTACCGGCAGGACATCGCCGCCTGGGCCCGGCAGCTGCATGTCGACGACGGCGGCGACCCGGAGGCGGAGGCGCTGGCGCTGGTCCCGATCTCGGCGCTGACCGACCAGAACGTACGCATCGCCTACAGGTCGTTGCGGGAGAGCTCGGCCGCGGCGACCTGCCAGCGCCGCGTCGGCACGCTGCGGCTCTTCACGCACTGGCTGCAGCTCGAGGGACATCTGCTGGTGGATCCCACACTGCGCATCGAGGCGCCCGAGCGACCGAGCCGACTGCCGGCCGGCTGGAGCGTCGACGAGCTGCGCCGCCTGGCGCGGGTCGCCTCGGCGCCGCGCGAAGGCACCGACCGGCGCCGCTGGCCGACTCGTGACCGGGCGATCTTCGCGGTGCTGGTGACCACCGGCGTACGTGCTGCCGAGCTGTGCGACCTCACCGTCGGGTCGATCCGGCGCGAGCCGGACGGCGAGACGCTGGTGCGCGTCATCGGCAAGGGCGATAAGCAGCGCAACCTGCCGATGCCGCCCGAGGCGGTCGACGCCGTCGATGCCTATCTGGCCGAGCTCGAGGCCCGTTTCGGCAGTCCTGACCCGGCCGACGGCCTGTTCCTGCTGACCTCGGGAAAGCGGCTGCGGCCAGGGGCGCTCAACCATCTGGTCGAGACCTGGATCCGCCTCGCCGGCGTCCCGAAGCAGCCTGGCGAGGCCGCACACGCCTTTCGGCACAGCGCCGCCAAGGGCCTGATCCGTTCCGGCGTACCCGTGCCTGCCGTCCAGGGGCTGCTCGGACACGAAGACCTCAAGACGACCGGGATCTACGTCAAGGCCACGGCCTCCGACACCCGCGACGCCGTGCTGCTCTCACCGGCACGCGAGGTGCTGCGCGAGACGGCGGTGGCGTCCGAGCCGATTGTGACCAGGGAAGATCGTGCGGTCAGGGAGCGGCCGGCTTGACCGCACGGGTCGCGATATAGGCGGAAAGGTGCTGCGCGGTGATGTCTGCGTGGTGCGGCGCTTCGCTCAGATGGGTGAGGATGAACCCGGCGGCCAGCTGCCCGCCGATCTGCGCGGTCAGCGAGTGGCTGTACTCGATCGGACCGGTTCCATAGGCGCGCATCCGGTCGCTCTCGGAGAGATCGAGCGAGCTGAACGGGAGCCGATGACGCACCACCAGCTCCTGCCGGTCGAGCGCCACCTCGTCGAAGATGTAGACGTCCGGGTTCATGAACCCGGTCAGGAGCGACCCGCCAGGACGCAGCACACGGAACGTCTCCGCCCAGACCGGCGTCAGGTCAGGGCAGAACACGTTCGAGACGGGGTTGACGATGACGTCGAAGCCGGCGTCGCCGAAGGCACTGAGGTCGCGCATGTCGCCGAGGACGGTGCGAAGCGTCAGGCCCTCGCGGGCGGCTACCTGCTCGTCGCGGGCCAGCTGCTTGGGCGAGTTGTCGAAGACGGTCACGTCGGCACCCGCAGCCGCGAGGACGGGGCCCTGCTGACCGCCGCCTGAAGCGAGGCAGAGAACGCGAGCACCGGCCAGCTTCGACGGTAACCAGTCACGTGGCGTCGGCTCGTGACCGATGAGCACCACGGACCAGTCGTCAGCACGCGCCCGGGCGATGATCTCGGGGCTGACCGGCCGAGACCATTCGTTGTCGCTGTCGACCAGGACGTCCCAGGCGACGCGGTTGTGAGCGACCGGGTCGAAGTCTTCTGTCACGACTGCGCACCTTAACGCTCCAGGCGTGCGTACGCCGTCAGCAAGCGTGCTTTTCGGGTCAGGACGCCATCGGGACTAATCGCCGATAATGCACATTATGTCAGTCTGAACATCTGGTCGCGGCCCGAATCGACCGCGACCCCCATCCCCCCGCTTCGAGCGGATAGACACCCGAGCCCAAGAAACCCGTACCGCACTCCGCGACCCTGCCGCCCACTCTGCGAGATGTCGACGAGTGGTTGGCGACCGCCTCCACCATGCGAGCTCGGGCTGAACGCGACCGCCTGTGCCCGAGCGACTCAGGGTGTTGACGACTCGACGGAGTGTGGATAACGTCGATTATCCAATAATGATCGTTATCGAAATGGAGAGGCGCGCGATGGATGGTTTCGATCTGGTGATCCGGGGCGGATACTTCTTCGACGGGACCGGGGCTCGACCCGCGATTCGCGACGTAGGAGTGCGCGCGGGAAGAGTTGCTGCGATCAGCGCTGAGCCTTTGGCGACGGAGGGAGCGGTGATCGTCGACGCTGAAGGCCTGTGGGTGATGCCGGGCCTCATCGACGTCCATACGCACTACGACGCTGAGGTGCTGGTCGCCCCTGGGCTCTCGGAATCGGTGCGGCACGGCGTCACGACCGTCGTCTTCGGCAACTGCTCCCTCTCCACTGTGTACTCCTCCCCCGACGACTGCGCAGACCTGTTCTCGCGCGTCGAAGCCCTGCCGTGGGACGCCGTCCACTCATCGGTCAAGCAACACCAGACCTGGACAGACCCACACCGCTACGTGGAGGCACTCGAGTCTCGCCCGCTCGGACCCAACGTCGCGGCGCTCATCGGTCACTCCGACATCCGTGCTGCGGTCATGGGTCTGGATCGGGCCACCGCTCCCGACGTACGCCCCACTCCCCCGGAGCTGGACCGGATGCGCGCGATGCTGATCGATGCGCTCGACGCGGGGTTCCTGGGTCTGTCGACCATCAGAAGCTCGTTCTCGAAGCTGGACGGCGTCCGCTACCCAGGGCGCCAGCTTCCCTCCACCTACGCGACCTGGCGAGAGTATCGCGCGCTGAACCGCGTCCTCCGCGACCGCGGGCGCCTGCATCAGTGCACGCCCAACGCCGCCCGCAAGGCCGAGACCGGCAAGTTCTTCGCCCAGAGCGCTGGTCGGGGCCGGGCCCCGCTGAAGACGACGATGCTCACCGCGGCAGATCTCAAGGCAGACCCGAGGCTGATCTGGTTGATGACCAAGGCGACGGCATTGCTGAACCGGGTGATCGCCTCGGACTTGCGCTGGCAGCACCTGCCCGTGCCGTTCGAGGTGTACGCCGATGGCATCGACCTGGTCGTCTTCGAGGAGTTCGGCTCCGGCGCCGCAGCCCTCAACGTGCGCGACGAGGTCAAGCGTGGCGAGCTCGTGGACTCCGAGGCGTACCGCCGCCAGTTCCGCAAGGACATCGAGCGCAGGTTCGGTCCGAAGCTGTGGCACCGCGACCTGTACGACGCCCACGTCGTCAGCTGCCCGGACGCCGAGGTGGTCGGCAAGTCGTTCGGCCGCGTCGCCGAGGAGCGGGGCATCCATCCGGCTGACGCCTTCCTCGACCTCGTGGTCACCCATGGCGCTGCCTTGCGCTGGCGTACGACGATCGCCAACCACCGACCCGAGGTGCTCGACAAGATCGCGGACGATCCTCAGATCCAGATGGGTTTCGCCGACTCCGGGGCCCACCTGCGCAACATGGCGTTCTACAACGCCGGCCTTCGGCTGCTGAGGCGGGTCAAGGAGTCCGCCGAAGACGGCAACGAGTTCCTCACCCTCGAGCGTGCCGTGCACCGGCTCACCGGCGAGCTCGGTGACTGGTACGGCCTGGACGCCGGCACCCTCCGACTGGGCGACCGCGCCGACATCGCCGTCATCGACCCCGCCGGGCTCTCGGAGGCCTCGGCCGACTATGCCGAAGCCGTCCTCGACGGGCTCGGAGGGGTCTCGCGCATGGTCAACCGCAACGACGGCGCAGTGGCCGCGACCATCGTGGGCGGTGAGCTCGTCTACCGCTACGGCACCTTCACCGAAGGATTCGGCACGACGCGAAGCTCCGGGTCCTTCCTGCGCGCAGCAAACGTACGTTCGAACGACGGATCGTCCTCATGAGCACATCCCCAGCCCCCATCACCCGTCGGACGCCCCGCTCCGAGGTCCGCGACCGGCTCCTGCGAGCGGCCTCCACGGTGTTCGCCGAACGCGGCTTCGCCGGAGCCACGATGCAACAGGTCGCCGCCGCAGCCGGGTTCACCACCGGCGCGCTCTACTCCAACTTCGGGAGCAAGGACGACCTCTTCTTCGAGCTCTTCGACCGGGAGGTGACAGGCCGCATCGCAGCAGTGCGAGAGATCCTCGGCCAGGCCGACCTCACCGTCATCGACGAGGCGAGGGTACTCGAAGCCGGTCAGCAACTGACCGCCGCGATGCAGCAGAGCCGCGAATGGCAGTTGTTGTTCACCGAGTTCTGGCTTCGCGCCACCCGTGACGCCCAGCTACGCGAGCGCTGGGTCGAAAAGCGCCGCGACTACCTCCAACAACTGACCGAGCTGGCCGACGAAGCGGTCACTGGCTGGGGCGCAGACACGACCGTCTCCTCGCGCACTCTCATGCTCACCATGCTGGCGCTGAACAACGGCCTCGCCATCGAAGAGCTCGCCGATCCGGGCAGCGTTCCGGCCGACACGATCGGGACCGTTCTGGTCCGACTGCTGGGTCTCCAGTCCCCCACTGCGTGACGCGCCACATCACGAACACAGCCGTACGAGGAGAGAGCTTGACCACCAAGAGCACAGCGTCGCCCGGGCGGTGGCGTGTCGGCAGCCTGGCTGGCCACCTGACCGGTCGTACCGGCGCGGAGCCGGCAACGGGCGGCGCGGGAACGGTCATGTCCATCGATGGCGTCGACCTGCACGTCCGAGCGGACGGTCCAATCGGCGGCCCGGCACTCCTGATGCTGCACGGCTTCGGCGCCTCCACCGCATGGTTCGACCAAGTCGTTGACCGCCTGCCGGAATGCCGGATCACCCGGGTCGACCTCCTCGGACACGGCGGTTCTGCACGACCCGCGTCCGGCTACGACCCCGAGAGCCAAGGTCGGCTCTATGCGCGTCTTCTCTCCGAGCTGGACCTGGACGGCGTCACGGTTGTCGGCCACTCGATGGGCAGCCTCTTCGGCGTGGCCACCGCCGAGCACAGCACCCGCGTCAGCCGGCTGGTGCTGATGGGCGAAGGGCCCGACACGAGCACCGGAACGCTGCCACCAGGCGAGTGGGTGATCCATCGCCCGCGGATCGGCCCTGTCGTGCAGCAACATGGCCCTGCGTTCGTCACTGAACGCGTGGTCCGGCGAGCATTCGCACCGGGCTTCGACATGGCCAAGGCCTTCGCCAACCCGAACCAGGGCCTCGATGACGCCCGCAGCCTGAATCACCCCGCCTTCACCGAATCCATACAGCGGCGGAAGGCGTGGACCGACCAGCTAGGGCTGGACGCGCGGCTGGACGATCTCGCACTGCCGGCGCTGGTCATCTTCGGCCGAGAGGACCGCTTCTACGACGTGGATGCCTCCCTGGCCCGCTACCGGGCAGTGCGAACGATCACGACCACGGTCCTCGAGCACGTGGGACACACGCCGATGATCGAGGCACCCGACCGCATCGTTGAACTGATCCGCGAGTTCCTCTCCCCCGGTGAGAAGCTGTAAGCGCTCGACCAACCCGATCTCGTCGACGCACGCGCCGCCAGCGACTAGCCAGTGAGGCCCGGCCCCAGCGCCACCGTGACATCGCGTGCGGTAATGGTTTCGTCGCAGGCGTCGCAGGCGAGTCGGACATGGGCCTCCCCCGTGCACTCGCGATGCAGGTAGCGCACCGGCTGGCCCCCAGGTGCCATGTAGGCGTCACCCCAGTCTCTGATCGCCATCAGCACCGGGTACAGGTCGAATCCCTTCTCGGTCAGCCGGTACTCCTCATGCGGTCCGTCGGCCGCCTTCTGCTTGACCAGGATGTCGTGCTCGACAAGACGGTCGAGCCGATCCTGCAACCGGCTGCGGGAGATGCCCATTGCGTCCTTGAACGCATTGAAACGCCGCACGCCCGCGAAGGCCTGTTTGAGCAGGACCAGCGTCCAGCGGTCCCCCAGGACGACCAGCGGCCGGGTGATCGAACAGGGCTCCTCGGCGAGCTCTTCGTAGCGCACGCCCCGAGCCTACCCATCGGTTCCATTTCGAGACCAGCCTCGCTAGGCTGCCAGTCTCGAAACAAGACCACTCTCAGGAGCGCAAATGCCCGATCCCCACGACGCCGCCACGACGCTGGCGGGCCTGCTCGATGAACGTTGGACCTGCCGCCAGTTTCTGGCCGACCAGGTCCCGCGAGAGACGATCGAGCGTCTGCTTGCGCTGGGGCAACGCACCCCGTCGTGGTGCAACACCCAGCCGTGGCAGGTCGTCGTCACGAGCGGCGAAGCCACGGACCGGTTCCGCAAGGAGCTCCTCGAGCACGTACTAAGCCAGCCCGCTGCCCCGGACTTCGAGTTCCCGGTCGCCTACATCGACGCGTACCGCGAGCGCCGCCGCGCGTGTGGCTTCCAGCTCTACGACAGCGTCGGTATCGTCAAGGGTGACACCGACGGGACCCTGCGCCAAGGCCTGCGCAACTTCGAATTCTTCGATGCCCCGCACGTCGCCATCATCACCACGGAGGCTGACCTCGGCGTGTACGGCGCGATCGACTGCGGCCTCTATGTCAACACCTTCCTGCTCGGCGCCCAGAGCCTGGGCCTGGCCGCCGCGCCCCAGGCCGCACTCGCGTCGTACTCACCGTTCCTGCGCGAGTACTTCGGCATCCCCGACAACCGTCGCGTCGTCGTGGGCATCTCGTTCGGGTACGCGGACCTCGACCACCCGGTCAACGGCTTCCGCACGTCCCGAGCCGCACTCGCCGATACCGTCACCTGGCACACCAGCTGACCGCCGACCGCGACTTGTGGATTCGCCATCGTTACTCGCCTGACGCGCTCATCCGAGATCGCGACCCGCTCAAGGCCTCCTGGCCAGCTAGGGTCGGGCCTGTGACCGCTACCCCCGCCCTGCTCGATGCCACTGTCGACGAGTGCAAGAAGCTCATCGCAAACCGGTTTGCCGCAGACGATTCACGCGGCGCCGCCGCGGTGCTCCTCGACGACGGCACGATCCTGACGGGCACGAGCCCGGACTTCCTGAACTCCAGCACCACGTTGTGCCACGAAGCCGAGCCGTACTGCGCCGCGTTCCGGCTCGACCGCAAGATCATCGCTTCCGTCTGCCTACACCGATTCGAAGACGGGCGGCATGTCGTCCTCAGCCCCTGCGGCATCTGCCGTGAACGACTCGCAGGCCATGGCCCTGATGTTCTGGTCGCAGTGCCACACAGCTCGGACGGCTCCGAGATCCACTGGATCACTCTCAGAGTGGCGCTCCCCCACTACTGGCTCACCGTGATTCCGGAAGAGGCCTCCGCCTGGGTCCAGAACAACGTGGATTCGTAACAACCCGGTCGGGCTCCGCGCGGGCGCGCTACCGCCGGACGTCGTCGCCACGCAAGGCGAGGATCGTTCGTACGTCGGCGGCTGTCGCGATCGCCAGGGCCGGCACCGCGATCTTGTGCGCAGTGCTGCCTTCGGCGCGCGCAAGGTGGGCGCAGTAGGCCGCGATCGCCATGTTCAGCCCGGCACGCGCAGCCAACCAGGGCAGTCTGCGACGCCCGGTCAGCAACCCGGGAACGAGCGCCAGGTCGGCGGCGCCGATCGCGCGCAGCGCCACCGGGTGGTCGCCGAGCTTCAGCGACCGGCCTACTCGCCCCGGCGCGAGGAGGAGCGCTGCCCCGATCGGAAGGGTGGCCATTCCGACGAAAGCGGCCGATCGCCGCGCACTCTCAGGATCCATGAGAACCATCTTGTCCGACGACTGGTCGTCCGGACACCGGCGTAGGTGCGTCACACACTCCCCCAGTGATCGACCTGACCTCGGTCACCCCACGCATTCCTAGACTGTCCGGGTGACCAGAGCACCTGATGGCGATGCCCGCCCTTCATTTCTGTCGGGGTTGCGGCTGGGGGTGCCGTTCGCGCTGGTGGGCTTCGTGTTGAGCCTCTCCTTCGCCGTGCTCGCCCGGCAGGCCGGATTCAGCGTCGCGCAGGCGATCGTCACCTCGGTGATCGTGTTCGCTGGCTCTGCCCAGTTCGCGATGCTGTCAGTGGTCGCGGGCGGTGGCGGGGTGCCCGCTGCGCTCGCTGTGGCCGGTCTGATGAACTCGCGCTTTCTGGCGATGGGGATCGCGCTGGCGCCGTCGCTGCCCGGGGGTCCCGTGAAACGAGCCGCTCAGGGGCAGGCGGTCGTCGACGCCTCTTGGGCGCTTGCCAACCGCGGCGACGGCACCTTCGACAGATGGTTGCTGTTCGGCACGACCGCGCCGCAGTACCTCACCTGGACGCTCGGCTCCGCGGTCGGCGCCGTGTTCGGTGACGCCCTGGGCGACCCGGACCGGCTCGGGCTCGACGCGATCTACCCGACCTTCTTTCTTGCGCTGCTCATCGCCGAGATGCGCGATCGCACCACCCGTTGGGTCGGGGTGGGCGGCGGACTGCTCGCGCTCGCGCTCGTGCCGGTCGCACCACCCGGCATACCTGTCCTCGCCGCGAGCGCGGTCGCTCTGGTCGGACTCGCCAGGCGGCCCGCATGACCCTGTCCTCGGACCAGATCTGGGTCCTCATCATCGCGTGCGCCGTGCTCACCGCCGTCATCAAGGGGTTCGGGCCAGTGCTTCTCGGGGGTCGAGTGCTGCCGGGCTGGTTCGACAGAGTGGTCGTGCTGATGGCGCCCGCACTGCTCAGTGCGCTGGTCGTCACCGCGGTCCTGGCCGACGGACGTACGTGGTCGGTCGGCGCCCACACCGTCGGCGTGGCCGTGGCCGGCGTGATGCTATGGCGACGCCTACCACTGGTGCTGTGCGTCGCGGTCGCCGTCGGCCTGACTGCCTTGCTGCGGATGTGGTGACACCGCATCGCTCGGCCGGCGGCCACCTGTACTCCACTCCCCCAGAGAACCGCCGGACCTCGGCCGGCACCCGTGGCACCATGTGCCCCGTGACCGACGAGACGCCCGCCGCCGGACTGACCGAGCTGCACGCCCGCCGCTTCCTGACCACGGACGCGGCACGGCCCGACAAGGTCGCCCGCTGGCACGCCAAGGGGCGGCGTACGGCTCGGGAGAACATCGCCGACCTGATCGATCCGGGCTCGTTCGTCGAATATGGGAGGTTCATCACCGCGGCCCAGGAACGGCGCCGTGACCTGGCCGATCTCGTGGTCGAGACCCCTGCGGACGGCATCGTCGGCGGCACCGCGACCGTCGCCGGGAGGCCGTGTGCGGTGCTGTCCTACGACTACCTGGTGATGGCCGGTACGCAGGGCATGCGCGGGCACCGCAAGTCGGACCGGCTGATCGAGATCATCGGCCGGATGCGGCTGCCGGCCGTCTTCTTCACCGAGGGCGGCGGCGGTCGCCCCGGCGATACGGACATCCCGCTGGTCTCCGCGCTCGACGTCGGCTCTTTCGCGCTGTGGGGCGAGCTCGAGGGCGTGGTGCCACGTATCGCGGTCGTCTCCGGGCGCTGCTTCGCCGGCAACGCGGTGCTCGCCGGCTCCGCCGATCTCCGCATCGCCACCCCCGACGCCAACCTCGGCATGGCCGGCCCGGCGATGATCGCCGGCGGCGGGCTCGGGAGCTTCGCGCCGGAGGAGATCGGCCCCGTCAAGGACCAGACCACCAACGGCGTCATCGACCTGCTCGTCGAGGACGAGGCGGCAGCCGTCCAGGCCGTACGTGCCGTCCTGGCCTACCTCGAGCCGGCCGCCGATGGCGGCGAGGCCGACGACCAGGCCGACCTGCGTACGCTTCTCCCCCACAACGACCGCGAAGCGTTCGACGTACGCCCTGTCGTCGAGGCGCTCGCCGACCTCGACTCGGTCACGTGGCTTCGCGAGGCGTACGCACCGGAGCTGGTCACCGCGCTGGCGCGCATCGACGGGATCCCGGTCGGCGTGGTCGCCAACCAGTCCACCCATCTCGCCGGCGCGATCACCAGCGAGGCATCGATCAAGGCCGCCGACTTCCTCGCCCTCTGCGAGCGCTGGGGCCTACCGGTGGTCTCGCTGGTCGACACCCCGGGGTTCATGGTCGGACCCGAGGCCGAACGCGGCGGCCTGGTCCGGCACGCATCCCGGATGGTCGTCGCCGGCGCTCAGCTGTCGACGCCGCTGGTCGGGGTGATCCTGCGGCGTGGCTACGGCCTCGGCGCGCAGGCGATGCTCGGCGGAAGCACCCATCGTCCCCTGCTCACCGTCGCCTGGCCCGACGCCCACCTCGGGCCGATGGGCCTGGAGGGCGCCGTACGCCTCTCCATGGCCACCGAGCTCGCCGCGATGCCCGAGGCGGAGCGGGAGGACCGGGTGGCGGTGCTCACCGAGGAGTACCGCAAGCAGGCCAGTGCTCTCAACGCGGCCCGGATGTTCGAGATCGACGACGTCGTCGACCCCGCCGAGACCCGCGCGATCATCGCCGCGACGCTGCGCAGGGCCTAGGAGGCTCCGCCGTCGTTGTCCCAGATCTGCCGGCCGATCTGGCTCTGGTCGGGACCGTCGAGGCCCAGCAGCTGTGCCGGGCGGTAGGTGTTCCGGTCGTCGGCGGCCTGGGCCATGATCCTCTCGGCGACCTCGGGGTCGGTGTCGTGAGGCACGACCAGCAGGCGCAGCCGTTCACCGGTGGCCATCGACAGCACCATCAGATGGGTGTCGTCGGACGGGAACGAGCCAACCTTCACCATCCCGCGCGCGGCGCGGATCTTACGGACGCCGGGCGCTCCCGCGATCGAGTCCCAGTCGGGCCGGGAGAACAGCAGCCGTGAGATCCGGCCGACGCGGTGAGGAAAGTTGTCGATCAGGTCGGCGGCCTCGTCCTGGAAGTCGCGGGACTGCGGCCACCAGGCGCCATCGAGCGGACCGGTGCTGAAGCTGTTGTCCAGGCGGATCCGGAGATCGGTGCGAACGGCCGTGGAGAGCTCTGCTGTCGGTGACGTCGTCATGACGTCCACCTTTCGTGCTGCCCCGCAAACTCGACGAGTCGGGCTGGCAGCGTGGTTAGAACAAGTGTACTACGCCGCCAGCCAGAGCAGTCTTCCTAGACCTCCTTCAGCCGCGGCACCAGGTCGACCAGCGAGGTGGTCCACGGCACCGGGTCGACGTACGGGGTCGGCATCAGCCCGACGAGAGTGATGCCCAGGGCTGCGTACTCCTCCATGGACTTCAAGAAGGCGTCCGGGTCCTCGACCGAGGGGCCTTGGAAGAGCATGGTCTTCTCGATTGCGTCGTAGTCGGTGCCGAGGTCGTCGCAGTGGCCGCGCAGCACCTCGAGCTTGTGCTTGACGGTCTCGACCGCCTCGGGGCCGGGGCCGCCGAAGAGGTTGGTGCCCTGGCCGTACTCGGCGACCAGGCGAAGGGTCTTCTTCTCCCCTCCCCCGCCGATCAGGATCGGGACCGTGCCGTTGACGGGCTGTGGCAGCGAGATGGTCTCGGCGAGCTGGTAGTGCTTGCCCTCATAGGCGCCGTCGTTCTCCGACCACATCTGGCGGCAGATCTCCAGGGTCTCCTCCAGGCGCTCGAACCGCTCGGCGGTCGGCGGGTAGGGCACGCCGAGACCCTGGTGCTCGCGCTCGTACCATGCCGCGCCCATACCCAGGAGCGCACGGCCGCCGGAGAGCCGGTCCAGGGTGGTGACGGTCTTGGCGAGCAGCCCGGGGTGGCGGTAGGTCACTCCGGTGACGAGGAGGCTGAGGCGTACGTTGTCGGTGATCCCGGCCAGGTAGCCGAGCGTGGTGTAGCCCTCGAGCATCGGCTCGAAGGGGCCGCCGGCCTGCTCCATCTGGAACCAGTGGTCCATGACGGTGAACAGGTCGACGCCCCCCTCGTCCGCGATGCAGGCCGTCTCGGTGAGCTTGTCGGCGAGCGTGGTCTCCCACTCGGGGTGGGTGAAGGTGAAGTAGTGGAGTCCAAGATCCATACCTCAGACGCTATGGCTTCGAGCGCGCTCGAAGACAAGCCCTTTCGGCGCAGACAAGCCCTATCGGCTCAGCATCGGCTCAAGGTCGCATGCTGCGCTCCTGACGCAGGTCACGCTTGTCGAGCTTCGCGTCGTACGCCGCCAGCGGCTTCGCCTTCGCCGCGTCCGCCTCGACCGCGGCGGTCGCGACACCCGCCCACTCCAGGATGCGGGCGGTGGCGAGCTCACGCTCGTCGGCGACCAGACCCGCGACGTTGGCGCCGTGGTTCATCCCCGGTGCGGTGAAGACGTAGGAGTCCTTGGCCTTGACGCCCGGCCGGAACTGCTCGGCGCCCCACGGGTCCGCCTCGCCGTAGACGAAGAGCATCTGGTTGGCGTGCTTGCGCACCCAGGAGTCGACGTCGCGCATCGCGGACGGGTCGAACCGCATGTCGATCTCGCGCGGGACGAAGCTGCGCGGAGCCTGGTAGCCGTAGCGGATCAGGTCGTCCTCGATGTGCGGGAAACCGATCGTCGGCGCGCCCAGCTCGGTGCCGGCCTGGTAGTAGTAGGGCGTGTACGGGCTGAGGCCCTGATCGGTGTAGAAGCTGAAGCCCGAGTAGTTGTCGATCACGTCCCAGATCTGCTGGTCGGTCGCGGTCGCCGCATCGGCCGGGACGTTCGAGCACGCGGAGGTGCCGGCGTACTGCCAGTAGGCCCAGACAAAGTCGAGCACGACCATCTCGTATGCGGAGTCCAGGCTGCCCACGGTCTTGAAGGTGTACCCCTCCTTGGCAGCCATGTCTGCGTAGGTCGCCTTCAGCGCCTCGCGGCGCACGAGGGCCTCCCGCTGGACGCCATTGAGGCGGTTGCGGCAGTCCTCGGTGCCGACGCTCGCGAAGAAGTCGTCGTAGGCGGAGTCCTCACGGTTGACCACGTCGTTGGGCGCGACGTAGGCGACGACGCCGTCCATGTCGCTCGGGTAGAAGCGCTCGTAGTAGGTCGCAGTCATGCCACCCTTGGAGCCGCCGGTCGAGAGCCACTTGGCTCCGTAGATCGGCTCGAGCGCTTCGAAGATGGCGTGCTGGTCGCTGGCGCCCTGCCAGATGTCGAGGTCGTCCCAGTCGGCCGGGGCAGGGCGGGACGGGGTGAAGAACCGGTATTCCATCGAGACCTGGTTGCCGTCCACGATCCGGGTCGGCTCGCTGCGGCCGGGGTTGGTCGAGACGTTGTAGCCGCTGGTCTGGAACACCGTCGGGCGGGCGGTGTCCTTGTGCAGCACGGTGAATCGCTGCTGGAAGGTGTCACCGTCTGGCTGACGGTGGTCGACCGCCTGGGTGAAGTTCAGGACGAAGTAGCGGTAGCCCTGGACGGGCTTCTCCTGGATCAGGCTGACGCCCTCGATGGCGAGCAGGCGGTCGAGGATGTCGTCCTCGGCGGCTGTCGCGGGGCTGGCGGGTGTGACGAGGAGCAGGGATGCCAGCCCCATCGCCACCAGGATCCGGCCGATCAATGCACGCATGTTGGGGTCTCCTTCGGTGCGGGTTCTGGGCAACCTAGCCGTTCTCCGACATCCCCGCCGCCGATTAATCGCTCACGTGCCAGCGGATGGCCCACTCGTCCAGGGGCTCGAGTCTGCGGAGGAGGTCGCGACCGGTCTCGCTCAGGCGATACCCATCGCCGAGATGCTGCACGACCCCGGCCTCCGTCAGCTCGCGCAGGCGCGCTGAGAGGACGCTCGAGGACACTCCCCCACACCGGATCTGCAGATCACGGAAGGTCGGTGCTGCTGTCTCCTCACGGAGCTCCCAGATCACGCGAAGGGTCCAGCGGCGGCCCAGCAGGTCGAGCAGGGCCATGATCGGCCGGCCGGTGCTGGAGCCGCGAACCGGCTGTCCGGGGAGCGGCGTACTCAACGGGCTTGCTTTTCTTTTCGAAGCACGGGGTCTATCTTGCCAGATATGCCTCTGAATTCGAAGCAACCTCGTATCGAACCGCTCGAACCGCCCTACGACGACGAGACCTCTGCCGCCCTTGACCTGCTCGGACCACCGATTCAGCTCTTCCGAGTCCTCGCCCGCCGCCCGGATCTCGCTCGCGGGATCTCGGGCTGGGGGTCGTACTACCTCTCCCGTCGAGCGGCGATGACCCTGCGCCACCGGGAGATGGTGATCCTGCGTACGACTGCCCTGTGCGGCGCGGACTACGAATGGGCCATCCACGTGAAGACGTTCGCCGCCAAGGCCGAGCTCGACGAGGACCAGCTCCGGTCGCTGGGGGCCGGGTCCGCGGAAGACGCCTGTTGGCGAGAGTCGTCAGATTCCGCCGTGATCACCGCGGTGGACTCGCTCCATCATCACCACGACCTCGACGATGCGACGTGGGCAGGGCTGGTCGAGGCGGTCGGAACGGACGCTGCCCTCGAGATCACCCTGCTCGCCGGGTGGTATCACGCAATCTCGTACGCCGTGCGAGCTCTTCGCCTCCCGCTCGAACCTGACACCGACGCCATCCCACGCTGAGGATCCCCGACGGGACGGCGACCGGGAAGGAATCCGTGCCGGGGAACCTTCTACCGCTACAGACCGCATCGAGGAGGCGCTTCAACATGACGTTCGATCCGCACGAGCTGCTCGCCACGACCCGCCACGGAATCCTGGCCACGATCAAGGCCGACGGGCTGCCCCAGCTCTCACCGGTGTGGCAGCACTACGACCGCGAGCGCAGCGAGATCCTGATCTCGACCCGCGAGGGCCTGGTGAAGACCAGGAACCTCCGGCGCGACCCGCGGGCGGCGATCGAGGTCGACGGGCCCGGCGGGCGGTCCTGGGCGACGGCCGAGGGCACAGTCGCCCTCACCGGCCCCGGTGCCTCTCTCGACAGCCCCGAGGTCGATGCGCTCGTCGACTACTACCGGCGAGGCGCCGGCGAGCACCCCGACTGGGACGAGTACCGCGAGGTGATGGTCAGCGATCGACGAGTGCTCATCACCATCGCCGTCACGAAGGTCTACGGCGCCGACCTGGGCTGATCCGGCGCGCCCGGATGCGCCTCGGGCTTGAACGAGGCCAGATCGTGAGGAATGGTGGGATGGGTACTCCGCACCCAACATGGAAGATCTCGACATGCTTCAGCTGACCGAGAACGCCACCACCATCGTCCGCTCGATCTCCGAGCAGGCCCAGGGCGCCGGCCTCCGGCTCGCCGCCGACGCAGAACCGGACGGTGCTTTGAGCGCCGCCCTGGTCCCCGAGCCCGAGGGCGCGGACCAGGTCATCGAGCAGGAGGGCGCGCGGGTCTTCCTCGACCAGGGCGCCGCCGCCGAGCTCGACGACAAGGTCCTCGACGCCGGGATGGATGACTCCGGAAACGTCCAGTTCGGGATCTCTCAGCAGGGCTGATCCCGTCCCGCACACGCCGGGGCGCGCCGCATTCGTGGCGTGCCCCGGCGTCGTCTTTTTTGTCGCGAACCAACGAGTCGCGGGCGTAGGGTCGACAGACATGAGCACCGCTGGCGTACCTGCCTGGTTCCATCTCTTCCTCGATGTCCCGCGCCCTGGCTGGGAGGAGGCAGTCGAGTTCTGGTCGGCCGTGACGGGCTGGGCGGTCTCGCCGCCTCGCGGTGAGACCGGGGAGTTCGTCACCCTCGTACCGCAGAAGGGCGACGCCTGGCTGAAGGTGCAGGCCATCGAAGAGGGCGAGCCGCGGATCCACATCGATCTCGACGCCGTCGACCGCGACGCGGCGCTGGAGCGGTCGGTGTCCCTCGGTGCGACCTCGGCATGGACCTACGACGGGGTCCCGGTGATGCGCTCGCCCGGCGGCCTGCTCTTCTGCCACACGCTCGGCGAAGGCACCGCGCCGAGCTGCGCGCGCACGGAGCCCGCGCGAGTGCTCGATCAGGTGTGCATCGACATCCCCCGCTCCCGGTGGGAGCAGGAGGTGGCCTTCTGGACGGAGATCACCGGACGGACTCCCGAGCAGACGAAGTCCCCCGAGTTCGTACGCCTCGCCGACCCCGACCCACACGGTGGGCTGCGGTTTCTCCTGCAACGGCTCGACGAGGAGGCCGGCGATGTCCGGGCGCATCCGGATATCGCGGTCGCCGACCGTGCCTCGGAGACCTGCCGACATGAGGCGCTCGGCGCCGAGACGGTCGGCATCCTGGAGTGGTGGACGGTGCTGCGTGCGCCTTACGGACAGCTCTACTGTCTCACCGATCGCGACCCGCTGACCGGCCAGGCCTAGCGCCCGCCGACTTCACCGGCCCTTGGGCTGAAAGCCTCTCGTACGCCGCCGAGATCTGCGTCAAATAGGTTCATGTGCCTCGGACATGAACCCCACCAAGGGACCCGCCGGGCGATGACCCGGCCACTGACCAGACGTACCGCGCTGGGGGCGGCAGGAGCCGGGCTCCTGATGGCCTCGATGTCATCGTCGTTCACGGGAGCGGCAGCATCGGCGACCGCACGCCCCGGCATCGGGGCGAGCCGGACATCGCGGCTCTCCCACGGGACCACGCTGGTCCACGCCGACCTGCACAACCACACGCTGATGTCCGACGGCGACGGCGACCCCGATCTGGCCTTCGACTCGATGCGCAGCGCCGGCCTCGACGTCGCGGCACTCACCGACCATGCCACCGTCTCCGACAACATCCTGGGAGACGCCCTGGCAGGGCTGCTCCCGCCGGCGTACAAACAGCTCGGGGGCCTCACCCGCTCGGACTGGGCGCGGACCCGTGAGCTGGCGGACGCGGCCAACGCGGACGGCACCTTCACCGCCATCCGCGGGTTCGAGTGGTCGGAGCCGTTGCTGGGTCACATCAACGTGTGGGGCACCGAGCACTTCACCGACATCGTCGACGTCGGCGCGATGCGACCGTTCTTCGACTGGCTGGCGCGCTCCCCTGACACGCCGCTGATCGACGGCGGGTCCGACGGGATCGCGGGGTTCAACCATCCCGGGCGAGAGCCGTTCCGGTTCCAGGGGTTCCGCTTCGACGCGCGCGCCCGCGAGCGGATGGTGTCGCTGGAGATGTTCAACCGCGGCGACGACTACCTCTTCGAGGGGTACGCCGACGGCAAGCCCTCGCCGCTGTGCCAGTGCCTCAACGCCGGCTGGCGCACCGGGATCAGCGGCGTCACCGACGAGCACGGCACCGACTGGGGTCATCCGGAGGGCAAGGGGCGTACGGGGCTGTGGGTCTCCTCCCACGACCGCGGCGGGGTCTTCGAGGCGATGCGGGCGCGGCGGTTCTTCGCCACCCGCACCTCAGGGCTTCGCGTCGACGCCGTGGCGACGCTGGGCGGCGTCGAGCACCGGATGGGCTCGGTGGTCCCCGGACGTGGCGGCGACATGCGGTTCACCCTCGATCTCGCCCGCGACGATGAGTGGGGCGGCCGGGAGCTCCATCTACAGGTGCTGCGGCCGGGCCCCTCTGTCCCGGTCGTGGCGGATGTCGCGCCGTTCCGCGTCGGAGACCCGGTCTCGGCCACGGTGCCGGTCTCCTACGACGACGGCGACTGGGTGCTGCTGCGGGTCAGCGACCCGAGCCAGGCCAATGCGACACCGGGTCCCGACGGCCACCCCTGCAACGACCTGGGCATCGCCTACACCAGCCCCTGGTGGCTGCAACCGTGAGCATCGTTCCTGAGAAGGCGCCTCGGAGCCTGAAGATGCGCTGAGGGTGGGCGTCTCGGCCGTGGTTGCAGGCCGTGGCTGTGGCACGCTGGCCAGGTGAACGAGGTTTGGTACGTCGTCGGGCTGGTCGCGGTCTCCGTGGCCGTGCTCGCGCTCGGGGTGTGGT
The DNA here is from genome assembly GCF_013408335.1 of Nocardioides panzhihuensis. Classification (NCBI taxonomy): domain Bacteria; kingdom Bacillati; phylum Actinomycetota; class Actinomycetes; order Propionibacteriales; family Nocardioidaceae; genus Nocardioides; species Nocardioides panzhihuensis. Next base: position 2,054,285 of record NZ_JACBZR010000001.1, on the reverse strand, counting down.
TCGTGCGGCGTGAGATCCGGGACGAGATCTCCCCGGCGCCGCTGCTGTGGACCGGATACGCGGTCGTGGCGGCGTTCGTCGTCCTCGGCGTGCTTCGCACCTCCTGGGTGGTGCTCTCATGAGGACCCGTGCGGATCTGCTGGGCTGGATCGGTCTCGCCGGCCGCCTCTACCTCGGCTTCATCTTCCTCTCGGCCGGGGTCGCCAAGCTGCCTGAGCCGGCGATCACCGAGCAGGCGGTCCGCGGCTACCAGCTGCTGCCCTGGCAGCTCGCGCCTGCGTACGCCATCGCGATGCCGATCGCCGAGATCGTGCTCGGGGTGCTGCTCATCCTCGGACTGTTCACCCGGACGGCCGCGGTGGCCACGGCGCTCGGACTGTGCTCGTTCATCGTCGGGATCACCGCTGCGTGGGTGCAAGGGCTCAACATCGACTGCGGCTGCTTCGGCGGTGGCGGCGCCTCGGCCGATCCCACCTACCTCGCCGACACCCTGCGGGACCTGGGCTGGCTCGCGATCGCGGTCTACCTGATCGTCCTCCGCCGCACCAAGCTCGCCCTCGACGACCTGCTGTTCCGGCGGGGCGCTCCGTCGGTCGACGACTACAGCGAGAGCTCGAAGAAGACCGAGTTGGGGTCGAGCACGTAGCTGCCGAAGGGTGGGCGTTCGGTGAAGCCGTTGCCTGCATAGAGGCGCCGGGCCGGTTCGTAGAAGTCTTCGGTCCCGGTCTCCAGGAGCACTCGACGGCCGCCCCGTGACCTGGCCTCGGCCAGCAGGTGGCGCAGCATCGCGGTCGCGACGCCGCGGCCTCGGGCCGCTGCCGTGGTGCGCATCGACTTGAGCTCGTAGTCGCCTTCGCCGAGCGACTTCAGCGCACCGCAACCGACCAGCTCGGTCTCGTCCCAGGCCGACCAGAACGCGATCTCGGGCACCTTCAGCGCCTCGAGGTCGAGCGCGTGCACCGATTCGGCGGGTGTCACCGCGTACATGTCCTCGAGATGGTCCTCGAGGATCCGGATCACCTCGGGCCGGGTCAGGTCGTCGAGCTCGAAACGCAGGGAAAGCACTGGCACGGCTGGATGCTAGCCCAGCCCTCTCCTGTCTTGGCGTTGTGGTCAAGCCGAGGCTGGTGCAGTATCGCGGCCAGCAACGAAGGTGTGCGATAGTGCGTTGCACCGATGCTGGAGACGAGAGTGTGGCATAGCCACGCGGGGTCGGTCGCGAGTGGGTTCGGACGGCTCCCCTAGCATCTGGGCATGCTGACTCATATGCTCTCGGCCACTGCCGCCGCTGCCCTGCTCCTGACGCTCTCCGCCTGCGGGTCGGACTCCTCCAGCGACTCCCCCGGCTCAGGTGACGCGAAGGAGAGCAAGGGCCCGAAGTCGAGCGAGTCGAGCGACTGGAAGTCGATCGTGAAGCCGGGCACCACCAGCTGCGACTACGTCGAAGACCCGATGGGGGCCTCGAAGGAGGTGGACGCGCCGGAGAAGTCCGCGCAGTACACCGGCAAGGTCGCCGCGACGATCAACACCTCCGTCGGCCCGCTCGCGGTCACCCTCGACGCCGACAAGGCGCCCTGCACCGTCAACTCGTTCCTGTCGCTGGCCTCGCAGGACTACTACGACGGCACCAGCTGCCACCGCCTCGGCGCCAACCCCGGCTTCGAGCTGCTGCAGTGCGGCGACCCGACCGGCCAGGGCACCGGCGGCCCGGGCTACACGATCCCCGACGAGTTCGAGGAGAGCGACACGTTCCCCGCCGGCACCCTCGCGATGGCCAACACCGGCCAGCCCAACACCGGTGGCAGCCAGTTCTTCATGGTCTTCGGCGACACCCAGCTCCCGCCCTCCTACACCGTCTTCGGCACGCTCGACGAAGCGGCCATCAAGGCCCTCCAGGAGGTCGGCGAGGCGGGCGTGGCCGAGGCCGGCGCCGACGGCACCGGCGCCCCCAAGAAGCCGGTCGAGTTCGAGACGATCACCGTCGGCTGACCAAACCCTGCCGAGGCGTCACTCCCGTCGGCCGAGGCGTCACGTACGTCGTGCGAGATGGCACGAACGCGACCACTCGAACGACCAAAGTGACGTTTCGAACGACCGGGGTGACGCCTCGGCAGGTCAGGGGCGGCGGCGGGGTGGGTCGCGGCGCAGGACCTTGGGGAGGTACGCGGCACCGGCGCTCTGGGCAGCTGCGGCATCGTCGGGGTTGGAGATGCGGCAGCGCTGCAGGGAGAGGCAGCCGCAGCCGATGCAGGAGTCGAGGTTGTCGCGGAGGCGCTCGAGAGCGTGGATCTGCTCCTCGAGGCGGCGCCGCCAGTGCTTCGACATCCGGGCCCAGTCGGCCTTGGTGGGGGTTCGGTCCCCCGGCAGACAGTCGAGCTCGGTCCTGATCTCCTCCAGCGACAGGCCGACGTTGGCGGCCGCCCTGATGAACGCGAGCCGGCGCAGCACGCTGCGCTCGAACGTGCGCTGTCCCCCGGACGATCGCTCCGCCCGGATCAGGCCCTGGCTCTCGTAGTAGCGCACCGCGGAGGCCGCGTAGCCGCTTCGCCGGGTCACCTCGCCCATCGTGAGCAGGTCGTGGGTGTTCATGTCACTCTTTTCTGTCGCAGCCCTTGATCTCAAGTTCACTTTAGGTTGAATGCTAGCGAGCATGAACAGATCACACAACGAAGTAGCAGTCATCACCGGCGGCTCCGCAGGGCTGGGGCTCGCCCTCGCCGAGACACTCCTCGACCGGTCGTGGAACGTCGTCACCGACGCCCGCGACGCCGACCGCCTCCACGCCGCGCTGCCCGACCGGCCGCGGGTGACGACCCTGGCCGGCGACGTCCGAGACCAGGATCACCAGGACGCCATCGCCGCCGCCGTGGCGCGGCACGGGCGTCTCGACCTGCTCGTGCACAACGCCAGCGACCTCGGTCCGATGCTCCCGCTCGCCGAGGTCTCCGAGGGCGACCTCTCGCGCGTGCTCGAGACGAACCTGCTCGCGCCGCTCTCGCTCACCCAGCGGCTCCTCCCCTACCTGATCGCCTCGGGCGGCACGCTCGTGGGAATCTCGAGCGACGCGGCGGTCGAGCACTACCCGACCTGGGGAACGTATGCCGCGAGCAAGGCCGCGCTCGATCACCTGATCCTGACCCTCGGCGAGGAGAACGGGATCCGCGCGTACACCGTCGACCCCGGTGACATGCGCACAGCCATGCACCAGGCCGCCTTCCCCGGTGAGGACATCTCCGACCGTCCCCTCCCGGAATCGGTCGTTCCGCACCTGCTCGCGTTGCTCTCCGGCGACGAGCCCACAGGGCGCTACCGCGCCACCGATCTCGCACCCGTAGGAGTAGTCCGATGACGATGCTCGCCGAACGACCGACCACCACGTTCCCCTTCCCCGACGGCACCACCGCTCCCGCACCAGCGGAATGGCGCGGCCTCGAACGCGACGGCGTGCGCCTGCTCGTGGCGTCACCGGGCGGCGTACGACACTCCCGGTTCCACGACCTGGCCGGCCACCTCTCCCCCGGTGACCTGGTCGTGGTCAACGACTCGGTGACCGAGGCGCGTCAGCTCGACGCCGACCTCATCGGGCGCGGCCGGGTCGTCCTCCACCTCGCCCAGCGCCTCGACACCGGCTGGGTCGTGGAGATCCGCTCCGCGCCGGACGCCTCGCGGGCCGTGCTCGACGCGGCCGAGGGTGATGTCGTCGTGACCGCCGGCCTCCGGGTCACGCTGGCCGAGCCCTACCCCGGCGGCCGCGCCTCCTCCCCCACCGGGCTGGGCAACCGGCTGTGGCGCGCCGACGTCACCGGCGACGTGACCGCCGAGCTCGAGCGGGCGGGCCGCCCGATTGCGTACGGCTATCTCGACCGGCGCTACCCGCTCGACGCCTACCAGACGGTCTTCGGGCACCGCCCCGGGAGCGCCGAGATGCCCTCGGCCGCCCGCCCGTTCACCCATCCGCTGGTCACCGAGCTCGTCACGCACGGCATCCAGGTCGCACCGGTCACCCTGCACACCGGCGTCTCTTCCCAGGAGGCGGGCGAGGCCCCCGGCGCGGAGTGGTTCGAGGTCTCCGAGACCACGGCCCGGCTGGTCGAGCAGACCAGGTACGCCGGCGGCCGCATCGTCGCGGCCGGCACCACCGTCACCCGGGCCCTGGAGTCGGCGGTCGTCCCGGCGACCGGAGCGGTCAAGGCGGCGAGCGGCTGGACCGACCGGGTCATCACCCCCGCCAACCCGCCGTACGTCGTCAACGGGCTGATCACCGGCTGGCACGACCCACAGGCCAGCCACCTGCTGCTCGTCGAGGCCGTCGCCGGCCCTGAGCTAGCCCAGGCTGCCTACGACGCCGCTGTCGCCGGGGACTACCTGTGGCACGAGTTCGGCGACTCCGCCCTCCTGCTCCCCTGAGCGCCGAGACGTCACGTACGTCGGGCGAGGCGTCACGTACGTGCCATCTCGGCCGACCGAAGTGACGTCTCGGCCGACGGGGGTGACGTCTCGACGGGTTAGAGGTCGCCCTCGGCGTAAGTCACGGGGGTGCCGACGGAGACGGTGCGGCCGACGGTGCACAGCCGGGTCTCGGACTTCTTGATCGCGTCCGGGAGGACCTTGCGGGCGGCATCGCCGGCCTCGCCCTCGGGGAAGGTGATGTCGAAGGTGACCGAGATGTCGACCAGGCGGTTTCCCTTCTCGTCGCGGATCTTGGTGGCCGCGGCGAGGGCCTCGAAGGCCTCCATCGGCGACCGCTTGCCGGTGATGAAGTCGACGTCCAGCGCGCTGCAGCCGGCGAGGGCCGCGAGGAGCATCTCGACCGGCGTGAAGTCGGGGTCCTCCCCGTGGCCGAGCACCAACGTGCCTCCGCGGGAGTTGGTCGCGCGGAAGCGGTGCTCGCCGATCTTCTCCAGAGATACCGAGCGCAGGTCTGCAGCAGAGTCAGTCATGGGCAAAGAGTGCCATCCGCCGGTTAGCCTGTGCGACGTGACCACCCAGAGCCTGCCCTTGCGCCGTGACGAGGCCGCCGACCGAGCCAGCCTGCTGACGATCGACGACTACGACGTACGTCTCGACCTGGCTGCCAGCGAGAAGACCTACCGTTCGGTGACGACGATCCGGTTCACCTCGAGAGGCGGGCCGACGTTCGTCGACCTGAAGCCGGTCTCGGTCGAGCGGATCAGCCTCAACGGCAGCCCCGTCGACCCGGTCACGCTCGCCAAGGGACGCCTCCCGATCACGACGCAGGAAGGCGCCAACGAGCTCGTAGTCGAGGCCACGATGCCGTTCCGCAACGACGGCGAAGGGTTGCACCGCAGCGTCGACCCCGCCGACGGCCGGGCCTACGTCTACGGCATGTGCTTCATGGACGCCGCCCCGACGATCTTCGCCTGCTTCGACCAGCCCGACCTGAAGGCGCCCTACACATTCCACGTGACCGCGCCGCAGGACTGGACGGTGATCGGCAACGCTCCGGGCACCCAGACCGAGCCCGGCGTGTGGGAGCTCGAGCGCAGCCAGCCGCTCTCGACGTACTTCGTCACGCTCGTCGCCGGTCCCTGGCACGTGATCCACGACGAGCACGATGGGATCCCGCTGTCGCTGAGCTCGCGGCAGAGCATCGCGGCCGACCTCGACAAGGACGCCGAGGAGCTCTTCACGCTCACCAAGCAGTGCTTCGACGAGTTCCACCGGCTCTTCGGCATCCGCTACCCGTTCGGCAACTACCATCAAGCGTTCGTGCCGGAGTTCAACGCCGGCGCGATGGAGAACCCGGGCTGCGTCACCTTCCGGGACCCGCTCATCTTCACCTCGCGGGTGACCCGCGGCATGCGCATCCAGCGTGCCACCACCGTCGCCCACGAGATGGCCCACCAGTGGTTCGGCGACCTGGTCACCCCGCAGTGGTGGGACGACCTGTGGCTCAACGAGTCCTTCGCCGAATACATGGGCAACCGGGTGACCGCCGAGGTGACCGAGTACGCCGACGCCTGGGCCGACATGTCCTACGCCCGCCGCCAGTGGGGGCTGACCGCCGACCAGCGCGGCTCGACGCACTCGGTGGCCGGCAACGGCGCCGAGGACGCGGTCTCGGCGCTGCAGAACTTCGACGGGATCTCCTACTCCAAGGGCTCCGCGATCCTGCGACAGCTGGCCGCCTCCCTGGGCGACGACGTCTTCTTCGCGGGCGCTATCGACCACTTCACCAAGCACCGGTTCGGCAACGCGACGATGCACGACCTGTTCGGCTCCTGGGCCTCGGCCGCCGCCGAGGCAGGTGTCGAGTTCGATCTCGACACCTTCACCGCCCAGTGGCTGCTCACCGCCGGGCCGGACACGCTCTCCTGGGACCCGGCCAAGATGGTCGTCAACCGCACCGCGCCCTCACTGCACCCGGCCGACCGCTCCCACACGTTCCGCGCGGCCATCCTCAACGGCACCAGCTGGACCACCGAGGACATCACGGTGAACGGCGACCAGACGCCGCTGAAGGTCGCCGCCAACGCCGTCGTGCTCGACCCGTACGACGACACCTGGGCCGCGGCGATCCCCGACTGGGAGACCGTGCAGGCGCTGAAGGGCTCGATCGCCTCGATCACCGACGACGGCCTGCGCGCAGGCGTGTGGAACAACCTGCGCAGCGCCTGGTTCAACGCCGCGGTCGACCCGGCCGACGTCATCGACGTCGCCGAGGCGTCCCTGCCGATCGAGGACCTCGAGGACACCCCGAGGCGTACGATGCCGTGGCTGTTCGGCTCTGTGGTCCCGCTGGCGCCCGAGGGTGCCCGTGAGCGGCTCCACGATGCTGCGCTGCGCAAGCTCGCCGAGGTCGCTCCCGGCTCCGAGCTGCAGCTGTCCGCCTACCGCGCGGCGATCCGCTCGGCTCGCTCCGAGTCGCTGCTGCGGGAGTGGCTGGCGACTCCCCCGGCCGGCATCGAGACCGACCTCGACCTGCGCTGGCGCATCCTCGCCAAGCTCGCCGAGATCGGCTCGGCGACCCGCGAGGAGCTGCAGGCCGCGTACGACGCGGAGCCCGCCAACGACGCCCGCATCCACCACACGGGCGCCCTGGTCAGCATTCCCGACGCGGAGGCGAAGGCGTACGGCTGGTCGGTGTTCACCGGCGAGACCGACCTGCCCAACTACGACATCCTGGCCGCCGGGCGAGCGTTCTGGAGCGGTCCGGCCGAGCTCACCGAGAGCTATGTCGAGCGCTATTTCGACGAGCTTCCGGCCACCGCCGAGAAGCGGTCCGGGTGGAGCCTCGCCGAGGCCGCCGAGGCGTTCTTCCCGAGCGGCTCGGTGACCGAGGAGACGATCGTCGCCGCTCGGGCGGTCGTCAAGCAGGACCCTTCGACAAGCTCAGGACACCGTCTCGACCCGGGCGTACGCCGCCGGGTCTCCGATGCTGCCGACAACCTGCAGCGCCACCTGGCGATCAAGATCACCTATCCGCGCACCTGAGACGGGCACGAGCACCGCGACCCGCGACCTCGTCGCGGGTCGCAGGCTCGAATGTCCGTGGTCACCGATAGTTTTCGTTACATGCGGATCCTGCACACCTCCGACTGGCACCTGGGCCGGTCCTTCCACCGGGAGGGCATGCTCGGGCACCAGGCGGCGTACGTCGACCATCTCCTCTCCGTCGTGGAGCAGGGGAACGTCGACGTGGTGTGCGTCTCCGGCGACATCTACGACCGTGCGCTTCCGCAGGTCGACGCGGTGCGGCTCGCCTCCGAGGCGCTCTCGCGGCTTGCGGCCTCGCGTGCGAAGGTCGTCATCACCAGCGGCAACCACGACTCGGCCCAGCGACTCGGCTTCGGCTCCGAGCTCATCGACGCCGCCGGCATCTTCATCCGCACCGACCTGGCCGGAGTCGGCCGCCCGGTGATGCTTCCCGACGAGAACGGCGAGGTCGCCTTCTACGGTCTCCCCTACCTCGACCCAGACGCAGCCAAGGCGTCGTGGCGACTGGAGTCCCGCTCCCACCAGGCAGCGCTCGGAGAGGCCATGCGCCGGGTCCGCGCCGACCTCGAAGGCAGAGGCGGCCGCAGCGTGGTGATGGCCCACGCCTTCGTCACCGGGGCGGAGCCGTCCGACTCCGAGCGCGACATCTCCGTCGGTGGTGTGTCGATGGTGCCGGCCAGCCTCTTCGAGGACATCTCCTACGCCGCTCTCGGTCACCTCCACGGCCGCCACACGATCACCGAGACCGTGCGCTACAGCGGTTCCCCGCTCGCCTACTCCTTCTCCGAGGCCAACCAGCTCAAGGGGTCGTGGCTCATCGACCTCGACGAGTCCGGCTTCGTCGCCAGCGAGTTCGTGGAGGCGCCGGTCCCGCGGACGCTGGCCAGGCTGCGGGGCACGCTCGAGGAGCTGCTGGGCGACCCCCGCCACGAGGTCAACGAGCAGTCGTGGCTGCAGATCACCCTGACCGACCGGATCCGCCCGGCCCAGGCCATGGAGCGTCTGCGGCGGCGTTTCCCGCACACCCTCGTGCTCGGGTTCGAGTCCACCGCGCCGGTGCTCGGCGCGCTGTCGCGACCGGACCCGTCCCAGCCCCGGCGCGACATCGACCTGGTCACCGAGTTCGTCGCCGAGCTCCGCGGCGAGCCCGCCGCCAAGGCCGAGCTCGCGCTGCTCCAGACGGCGGTCGACGCCTGCTGCGAGGACCCCGAGGTGGACACGCTCGACTCGCGCGCCGGCGACGCCGAGGAAGAGGAGTGGCTCGAGGTGCTCTTCTGATGCGCCTCCACCACCTGGAGGTCGCCGCGTTCGGGCCCTTCACGGGCATCGTCGAGGTGGACTTCGACCAGCTCTCCGAGGCGGGGCTCTTCCTGCTCTCCGGAGCTACCGGCGCCGGGAAGACGAGCGTCCTGGACGCGGTCTGCTTCGCGCTCTACGGCGACGTCCCCGGTGACCGTTCCGTCGCGAAACGCCTGCGCAGCGACCGCGCCCCGGCCGAGGTCGCAACGCGGGTCGTCCTGGAGGCGACCCTCGCGCAGCGCCGCTTCCGGATCACCCGCTCGCCGTCGTGGGAGCGTCCCAAGCGGCGCGGTGCCGGCACCACCACCCAGCAGGCATCGGTGGTGCTCATGGAGCAGGTCGGCGAGGAGTGGCGCACCCTCACCACCCGTCTCGACGAGGCCGGTCACCTGGTCTCGGATCTCCTCGGTATGACGCTGACCCAGTTCGTGCAGGTCGCCATGCTCCCCCAGGGCCGCTTCCAGGCCTTCCTCCGCTCCAGCGCCGAGGAGCGCAAGCGACTGCTCGAGCGGCTCTTCCGCACCGAGCGTTTCGCGGATGTCGAGCGCTGGCTCCGGGAGCGCCGCGTCGAGCTCCGGCGCCGCTCCGAGGAGCTCAACGCCGGCGTCGCCGAGGTGGTCAGCCGGATCAGCGAGACCGCCGCCGTCACCCTCCCCGACGACTGGGACGTCCACGATCTCGGCCTCCCCGCCGGCGACGGCGCCATCGCGGCCTGGGCGCGTGGTCTCGCCGAGGAGGCCACCGAGGCGCAGGCGGTCACCTCCGGCGCCGCGATGGAGGCCCTCGCCGCGGAGGCGGAGACCCTCGACGCTCTCGACGCCGCCCGTGCGATGGCGGAGAAGCAGCGCGGCCTCCGTGCGGCCGCTGCCGCCGAGAGCCGCCTCGTCGCAGCGTCAGAGGAGCAGCAGGAACGCGTACGCCGCGTCGAGGCCGCCCAGCGCGCCGAAGCCGTCACCGGGGTCAGCGAGCTCGCCGACCAGGCACGGCGCGAGCACGCGCAGGCGACCGCCCTGGCTCCGAGCGATCTGACCCTGACCGATGCCAAGGCAGCCGTCGAACGCGTCTCCGCGCGTCTCGCGCAGGCCCGCGCCCTCGAGCCCGTGCAGCATCGGCTCGACGAGGTCACCCGTGAGCTCGCCGCCACCCGCACCCAGCGCGACCGTCTCCTCACCCAGACGCGCGAGCAGGCTCAACTCGCCGAGGAGCTGCCCCAGCAGATCGAGACGCTCGCCGCGGGCCTGACAGCGGCCACCGAGGCGGCCGCCGCGATCCCGGTGCTGCGTGCCCAGTTCGCGGCGGTGACCGAGGTCAGCCGGCTGAGCGGAGAGCTCGTCGAGGCCCGCGCCAGGCACGAGGCGGCCCGGACGGCCGCCATGGAGGCGCGCACCCACTATCTCGACGTACGCCAGGCCCGGCTGGACGGCATCGCCGCCGAGCTCGCCGGCGCCCTCGCGGTCGGCGCGGACTGCCCCGTGTGCGGGTCTCACGAGCACCCCCACAAGGCCTCCCCGGCGGACGGCGCTCCCGATGCCGCAGCAGAGAAGACCGCTCAGACCGCCTATGACAACGCCAGTGCCGAGGAGCACGCTCGAGACCAGCACGTGCGCGACCTCAGCACCCGTCTCCAGCTCGCCCAGGAGGCCGCCGGGGAGACCGAAGAGCCTGCCGCGACCATGGCCGAGCGCCTGGCCGGTCTGGAGCGGCGGGCCGCCAGCGAGCCGGGCCTGCGCGCCCAGCTCGCCTCCGTCGAGGAGCGACGGGCCCGCTCGGTGACGCTCCGTGCCGAGCTGGAGACCCGTGCCGCCGAGCTCGAGACCACGCTGCGTCACCTCACCGAGGAGCGCGCGCGGCTCGAGGAGCAGCTGGCCGACGTCCGTGGTGACCACCGCGATCTGGGCGCCGTGCTCGCCGCTCTCGAACGTGACCACCGGGCCGCGGCCACCGACCTCGAGCGCCTCGAGGCTGCCACCCGCGCCGCGGATGCGCTCGCCGCCGCCGAGCGCACCCTCACGGCCACCGCGGTCCGGGCCGGCTTCGACTCGCCGCAGAGAGCGCTCGCCGCGGTCCTCCCGGCGGAGCGGGTCGCCGCCCTGAACAGCCAGATCAAGACGTACGCCGACAGTCTGGCTGCTGCCCGCGCGACCCTGGACTCCCCCGGCGCCGCCGAGATCCTGGCCACCGACGAGCCCGACCTGCCAGCGCTCTCACTCGCCCACCGCAAGGCCGCAGACGCAGCCGACACCGCCCGCTCGGCTGCAGACACCGCGGCCACGCGGGCGGCACGCCTCGACTCCCTCCAACGCGACCTCACCCACGCGCTCTCCACCTGGGCGCCGGTGCGCGGCGACCTCGAGATCGCGGCGCGGCTCGCCTCCTTCGCCGAGGGGAAGAGCAGCGACAACCAGCTGCAGATGAGCCTGTCGGCCTACGTCGTCGCATACCGCCTCACCCAGGTCGTCGCGGCCGCCAACGAGCGACTGGCGAAGATGAGCGACCAGCGCTACGCCCTGGAGCACTCCGCGGCCAAGGGAGCCGGAGACCGCCGCGGCGGCCTGGCGCTGATGGTCCGCGACGACTGGTCAGGCGAGTCCAGAGACCCCGCCACCCTCTCGGGCGGCGAGACCTTCGTGGTCTCCCTCGCGCTCGCGCTCGGACTGGCCGACGTCATCATGAACGAGGCCGGCGGCCAGATGCTCGACACCCTCTTCGTCGACGAGGGCTTCGGCTCCCTCGACGCCGACACCCTCGACGACGTACTCGACGTCCTGGACACGCTCCGCGAGGGCGGGCGCATCATCGGCGTGGTCAGCCACGTCACCGAGATGCGCGAGCGCATCCCCACCCAGCTCGCGGTCGCCAAGGGTCGCGAAGGCTCCACCCTCGAGATCCACGGCACCTGAGCCCAACCAGCCGAGGCGTCACTCCGGTCGGTCGAAGCGTCACTCCCGTCGTTCGAGGCGTCACCCACGTGCCATCTCGGCCGACGCGGGTGACGCCTCGACAGGTCACTCGGCGAAGGACTCCACCGGCGGGCAGGAGCAGATCAGGTTGCGGTCGCCGTAGGTGTTGTCGATCCGAGCCACGGGCGGCCAGTACTTGTCCGGGTCGATGCCACGGGGGAAGACGGCCTCCTCGCGGGAGTACGGGCGGTCCCACTCGCCGACGAGCGCCCGGGAGGTGTGCGGAGCACCGCGCAGGACCGAGGTCTCTGCGGTCCACTCGCCCGAGGCGACCCGGTCGACCTCGCCCTTGATCGCGATCATCGCCTCGATGAACCGGTCCAGCTCGGCGAGGTCCTCGGACTCGGTCGGCTCGACCATGAGCGTGCCGGCGACCGGGAAGGACATCGTCGGAGCGTGGAAGCCGTAGTCGATGAGCCGCTTGGCGACGTCGTCGACCGTCACGCCCGTCTCCTTCGTCATCGGCCGCAGGTCGAGGATGCACTCGTGGGCGACCAAGCCGCTCTCACCGCGGTAGAGAACCGGGAAGTGCTCGTTGAGCCGCGCTGCCACGTAGTTGGCCGACAGCACGGCCGCGGAGGTCGCCCGGGTCAGGCCCTCGGCACCCATCAGGCGGACGTAGGCCCAGGAGATCGGCAGGATGCCCGCCGAGCCGTACGGAGCGGCCGAGATCGCGCCGATGCCCGAACGCTTCGAGGCGTCGGGGTGCAGCGAGTGCGAAGGCAGGTAGGGGGCCAGGTGAGAGCGGACCGCGACCGGGCCGACACCCGGTCCGCCACCGCCGTGCGGGATGCAGAAGGTCTTGTGCAGGTTGAGGTGGGAGACGTCGCCGCCGAACTCGCCGGGCTTGGCGTAGCCCAAGAGCGCGTTGAAGTTGGCACCGTCGATGTAGACCTGGCCGCCGGCCGCGTGCACCAGCTCGCAGACCTCGGTGATGCCCTCCTCGTAGACCCCGTGGGTCGAGGGGTAGGTCACCATGATCGCGGCGACGTTCTCGCCGTGGGCGTCGAGCTTGGCCCGCAGGTCGTCGAGGTCGACGGTGCCGTCCTCGGACGATTTCACGACCTCGACCTTCATCCCGGCCATCACGGCCGAGGCGGCGTTGGTGCCATGCGCCGAGGACGGCATCAGGCAGATCTTGCGGTGCCCCTGCCCCTGCGCGTCCAGGTAGCCACGGATCGCCATCAGGCCCGCGAACTCACCCTGCGAGCCGGCGTTCGGCTGGATCGAGACCTCGTCGTAGCCGGTCACCTCGGCCAGCCACCCCTCCAGCTCCCCCACGAGACGCGCGTAGCCGGCAGCGTCCTCAGCGGGGACGAACGGGTGCAGGTCGGCGAAGCCGGGCAGCGAGATCGGCTCCATCTCGGTGGTCGCGTTGAGCTTCATGGTGCACGAGCCGAGCGGGATCATGCCCTTGTCGAGCGCGTAGTCGCGCCCCGCCAGCTTGTGCAGGTAGCGCAGCATCTGGGTCTCGCTGTGATGCGTGTTGAAGACCTCGTGGGTGAGGTAGTCGGTGGTGCGCAGCAGAGCGTCGGGCAGCGCGCTGGCCGAGGTGCGGTCGATCTCCTCCAGGTCCGCGCCGGAGACGCCGAAGGCGTTCAGCACGGCCGACAGGGTCGAGCGCGTGGTCGCCTCCGAGGTGGAGATGCCGACGGTGTCGGCGTCCACCAGACGAAGGTGTACGCCGAACCGGCGCGCGGCGGTGACGACATCGGCCGCCCGCCCGGGAACGGTGACCCCCAGCGTGTCGAAGAACGTCTCCGAGACCAGCGAGAGCCCGGCCGACCGGAGCGCGGCGGCCAGCACGGCGGCGTAGCGGTGGGTGCGGGTCGCGATCGTCCGCAGCCCCGCAGGGCCGTGGTAGACGGCGTACATCGAAGCGCCCACGGCCAGCAGCACCTGCGCGGTGCAGATGTTGGAGGTGGCCTTCTCCCGGCGGATGTGCTGCTCGCGGGTCTGCAGGGCGAGACGGTACGCAGGTCGCCCCTCGGCGTCGACGGAGACGCCGACCAGGCGACCGGGCAGGTGCCGCTCGATCCCCTCGTGGACGGCCATGTATCCGGCGTGCGGGCCGCCGTAGAAGAGCGGGATGCCGAAACGCTGGGTGGAGCCGACGACGACGTCGGCGCCGAGCGTGCCAGGCGCCTCCAGGACGGTCAGCGCGAGCAGGTCGGCCGCGACCACCGCGAGCGCGCCCCGCTCGTGGGCGGCATCGATGACCGGCTTCAGGTCGGGCACCCGACCGGAGGCACCCGGGTACTGCACCAGCACGCCGATCAGGTCGCCCTCGGGCAGGCCCTCGGAGAGGTCCGCCACGACGACCTCGAGGCCCATCGCCTCGGCGCGCACCTTGACGACCTCGATCGACTGCGGCAGGGCGTCGGCGTCGATGACGAACGGCCCCGAACCCTTCCGGTTGGCCCGGTGCACCAGCGCGAGCGCCTCGGCGGCCGCGGTGCCCTCGTCCAGGAGCGAGGAGTTGGCCACCGGCAGGCCGCTCAGGTCGCCGACCATGGTCTGGAAGTTGATCAGAGCCTCGAGGCGGCCCTGGGAGATCTCTGGCTGGTAAGGCGTGTAGGCGGTGTACCAGCTCGGGTCCTCGAGCACGTTGCGACGGATCACCGGTGGCGTCACGGTGGCGTGGTAGCCGAGCCCGATCATCGCCTCGCCGGGCTTGTTGGAGGCGGCGATCTCCCGAGCCAGCGAGGCGACCTGCGCCTCGGACAGCGCGCCCGGAAGGTCGAGCGACTCGACCGAACGGATCCCGGCCGGGACGGCGTCGTCCATCATCTCCGCGACCGAGTCATATCCGAGCCGCGAGAGCATGGTCGCCTCGTCGGCGGCGGAGAGCCCGACGTGGCGCTCCACGAACGGGGAGGCGGCATCGAGCTCGGACAGGGTGGGCGTGTCGGACACAGTGGCTCCTGAGGGCATCTAAGACAACTCGTAAGCCCTCCCCTCTGTCACCGCACAAGCACGGCTTCAGAGTTGCCTGGTCCGCACAGTCGTGGGTGCCTGAGAGTTTCCGGGGAGGAATTGCCCCTTCGGCGCCCCAACGCGTGGGGCTCTCCCGTGCGGGATGGTCAGCAGGTCCAGCATAAAGGACGAGACCCTGAGGCCCCGCCTTCGCGGGGTCTCAGGGTCTGGTGTCGACTGAGTCCTATCTCACCCGGCGGTGCGAGCGGCGCGCCTGGCGGCCAGCTCGTCGGACATCGAGGCGACCTGCTCGCCGTCCTCGGACGTACGCTCGCTGGGGAGCTCGGCGAGAGTCCCCTCGACCTCGCGCCAGACACCACCGATGGCGATACCGAAGACACCCTGTCCGCCCTGGAGCAGGTCGATGACCTCGTCGTTGCTGGTGCACTCGTAGACCGAGGCGCCGTCGCTCATCAGGGTGACGCGGGTCAGGTCGTCGGTGCCGCGCTCGCGCAGGTGCTGCACAGCGGCACGGATCTGCTGCAGGGAGATGCCGGCGTCGAGCAGGCGCTTGATGACCTTGAGGATCAAGATGTCGCGGAACGAGTAGAGCCGCTGCGTACCCGAGCCGGTCGCGCCGCGCACGCTCGGCTCGACGAGCCCGGTGCGGGCCCAGTAGTCGAGCTGGCGGTAGCTGATCCCCGCTGCGTTGCAGGCCGTGGGCCCGCGGTAACCGGTGTCGCTGGGCAGGGTCGAGACATCGTCGGTGAAGAGAAGGCCCTGCTCGTCAGCCTGCTCCGCCGCGCGTTGCGCGTCGTCGGCGCCGTGGCCGGGCTTCTGTTCGTGGTCGAACACGATGTCCTCCATCGTCTACTCCGTTGTGCGTAACTCCACTCGGGGAATGAACGGCTGCGGCGGGGGGACCACACCGTTGGAGTTACAACAGAGACAATTACAAGGTAAGCGCCGTAAGCGCCCTGGTCAAAGAACCCTCCCCGGCGTGTCGCCGCCGCTAACTCTCAAGCTCAACTTGAGGGTTAGGGTCAGTGGGACTCGAAGTCCTCGGGCGTGATCTCGTCCAGGAACTCGCGGAACTTCTCGATCTCGTCCTCCTGCTCGGCCGGAACCGCGAGGCCCGCCTCGTCGAGGACTTCCTCGGAGACCACGATCTTGGTGCCCGTTCGCAGGGCCAGCGCGATCGAGTCCGAGGGCCGCGCACTCACCTCGACACCCGAGGCGAAGACCAGGTTGGCGTAGAAGACACGGTCGGTGACCGAGGTGATCTGAACCTCGGTCAGCTCGTTGCCGGTCGCCTCCACGACGTCCTTGAGCAGGTCGTGGGTCAGCGGCCTCGGCGGCACCACACCCTGTTGGGCGAAGGCGATCGCGGTCGCCTCGACCGCGCCTATCCAGATGGGCAGATATCGCTCACCGGCCACCTCGCGCAGCAGCACGATCGGCTGGTTGGAGGGCATCTCCACTCGGACTCCGAGCACATCGACCTCGCGCATGCATCCACCCTACCCGGTCGCCTCAGCAGCCTCAGCGCTCGCGCAGCCCCGACTTCACCAACGTGGCGTGCAGACGCACCGCCAGCGAGGCGATCTCGCTGCCGATCTCCTCGGCCCTGCCCTGCGCTCCGGCATTGCCGGGACGCCGCAGCGGCGCGACGATCTGCTCGATGAGACCGACCTCGCGGTCGGCGGCGGCCTTCATACCGCGCAGATGGCGGGGCTCGATGCCGAACTCGGCGAGCTCCTTGGCCGTACGCGCGATCGTGAGGGCGTCGGTGTCGTAGTGACCGCTGCGCAGCGGGACCACCAGCGCCATCTTCTCCAGCTCGCTCAGCAGCGCGTCGTCGACCTCGGCGATCTTGAGCAGCTCGCGTCGCGAGATCCTCATGTTGTCCGTACGCCGGAACGACTCGGCCCCCGGCGCACCGCCGGGCGTCAGTGCGACCGTCGGCACCGTGGGCACGGTCGGCTCGATCTCGGGCGGCTCGAGGCCGCGGTCGATCGCGTCGAGGTGCTCGCCGATGACCTTGAGAGGCAGGTAGTGGTCGCGCTGCATCCGCAGGACGTAGCGCAGTCGCTCCACGTCTCGGCGGGAGAACTTGCGGTAGCCCGCGGGCGTACGCTCCGGCTTGATCAGTCCCTTGTCCTCGAGAAAGCGGATCTTCGGGATGGTGACAGTCGGGAAGTCGGGACGCAGCTGGTCCAGGACCTGCCCGATGTTGAGCCGCTCCCCCGAGTCGCTAGCCGGCCGTTGAGGGTCAGGCGTCGCGGCGGCGGCCATGACTACGCCCCTTCGTGCCCGGCGTAGAAGACGAGCCGGAACTTCCCGACCTGGACCTCGTCGCCGTCCTTGAGGACGAACTTCTCGATCCGGTCGCGGTTGACGTAGGTGCCGTTGAGACTGCCGACGTCGGAGACCTCGAACGTGTCACCGGTGCGCGCGAACTCCGCGTGGCGACGCGAGACGGTCACATCGTCGAGGAAGATGTCGCTGTCCGGGTGGCGACCCGCGACCACGGTGTCCTGGTCGAGCAGGAAGCGGCTTCCCGCACCGGGACCGCGCTGGACGACGAGCATCCCGTTGCCCTGCGGCAGCGCCTCGACAGTGGCCGCCTCGATCGGGCTGAGCACCCGGTCGGAGGTGTCGGCGTCAGCCCCGAGCTGGATCGTCGAGGTCTGGTCGGTCCCGGTCAGGCTTACGCCACACTGCGAGCAGAACCGTGCTTCGGCGGGGTTCTGGCTTCCGCAAGCGGGGCACACGGACATTTGAGCTCCAGGTTCATCGAGGGCCGGGCACATACCCTCAAGTGAACGTTGAGGGATGGTATCCGCAACCTATCAGGTCGGCCCAGGTGTTCGGTTGACTTACGCGTCGAGTGATGCCTCGTACGCCGCGGCGTCGAGGAGGCTCTCCAGCTCAGCAGGATCGGCCGGGTTGATCTCAAAGAGCCAACCACCGCCGTAGGGGTCGTCGTTGACCAGCTCGGGCGTCGCGTCGAGGGAGCCGTTGACCGCGACGACCTCGCCCGAGATCGGCGCGTAGATGTCGCTGACGGACTTGGTCGACTCGAGCTCGCCGCAGCTCTCGCCGGACTTGATCGTGTCGCCGACCGTGGGCATCGAGACGTAGACGATGTCGCCCAGAGCGTCCTGGGCGTAGTTGGTGATCCCGATCCGTACGGACCCCTCGGTCTCGCCGGGGTTGCGCAGCCACTCGTGCTCGCTGGTGTACTTCAGTTCCTCGGGGTACACGGGCATCTCCTCGTCAGGTGTACTGGTCTGGCAGCGGTTGATCGTCCCGCGGAGCCGGTGTATGAAACCCTACTGCGCCGCACTGTCGAAACGTTCAGCGGGACACGGTGTGAATCGACTCGATGTCGATCTTCTCCTCCGACTCCACGTCGACCTCCGCACCCTGCTCCTCGAGCTGGTCCTGAGGGCCCTGGTAGAAGTCGATCGCGCCGGCCAGCGTGTCGGGAGGCCCGATCACCTGGAGACGGTAGGGCGGGCTGATCAGCTCACCGCCGACGTTGAGACCGGGCGTGGGCTGGCTGACCTCGATCGAGGACGACGCGACCAGGCGCACCGCCTCGCCGTCGGCCCCCTCGATCTCCATCGCCTCTGCGCCGCTAGTACGCAGCTCCTCGATGAGGTCGAGGAGCGCGGTCAGCCGCAGCGGGTCGGCGCCGGGGTCGATCTCGATCGTGATGCCCGGCCCGCTGACCGGGACCGTCCCGGCGATCACCCGGAGGGTGTCGACCTGCTCCTCCGCGCGCTGCAGAGCCGTCTGCTGCTGCATGGTCTGGTCCTCGAGCTCGTCGCGGGTCGCCTCGAGCTCCTCGATCTGCTCCTGGGCCTTCTGCGTCGTCCCGGCCAGACCGGAGAGGATGTCGATCAGCTCCTGCTCTCGCAGGCCGGCATACGTCGAGTCCTCGGTGTTCGTCTGGACCTGCACCACGGCCGCGTAGCCGAGGATGCAGAGCAGGACCGCCACGGCGACCTGGCCGCGCCGGAAGTGGGTGAGCGCGTCGAAGAGCCGTGCCCGGCCGACCAGCGGCGCGGTCTTCTCCTCCGGCTCCTCGGGCTCGGGAAGCTCGGCCACCTCGTCGGACTCGTCCGGGACGTCCGCGTCCTTGTCCTCGCGGGTGTCGAGGTCAGCAGGCTCGTCGGCCTCCTCGGCCGCGGGTTCCTTCGCCTCCGCCGATTCATCAGTCTCGACCGTCTCGACCGTCTCATCAGGTTCGTCAGGTTCGTCAGGTTCGTCAGGTTCGTCAGGTTCGTCAGGTTCGTCAGGTTCGGCCTCGTCTCGACCCGGGTCGACCGCCGGCTGCTCCGCCTCTGCGGGTTCCTCCACGTCGGCCTCGTCGTCGGTCTCGTCGGTGGACTCGACGGCCGACTCTTCGGGCTCGACCTTCGCCGCTACGGACTCGTCCGACTCCTCGGACGCGTCTTCAGCGGCGTCGGTCGCCGCGGCCGGCTCGCCGCTCGGAGCCTGTTCATCCGGTGGCGTACCTTCGTCCTCGGGCGCGGCGACGTCCTCGTTGGGGGTCTCCTCCGCGGGCACCGCCGGCTTCTTGGCCGCGGTCTTCTTCGCAGGAGTCCGCTTCGCCGCGGTCCGCTTCACCGCCGGCCGCCTCTTCCGGTCAGGCATGGAAGATGTGCCTCCGGATGGCTGCGACGTTGGTGAAGATCCGGATGCCGAGGACGACGATGACGCCCGTGGACAGCTGACCGCCGACGCCGAGGCGGTCACCGAGGTAGACGATGCCGGCGGCGATGACGACGTTGCTGATGAACGAGACGACGAAGACCTTGTCGTCGAAGATGCCGTCCATGAACGCGCGCAGGGCACCGAAGACGGCGTCGAGCGCGGCGACGACGGCGATCGGCAGGTAAGGCGCCAGGCCGACTGGCACCTCGGGCTGGAAGAGCAGCCCCAGCACGATGCCGATCACTAGGCCGATGACGGCGATCATTCTTCGCGGTCCCCTTCGCTGTTCTGTTCAGAGTCTTCGTCGGTGTTGGTGGGCTTCGCTGAGCCCTTGGTGCCCTTGGAGCCCTTGTCCTCGGACTCGGCCCCGAGGTGGGTCAGCTCCAGCAGGCCGGACGGCGCCGCCGGGAGGGTGAGCCGCTCGATGTTCTCGACGTCGTACGGCATTCCGTAGTCCTGAGTCGTCGTGTGGATCATCGCCCCGGAGACCGTCTCGGCGAAGCGTGCGGCAAGCGTACGCGTGTCACCGATGGCCGACACCTCATATGGCGGCGAGAGCGAGACGTCGTTCATCCGGAGGGTGGCGCCGGAGGTGATCACGCCGCTGCGCGGGGTGACCCGCTGGCCGTCGATGGACACGGCGGTCGCCCCCGCCTGCCACAGTCCGTTGACGATCACGGCGAGGTCGTAGTCCCGCACGGTGCCGCCCTCGCTGCCGTCCGCGGCGTTGTCGATCGTGATCCTGATCCCCGAGCCGGTCACCGGGGCGAACCCCGTCTCCTCCGCGGTGGCCGCAGCGGTCGAGGACGCCGACTCGGCACGCAGCCCGAGCGAGTTGAGCGCCGACTCGCGGCTCTGGTTGTCCTCGCGCAGCTCGGAGATCTGCTGGTGCAGGTCGGAGATCCGATCCTGGCGCTGCTCGATGCGGTCGACCAGGACCTGCCTGCTGGTCTGGCGGACGTCCTCGTTGCGGGAAGTCTGCACCGCAGCGGTCGTGGCCAGCAGCGCGAAGAGCCCGACGACCACCATCGCCCACAACCCCGGCCGGCGACGCCGGGCCGGTTCCTCTTCCGTGGGCTCGCGCCGCGCGGCAGCGGCCATGTAGTCGGAGTCGATCGCCTGGTCGGTGATGCGGTCCAGCAGTGGCTTGGTGACGTAGGCGCGCAGGTCCTCGGAACCGGGGATCTGGTCAGGCACGAGACGCACCGCCCTTCTCCAACGGTGGCGTGGTGGCCATCAGGCGACGCACCTCCTGAGCGTAGAGGACCAGGCTCCACCACAGCAGCAGGATCCCCCACAGCGCGAACGCCCAGCCGAACGCCTGCGCCAGCTGGATCGGCAGGCTCGGCTCCAGGCCGAGGTCGAGCTTCTCGGGGATGTCGTGGGTGAGATAGAGCAACGGGAACGAGGCCAGCAGACAGAAGGCACCCACCTTGCCGAGGAGATGGACGGGCAGCGTACGCACGCCGCGGCTGCGCAGCGCCGGGACCATCGCCAGCAGACCGACCAGACGCAGCGGGACCAGCAGCGCGATCGGCCACGGGATCACGTCGATCTGCCAGAGCGCGAACGTCGCGGCCAGGACGAAGACCGTGTTGGCGGCCACGTCGAGCAGCTCTCCCGAGCGGCGCCGGCCGAGCTCCTTGCGGGTCAGCCAGCTGTCGAGCAGGTCGGTGACCACCGCGAGACCGAACGCCGCCAGCGCGATGGTGTCGTCCTTCGCGATCAGCACGGCCCACAGCATCACCGGCGCGTAGACGAGGCGGAGGATGCTGAGCAGCTTGCCGAGCACGGGCTGGTTGCGGTCGGCAGAGCGCTGCTGTCGCGGCCTCGCGCCCCGGCCAGGTTGCAGGCGGGGGTCACCGGATCGACGGTTGGGCACGGACAAACCCTAGTGCTTACTCGGTAGGGGTGGATTCATCGGCGTGGGCGGCGTCGCGGATCTCCCCGACCAGCTCCTCGATGACATCCTCGAGCGTCGCCAGCCCGATGGTGGTGCCGTCCTCGCGGACGACCCGCGCCAGGTGGGCGCCACGGCGCTGCAGGGTCTCGAGCGTCTCGTGCAGCGCGTCGTCCGGGGAGACGGTCGCGAAGGGGCGGATCCACTTGTTCTGGACCGGCTGCTGGCGGCGTACGTCATCAGGCTCGAGCACATCCTTGATGTGCAGGTAGCCGACCAGGTCGCCGCTCTCCTCGACCACCGGGAACCGGCTGTAGCCGGTGGAGGCGCACACCGTCTCGATGTCGGCGCCCGAGGCCCCGCGCGGCACGATGGTCCAGTCGGCGATGGGGATGGTCACCTTGTCCACCGTCTTCTCGGTGAAGCCGAGCGCACCGGCCAGGCGGCCGTACTCGTCCTCTTCCAAGAGCCCCTCGCCACGCGACTCCTCGACCATGGCAGCCACCTCAGCGCGGGTGAACGCGGAGCTCACCTCGTCCTTGGGCTCGATGCCGAGCGCCCGGATGCACATGTTGGCGACGTAGTTGAAGGCGACGATGATCGGCCGCAGCACGTAGACGACCGCGTAGATCGCCGGGCCGAGGACCAGAGCGGCCTTGTCGGGGCCGGCCAGCGC
The DNA here is from genome assembly GCF_013408335.1 of Nocardioides panzhihuensis. Lineage (NCBI taxonomy): Bacteria > Bacillati > Actinomycetota > Actinomycetes > Propionibacteriales > Nocardioidaceae > Nocardioides > Nocardioides panzhihuensis. Next base: position 2,032,351 of record NZ_JACBZR010000001.1, on the reverse strand, counting down.
GATGTTCTTCGGCACCATCTCACCGACCACCACATGCAGGTAGGTGACCACGAGCATCGCGATCACGAACGCGACCGGGTGGTGGAACGCCTGGGGCAGGCCGACCAGGTCGAAGCCGGGCTCGAGCAGGTGTGCGAGCGCCGGCTCGGTGATCGCCAGCAGCAGCACCGAGCAGACGGTGATGCCCAGCTGGGCACCGGCCATCATCAGGCTGATGTTCTCCATCGCCCGCAGGGTGATCTTGGCCATCCGCGAGCCGGCCTGGGCGGCGGGCTCGATCTGGCTGCGCCGGGCCGAGACCAGGGCGAACTCCGAGCCGACAAAGAATCCGTTGGCGAGCAGCAGCACCAGACCGAGCAACAGTCCCATGGTCGTCGTCACGCCGCCACCTCCGTCGAGGAGAGGCAAGGATACGGACGCGGCGGCGTATTGCCCCCGCGGTTCACTCGCTGACGCTCGCTCACTAGCCGATCACCTTCATCGAGATCCGGTCGATCCTGCGCCCGTCCATGACCTCCACGGTGAGCCTCACGTACCTCGCGTACACGTCGTGGTCATCGGAGTCCGGCGGCGGGGTTCCGGGAACAGCCAGCTCCTCGTTCGCGCCGCGTTCGGGGATGCGGCCAAGCAGACTGAGCATCAGACCGGCGATCGTGTCGTAGTCCTCGCCCTCGGGCAGGACGACACCGGTGATGTCCTCGACCTCGTCGGGACGCAGCAGCCCCGAGAGAGACCAGCTGCCGTCGCGGCGCAGCCGGGCCCGGGCGCTGAGCGGGTCGTGCTCGTCGGCGATGTCGCCGACGATCTCCTCGATCACGTCCTCGAGGGTGACGATGCCGGCCTGGTCGCCGTACTCGTCGAGCACCACGGCCAGTTGGAACCCCTCGGATCGCAGCAGGGCCATCAACGGGTCGAGGCGGAGTGAGTCGGGCACGACGACCGGCTGCACCATGAGGTGCTTGACCTTGGCCGTGGGCCGCTCGTGCACCGGCAGCGCCACGGCGGCCTTGACGTGCACGGTGCCGACCACGGCCTCGTTGTCGTCGAGCACCGGAAAGCGGGAGTTTCCCGTACGTCGGGTGAGCTCGATCAGCGCCTCTGCACGGTCGTTGTGGTCGAGGCTGTTGACGCGTACGCGCGGGGTCATGATCTCCCCCGCCGTGCGGGTGCCGAACTCGACCGAGCGCTCCATGAGCTCGGCGGTGTCGGCGTCGAGGGTGCCCTGGTGGGCGCTGCGCTGGATCAGCGAGGACAGCTCGGCCGAGCTGCGCGCGGAGCGCAGCTCCTCCTGCGGCTCCATGCCGAGGCGGCGCACGATCGCGTTGGCGGTGCCGTTGAGCACCTTGATCGGCCCGCGCATGATCCGGGTGAAGGCCCGCATCGGCCCCTGGGTGACGCGCGCGGTCTGCAGCGGCAGCGACAGGGCGAGGTTCTTGGGGACGAGCTCACCGAAGAGCATCGTCACGATCGTGGAGAGGGTCAGTGCGATCGTCACCGCGATCGGCCCCACTGCACCTGCGGGAAGTCCGGTGTCGAGCAGTGGCTGGTCGATCAGCTCGGCGATCGCCGGCTCCGACATCCAGCCGATGCCGAGGTTGGTCACAGTGATGCCGACCTGTGCGCCGGAGAGGTTGCTGGAGAGCTCCTTCATCGCGCGGAGCACGCCTTGGGCGCTCTTGTCGCCCTGTTCGGCGGCCATCTCCACCTGGGAGTGGTCGACGGTGACCAGAGAGAACTCGGCTGCCACGAACACTCCACAGGCGGCGACCAGCAGCAGCGCCAGGAGAATGAACAGCATCTCGGTCATCAGGCCGACCTCGATTGCCGCAGCGAGCGTGGATATTGGCCGGGTTGCGGTCCGTCCATCGGGGTTCAGATCGTCCTTAGCTGTTGGAAGTGCCGACAGCCTACATGGCTGCGGTTGCGCCGCCTGCGTTGCCGGCTTGCCCTCGCCCAGCACATGTCGCGTTCCGGACACCGTTGTCCAGAACGGCGGCGTGAGCCTTGACACGTTGGGGTCATTCGTCAACTCTTACGCGGCAGTAACCGACGATCCACGAGCCGAGGGAGCCCCCTTGACCAAGTCCTCGTTGTCCACGTCCGCGCCTGCCGCCTCCTGGCCGGCAGCCACAAGGCGTACGTTCCTGGCCGGTGCCGCCGGTGTCGCCGGCGCCGCGTCCGGGCTGATCGCCGGCCCGGCCGCGGCTGCGTCGCCCCGTCGCGTACGACTGGTTCGGGAGGAGCACCGGGCAGTGGTCGTCGGCTCCGGGTTCGGCGGCGGGGTCGCCGCGCTCCGGCTGGCCGAGGCCGGGGTGCCGGTCACCGTGCTCGAGCGCGGTCGCCGCTGGCCGACGGGACCGGACGCGCAGACCTTCCCGACCGTGCGTACGCTCGACAAGCGGGTGCTGTTCCACACGACCGCACCCGCCGCGCTGAAGCCGCTGCAGAGGCTGCTCGGCACTCCCCTGGACTTCGGCCCGTACGTCGGCCTGCTCGAGCCGATCCTCGGCCAGAACATGCTCGCCATGTGCGCGGCCGGCGTCGGCGGCGGTTCGCTGGTCTACCAGGGCATGACACTGCAACCCTCCGCGGAGGTCTTCAACACCTGGCTCCCCAACGAGCTCGACTACGACCTCATGGACCGGGTCCACTACCCGCGTGTCGCCAGGATGCTCGGCGCCGCGACCGCACCTGACGAGCTGATTGCCTCGGACAGCTATCGGGTCTCGCGCACCTTTGGCAAACGCGTCGAGGCCGCGGGCTATGACCTGCAGAAGATCCCGATGCCGATCGACTGGTCCTACGCGCTCGCGGAGCTGAACGGCGAGATGGCTCCGTCCTACACCAACGG